>CAZXYZ010000128.1:0-32044 GCA_964645045.1 uncultured Pirellulaceae bacterium | reverse complement strand
ACTGATGGCGTGCCCCCTACCGAAACCGCGGGCGATTCCCGTGCCGGCCCCAGTCGAGTTTGACTCTGCCGTCGGTGGCATTGAACGGCGTGCGCGTCGAGGCGTGGCTGCCGCTGGTGTGCAGCGACAACGCACCCGCGGCCCACGGCAGTGTACTCTCGAACGCGATGGTGGCGTCGGTGGGGTTATGCACGAGCAGCAGCCGTTGGCCGTCGGCGCACACTTCCAGACCGCGTAGCCCCTCGGGCGTTGCAATCCGTCGCACGCTGCTCGCCGGCATGCACCAATCCGGCAGCACTTCGACCGTGAAGAACTGCGGGATGCCCTTCGCATAGGTTAGCGGTTTCTGCTCCTTGGTCTCGATGCTGGCCTTGTCGCGCAGCACGATCTCCAGGCTGCGGAACTTGTCGGGCTTGTCGAGGTAGAACGTCTCGGACTTCTCCGTGATCACATCCGCGTAGTTGTGTTCGTGGAGGCGGCAAACCAGCGCGCCGTACTTGAAACATGCGGCGTCCTGGCGCTCGATCGGCCGCTCGAGTCCGAAGCGGATGCGGCCGTGGATCGAGTAGGCTTTCTGGTCCGACAGGGGCTCGATTTCGAGCACGCCGACGAGCCGGCCCGGCGTGAGAATCCACTGCTGATTGCCGGCCCAGTCGGTCAGCGTCGACTTGCCGCCCCAGGCCACGTTTTGGATGCGGTAGTGTGTGGTGATCGCGGCAAAGTCCTCGGCCACCGTGACTGCGTTGCGTTCGTCTTGCGAGAGGTAGCGGCACTCGCGCCAGCGTTTGCAGTTGCCTTCGTCGGGCTGGGGAGGCTCCAAACGGAATTGATTGGTGACAACTTGGAGTGCGGCGTTCAAGGGGTAGCGGCGCGTCGGTTCGTCCACGACCATGCCGCCGACGAAAGTGTCCTTGCCCTGCTGGCCTTCACCGAACCGGCGCGTGGTGCCGGCAAAGCTCCAGCGTCCGAAACGGCCGCGCGGGCCTTCGATGTTGCGGTCGTAGATCAGGAAGTTGTCCGGCAGCGGCTGGTCCTTGATCTCCGGCCGGTAAAGCGTGGCCGCGTAGATGGCGTAGTAGCTATCGGGTTGCTCCCAGCGGAGTTCGTCCTTGGCAATTCGGCGGTTCTGCGGGCAACCGGTCAGGCCGGCGACGATCTCCGGGCCCAGCGGCGATGCGCCGCCCCAGTAATGTTTCCAGAAGCAGTCGGTGTAGTACTCGGGCACGCCGCCAGACTCGACGTTGTAGGGATAGTAGGGCCGGCTCTTGATGACCGTGTCCCTGGCCAATTCGCTGCCGGTGAGCTGCCAGTAGCGGGCCAGGTGTGCGACATTGATCTGATGGTAGACGAAACACTCGTTTTGGAAGCCGATGTAGGAAAATGCACCGTCGGGATAGAGCACGTCCGCGGTGAGCTTGCAGAATCGCTCGGCCTGTTCATGGTAGCGGGGTGAGTTGAACATCCGCGAGGCCAGCTCGAGCATCAGCATGTAATGGACGTCCATGTTGGCGTAGTAGCATTCGGGCGGTTCGTTCGTGGCCCGCTCGCCGTAGCTCTTGATCTGGAACTCGGTGGCGACCTGCGCCGCGGCAGTCCATTCAGCCCGCTTGCTGGGCAGCACGAGGTCGGGATAGGTGGCGTTCAGCAGCAGGTAAGCTTCGAACGTGGGGACGAAGCAGAAGCGATTGATGTTGGGGTCGTAGCCGTAGATCGCCTGGCGTCCGGGGTTGAAGTCGCCCTCGCGGTGGTTCTGGAAGATGGCTTGCATCAGCCGCAGCACGGGGACTAGTAGACCGGGATTGGCGGCGTGCGGGCTCTCGGGGCAGCACAAGGCCCAGGCGCCGGCGTAGACGTTGTTGCCCAGGCTGCTAAACGTCCAGGCGTTGTCGATCTGGCGGTAGCCCTCGTCGCCTTTCCGGTAAAGCGTTTTAGAGTTGAGCACGGAACGTGCGCGCCCGAGCACGCCCTGGGCGTAGGGGTTGTTGTCGAAGTCGGTCACCGGCGGCAGGAGTTCTTTCGATGGCACAACGCGGCGGCCGATACCCTTGGCCAGATGGGCTTGGACATCAACGAGCACATCCCTGGCCGAGGTGCCGAGCCCGGCATCGAGCGATGCCCGCGCGTCTTCGATCGCCCACTTGAGTACAGCTTTCTTGAGCTTCTGCTCGGCTGACGTTTCGGGCAACATCTCGACAGCCGCGGCGACGTCGCCGATCATGGCAGCGGCCTGTTTGGCACGCTCCGCGTCGACTCGGCGCTGCTCCTCGCGGCGCTGTACCTCGGCCGCGTCGAAGCGGAGCGACGCGTCGTCCCACCACACGACTCCCTGGGCGAAGAAGTTGAACAGATCGAGATTGATGTACTTGGCGCCGGGGGGTAGCACGAACGACAACGCGACCTTTTGCCATTGCCCGTCCGTGGGTTCCCCGTAAGCGTGGAACACCCCGCCCTGCGTTCCCTGGTCGTCGACCGCGATGAGGCGCGCGACCGGGCCTTTCTTCGGTTCGGCCTGCATGCGCTCGGTGCGATACCAGGCCTCGAAGACCCACGGCCCTGGCCCGACCACAGGACGGAACGAGAACGACCCGCGCTGCTCGCCGGTCGCGCAGTCGATGCGGGCGCTGGCCTTGCCGCTGTGCGCGGCTTCCCTCTCCCAGGCGACCTTGCTGCCGGTGCGCCAGTCGCCGCTGCGCCACGAGTCAGGTTGGGAGTCCGCGTCGGCGTCGAGTTCGAAGCTCGCGTTGGGCAGCACGTTGGAGCCGTCGAGTTGGGGCGGGTCAAGGGGCCGACGGGACGGTTCCTCCTGTCCGACGGCAAGGCTCGCGGGCAAGAGAAAAATGCAGACACACGCAACGGTTCTCATGGGACGGCCTCCAAAGCTCATTTCTCCCAACCGGCACAGGGCCGGGTTGGGGGCGAAGAACGTTAATTCCCATAGTTGACGCAGTGCGGTTCCAATCACCGTTTGCTGCTATTGCCGGCCTGTGGTTCTCACGTGTTTCCCCAGCCGCCCGAGTTGGGCGAGGCTGTCTTGGCGAAGTGGGTGAGCGAATCGCCGCAGCAGCGCAAGCCTCGTGTTCCAGGGCTTGGAAAAGGGATGCTCACCATCGTTTCCGACCACGACCACCACCTGAAGGATTTTGCGGAGTACGTGCCGTGAAGATTCTTCTGGACACGCACAGCCTCTACTCGACGGGTTCCTGTGAGGTTGTTGCGAAAATCAACATCGCTGAGTTGTTTCGCGGCCATACGGTTCCAAACTAATCCTTGAGGAAACGCCTTGCCACACTCTGCCTGCGCGGCGTCACCTATCACCATTTACTCGCCGCAGCCACCGCCTTATTGACTTCCTTGACCATTTCCGCCGTATCCCGAACAAATGGCAGGAAGACATCCCCGATCTCCCCGAACAACGAATCGCGGCCTGTGGCGACAGTGGCAAGCAAATGGTCAATCGTCTCGTACTCCCACGGAATCTTGTAGCCCAGGCACCACTCGCTCTTCTTGAATCCCGCCGATTGCAGTTGCTCGCGGAGCGTCTTGACGGGTTTCAATTTCATCAGCGGCGAGTCCCGCTCGACCATATTCTCCCACACTAGGCCGTAGAACAGGAGAACGGTCTCGCCTTCCCGTTCGTGAAAAATGGAGAAGTTAACAAGCTGCTTCGCGTGTTCGTCGGCCTCGTTCCAGTAATACAGGCCCGCATCGCACTTGTCCAACTGCCCATCAATCAATTCAGGCTCAGACTTCAGCGTGTTCAACGGTGATGACGGACACTTGAGCGCACGGCCCCGAAGATACTGATCCAGTTCAGTCCAGAAATCGCGGATAAGAACTCGTCGGATTCGCTTACCGCGTTTCAGAATGTCGAGAACGAACCGCAGGTTCTCGTCGCTCCTGAGGAAGTCAAGCAGCGCATCTTCCGCGTTATTGGTCATCGAACTCCTCCAGCCAACTTTCGATAAGGGCCACGTACTGTCGAACGGTCTCTTTGACCGGCGGGGCGGTTATTTCCAACAACGCCTGCTTCAAGAACCCAAGCACGTCATCGCCGTATGACAGGCATACGCACTCGCTCTTCGTATGTGGGCAGCGGCCATCGGGCGTCAGGTAAACGAGCAGCCGTGACCAATTGGCTCGATGCTCAGCCATCCACGTCTGGTAGCAGCGTAGCTGGTGTCCGTAGTCGTGCGCATCAACCTTGTTTTCGATGACAATGACGCACTTCTTGGGCGCGTTCTCGATCAGCAGGTCGAGCCGACCGTGGAGGCCAATGTCAAATTCGGTCCTAACCGTCCACCGCCCCGCGTCTGAGTCTGGCAGATCGGCGGCATGACATTCGCGCAGCACGTCCAGGAACGTACGCAAGAACACCAAACCCTGCCTGTGCGAGGCCGTGGGGTCGAGCAGGTGGCCGAGCATCGGCGTGTGAAGCAAGGTTTCTTTGCGTTCAAGGTGCAGGACGCGGAACACATTGAAACTTGGGGCCTGCAAGAACTCTTCCTGGTGAATCGCCTCCATCCGGCGCGGCCATTCGGAGCGAACTCGGTCAAAGAAGGCAGACAGGCCAGCCAACGCTTCCTGGTCGTCACGACTGCCAAACTGCTGGTAACGTGCGAAGAACTCGGTGAATTGGATGATGGTGGTCATGCCTGCCCTAAAGACTTCGGTTCGGTATAGTCTGGGAGGAGATGCGAGCCTATTACTAGCAAAAAAGAACCCTCCAAGTTCGCAGTGTAGGATGAAACGCGGCGTCTACAAGGGGCGGAAGAAGGGGAACATCAGCAACATCCGCGCGGCGCGACAAACGATCAAAAGACCAGCGTTGGGCAAATGGGAACAAATCAACCTCGGTTCGACCATCCAGTCCCAACGGAAACAAGCCTTGCCCAGCCCCAAACGCGGAATAGAAACGGGATCAGGTCAATTGGCCTTGACCGGCACAAACTGAACACGCCAAGCTGGGACTCATGCCGACTATGTGGAACGGTGTAACGCCGCGTGCAACAATTTGCTCGGCGGGAGTAAAGACACACGCGGCCAGCAGCCGTGACGGCCCAAGGAGCTGCGGGAGCAGAGTGGCCCTGTATGACGAAGACTGAATTTCAGCGTGGTGGCACTCTATGGACGGATGGGCCTTGCGTAAGGCCACCCGCTGTCGCCCCGCCGGGACCGCAAATCACCCGGTCGCAATCGATTAACGGCGATTCGAACAGGTTGAACCCACCTACCCCATCAGACCCGCGGCGTCATTCGCAGTTCGGCCGACGGCTTGGGGATTTTTCCTTCCTGCAAGCGTTTGCGGGACAACCACAGTTCGTGGCAACGCATCAAATCCTCGAGGTCTTGTTCGGCGGCGGCGTTCCAGTGGTCCGTCTGTTTGTATTCGGCCGGGGCGGCGCGGTACCGGTCCAAGAAGTCCTTCAGCGGCTCGTCGCCGGGCGCCGACTCGGTGTACGACTCGCGCAGGTCGTCCAGCATTTCGTCCAGCCGGGCTACCGCCACCAAGTAGCGCCGCCAGCGATGGGCGTCCCAATCGAAGTCCTGACGCAGCCTCCGGCCGGCTTGCTGGCCGTACTCGGACAGTTGGGCGATGATTTCCGGCGGCATGTTCAGGTTCAATCCGCCTTCGTGCGGTGCCAGCCTCACATGCACAATCCGTTCCCGATAGCCGGGCAGGATCGATTGCAGGTTCTCGCGCCATTCCTGCATCGCGTCCAGCATCGCACTCAGGAACTGGCCGAGCGACTCGACGCGGCGGAATGGCAACAGCAGGCCGCGGCGGGCCTTGACAGGCAAGGCGATCCGCTGGTCCTGATGGATCTGCGGATCAAAGGCATCCAGCTTGACGCCAAACGTCGGGCAGCACGGCCAGATGGCGTCGAAGAAATGAATGGGGAAGTTGCTGCTGATCCCGCCGTCGGAGAACCACTGGGGACGCGGCCGTTGCTTTTCGCTCTTCTCCGGCTGTAGGAAATCGCGGGCGTGCAGCGGCACGGCGGCCAGCAGGATCGGAAAGCTGAGGCTCATTCGCACCGCGACGATCACGGGCAGATCCGCGGTCACAGGCAGGTACCGATAATTCGGGTCCCCGTCAAACTCGCGCGACGTCTTGACTATCCAGTCTACGATCCGCGCCGGGAATAATCTCCGGAATTCGTCCGGCCGGAACAGGAATTTGCGGTCCTCGAAAGGCACGCGGTACGGGCGGCCTTCGGTCAGGTTCGTCGTCATCACCAGCAAACGGATGGCGGGGTCGTCCGGATCCCCGCCGTGCAGATCGCCAAACGTCAACGGCCGGTCCGGGTCGCGTCCGGCGATCTGACGGACGCCCGCGATCGCGTCCAGGGCGTCGGCCAGCCAGTCGGTCAGAGCCGCATGACGGCGGTTGCCCGGCTGAGTCACGCCGGGACAGATGCCGAAGAATTGCTGCGGCAGGTCATGCACGACGGCGCGGTGGAGCCGCCAGATCAGAGCCAGCACGACACCGGCCGGGGCGGCCCAGCATACGTTCCAGACAACGTGGCCAGTCACCAGCCAGCACGCGGCCAGCGCCGCGGCGGAGACGCCCGCTATGCCGGCGAGCGATGCCATCCAATAGCCGCAAACGAGCCGAGTCAGGACCGCGGCCAGTTTCAGGCACCACGGTTTCTCGCCCAGCGCAGCCAACAGCGCCCGGTACAAGGGGCTCAGGCACGGTGCCGGCTGGAAGAGGGAAAACAGGATCCGGTTGGCTTGGCTGGCGTGGTCCAGCATCCGCGGGAACCCGCCGCTGGCGCGGCCGAACTCGGCCGCGGCGGCCATGCCGGCTGCGATCGCTCCGGCGCTCGTCCCGCCGATGTTCTTCAGGCGGTACATTTCCGCCAGTTCCGCCACGGCGCGCGGATACACCACGCCGCTGGTGATCCCGCCTTTCATCACGATGTTGCAGTAGGGTTTTTCCCTCGTTGTTTCGTTCGAGTCGGCGTCGCGGCCCGCGTCTTCTGGGGATGATGACATGGTTGTTCTCATTCGCGTATGTTCTGCGTTCAATCCGGGCTCAGACGTACAGCATTCAATTTTGGCCGAGCAACGTCGATGCACATGGCGAAGCTTTCCATCGGCCAAAATTTAATTCTGTACGTCTGAGCCCTCACTCTAGCCCCAATTCATAACAAGCCGCTTGCTCGGCGTTGCGGACCAGCAGATAGCGGCCGTACAGGCTGGGGTTGTTCCAGGTCTTGCCGTCCAAGGCGGCGAACCGGCCCAGTTCCCGATGGCCGGACGGCGTGGCTTCGACCAGCACGACCTCACCCGATTCGGCCTGGACCAGCAGCAGATCCTCGACGCCCAGTACCTGCCCTTGCCCGTAGCGGCCGGCTTTCCACACCCGCCGTCCGCTGGCCAGTTCGACGCACTCCAAAATCCCGTCCGACAGCCCGTAAACGTGTTCGCCGTACCGCACGACGTTGCAGAACTTGGTGTTGAGGACCCGGCTGTTCGACCAGACTTCGGACACCTCCCATTGGTCGTTATCCGTCAGCGAAATCTGCAGCAACTTGGCGCCAACCCCGTAACCCTTGGACAACAGCACGCGATCGTCCGACACGGGAACCGCTTGGGACACGTTGGAGTTCGTGCTGCTCGATCCCGGCCACGAATGCTTCCAGAGTTCCTGGCCGGTCGCCGGATCATGGCCGCTGACGTAATCCTGATTGACAATCACAATCTGCCGTCGCCCGGCCAGCGTGGTCAAGACGGGCGAACTGTAGCTGGCCTGGCAATCGCCGCCGGTCCAGGCCAGACGGCCGGTCACTTTGTCAAAGGCGGCCAGCGAGATCCAGGGCGGCTTGATCCGTCCGCCCAGCGGCACGACGACCAAGTGGTCGACGATCAACGGCGAACCGGAGCGTCCCCAGGCGATGGCGTTCAGGTCTTCCTCCGCGGTGACGCCGATCCGGGCGAGCAGATCTTCGGTCCAGACCGGCTGGCCGGTGGCGCCATCCAAACACCGCAAGATCCCCGTGGCGCCCAGGGCGTACACGCGGCCCTGATCGATCGTCGGCGTGGAACGCGGGCCGATTCCCCCCATCACCGACTGATGCCGGGCGGGGGTGGCGTGGAACCAGCACGGCTGGCCGGTCGCCACCTCGTAACACGTTACCAACTCGTCGCCGCCACGCTGTTCAAGCGTCACCGCGAAGCCATTGACGGCGGTCAGCGTCGACCAGCCGGCGCCGATCTCACGGCGCCAAACCAGTTGCGGCGGGTTGGCTTGCCAGTCGCGGTTTAACCGCAGGCCGGTCAGCCGGGCGTCGCGCCGCGGGCCCAGAAACTGGGGAAAATCATCGGGCGTGGTCGTTTGCAGATCCACAGCCGCGGTGCCGGCTATCGGCTTGGCCAGCCGTTGGTCGGCATGGGGCTGCCAGCGGAACGCGAGTCGTGGCACCAGATCGCCGCTGACCTGTTCGATGCGCACGGAGGCGATCGCCGCGGCCCCCACGAGGACCAGAGCGCCCGCGGCGCCCGCGCGAAGTTCTCGCGGGTAGGCGCTGAAGCCGAGGAACCAGACGACGAGCGCGATGGCGGCGACCAATCCCAACACGAACATGGTCACGTTCAGGTTCGCCTGATCCATGCCCGCTCCCAGGACCCGGTTGTGGAACAGGAGCAGGGCGATCAAGGCCAGGGCCACGATCGCCCGGCACCAGGGGCCGGGAAAGCGCCGGCCGATGCGCGCCGGCGGCGCGATTTCGGAGGAAGCGGTGTATGGATTGAGGCGGCTGTCGGGCGAGTCTGTGTTCATCGTTCGTCCGGTTCGAAAAAAAGAAAGCGGCGACAAGTCGCCGCACTCCAAAATTCCGCCGCGTTACCGCCCGCGGGTGTCGTGTCCGCGGTCGTGCCTCCGCAGGGCGCCCTGGCGTGCCGGGCGCGCGTCGCCCGTGATGTGCGGCTGAGCGAATCCGTCGTTAGCGGGTGCTTGGGCTGGGGCATCCGTCGGCGGTTTGTCGGCGGAACTTGGCTCCGTGGCCGGAATCCCGGCCAACTTCGCCTTGGCTTTACGAGACGGGCGGGGGTTGCAGAACCGGCCCAGCGGACCGGCCAGCAGCGCGGGCAACATGATCAACTCGGCCACCAAGCCGGCGAACAGGATGGTCAGCATCAAATAGCCGAACCGCTGCGTCGGCGTGAACGTGCTGAGGGCGAAGACGGACAGCCCCAAGCCGCTGATCGCCGCGGCTTGCATGGTCGGCAGCGCGCAGCGCCGATAGGCGGCAAGGATCGCCTGGTTGCGGTCACCCAGCCGTTCGTAATCGTCGCGGTACCACGTCAGGTAGTGGATCGTATCGTCGACGGCTACACCCAATGCGATGCTGGCCGTCATCATCGAGCCGACGTCCACGTCGATGCCCAGCAAGCCCATGCTGCCGAAGATGACCACCACCGGCAGCACGTTGGGCAGCATCACCACGATGCCCGCGATGATGTTCCGCGCCAGAAACATCATCAAGGGCGTGATTGTGACAAACGACCAGAACGTGCTCTGGATCAGGCTGTCCAGCAACGAGCGTTGCGCCTTGTAGACCAACGGCACGACGCCCGTGTAGACCACGTGGATCGGATCGCTGCGCTCGACCGCCGTTTGCGCCTGGGGCGAGGCCGGATCGAACCCGTGCTGCCGGGCGTCGATGAAGATCCGCGCGTGCTGCTTGATGAACTCGACGTCGTAGGCCGGATTGTCGCGGACCAGCACGACGCAGTCAAACTTCTGGCCCAACAGATTGGCCCAGGCGTCCGACGCGTAGAAACCGGGTTCGGTGGGCAATTTGTCGGGATTGTGCCAGCAGCCGGCCTTGGCATACACGCCGGCGCAGGTCATCAAGTCCTTGAGCGTCTGGGAGAACAGCTGCGTCTGGTCGATCGGCCCCGGTCCCTGGTACTTGTGATCCAGTTCAGCGGCCAAGTCTTCCGCGGCGGGCTTGCCCGCCGCAACGGCCGGTTCCCCAGCCTGTTTGGCGGCACTGTCCGCTTTTGCTTGTGCCGGCTTGGCCTGCCCCTCCGCCGGATCGCTGAGTCCCAAAAACGCCACGCGTGTCTTGACAAAGCCCTTGCCGTCGCTGTGGGCGTCCAATTCGCGCAAGACCTCTTCGCGGAATCGGTACGCCGTCATCAGCGGCTCGACAACCCGTTTCAATTCGCCGACGAACGCGCCGTAATCGATGTCCCGCAGCGCGCCGACGCGCAGACTGATCCGCCACAATTCGCTGCCGAGGTTCGGATTCTCTTGCCGGGCTCCCTCGCGGTCCTGCCCGCCGGTCTTCGGATCGGGCCCGCGGTCGATCCGCAGGTAATCGCTCGCCAGGTACTCGCCGCGATGCTCCTCCAACTTGCGGTTCATGACCGAGCGGACCGGGTCCCGCATGGTCGGGTATCCCGGCGGCGGCAGTTCGGGCGCGAACGACGGCACGGACAGCGCTTGGCCGACGATGCTCTGCCCTTGCGCGCCCAACTGCCGGGCCACCGCGTCCTGAATCCGCGAGGCGATTTCCATCCGTTCCAAAAAGTCCAATTGCAGCCGCTCGCGGCGAAGGGCCGCAACGTCG
The DNA here is from genome assembly GCA_964645045.1 of uncultured Pirellulaceae bacterium. Lineage (GTDB taxonomy): Bacteria > Planctomycetota > Planctomycetia > Pirellulales > Pirellulaceae > Anammoximicrobium. The sequence continues at coordinate 21,461 of CAZXYZ010000128.1, read as the reverse complement.
GCCTCGTCCACTCCCTCCGCTTCCTTGGTTTCGTCGGCAGGCTTGGTCGACCGAACCAACTCGGGACGCACGCGGACCACCAGTTCCATCGGCACCAGCTTGGCCAGATTCGACTCGAGCCACGTGTAGTCCTGGATGATCTTGGCATGCCGATCGAAGAACTTGATCAAGTGTACGCTGGTCTGCATACGGAACAGGCCCAGCGAACAGCCTCCAATCACCAGCAGGCATCCCAGCGTCACCAGGCCCCACCGGCGGATGATGAAGCCGCCCAGCATTTCAAAAGCATGTTCCACGCCCTTCTCGAACCTCGTCGGCTCGGTGCGGGTCTTGGCCTTGGTGTTGTCAGGCACGCGCGGCGGCCACAGTTGCAGTGCGGAAGGCAAGAACGTGAAAAACAGGACGCACGTCGCGATGACGCCGATGGCCGAGTAGATCCCAAAATTGCGGATCGGGATCAGCGTGCTGGTGTACAGCGAGATCAGCCCCAACGACGTGGAGACGGCGCACAGGAACGCCGCTTTCCAGCCCAACTTGAGCATCCTGCCCGGCCCGCCGACCAACCCTTCCTCTTGCACGGTCTCGCGGTAGTAATTCACCAGGTGCAGCGCGCCGGAGATCGCCAGCACGTAGACCAGCGAAGGCATCGACATCATGATCGCGTCCACGGTCCCGCCGGTCCACCAGACGATCGCCAGGCTGTTCAGCGCGCTCAAGCCGCCGATGAAGAACAGGATGCACGTGACGCGGACGCTGCGGACCAGGAGCAAGGACAGCCCGATGCCGACGAGGGCGGAAAGCGTGATCAAGCGGGCCAGCGTAATCTGGCCCTCTTCGTCGATCGCCACGTTGTCCACCGGCGGTCCGCCCAGCTTCAGGTCCTGTTCGGAAACGCCGCACTCGGTGGTCGCGAGCTGCCGCAAGCGCCCGAGGGGCCGCCCCATCAACTGCCGGCCGATCACTCGCCGCAAATCCCGTTTGCCGGCGTCGCTGAACGTCAGCATGATGCAGGTCTGTTTGCCGTCCGTCCCAAACAAGGCGCCGGTCAAACGGTCCAACGCCAGCTGATGGGCTTCCTGTGCGGCAAACTCATCGTCGACGCCGCGCGGCCACAGCGGGCCGTCCTTGCGCGACAATTGCTTCAAGGTGTCCGGGCCGGTGGTGATCGACTTGAACAGCCGCGCCATCAGGCTTTCCGGATTCGCGTGGAACTCGTTGGGTTGCTCCGGAGTGGGCGGCAGACCGAACGTGGCTACCAAGTCACCCTCGGCCTTGGTCTGGCCGAGTACGGTTTGCTGGAAGGTCCGGTACATCCAATTCAGCATGTTGCTCCGGCCGGTCCAGCGGTACAGCTGGCCTTCGGGCGTGATGAAGTACCACAGGTCGTGGTCGCCGCGCAACCATTTCTCGCCCCGCTGGCCCCAGTTCTCGTGGTAGTCGCCGACGGTGGACAAGCCGAGTTGGTCCCCCAACTCGCCGGCTCGCTGCCGGTCCAACGCCAACCGCTCGGCAGGCGTCAATTCTTCGAACGGCTTGCGGGCCAATGCCGCCAAAGCCTCCGCCGGCCCACCGTGTTCGTGGGGCTCGGGCGGAGCAATCTGATGCTGGATGCGGTCCACCAGTTTCTGATACCGCGGATCGTCCTCGGAACAGCCGGGCCACGTGACGATGACGAACTGCTCGCCCATGAAATGCCGGCCGAACCACTCCAGATCGGCCGTTTCCGCAAAGTCGGACGGCAACCAATCCTTAACGCGATTTGTCATCCGCTGCATCGACATGCGCGCCCCACGCAGCGCAAAGGGGGCCAAGAAGCAGACAATGCAGATGATCAGCAGAGCGTAACGGGCGAAGAAAGTACGCTTCATGAGAACGTGCCAACCAAGGATCAAGTGATGGAAACACTTCAGGTTACCCTTCCTATCGGCAACCGTCCATGCCAATCCTGACAGCAGCAGCAGCTACAAAACCGGCCGGCGAGGTGTGGGCCGCACATTCGCCACCGTTTGACAAGGCTCGCACGCGGGGACGTGGATCTCCACGAGTCGCGATGGACCCGCGATCTCGCGGAAGGGTCGAGGGCCCAGCCGGAAGAGCCGGGCGAATAGGCAAAGAGAGATGACTGGGAGATGTAGGAAAGATAGGTGTCGAACGGCCCTTGATCGGAACGTTGCGCATCGTAACCCGAAGCGTCAGCGAGGAAGAGCGTGATTCCCTCGCTGACGCTTCGGGTTACGATGATCCGATGCTAGCGTTTGGCGCCGCAATCCGATCAAGGCCGATGCGAACACGCTGGGGAGCGCAAATCGATGTTCCTTCGATTCGTGTGAGATACTCCGGGCTTTCGTCAGGCAATCTCCTCGGGGGCCTTCCGGATCTGGGCGGGGCGTTGAACGAAAAAGCCCAAGATGCACTGCGCACCTTGGGCTGATTTTCGCTCGCCGAAAACGGTCGGCACCGTTTTACTGTTGAGCCGCCGGCATTTCCAGCTGCTTGCTGGTCAGGCCCACCTTGGCCAGAACGAAGTACAGCACGAATCCGACGACGATCGCCGCGACCGGCGGGCAGGGCATCTGGAACTGAACGTCCATCAGGGGACCGAACAGCCCGTTCCAGGCTCCGACCACAAAGCCCACCGCCCAGGAGATCCAGCCCGCCGGATTGAATCCCGCACGCGGTCCCGGCCACTGGCCGCCCGCCAGCAGATAATCGGCGGTCATCGCCCCGCAGATGGGACCGAACGACGCGCCGATGATGCCGAACATCTGAGCCGCGTTGCCGGCCTGGCCGGACAGGACCAACGCGATCGACGCGGCCGTGCCAATGCCCACCGAGACGAACGGATTAACCTTGGGCAGGGTGTTCTTCATGCTGTTAGCCGCGATCAGCGAACTGAAGCAAGCCGGGGGGAAAGCGGCGAGGGCCAACAGGAGCCAGAAGATTTTCGTCAATTGGGGCCCCATGATCGTGTCCATCAGCTTGGTCGGGTCCAGCGACACGGGCTTGCCCGCCATCATCCCACTACCATAAGCGCCGGCAACAATCAGCAGCGCCAAGCAACCCGTGAAAATCGTCGCCCCGGCGACGCCCGCCAAGCCGCCCAACTGAACGTCCTTGCTGTCGCGGTTGCTCGAAGCGATGTCCACGCCAGCCGCGCCAGCAGTGGCAAAGAAACCCACGATATTGGCGACGGCAAACAGAAGCACGTCCAGGGAACTCAGCCCATGCGAACCGCTTCCGTCGGCCAGCATTTCCGGTTTGAAACTCCCCACTCCCGACAACGTTTTGCCGGCGAGGATCAATAGGATCACCAGCGGGATGATCGGCAGATACGTGGCGACTTTGGCGACGTATTGGATGCCTTTCAGACCGACGAACGCCGCCACGATGGCCCAGGCGACGCCGATTCCGAGGTGCAACGGCGAATTCTTCGCGGCTTCGTCCAGTGCCAAGCCCGCCAAGAGTTCCGCGGAGAAATACGAGTTGACCGCCAACCAGCCGAACTGCAGGACTCCCATGAAGAAGCCGGGCATCAGGAACCCGCCCTGCACGCCGTACGTCGACGTGCCCACCACGGCCAGCGGCAGACCGGTTTTCATGCCCATCAGGCCGGGGGCCAGGTAGCTGGCAAAGTGACAAATCAACGCCGCCACGATCACGCCCAGCAGGGCCGTCCCCAGACCCTGGGCGAGAATCCCGCCGGATCCCGGTGCTCCACTGGCTGGTACGCTCTGCCAAAACACGAACCAGAGCATGATTCCGGCATAGGTCTGGGCAGTACTCTTGTACCAGGGCACGCGGTTCGCCAGCGGTACCGGCTGGGCGGATGCGACATAATGCGGCAGATTCGAAGCCATAGGTGTCCCTCCTGTGAGTCAGCAAATGTGGACGCGGCGTGCGGTGTGTGGCCGCATGCCCGCCGGCGCGCGCGTCCGAAACGTATGGGGATAACGAGCATCGAGTATAGCGGCTGACAAAGCGATGTAAACGGTCCACAGGGCGAGATTCTACGGCGGCCAAATCCTGAGGGGGCCAAATCCGAAATCTCAAATCCGAAATCCGAGAGAATTCCAAAATCCGAAATTCGAAATGACTTAATCGCCGCTGGCATACCCGCGTGTACCCCATGAGACAAGAACGTCTGCTTCGAGCCTTCGGCATTCGAGTTTTGGATTTGTCCCGGATTTCGTGCTTCGGCTTTCGAGTTTCCAAGATGCGTTCAACATGGCAGCACGTGATCCCCAAGGAGCCCATCCCGGTCCTGCCCCGCCTGCGCCACCGCTTGACTTTCGTCAAGCCGCAAGGTTCAACATGTACCTCTAACTGCAAGTTGACCGCTTTTCCCGAGGAACCCAATCATGAACAACTGGCGGACTGGCGGCGTGTCGATGTGCGTATTCCTGGCCCTGATTTGCCTGTCGGGGTTGGCGGCGGAACCGCCCCGGATGCTGTTCGGCGATGCAACGCGGCACGGGCGGCCGTTTGCCAAAGACCCGTGCGTCATCCACTTCGGCGGGCGCTACCTGCTGTACTATTCGATGGCTCCGTCCAGCGACGCTTCCCAGCCCAAGGGCTGGGCCGTCGGCATTGCCGAGAGCCGCGACCTGGTACACTGGCAGAAGGTTGGCGAGATTCTGCCGCAACAGGAGTGCGAGAAGAACGGCCTGGTCAACGGCAAAGCCATCGTCCTGGACGGCCGGGTCCACCTGTTCTATAACACCTACGGCAACGGCCGCCACGACGCGATCTGTCACGCGGTCTCCGACGATGGTCTGACATTCTCGCGCGATCCGAGCAACCCCATCCTGCAAGCCACCGGCGATTGGAACAGTGGCCGCGCGATCGACTGCGACGCCTTCGAGCACGACGGCCGGCTGTTCCTGCTGTTCGCCACGCGCGATCCGACGATGACGACACAGATGCTGGTCGTGGCGACTGCGGACCGGCACAGCGACTTCGGCCGCGCCGCCTGGAAGCAATTGGGCGACGGCCCCGTCCTGCGCCCCGAATTACCGTGGGAGACCCGCTGCATCGAAGCACCGTCCGTGATCAAACGAGGCGACACGCTGTACCTGTTCTACGGCGGCGGCTACAACAACGACCCGCAGCAAATCGGCTGCGCGACCAGCCGCGACGGAATCCACTGGCGCCGTCTGTTCCGCCAGCCGTTGTGGCCCAACGGCCAGTCGGGCGACTGGAACGCTTCGGAAACCGGTCATCCCGGCGTGTTCGTCGATGGCGACGGGCGGAATTACTTGTTCGTCCAGGGCAATAACGACAAGGGACGCACGTGGTTCCTGTCGTGCGTCGAACTGGGCTGGCGCGACGAGCGGCCCTACATTCTGTGGGACTCGGAGAAATTCCCCACGAAACGTCCCGGACCCGCAGCCCATCACGAGGCCGGCATCGACTACTCGGCAGGCTGGACCTGCTGGACCGGCCCGGGACCGCGCGGCGGCTGTCTCCACGCCACCAGCATCGCCGATGCGTCGGCGACGATCGAGTTTGCCGGTCCGCGCATCGCGCTGGTCCACAAAGTCGGCCCGGATGGCGGGATCGCGGAGATCCAGGTGGACGGCCAACCGCCCGCGGCCATGGGCCGCAGCACCCTGCCGGTGAACGCCGACGGACGGGCACTGTTGGACACCTTCCATCCGCAAGTCGAATGGAACTACGCGACACTTGTGGTCGATGGTCTGCCAACCGGGCCGCACACGCTGACCGTCCGGGTCACGGGCACGCAGAATCCCCAATCCACCGGCGCCTCCGTGCAAATCGTCGGCTTCGATCGTTGATGTGTCCGGCCGCGAGCAAGTCACGCATGCCCCAGCGAAGACGCTCCGGGACCAGCAGCCAAAGGGTACAATGCGGCAAGTGGCTTGGCAATAGCATCGGGGAAGCGAGGTGCCGGTCCCGGCGATTTTGGTGGCTTTCTTTCGCATATGAACTGCGCCCAGCAACCAACGAAACTTGGCGATGGCTCACAAGAGTCTGTGGCATCTCCGCGCCGCCCGTGGTATCGCTTGCATGTTCCGGCTTGGTCCATCACGGGCGCGGCTCTTGCCATAGTGACGCTGCTGGTTGTGCCCGGAAGGGTCAATAACCATGGCATTTTTACGGGCAGCCCTCTCTTTCGGGAGCATGGCTGGCCTTTTGTATTCGTGGACCGCTGCCTGGATCCACCGTCAACATCGCCAGCGGCCTCCGGCACAGAGAACCCGGTCCTCAAGGAACTGCGAGGCAACGGGCTCCGTTCGGCATGGTCACCCGACCTTGACGACCCACTCAGGGTCATCGGCCCGATCGAGCCATCGTGGCTGGACAAAGCCAGCTGGGAGTTCGGGGGTGAATACGTCATCCACGGAACGGCTTTGGTGTTGGATCTAATGACGGCCCTGGGCATAGTGGCTTCTATCGCCGCGATTTGCGAGTGGTGGAGGCGAAGGTTCTGGCGATATTCGATACGTGGCCTTCTCGGGGGCCTTGTTCTGTTGTCAGCAGCGTTCGCCTGGTATCGGAGTTTCACGAGCGATTACGAACGGGAATCGCAGGTGGTTGCGGCCTTGACCGACAAGGGATGCGAGATGCACTTGCGTTGTGACGCGCCCGTGTGGCTGCGAATCCTTGTTGGAGCAAGTCATCTGCGATCGTTTCATCGCGTGGTCTTCATCAGCACGAGATATGACGATGGGACTGATGGCGAACGCACGAAGCCCCGTCAGATTACGGACATCGAATTGGAACTTATCGGGCAGTTGCATCAACTGGAACGTCTGTTACTCGACGGCGCCAACATTTCGGATTCCGGAGTGCAACACCTACACGACCTGCGCCGGCTCCGATACGTGTCCTTTGAGAACACGAGGCTCACGGATGCTGGTTTGGCACACATCCATGTATTGCCGTGTCTGAAAGAACTGGACGTCAGCGGAACCCAAGTCACGGACGCGGGATTGCGGCATCTTGAAGGAGCACTTCAACTCAAATGGCTGGAACTCTCGGGCACCAAGGCTACCGACGCTGGTGTGACGAGGCTCCGAAAGGCATTGCCGCAGTGCGAAATTCTGTTTCACGACCAACACCTTGAGCCAATGCCTTGGTCGTCAACTTGGCCCGGTCGATGCGGAGTCGAAGACCCGGGTCAGTCGCGTTCGGGGAGCGGCTCAACATGCGGGCCAGCCCAATCGCCATCCAGCCCGGCGTGACACTGCCGCCTCGGTCGCGTATAACAGTCTCTTACCGAGTTCACTGTCCGGGGGAGCCTGAAGTCGATGCCGGCCAATCTGACGCAACAGTACCTGAAAGCCGAGGAGGCGTACCGCCGGGCGAGTTCGCCGGAGGAAGAGCTGGAATGCCTGCAGCTGATGCTCCGCGAACTGCCCAAGCACAAGGGCACGGACAAGCTGAACGCCGAGTTGAAGCAGAAGATCAGCAAGGTCAAGAAGGACTTGGAGGGCGGCAAAGGGAAAGCGAAGAAAGCCAGCGGCTTCAAGCTGCTGCGGCAAGGCGCCGGCCGCGGCGTGATCATCGGCGGACCGAACGCCGGCAAGAGCCAGTTGCTGCGGAGCCTGACGCGGGCCATGCCCGAAGTGGCCCCTTATCCGTTCACGACCCGCGAGCCGATTCCCGGGATGATGCCCTGGGAAGACGTGTTCGTGCAACTGGTCGACACGCCACCGATCACCGCCGACGTGTTCGATCCGGTCACTCAGGGCCTGATCCGCGGCGCCGACCTGGTGTTGTTGCTGGTGGACTTGGGCAGCGATGACGGCATTGACGCCCTCCAGGCCGTGCTTGACCATCTGAACTCGACGAAGACACGGTTGGCCAAGGAGTCGTACCTGGACGAGAACGACGTGGGATTGTCCTACACGCGGTCGTTGCTGGTGGCCAACAAGATCGACGATCCCGCGGCAGCCGAACGCCTGCAGATGCTGCATGAATTCTTGCCGCTGGACCTGCCCGAATTTCTGATCTCCGCCCACCACGGCACTGGTCTGGAGGACTTGCGGAACGCGATCTACGGGGCGCTCGACGTCGTCCGCGTATACACCAAGCTGCCGACGCACAAGGAACCCGATTACACTCGTCCCTTTACGGTCCGGCGCGGCGGAACGCTGCTGGATGTGGCAATGCTGATCCACAAGGATTTTGCCCAGAACCTGAAGCATGCCCGCGTCTGGGGCAGCCAGGTTCACGACGGGACCACCGTCAAGGGCGATTACGTCCTGTACGACAAGGATGTCGTCGAACTGCACGTGGGATAGCCATGACCAACGCCGAAATCGCCGCCGTGCTGGAACAGGTCGCCGACCTGCTGGAATTCAAAGACGAGAACCCGTTCCGCGTGCGGGCCTACCGCAACGGCGCGCGGGCGATCCGCGATCTGACCGAATCCGTCGCGTCCATCGTGGCGGATAACTGGGAGCGGCTGCTGGAGATCGACGGCGTCGGCAAGGCGGTGGCGGAAAAAGCGGCCACGCTGGCCCGCACGGGACATCTGCCTCAGTTGGACGAGCTGCTGGCCGAGATCCCCGAAAGCGTGTTGGCGATCATGCGCGTTCCCGGCATCGGCCCGAAGAAAGCGGCCGCCGTGTTCCACCAGCTGGGCGTCAAGACGCTGGACGAACTGCAGCAAGCCTGTGAAGCCGGCCGGGTCCGCGAGCTGAAGGGCTTCGGGGCAAAGACCGAGAAGACGATCCTGGACGGGATCGCGATTGCCGCCACGGCGGGCCAACGCATGTACTGGGCCGAGGCGGATCAGATCGCCCAGGCCTTGCGCGGGCATCTGCAAGCCTGTGCGGGGATCGAACAGCTGGAGCTGGCCGGCAGCTATCGCCGCGGCCGCGACACGGTCGGCGACTTGGACATCCTGATCGTGGCCGCCCAACCGGTGGAAGTGATGGACTGCTTCGGCAGCTTTCCCGGCGTCACCGACGTCCTGGGCCGCGGCGACACCAAGATGTCGGTGCGGCTGAGCGGCGGGTTTCAGGTCGACTTGCGAATCGTGCCGCGCGAGTCGTTCGGCGCGGCGCTGCAGTATTTCACCGGCTCGAAAGCTCACAACGTCGTCCTGCGCGGCCTGGCGAAACAGCGCGGCCTGAAGATCAACGAGTACGGCGTGTTCCGCGTCGACGGCGAGCAGGAGACGTACCTCGCTGGGGCGGCCGAGGAGGACGTGTACGGCGCGCTGGAGTTGCCGTGCTTTCCGCCCGAGTTGCGCGAGGCGCGGCGCGAGTTCGACTGGGCCCAGGCGGGCGCGCTGCCCGAATTGGTCCGGCGGGAAGACATCCGCGGCGACTTGCACGCCCACACGCTGGAAACCGACGGCCGCGACACGTTGGAAGAGATGGCCGAGGCCGCCCAACAGCGCGGCTTGAAGTATCTGGCGATCACCGATCATTCGCAACGCGTGACCATGGCCCACGGGCTGGACCCGAAACGGCTGCTGGCCCAGTGGGAGCAGATCGACCGGTTGAACGACAAACTGGGCCACGGATTCACGCTTCTCAAGGGCATCGAGTGCGACATTCTGGAAAAGGGCGGACTCGATCTTCCGGACGACGTGCTGGCCCAAGCGGATTGGGTCGTCGCCAGCATCCACTACGGCCAGAAGCAGCCTCGCGAACAGATTACGAAACGGATCGTCGAGGCGTTGGAGAACCCCCATGTCTGCTGTATCGCGCATCCGACGGGCCGTTTGCTGAATCGGCGCGAAGCGTACGAAGTCGACATGGACGCCGTCTTTGCCGCCGCCCGGCGGCACGGCAAGCTGCTGGAGTTAAACGCGAATCCGATGCGGCTGGACTTGGACGACGTGGCCTGCGCGGCGGCGAAGAGCCACGGCATCCTGGTCGCGATCAGCACCGATGCGCACCAGACCGAAGGCCTGGACGACTTGCGTTACGGCATCCTCCAAGCCCGCCGCGGCGGGCTGACCAAAGCCGACGTCGGCAACACGCTCACGTGGGCGCAGTTGAAGAAGCGCATCGGGAAACCGATCGAGAAGTGATTCAAACGTTGCAGAAATCCCGGCGAGCGGCCCATCGGTGCATTGTCTCGGCGACCACTTTTCCGACCGTCTGCTGATTTCACCGAAGGTGATATTGCGAACTCCTCGCACAAATGCCGGGCATGTGGAAAACCGGCGGGCTTACGCCGGCCGCTCGCCTCTCCGTATGCAACTACGGGCTGAACACGCCCAGTTCCCGCAGCCGGAAGAAGCACCGCAGGCAGGCTTCGGCGTCAGCCAGCGCGCCGTGGGCGCCCTCGAAGGACGATCCAAACAAGTGGCGGTGCAACTCTGTCAGGCTGGGCCATTTGTAGCCGCGTTTTCCCGGCAGCCGGCAGTAGTCGGCAGTCTCCTTCATCGTGCAGATCCGTCTCTTGCGCGCGAACGCATCCGCCAGCTTGGCCCGCTGCAACTCGGCCTGCATCACCTTCTGGTCGAAGTCCAGGTTATGAGCCACCACAACCTTGGATGCCAGGACGTCGGCCGAAAACTCCTCCAGGACCGGAACCAGGTCGACCCCGTCGCGAAGTGCGCGAGACGTCGTGATGCCGTGCAGCTGCGCTGCCTGCGGCGAAATCTTGAAGCCTTGCGGCTTGATCAGGTACTGTTGCGACCGCAGCACTTGCCCGGCGGCATCGCAACAGAACCAGCCGATCTGCACCAGACGCGGCCAATTATCGACGTCGTTGGCCGGTGCCGACCAGTTCAACGGGAGACCGGACGTTTCGGTGTCGAAGATGAAGTACATGGCGTTGAGGCTCTTGTCGTGTAGCCGCACTTGCGGGGCTGCGAAGGCCCAACTCATTGCATGGCTTTGTCTGGCATCTCGATGCCGATCCCGAACTTGCCCTAGACTCAACCGAATGATACCTTGAACCAGTGAGGAACGCATCAGGCATTGTGCCCAAGGAAGTGTGAAAGGACAATCCATGTCAGTTGCAGAGCAGGCCAAACGTATTTACGAATCTCGCCTGAGAGCGGAACTTGAAGCAAAGCACCGCGACCGGTTCGTGGCCATCGAGCCGGTATCGGAATCGTTCTTTCTGGGCGACGAATTCATCGATGCGGCAATGGCGGCCAAGAACGCCTATCCGGATCGAAGGTCGTTTGTCATTCGCGTCGGCCATGAAGCTGCATTTCACATTGGAGGGCTTGCGTCGTGATCGGAAAGGTCGACGATCGCAACCGCGCCCTGATCGACCTTGAAGTGCGGCGAACACCGAACTCACAGGGAACCAGCGTGACGGCGTGGATTGACACAGCCTTCGACGGACATCTGGTGTTCCCCCTGCGGCTGATCCAAGAACTCGAACTCCAATCTCTAGTGGACACCGAGGCGATCCTGGCCGATGGCAGGAAAGTCACCCTGGAGACATTCGTCTGTTATCTCGATTGGTTTGGAAAACTGATCCCGCTCCAAGTAATCGCCAACGACGGCAAGCTGCCACTCCTCGGAACCGGCCTTCTCAGAAACCATGTCCTCCACGTTGACTACGTGAATAGGGAAGTCAGGATCGACTGATCCGAAGATCCCTGTAATTCACCGAAGGTGATACCGCGAAACTTCTTGCGCAAATGCGCGGGCATGTGGCAAGACCGGCGGGCTTACGCCAGCCGTTCGCATCTTGGTACGCAACGACGGGGTGGTGCCAGGGTTTTCAACAGCCCGCGGAAAAAACGTTGCGGCCGCGCTTGACACCAGTACAACTGTACGTATATTATGCGTACAAGTGTACTCAAAAAAACAAGGGGAGCCAGCATGTCACCGCGTCCGCCGTTGTCCAAAGGCGAAATCGAAGTGGCCCGCGCCGTCTGGGAGCTGGGCGAAGCCACCGTCGGTCAGGTCTTCCAATGGTTCCCGGAGGACCGGCGGGTGGACTATGCCGCTGTCCAGACCTACCTGCGGCGGTTGGAAACCAAGGGGTATGTGCGGGCGCGGCGTTCCGGGCGAACCAAGGTCTACCAGCCGAAGGTCGATGCGACCCAGGTGATTCGCGAGACGGTCGACGACTTGACGACGCGGTTATTCGGCGGCGAAACCCTGCCGCTGATGCTGCACTTGATCGAGCAGCGGGGAATCACGCCTGCCGAAACGCAGCAGCTTCGTCAGGCCCTGGACGCCCTGGAAGCGGAGCAAGACAAACTGCCTAGCGCCGGGCGTGCGTCCGGCCGAAATCACTCGAAGACGATTGGAGACGATCATGAGAGACTCACACACGTTTCAGAAAAACACGCCCCGGTATGCGTGGCTGCTGGTGGCTCTGGCCGGTTTGATTCTGCTGCCGGGCAGTCCCTTGATTCTGCGCAGCACAGCGAGTCCGGCCGAGCCCGTGGACGCGGCGTCGGTCGACCAGAAGCTGGCCGAACTCGAAAGGGCTTGCGTGCAGGCCGAATTGACGGCCGAGGAAACGCAGGCGGCGCTCGCAGCCGCCAAGCGGGTTCAGGCGGACAAGCATGAACTGTGCAAGCTGGAGGCTTGCGGGAAGTTGAACGCCGTCGAAAAGTGTGCCTTCGACAAGTTGACCGCCCGATTCGGACATCCGCTGGAGAAGGAGCTGGCCAAGCTGCGCGAGGTGGCGGCCGAGGCCAAGCTGACTGCCGAAGAAACGGCAGCGGCCGAGAAGGTCGCTCTCCAGGAAGGACTCAACAACGACGCGATCATCTGCCGCTATGAAAGCGGCAAACTGTCCCCGGTGGAAAAGGCCGCCTTCGAAAAGGTGATCGCGGTCAAGGGACACCCGCGTGCCGACGAGATCTCGCAGTTGACCGAGGTGGGACGGCAGGCGGGACTGTCCGATGCCCAGTTGCAGACGCTGCGTGGCCTCGCCGCCCGCGCCGCTTGGGACCTTGAGAAAGTCAAGGAACTGAAACGCACCAACCAGCTGTCCGATGCCGAAGCAGCGGCGTTGGCCCAACTGGAACCGTTCGTGAGCAAACTGCAAACGCCGCCGGACTCGGGTGACCCGGAAAAAGTCCGCACGTTCCGCCATGTGTGCAAGATTGCCGGCTTGAGTGACGCCGAGGCAGAGGCCCTGTTGGAGGCGGTCAAGCAGGCGGGTGGCGACGAGCAGGGGCTGTTGCAGGCGAAACAGGCGAACAAGCTCTCGGCGCCGGCTGCAGAGGGTCTGAAGAAGCTAGAGAGCCTGCTGGGCAAGCTCGAGGATTTTGCCGCCTCGCCCCACAAGCAAGAGATCGGCAAGGTCCTGGAAACCGCAGCTTCGGCCGGCTTGAACAACGAGGAAGCGGCCGTGCTGATGAAGCTGGCGAACCGAGCCAACTTCGACCGCGAAACCGTGAAGCAGTTCAAGGATGCCGGCCAGTTGAGCGACGCCGAAACACGCGTCGTGGAGAAGATCCTCGCCAGCGAAGGCCGCTGAGACGCCGCGCGATAATGTCCAGCGTCCGGCTTCGTTGGAGTTCACGCGGCAGCGTGCCGGGCGGGCCATGCCCGCCGAAAGAGACACGTCAGAGCGTGAACTCCAGCGAGGTCGTCACCTTTGCAGGCGTGAATCCGGGCTAGACCTGTTCCGGCACCACATACGGCGCGCGGTACTCGCGTTTCAGGAACTTGTCGGCCTCCGGATCGTGTACGAACCGCTCGGTGTCGGGATCGAAATGCACGCTGCGGCCGAGCTTCTGCGAGATTTTGGCCAGATGGCAGACGGTGGCGGACTTGTGCCCCTCTTCGATATCGGCGTTCAGGTCCTCGTGCCGGCCGCTACGGATCGCGGCAATCCAATTCTGGAAGTGCGGCACGCTCTCGTTGGCCCAGTTGAAATCGGCGCTGGCGGTCTGGAAAGGTCCCGGCTCGTTCTTGGGGCCGAGGAACGTGTAGTAGCTGACGTAGTCGGGAATGATCATGTAGCCTTCGCTGCCGAAGAAGATCTCGCCGACGCACTGATTGGCCGCCATGAACGGATACTTGTCGCGCATCTGGGCTTCGCTGTTGGTGAACCCGTGGCGGTTCTCCACGGTCACCAGGGCGTTGTTGTCCGCCCACTTGCACAGAAAGGCGAGCGTGTTCGGCGTGTCCGCATCGTCCGTGTCGCCCGGCACGTACCGATCGCCCATGCACATTACGGTCACGGGGTGCGCACCCAAGCCCAGGCCCCAGCGCACCTTGTCGACGTCATGCACCAATTGGTTGGCCGCGTCCCCGCTGGCAAAGTTTTCGATCCAGTACCAGCGGCGATGATGAAAGTTGCTGTACTCGACCATCTTGGCCGGTCCCACCCAGCTGTCCCAGTCGAGTCCTGCCGGCACGGGCTGCGGATTGTGCTTTCCCAGATTGCCGCGCAGCTTGTAGGAGATCGCGCGGGCCATGTACAGCTTGCCGATCACGCCTTCCTGCAGCTTCTGAATCCCCTCGCGGACGTTGGGACTGGACCGGTTCTGCGTACCAACCTGGACCATGCACTTGTACTTGCGGGCTGCTTCGACCATCTTGCGCCCTTCCCAAATGCACCACGTGGGCGGCTTTTCGACATACACGTGCTTGCCCGCCTGGCAGGCCCAAATCGTCTGCAGCGCGTGCCAGTGGTCCTGGGTGCTGAAACTGATCGCGTCGATCGATTTGTCTTCGAACAGCTGGCGTTGGTCCGTGTAGGTCTTGAGCGTCAAACCGGCCAGCTCCGGGTAGGTCTTGGCGGCCGAGTCCAGTTTGGCCTGGTCGCAATCGCAAATCGCGGCGATCTCGACGTTGTCCGACTTCGCCAGCGCGGCCAAACTGCCGATGTGAGAACGCATCCGGCCGCCCAAGCCAACCAGCCCCACGCGAATCCGTTCGTTGGCCCCCCGCTGTCCCAGCACGAGCGTGGGAAATCCGATCGTGGCCGCTCCGCTGGCGGCTACGGCGGATGCTTTGACAAAATTACGCCGGTTCGTCGTGCTCATCATGTTTCTCCCTGGGGATTGCTGTAACGATCTCAAACGGGCGGAGTCAAAGTAGCCCGAAGCGCCAGCGAGAGGGGAAATTGCGCCCACTTGCTAGTGATTCGGGTTAGTGTCGGACTCAACCGCGAGCAATTATGGTACCGCATTTGCGCCGCTACGCCATCGCGCATTCAGGCTTCTGCCGCGCGAGTTAATTGATCGGCCCAGGCTTGATCGTCAGGCGCCAGCGGGGGCTCGCACGGCGTGTGATAGTCGATCCGCTGGCGGTAACTGCCCGCCTCGTAGGCTTGTTCCAAGGCCGCCCGGATGTCCAGAGGCACGTCGGGGTCGTCTCCCGCCAAGGGCATCCGGATCTGCGGCAACGGCTGACGCACCGTCCGCGGGTAGACCTCGAAACGCGTCCGCCGTGCTCCCGCCCGGTTGACCGAAACCAGATAGTCGTACTTGAAGCGGCCGGCCACTCGCGCTTCCGAGACGGCCAGCACGTGCGGCCCGTACCGCAGCAGATCGATTTCCACCAGGTGGGTTGCGCTGCCACGGACCTCCCGCTGCTTGGCTTCGTAGGCGTCCCTACCCGGCCCGGCATATTTGTTCGTCGGGCTCACTAGTTCAATCACCGTGACGACCTGCATTCCGGATTCGCGATCCAGAATCTCAATGTACGGTTCGCGGATCTCCACGTCCGGCACGTCGACCAGCAACGGTTCGTCCAGAACGGCAACATCGGCGATGGCTAGTCCTCTGCCCTGTCGGCGTGTCTCTCGGACCCAAACGTCCGGCCCAATCGGTCGCTGCTCGGGCCCCTCGACGTAGACCCGTTCGCCGACAGATGCCAGATAGCGAGGCCGAATGAGAGGAGTCAACTGGTCGCGCAGATACACGACCATCGGGCCGTGAATCCCGGGAAAAACGGCCGGGTTTTCGAGGTACGGATCCATCCCTGGAAAGATCATGGTCATGGTTCGCTCTCTCTGACCGAAGACGGCGAATCTGGTTCGGGACAATTGCCGCTGCTGGCAGTATAACCGTCCGCGCGCCTTCATGCATCGGGGACGGACGCGGCACCTCCGATTTCCGTCCGCTTGCCGACCACGGCTGTTCTGTAGACAATGGCCGCCATGACAGAAACCGCTCCAGTTCTCGATCAGCCTTCTTCGTCCCCATCCCATCGAACGCGCCCCGAACTGCTGGCCCCGGCCCGCGACCGGGATTGCATTCGAGCCGCGATCGAGAACGGCGCGGATGCCGTTTATTTCGGTCTGCAAGTCGGCTTTAACGCGCGGGACCGGGCGGTCAATTTCTCGATCGAAGAACTGCCTGGCGTGATGGCCTTGTTGCACCAGCGCGGGATGCGCGGTTACGTGACGCTCAATACGCTCGCCTTTCCCAGCGAACTGCCGATGGTCGAAAAGACCGTCCGCACGTTGGCCGAGGCGGGGGGCGATGCGGTGCTGGTCCAGGACTTGGGCGTGTTGCAGCTGGTGCGGGCCGTCTGTCCGGACTTGGCCATCCACGCTTCGACCCAGATGTCGTTGACCAGCGCGGAATGTATTAACGTGGCCGAGCG
Source organism: uncultured Pirellulaceae bacterium (assembly GCA_964645045.1). Taxonomy (GTDB): domain Bacteria; phylum Planctomycetota; class Planctomycetia; order Pirellulales; family Pirellulaceae; genus Anammoximicrobium. The sequence continues at coordinate 4,989 of CAZXYZ010000128.1, read as the reverse complement.
GCTGGGCGTGGAGCGCATCGTCCTGGCCCGCGAACTGTCCATCGACGAAATCCGCGCGATCCGCAGCCAAACGCGTATACCGTTGGAGGTCTTTGTCCACGGTGCGCTGTGCGTGGCGTACTCGGGCCAATGCCTGACCAGCGAGTCGTTGGGAGGCCGCAGCGCGAACCGGGGGCAGTGCGCCCAAGCGTGCCGTCTGCCGTTCGATCTGGTGTGCGATGGCAGGGACGTCGAGTTGGGGCAGGTCAAGTACCTGCTGAGCCCGCAAGACCTGGCTGCGTTCGACTTGATTCCCCAGTTGATCGACGCGGGCGTTTCGGCGTTGAAGATCGAAGGCCGCTTGAAAACCGCCGAGTACGTGGCCAATGTCACTCGGCACTACCGCGAAGCGATCGACACGGCGCTGGCGGGCCGGCCGGTCCAATTCACGCCGCGGCAGATCGAGGAGATGGAGTTGTCCTTTTCGCGCGGCTTCTCGCCGGGCTGGCTGCTGGGCAACGACCACAAGCAGCTGGTGCCCGGCAAGAGTTCCGCCAACCGCGGTGTGCTGCTGGGCGAAGTGACTCAGGTCCGCGGCCAGCGGGTGCAGGTCCGTTTGTCCCGAGGGATCAAGGCCGGCGATGGCATCACGTTCGAAGGCGACCGGCTGGCCGGCTTGGAACAAGGGGGCCGCGTGTGGGCCGTGTACCAGGGCGGTCGCCGCTTGGAGTCGCCGGTCGATCACGGGCTGGTCGAATTGACGTTCGTCCGCGAGGCTGTGGATTTTGACCAGCTGTGGCCGGGCCAGCAAATCTGGAAGACGGACGATCCGGAACTGGCGCGGCGGATGCGGCGTTCCTATACGGATGCCGATCCTCAGCGGCGGGTGCCCGTCACGCTGCACGTGCGGGCTGCTGTCGGCGAACCGCTGTGCGTGCAAGCTCGAACCGCGACGGGGGCCGCCTGCGAAGTGCGATCGGACGAGCCGTTGTCCGCGGCTCGCCAGCATCCGGTCACCCGCGAGTTGTTGGAGGAGAAACTGGGACGGCTGGGCGGCACCGTGTACGAGCTGGACCGGTTGGAGGCCGAAATCGTCGGCGGTCCGATGGTGCCGATGAGCGTGTTGGGCAAGGTCCGGGCCCGGTTGAAGGAACTGCTGGACGCGGCAGGCGTGATGCGGCCCCCGCGGCGAATCGCCCCGCCGTCCGTCTTGGAACGGTTGCGGGCGGCTCACGTGGACGCGTCTCTCCGAGACGCGACCGGTCTCGGAGAGACCGGGCCACGTGGGACAACTCCGGATCTCGAACCGCAGCTTAGGATTCTCTGCCGAACGCTCGCACAGCTGGAAACGGCCTTGTCGTGCGGCGAGCGCGACATCCAAGTCGAATTCCCGGACATCCGGCAGTACGGCGAGGCGGTGCCCATGGCGCACGCCTCGCAGGCGCAGATCTACTTGGCCACGCCGCGGATGCAGAAGCCGAACGAAGTCGGCCTGTTTCGCGTCATCGCCCGCCACGGCGCCGATGGCATCCTGGTGCGCAACTTGAGCGGTCTGGCGTTCTGTGGAGCCGAGGGCCTGCCCTGCGTGGCGGATTTTTCGCTCAACGCCGCAAACGATCTGACGGTGCATGAACTCCGCCGCCTGGGCGCGCTGCGCATCACCGCTTCGTATGATCTGAACCGCGACCAGTTGCTGGACATGGTCGCCGCCGGCCCGCCGCAGTGGCTGGAGGTCGTGATCCACCAGCACATGCCTTTGTTCCACATGGAGCACTGCGTGTTCTGTGCCCTGTTGTCGCCCGGCACGAACCATACCAACTGCGGCCGGCCTTGCGATCATCACGAAGTCCGGCTGCGGGACCGGTTGGGGCTGGAGCATTTGTTGCAGGCCGACGTCGGCTGCCGCAATACGCTGTACAACGCCGTGGCCCAGAGTGGCGCCGAGGTCGTGCCGGAATTACTGGCCGCCGGCGTGGGGCACTTCCGCGTCGAACTGCTGGAGGAAGATGCGGATCAAGTCCGCGAGACGATCCGCCTGTATCGCGACCTGCTGGCCGGCCGCTTGACCGGCAAAGAAGTCTGGCGGCAACTGAAAGCCGCCAACCGCGTCGGCGTCACGCGCGGTACGCTGGAAGAACGCCGTAATCCGCTGGCGATTCTGTAACGGCGGTCGAAACACCCTTTGGGTTTCGCCGTGGAGAACAGTGGATAAGCCTCTGTCAGAGAATAACCTTCTGGTTTGGATGTAGGACGGATTGGCATTCCGTCCTACGTGGGAACTTTTGGCGACGACTTACTGGCCGCGGTCCCCGTTGCGCTCATCGCGGCGGCATCGGCGTAGACGCGGTTGAAGACCTCGTCCCAATCCCCATGCACCCGTTGGCGATAGACACGCATGCTGGGGTACCAGGGAGTGTCGCTGCGCCCCTCCAGCCAGCGCCAGTCGGCCGCGGTCGAAGACAGGACGACCCACACGGGGACGTTCAGCGCCCCGGCCAGGTGAGCGACGGACGTGTTGGGAGCAATTACCAAATCGAGATTCATCATCACCGCGGCCGTATCGAGAAACGGTCCCTCGGCTTCGTCGAAACGATCGCCCAATTGGCGGACGGGAAACGGGACTTCGTCCAATTGTTCCACGCCGCCGCCTTTTTGCAGGCTGATCAAATGGACTCCCGGCAGGTGGGCCAAGGGGCCAAACTTCCGGACATGAAACGAGCGCTGCCGGTCCTCGCGGTACGTGAGCCTTCCTTGCCAAACGATCCCGATCCGCAAGCCATCCAGGTCGCCGAACCGTCGTCCCCAGTCGGCGACGCGCGGCGGAGGTACGGCGAGATAGGGGACGTTGGCCGGCACCGTGTCGACCGTCGTGCCCAGGATCCGCGGCAAGGACAACAGCGGAACGTGGACGTCGAAAGGCGGCAAGGCTTCGCCCGAGACGAGCAGGCCTCCGAGGTTGGAGCATGTTTCGAGCAGCGGCTTCAGGGCTTGGGGACATTGAAATACGACGCGTTCACCACGCTGGTGCAGGAGTTCGACATAGCGCACGAACTGCAGGACGTCGCCCAGTCCTTGTTCGCTCTCGATCAACAGCGTGCGTCCGTTCAGTGGCTCGCCGCCCCACGAGGGCTGTGATCGGGGCGGGCGCTGGAATTGTTTCGCAGCGCTCTTCCAGCGCCATTCATACTCCTGCCAGCCCTCGGCGAACCTCCCCAGCCGGAGCAGCGTCGTTGCCAGACACATGTGAGCCTCGGGATAGTCCGGAGCCAGCGCGATGGCCCGGCGGAAATTCTCCACGGCCTCGTTCAGCTGGCCCAATTGGGCGTACATCCAGCCCAGGTTGTTGAAGGCCAGAGCGGACTTGCCGTCGCGGTCCAGCGACGCCCGATACCATTGGACGGCTTCTTCCAGACGTCCCTGGTTGGCCAAGGCAGTGGCCAAACCGTGCAGGACGGCGGCGCAGTCCGGCAGGAACTCCCGGGCCAGGCGGAAATAAACAAACGCTTCCTCCGGCTGGTCCCGTTCCAGCATCTGATTTCCGAGCGTCTGCCAGACCTCGGCCGCCGCCCGGGTTTGGCCGCGGCCGGCCAGCAACCGGCCCAGATTCTGCTGGGCCGCCAGATAATCGGCCTTGATCTGAATGGCCCGGCGAAAGCAGTCGGCGGCTTCGTCCCATCGGCCGCTCGCCTGCAGAACCGCCCCCAAGTTGGTCAGCAGAACCGGGGACGGAGTCGTCTGCAGGCGGATCGCCTGCTGGATCGTTTCCACCGCCTCCGCGTGTCTTCCCGTTTGGTGGCGGACGAGCCCCAGCAGGTGCAACGCATCGACGTGCTGCGAATGGGTGCTCAAGATCTGCTGATAGAGACGTTCCGCATCGGCCAAGCGGCCGTTCCGGTGGTACTGCAAGCCTTCATCGAGCATCGCGTCGATCGCAGCGGATGCTTCAGGATGCCTAGGATCGTCCAAGGGCACGGACATCAAGTCCCCTCCGGCACGTGACAAAGTCCAAAGCTATTTCAGCAGTTCCTTGTAGGCTTGCACCGCCAGCTGGTCGCAGCGCTCGTTCTCGGGGTGCCCGCTGTGTCCGGCCACCCGCTTGTAGATCACTTGATGAACGGTGACCAGTTCATCCAGCCGTTTCCACAGTTCCTCGTTCTTGACCGGCTTCCACTCGGCGCCTTCGCGCCGCTGCCAGCCGTTGGCCTTCCACTTGGGCATCCACTCGCTGAGCCCCTTGCCGACGTACACGCTGTCCGTGAACACGGTCACGTCGCACGGTTCGCGGAGCGCCTCCAAGCCGCTGATGACCGCCATCAACTCCATGCGGTTGTTCGTGGTCAGCCGGGCCGCTCCGGTGGCTTCTTTCTCTTTGCCCGTACCCACGTGCCGCAAGATGTAAGCCCACCCGCCCGGACCGGGGTTGCCTGTGCAGGCGCCGTCGGTGAACAGGTGAATCCTGGGTAGTTCCTTCGTGGTCATCAAGTCAATCCGTTTTTGGAATCCGAGTTAGTCCGGGTTATTTTCGACGCGTGAGATAGGCTTTCAGCCTGTCACTTAGGAAAGACACGCAAGATGCCTCTCCCACTTTGCTTGTTCGTGAATAATCCGAGTTGAGCCCGGGCGAGGAAGCCGCACAGGGCCCCGCCGCCGGCCTTGTGGCCGCCCATTGTGCCGCCGGACCGCCGCGACTGCAAGCCGTAGACGCTCACGAAACAACTTCCTCATTCAAACCAACCAGCCGCTACGAGCTGGCCGAACGGTCCGGTTCTGCGATTTGGATGCCACGGGCTTGCCCCGTGGAGGCTCACGCTTCCAGCTACATGAGGCGGCCCCACGCCCTCTTCCTCCCCCGCTTTGCCCGCGGCGGCTCCGCCGCCGCGGGCAAAGCGGGGGAGGTGAGAGTAGGCCCTGCGTGTGTAGCGAGAAACGTAAGGACCATTCCGCGCGAATCTGTGCCGAGAGGGGAACTGCGACGCGCGGTTGAACCGTGAATAGCCCCTCTTGAGCAAC
>CAZXYZ010000127.1:0-32218 GCA_964645045.1 uncultured Pirellulaceae bacterium | reverse complement strand
ACCTTCTCGTACGCGTCCGCATACCGCACCATGCCCAGGTCGCTGGGATGCGAGCCGTCGGTAGCCGCTTCGCCGTCGTCCCCGAGCAGTACCTCGCCACCGAGGTAGTGCAGGTGCTTGACGCCGGCTGCGGTCAGTTGCTCGTACGTTTTGCGAAGTTCGGCTCGTGCGCCGGTGTGCCGGTCTCGCGATGATCGGTGAAAGGCAGCATTGGTATAGGTCCGGTCTTCCACCAGCAGGATGGGAGTTTGGGGACGGGCCTCGCGCAAGCGGCGGACCAGCGGCTCGGTCCGCTGGGCGACCTGCTCCGCCACCATGTTGGGCAGGCAGTCGATCGCATACACGCAAGGGTCCAATTCGGCCAGCAGATCCACGACCTCCGCATCCATGCGGCCGTTGCCGGAAAACCCAAGATTGACGACGGGGCGATTGAACCGCCGGCCGAGGATTCCCGTGATCGACATGCCAGGCCGCGAAGCACACGCGCCGTGCATGATCGACGTGCCATAGAACACCAGCGGCTTGTCCGCCCGCGGCACGACGGGTTCAAACGCAGCCGATGTTGCGACACCGATCTGCAACGACTCGACGCCGTTGTAGAGCGGCAGATAGACGGTACACAAACGCGGTTTGGCATCCGGCAACGGATCGATTCCTCCGGCCAGTTCCACCGTCATTTGCTGGGCCGTGGGCCGAGCCACCGCCAGCCAGCGGTCGCGTCCCTGTTCGTCGCGTGCGTACAGATCCAAGCCGCTGACGCCTGTGGCCGGCATGTGCGGCATCGCCAAACTGGCGGACAGCAGCGCGTAGCGGGCGTGAATCGCCGTGGCGTCGGTCTGGAAGCGGACCAACATGCCGGCCGAGTGGCGGCTGAGGCTCCAGACGGCGCCGGGGATCTTGGCTTCGGCCCGGGCGGGCAACCGGTCGAAATAGCGGGCCGTGTCCGCCCAACCTTTGCCCTCGACGCCCCAGTCTTGAACGTCGTACCAGGCCATCCCGTTCTCCACCGGCGCCGCCGCCGGCTCCGCAGCTTGACCCCAGCGTCCCAGCGCGGCCATCGCGCCGGCGGCGGAGAGACTTAGAAACTGCCTTCGACTTACGGAAAGCGGTTCGGACATCGTTGGACTCCTGTGCGGAAAGGACAGAACTGGGCTGGACCTATTGGCCTCCACCCTCCGAGCCGTCGCCCACGGCGACGAAACGGTTGTGGCGTGCCGATCACGCGGGCGTCAGAACCTGCAGGTCGACGGCGACGACCAAGTCCCGGACGCGTTCACGGTACTCGGCCATGTGCGGGGCGGACAGATGGGCCTGCAGCGATTTGAGATTATTCCATTTCTCGATGGCCGTCACCGTATGCTCGCGGAGGGGCCCCTGCGCCGCGATGCCGGTGGGAACGTCGACGGCGGGGCCGTACTCGAGGCAGCCTTGTTCCTGGCGGACGACCGGCACGATGCGGTGAAACTCCCTCAGGAATTCGTCCCGGCGTCCCTCCCGGACCTCGATCGTTGCAATCACGTGAATCATCGGTCAGTTCCTGTTTCCGTTTTGACAAACAGATTCGTCGGGCCCAGACCATGCCCCAAACCGGGATTGGTGCGAATTGCTTGGGTCACGAACCGCTTGGCCCGCTGGACGGCGATGGGTAGCTGATCGCCCAGAGCCAGTCGAGCGGTGATGGCCGCCGAGTAGACACAGCCGGTTCCGTGGGTGTGAGGCGTGGCAATGCGCTCGCTGGTGAAACGGTGAATCTCGCCTTGGGTCCAGAGGATGTCCACCGCTTGTCCTTCCAGATGTCCGCCTTTGACCAAGACGTTCTTGACGCCTAGATCGCCGATCGCGCGGGCCGCGTCTTCCATCCCCGCGAGATTCTCCACCGTCCGGCCGGACAGCGCTGATGCTTCCAGAAGATTGGGCGTGACCAGAAAGGCGCAGGGCAGCAGCCGTCTTGCCAAGGCCGCTGCCGCTGGCTCATCCATCAGTTTCGCCCCGTGCTTGCTGATCATCACCGGGTCGACCACCAACGGGAACGAAAAATTGGCGGCCCGCTCGGCAAGGGCTTCGACGACTTGAACGCTGCCCAGCGCACCTGTCTTGGCCGCGCCAGGAGGCAGATCTGTCATAACTGCATCCAACTGGGCCAGCACGAACGCGGAATCAAGGACAAATACATCCGAAACTATTTGCGTGTTCTGGACCGTCAGCAGCGTGACCACGCTGGTCCCGTAGACCCGGTGCTGATGAAATGTCTTCAGATCGGCTTGCAGGCCCGCTCCGCCAGACGGATCGGACCCCGCAATCGTCAAAGCGATGGCGGTCATACGTGCGGCTCCCCATTCACCATGGATGGGTCAAACTGCAGGACCGGCAGATGCTGGCTAAATCTCCTCACAAACGTCTCTTGCCTTCTTGTTTGACCCGATTGTGTGACAAAGGATAATAACAGGTTGGAAGCTTTCGCACGACGCCCCTAAGACTTGTCAGCGCTGCGACATGCATTGTTACGCTGGCCAGAATCGGCTAGTATCGGGATGGCAGTTCAGACGCATAGCCCTGGGGGCATGACTCTTGATCAGATTGTTGCTCCAAATGCGAGCACGGGTTGATAGTAACCCGAAGCGTCAGCGAGGCAATTTCCCTCTTCCTCGCTGACGCTTCGGGTTACCATGTGCAACATCCCGATCAGGTCCGGGGGCATGTTTGGCTTGTTTTTCCGGCTTGCCTAGCAAAGGCTCGACGAATGCGAATCAAAGACTGGTTCCAGTGGCTGCAGGCCAAGTCCGACCAACGGCGCCGTACGCGAGCCCAAGCAGTCCGGCGGGCGTTGCGCGCCGAGATTGAGTTTCGGCCCACACTGGCGCGGTTGGAAGACCGGCGCGTGCTGAGCGTTAGCGTGGGTCTTGAGGCGGGCGTGGCTGGTTCCCCGCCGCCAGCGGCCGCCGACGCGCCGTTGGCTCCGCCTTTGACGGTCTACGTGGACGAAGACTGGGCGGGCACGGCGGCAGGCGATTCTCCAACCGCCTCGGACCCGGGGGCAGGCTTGATCTTCGGCTACGACGCCTTCGACACGATTCAAGGCGGCATCGACGGGGTTGCCTTCGGGGGCACGGTGGTCGTGTACGGAAACGACAGCGGTTACGGGGAGGCCGTCACCGTCGACAAGCCTCTGTCAGCCATCGTCGCGGCGACCAACCCGGCGATTTCAGGCGAGACGACGGTGACGATTTCCGGTGCGGTCACGCTTGGCGAACACGCACGGTTCACCAGCGATTCGAGCCTCAACGACCTGAACTTCGCTGCAACGGTCGATAGCGCCGCCGGAGAACTGAGCGACTTGGAGATCGACACGGGGGCGGCGGCGGTGTCTTTCAACGGCAACCTGGGAACCGCGCAGCCGCTGGGCGCTCTGACGGTCAACAACGCGCGGCAAGTGGTGTTCGGATCCACCGATGCAGTGACGACCGTACGCGCACAGGGCCCCGTAAACCTGGGCAGCGATGGGGCGATTGCCGACGGAATCATTCTCAACGGCGGCAGCGGCGGCCAGTTTCAGTTGATCACCAGTGGAACCGCCGTGCGTTTCAACGGCCCCGTGGTCTTGTACAGCGATGCCGCGATCAGCACGAACGGCGACGGCGACCAGCGTGGCTTGCCGGGCGACATCACGTTCACTGCCGTTGGCACGATTGACAGCCGGACCGCGGAGCACCATGGACTGGTCCTGCGGGCCGGCGCCGGGAGCATCACGTTCAACGCGAATCTCGGGGAGGTTCAACCACTGCAATCCTTGGTCGTGGAGAGTACGACGGGACCGGGCAGTGTGGTGTTCGGAGGCGCCGATTCGCCGCTTCCCGGCAGCAGTGCCGGCCCGGTCACCCTGGTCCGCACCGTGGGTGACATCGATTTGGGGCGGGGAGCGGAAGACAATGACCGGATTGGAGGCGGCTTGGCCGATGCGGATACGGTTGACAATGGCAGTTTCGAGACCGGGGATTTCACGGGTTGGTCCACCACCATTCCTCCCGGCGGCTCGGCGGAGGCCGTTTCGCTGTATGTTGCCGATCTAGGCACCGGTCCCACGTACACCGCCGTCGACGGAACGCAGTTCGCCGTCCTGAAGACAGACGGCCCCGGCTCGTTCACGACCGCTTCGCAGACCTTTTATGTCCAAGCGGGACAGACGATTTCGGGTTACGCATTCTTCGATACCACCGACTACCTTCCCTATGACGACAACGCCCAAGTCGCCATCAAGTCAGGCGATACGGTACTGGCGGTCGTGTTTCAGGCCAACGTGTCGTCCGTCGGTGATTTCGGTCAAACGCCTTGGGTGGCGTGGGAGTACACGGTGCCGTTCTCCGGCGCGTTCACGGTGGAAGCCCGGGTGACCAATGCGATTGACGGAGCCTCCGACAGCCGCCTAGGCTTGGACGGGATCTCGGGCGGCGGCTCCGGATCCGGGCAGCGGGGCGGGATCGTGTTGAACGGCGGCGATTCGCCGATCGTATTTTCCACCTCCAGCGGCTCGTTGCGGTTCAACGGCCCCGTCATGTTGTCCAGCGATGCCGTGATGGTGGCCGACGACCCGGTCGTGGGCAGCGTGCGGTTCACCGAAGCAGGTACGATCGATAGCGAGTCTGGTGAGGCAAACGATCTGACGGTCGATGCAGAATGGACGGCGTTCCAAGCGGCGGTGGGAGGCATGCAGCCACTGAACAACCTGACGACCAACGCCGACGGCACCACAGACATTAACGGCGGGTCGGTGACAACACTCCAGGACCAGACGTACGGCGATGCGGTCGTGTTGACGGCGGATACGGTGTTGGCAGGAAACGATGTCCGGTTCGAGCAGACGGTGGACGGCGATGGCCTGGGGCCGTGGAACCTGGAGGTCAACAGCACGGACAGCGGGGTGACGGTCTTCGATGGCGCGGTAGGCAGCCTGCACGCGTTGAACAACCTAACCACCGACGCCGACGGGATGACGGACGTCAACGGCGGATCGGTAACGACGGTCCAGGACCAGGCGTACGGCGATGCCGTCGTATTGACGGCGGACGCCGTGTTGACAGGAAACAATATCCGGTTTGGGCAATCGGTTGACGGCGACGGCCAAGGGCCGTGGAACCTGGATGTCAACAGCACCGGCGGCGGGCTGACGGTCTTCGACGGCGCGGTCGGCAGTCTGCACGCGCTGGACCATCTGACGACCAACGCGGACGGCACCACAGACATCAACGGCGGGTCGGTCACAACGGTCCAGGATCAGACCTACGGGGATGCGGTCCTGTTGACGGCCGACGCCGTGTTAACAGGAAACGACGTCCGGTTTGGGCAGTCGGTAGACGGCGACGGCCAGGGGCCGTGGAACCTGGAGGTCAACAGCACCGGCGGCGGGCTGACGGTCTTTGCCGGCCCGGTGGGCAGTCAGCACGCTCTGAACAATCTGACAACCAACGCCGACGGCACCACGGACATCAACGGCGTGTCAGTGACGACCGTCCAGGATCAGACGTACGGCGATACCGTCGTGTTGACGGCGGACGCCGTGTTGACGGGGAAGAATCTGACGTTTGAAAACACGGTAGACGGCGATGACAACGGCCCCTGGGATCTGACGCTTGACGCCGCAGCGGGCGACATTTTGTTCGCCGGTGCTGTTGGGGCGGACGGGGGCCTGGACGAACTGACGATCGTACACGCCCGTGATGTGACGGCTTGGTCAAGCGTTCAAACCGCCCGACTCGTGCAAGAATCCGGCACTGGGACAACTACGTTCCATGACATGGTATCCGTGACGGGGCAAAACGGGATCGCCTTGACCACCGGCAGCGTGATCTTCGACGGCCACGTGAGCACTTTGAACGCGAACGGTCCTTTGAGCGTCAAGGCGGCCCACGACATTCAGATCAACGCGCTGATCGAGACCGGTTCGGGGAGCGTTGATCTCGTGGCCGGCGGCGATGTGAGCATGTCACCAACGGGACAGATCGCAACGACCGGCGCGGAGGTGAACATCACGGCCGACGGGAGCCTGCTGATGTCCGACGGCGCGATCGTAGACTCGGGTGCCGGGACGATTCGAGTATCCGCCGACGAGGGGATCACCGTAGGACGATTCGTATCCGGGACGTTGGTGGTCTTGAATTCCGCTGGCGGCCCAATCCAAGATGCCGGCGACAGCGGCGGCGCAGACATTGAAAGCCCTTTGCTGGCCTTGCGTGCCGTTGGTGGCATCGGCGCAGGCAACTCGCTGGAAACCGAAGTGCAAACGATCGCTGCGGACAATGACAATTCTGGCGGCATCCAAGTCGCTAACCAAGGTCCGCTAACCATCGGGACCGTGGACGATTTGGCGGGCCTGACGAACCGCGGTCACGGAGTGCTGGCGGTGGCGAACGAGGGGGAAATGCTCGTCGGCGATCCCGTGCTGAACGTTGGCGGCGGCGATACCTTGCTGATGGCAAACGGCGGAACGTTGACGGTCGGGGCCACGATCACCCATGACGTAGCCGGCAACGCCAGGGGAGGCAGCATTACGTTGCAGGCGGAAGAGGATGTTGTGATTCAACACGACGTCATCACCAATGGCGGTCAATGGAACGGAGGCGATGCCGACCAAGGCGTGATCCGTGTCGAAGCGGGTGGCCATATCCAACTCGATCCCGGCGTTACGATCGCGACCGGCACGGGGAAGATGACCGCGTCCCCTGCGCCCGAGGACATGCCGCCGCCGGTCGATGTGCGTCTGGTGCCGGTCGACCAGGGTGGTTCGAATGTGAACTCGCAGGGCGATGCATTCATCGACGTCACCGTCTTCGATGCTGGCTTGACGAACTATCAGGTCGAGGCCGACTGGGCGGACGGCTTTGAACCGCTGTGGACGCATCTTGTAACGTACCCGCCTGAACAAAGCATCGCCGAACCGGAACCGGGAGACTTCCTGACGGGACGCACTTATCGGTTCTATTTTTCCTATGCGGGCAAGGGGAATCCGGACGTGTTGAATCCGTCGGCCCCCATTCCGGTCAAGGTGACGATCCGTTACGACGGGCGTGTCGACGGGAACGGCCGGCCGCTGAACGGGATCGTGTTCAAAGAGGGCGGCCAAGTCCTCGCGACTTCCCTCTCCGACGTGCTGACGGTTCCCGGCACGGGCTTGTTCGCCGCGATCAAAGTTGTCAAGTCCGAGATCGTGCCGGTCGCCCTGCGTCAGGCGCCCGTTACCGTGCCGATCCTTAGTCAAGCGGCCGGCGGGAGCCAGCAGACGAGTTTGTACGACGCGCCGGCAGCGGAGTTGGAGTCCGTTGCCCGCGAGGGTCTGCGGATCTTCTTTCGCCGTGTCGACGCAACCGGTCAGGAAGGGGAAGATGTCGAGCTGCCGCCGGAACTTCTGGAACGCGGATTGTCCGAGGTCTTTCAGCGGTTTTCGAACGGACGTTACCGGATTTACTTGAAGGAGGCCAACTCGGACCGTGAACGCATGATTCAGGAATTGAACGTGTATCAGGGCCGGATCATGCCCCCGGATTTTCGCGATGATGCCGGCGAGCGGCAGGTGGGAGAGGAGAGCGATCCGCCTAAAGAGCAAAGCTCGGCGGGCCAGCCGGCGGCGGAAAACGGAGATGCCCCCCAGGCCCCTGCGTCAAAACCCGCGGAGCCGAAAGCGGAAGGCGGACCCGATGCCGCCGAATCGGTTCAGCCCGCCGCCACGGCCGCTACGGTGGGTGGCGCGGCCATCGCCCTGGGACTGGCTGGCAACGGCAACTCCCCACTGTCGGCCGACCAGATCGATCGGGCATTTCAGGCGGAGCGGCGGTCGCTGTCCCACGCCGCGCGGCTGTCACGGCGTCTGCGGCTGGGAAACGCAAATCGATAGGAACGAAACTGACGACCCGGGGATCCAGAGACAATACGCATGGCGAACGAACCATCCGGAAAACCAGATCCGAAAAAGACGACTCCGAATCTGGCGGACCTAAGCGCGACGATCGACTTGGTCAACACGCCAGCCCTTGTGGCCGCGGCGAAAACGCCGGACGATGACGATGGCCAGACGACCGTGGACGCCGTCGACGCATCGGCCCTGGCCGCCGATCGCGACGTTCCGGCGGGCGGAGATCAGCCGATCATGACGACCGTGGATTCCGGCGACTTGGGCGCCGCGGCTTCAAAGCCAAAACAGCCGACGTACGCCGGACTGGACCGGACGATCGAAGTGTCGGCCTCTGGAGCAGGGGCCTCGCCGGCGACTGCCGCAGACGCCCGCCCCGCGATCGGAGTCACCGTCGATTCGGTGGGCGACGTGGTGCCGTCCGGCGTTACACCACCGCCAACCGGCGTTCTGATGACACTGGATTCGACGGCAGGCGAAGCTCCTGTCACGCGTCAGCTGACCGAAATCTGGGGAGATGAGATCGACGAGTCCAAGCCGCTGAGGACCCTCAAGGGCAAAACGCCGACAATGACCACCGGCCGTTCCACGCTGGTCATCCAATCGCGTGCGTTTCGCGCTGCGAAACAAGATGTCGCCCAGCCATCTCCCGACCGCGCGGACTACGACCTGGTCGACCTCCTGGGCGAGGGAGGCATGGGCGTGGTGTACGCCGCCCGCCAAGCGTCGATCGACCGCACGGTGGCGATCAAGATGCTCAAGGGGAAGACTGCGGACGAGCACCAGCGCCGCAAGTTCCTGTCCGAAGCCGTGATCACCGGCGACTTGGATCATCCCAATATCGTGCCCATCTACGATCTGGGCACGAACCAGGAAGGCGCCTTGTTCTACTCGATGAAACGCGTCCAAGGTACGCCCTGGGACGAACGCATCCGGCAGCTGTCGCTGACCGAGAACCTGGAAATCCTGCTGAAGGTCGCCGACGCGGTGGCCTTTGCGCATTCGCGCGGCGTGATCCATCGCGACTTGAAACCGGAAAACACCATGCTGGGCGAATTCGGCGAGGTCCTTGTGATGGACTGGGGACTGGCCTTGCCGACGGCCGGTTTCCGCAAGGGCCGAAACGTCACGCCGCCGGTCAGCATGGGCGGAACGCCGGCCTACATGGCGCCGGAAATGGCCCTGGGTCCGATCGAGCGGATCGGCTTTGCCAGCGACGTCTACCTGCTGGGCGCCATGCTGTACGAAATCGTCACCGGCCAGCCGCCGCACACGGGCAAGGATGTCACGACCTGTTTGATCTCGGCTTCGAAGAACAAAGTCGCGCCGACCGATAAGAAGGGCGAGTTAATCGACATCGCGCTGCAGGCGATGGCTTCCGATCCCGCCGACCGCTACGCTTCGGTCCGCGATTTCCAGAACGCGATTCGAGGCTACCTGTCGCACGCCGAGAGCATCGCTTTGGCCGCCCGAGCCGAAGGAGAATTGGCCGCCGCCGGAAAGACCGACGACTATCAAGATTATGCCCAGGCCGTATTCGGGTTTCAGGAAGCGTTGCTTCTGTGGGATGTGAACGACCGCGCACGCGTCGGTCTGCAAACGGCCAAATTGGCCTACGCCCGCAGCGCGTATGCCAAGGGCGATTTCGACTTGGGCGCTTCGTTGTTGGACCCGGACGTGTCCGAGCAAGCCGAATTGCTGCGCGACATCCGCGCGGCCCAACAAGAACGCGACGCGCGCCAACGGCGTCTCCGGACCGCCAAACGCGCCGTGGCCGCCCTGGTCGCCTTGGTGTTCCTGGTGGTCAGCGTGTCTTTTTACGCCGTGAACGAACAGCGGAAAGAAGCGGAGCGGCAGCGGCAAACGGCGGTTGCCGCGAAGGAGTTGGAACAGCAAGCCCGACAATCGGCGGAACAAGCCCGCGAACAGGAACGCGCGGCCAAGGAAACGGCCTTGGCGGCTCAGGCCCAGGAGCGCCGGGCTCGCGAACAGGCCCAAGCAGCCGAACAGAAAGAACGTCTGGCGCGCCAAGCCGAGGAGGATGCGAAGGTCGCGGCGCTGGCGGCCAAGGAACAGGAAACGCAAGCCCGCCAGGCCGCCCAGCGGGCTCAGACGGAGGCGGAACTGGCACGCGAAAAAGAGACGGAGGCGAAAACGCTAGCCGAGTATCAGGCTTACATTACCTCGATCGGTTTGGCCGCCGCCAAGATCGAGGAGAACGCCTTTGACGCCGCCCGCGAGTTGCTGGACCAGTGCCGGCCGGTGTACCGCAACTGGGAATGGGGCCGCTTGAGCTACCTCTGCCGGCAAGATGTCCGCACCCTGGAAGCCGGCGCACCGCTGGAAACGCTGGCGATCGCCGCCGACGGCCGCCGCCTGGCCGCCGGCGGTTGGAACGGACTGGCCAAGATCTGGACGCTGGACGGCGACCAGCCGCCCGTCATCCTCGCTCACGGGCCAACCAGTTTTGTCAATGCCGTGGCGTTTGCGCCCGACGGCCGACGGGTGGCCACGGGCAGCAGCGATCGCGCGGGCGGCTACCTGCGGCTGTGGGATGCGGCCAGCGGCCAACAGGTCCGCCGCTTGGAAGGCCACACGGATGCCGTGACCAGCGTCCAATTCTCCCGCGACGGGAAACGCCTGTTGACCAGTTCCTACGACGCCACGGCGCGGCTGTGGAACGTGGAAACGGGCGAGCTGATCCGCACGTTCGCCGGGCACGATTGGTGGGTTTGGTCGGCGGCGTTTTCGCCCGACGAGCGGCGGATCGTGACGGCCAGCCACGATGGATCCGCGATCGTCTGGACGACGGACACCGGCGAACCCCATCCGGTTCCCTTCGTGGGGCATCGCAAGGACGGCAGCCAGACGCCCGTGTTCACCGCCGTCTTTGCGCCCGATGGCCGCCGAGTGGCATCGGGAGGATTGGACAACTGCGTGCTGATTTGGGATCCCGATGAACTGCAGCCGTTTGACTACGCGCGGGCCATCGCGGGCCAGAAGCCACCGCCACAGCCGTTTGTGACGCTGGCCGGCCACAAGGCCGCCGTGCATGCGCTGGCTTTTTCGCTAGACGGCAAGCGGCTGGTCAGCGGCAGCCACGACAACGCAGTCATCGTGTGGGACGCCGAGACCGATGCCATGATAAAGACCCTGCGCGGCCACGACGGCTGGGTGCAAGCCTGCAGCTTGACCGCCGACGGCCGGCTGTCCGTGTCCGCCAGTCATGATGGCCGGGTCAAGTTCTGGGACGTGCAGGGGTACGAAGAGGCCCGCGTCCTGCGCGGGCATGTGTTGACGGGCCATTTGGACGCGGTGCTCGCGGCGGCCTACGCGCCGGACGGACGCCGCGTGGCCACCGCCAGCCGCGACCGGACGGCCAAATCCTGGGACGCGGACACGGGCGGTGAATTGTTGGAGTTCCGCGAAGGTCACGAATTTACAACGGCCACTGCCACATTTTTCCCCGATGGCAAACGGCTGTTGACCACGGCCATCGACAACACGACCCGCATCTGGGACGTGGCCACCGGTAGTGAACTGGCCGATCTTCGGCTCCAGGGAACGGGCTTGCGCGGCGCCGCCGCCGTATCGCACGATGGCCGCTGGATTGTGACCGGCAGCCAACGGCCGCAACAGGGCGACGCTTGGACTGCCAAACTGTGGAGCGCGGCCGACGGGCGGCTCGTGCATGAATGGCCTGGCCACAAGACGGAAGTCTCGGCCGTGGCCTTCTCGCCGGACGACCGGCTGGCCTTCAGCGGCGACCGCAACGGCCGCGGCGTGCTGTGGAACCGCGAAACGGGCCAGCAAATCGCTACGCTGTGGGAAGATGATCAAATCAACGCCGCGGCGTTCCTGCCCGACGGCCGGCACCTGCTGACCGCCAGCAATTACAACGTTGTTCGCCAATGGCAGATACCCGAGGGGACGGAGATGAAGGAACGCGTGCTGCGGCATCCCGCCGCCGTCGTGTCCCTGTCCGTGTCCGGCGACGGCCGGCTTGCGCTGACCGCTTGCGGTGACGGCGTGGTCCGCCTGTGGGACGTCGCGGCGGCCAAGGAAATCCGCAGCTTGACGGCGACCGGCGGACGTGCCGCCTTTGCCCAGAACCTCCGGCGGCAGCTGCAAGACTACCGTTGGACCGCCCAGCAGGCGGCAACGCAGTGTCAGGTTTCCGAAGCCTTGCTCCGCGATCTGTTGACGGCCAAGACCCAAGCGACTCCCGAACTGGCCGACAGGCTGGCCGGAGTTTTTCATTGCCGCCCCAGCGATCTTTGGAAGACCGTTTTCTCGGTGGCCATCGCCCCCGATGGCCGGACCGGACTCACGGTCGCTGCCGACGACCGGCAGGTGCGGCTCTGGAATCTGGCCGACGGTTCCGAAGTTCTGTACCCCACCGCTGCCGATCGGCTGGGACCGTTTCTCGACTTGACCGGCGGCCAGTTCCGCGGGCTGGTCTGGGCTGCAGAGTTCGCGCCGCAAGGGGATCGCATCGTGACCGTCGGCGGCGATTCGGCGCGGCTGTGGGACTTGCGCAAGGACGTCGCGGCCGGGAATCGCGAGTTGATGAGTTTCAGTCCCCACGGCGCGGTCGCCTCGGCCGAGTTCTCGCCGGACGGCAAATACCTGGTCACCGGCAGTTGGGACACCTCGGCCCGCGTCTGGGGCGCACAGACCGGCCAGGTCATCCGGCAGTTAGGTGTTGGACTTGATCAGCCGCAACAGGAGCACCGCGGCCGCGTGAATCGTGCCGCGTTCTCGCCCGACGGCCGGATGCTGGTCACGGCCAGCGATGACGGCACGGCCAAGCTGTGGAGCGCCGCGGACTGGACCATGCTCCGCACGCTCACCGGACATGCCGGCGCCGTCCTGCACGCCGTGTTCTCGCACGACAGCCGCCGCGTCCTGACCGCCTCGCGCGACAAGACGGCGCGCATTTGGGACGCCGCCACCGGCCAGTCGCTGGCCGTCCTCGCCGGACACGAATGGGCCGTCCTGCAGGCCGCGTTTTCTGCCAACGACCAGTGGGTCGTCACCGGTAGCGCAGACAACTCGGCGATCGTCTGGAAATTGGACCAGAATCGGCCGACGAAGGTCCAACACCTCAAAGCCCATACGGCTGGCGTGACATCGATCGCCTTTTCGCCCGAACCCGAGCCGACTCGCATCCTGACCGGCAGCGAAGATTACTCGGCGATCCTGTGGGACGCCAAGACGGGCCAAGAAGTCCTCACGCTGAAAGGCCACGCGCAGGAGGTCACCTCCGTCGCCTTCGCGCCGGACGGCAAGTCGGTGCTGACCGGCAGCCAGGACGGCACCGCCATCTTGTGGCTGACCACGGACTGGAACCCGCCTGCAGAAAAATTGGCGGCGGAGCGTCTTGCGGCGCCAAAGTGACATCGCAAACCGGTGCCGCGAGGCGCTGCGGGACCAAATCGAAATAGTGCGGCGTCAGCACGAGCGGGACTTGGATGACGGATTCGGGGCGGCGGATCTGCCCCACGCCCTGGAATGGAAGGACCCGAATGAGCATCGGGAGTTCGGCTGGCAGTGGGTATTTCCGGCCAAGAAGTTGGCCAAGCGGACTACGGCCACTCGCAATTCACGTGCGCGTTCAGCCAAACCAAATTCTTCCAGCACGTGGTATTTCGCACGTTTACGGGCGCGGCAATTACCCGCCGGGCTGACGCCCGGGATTCGCCTGGATTCCCGGACGTTCACGGACGCGGCAATCACCCACCGGGCTGACGCCCGGGGTTCGCCTGGATTCCCGGACGTTCACGGACGCGGCAATCACCCACCGGGCTGACGCCCGGGGTTCGCCTGGATTCCCGGACGCGGCCGGGTGCCGTCGCCGGCGATGATGGCTTCCAGCCGGTCGTGCAATTGCTTCCGCTGTTTGGGATGCCGGGCGGCGAGATCGGTCTGTTCGCCAGGATCCCGGGAGAGATCGAACAGTTGCTCGTTGTAGGACGATTTCGCGGGATCGGCTTTCGCGGTTTTCTTGACCGCAGTCTTGCCGCCGGTCCTCTGACGCACCAGCTTCCAATCTCCCATCCGCAGGCCGAGGTTGACGCCACCATTGTCCTGCTGCAGCAGATGGTCGCGTCCGTTCGCGCCGGGGTCGCCGAGCAGGGCCTCCAGGACATTGAAGCTGTCGCGGCAGGCATCGTTGGGCAGCGACTGGTCGGTTAATGCCGCGAAACTGGCGGCGAGGTCGATGGTGCAGACCAGCTGGTCGGACACGCCGGGTTTGATGCGGCCTTTCCAACGCGTGAGGAACGGCGTCCGGGTGCCGCCCTCGAGCACGCTGTACTTGCCGCCGCTATACGGACCGGCGGGCTGGTGATCCCCCAACTTTTCGACGGCGCCGTCTTGATAGCCGTCGTTCAGCACCGGGCCGTTATCAGAGCAGAGCACAACCAGTGTTTTCTCGGCCAGACCGAGGCGGTCGAGCGTCTTCATCAATTCGCCGACGGACCAGTCGAACTCCACGATCGCATCGCCGCGGAAGCCCAGCGTGGTTTGGCCCTGAAACCGTTCGTGCGGCATCCGCGGGACATGGATATCGTGCGAAGCAAAGAACAAGAAGAACGGCCGGTTGACCTGATCTTCGATCCAGCGGACGGATTGCTTGACCCATTGATCGGCCAGGTCCTCGTCGCGGAAACGGGCCTTGTTGCCCCCGGTGTAAAAGCCGATGCGGCCGATGCCGTTGTGGATGGTATTGTTGTGGCCATGAGACCAGTCCATCCGCAGCAGGTGCCGATGCGTGGCGCCGGTCGGGTGATCCTCGGCGGGCTTCTGCTCGCCCACCCAGAGCGGATCGGCAGGGTCGAGGCCCCGTACCCGATGGTCTTCGACATACACCTGCGGCACGCGGTCGTTGGTCGTCGGCAACAGGAAGCAGTGATCGAAACCGATTTCGAGCGGGCCGGGGTTGAGTTCACCATTCCAGTCCGGCGCCTCGTCTCCCAAGCCGAGGTGCCATTTGCCGACCACCGCGGTTGCGTAGCCGGCGCGTTTCAGCAGCGAGGCGATGGTTTTCGTACCGGGCCGGATGATCGCCGGACCGTTCGGTGGGGCGATTCCGGTCCGCGGCGCGCGGAACGCGTACGTTCCCGTGAGGAAGGAGAACCGCGTGGGCGTACACGTCGAGGCGGAGCAGTAGCCGCTCGTAAAACGCAAACCTTCGCTGGCGAGCTTGTCAATGTTCGGCGTCGTCACGCCGCTGGCGCCGTAACAGGAAACGTCGCCATACCCTAGGTCGTCCGCCATGATCACGATGATGTTGGGCTTGGCCGTTTGCTCGGTGGCGACGGCATTGCCAGCGAGCAAACCGAACGACAGGATCAGGACGGTGGTTTTGTTGTTCACGAACACCTCCTTACGGACGAAAGTCCGACTCGGAATTGTGAATCTGGGAACCGGGCCCATTATTGCCCTGCGCAACGGAACATAATCCGTCTCTGTGAGCGGCCAGGCGCTAGCCGCCGGTAGTTTTGGCAAAGTTACCGTGCGTCACGGAATATAATCAGCCGGGAAATCAAAGCAAGCGGTGCATAACAGGGCCGTCGCGAAGCAAGTGACGCCATTTGGCAGCTTGACTTTTTGAAGGCAAAACATTATCGATAATAGAGGTAGATTGTTCGGAAGTTGGGGGCATCCCACACGTATCTACGGTTTCATCGATCTGTCGTTCACCCTGCACCCTGCATCCTGCGGAAGGCAGGCCGGGGGGCGAAGCATCGGAGGAGATCCTCATGCAACGGCGCTTGCGTGGATTCACCCTTGTCGAGTTGCTGGTGGTTATCGCGATCATCGGCATCCTGGTGGCGTTGTTATTGCCGGCGATCCAGGCGGCCCGCGAGGCCTCACGCCGCTCGCAGTGCAGCAATCACCTCAAACAGTTTGGGTTGGCCCTGCACAATTACCATGACACGATCAAGTCCTTCCCGCCGGGGGCCGTCTTCTACAGCGGAAACAACGATCGAGGCTCCATCCACATCCGCGTGCTTCCCTTCATGGAACAGCAAGTTTTGTACGGCGAGTTTGATTTCAATCTGACCACCGACGGACAGCGTACCGCGGCGCAGCCCGATGGCAACACCCTGCTCCGATCGGTCACGGTGCCTACGTTCTTATGCCCCAGCGACAATGCCTACCAGAAACTGGGGACCGTACCGGACCAGGTTCAGGTCTCCAATTACTATCCTTCCGCCGGCCCGTCCGACGACATCTCCAACAACGGGGCGTGCAGTTGCAGTGAATATGCGTTGTGGGACAGCTATTCCTCGCCAGGAACGCACGTCGACAATCCCGCCGGGCCGTTCAGCCGGCGCGGCTGGAACTTCGTATGCCGTATGTCGGACGTGACGGACGGCCTGTCCAGCACCATTTTTGTCGGCGAGGTTCGGGCCGATTGTTCGAACCACGTCCGCGTCGGCTGGAGCCACTCGAACAAGTGGGGTGGTTTCACGCAGATCCCCATCAACTACGATTCATGCGCGGTGGATCTCGCCGCCGCCGGCGGCAACGGCTGCAGAGCCCGCTGCAGTTGGAACACGGAGGTAGGCTTCAAATCCAGACATCCCGGCGGTTGCCATTTTGTCTTTGGTGATGGCTCCGTCCACTTCGTCGCCGAATCCATCGATCACTGGACCTACCAGCGTCTGGGCGACCGGCGAGACGGCAATCCAGCGTCCATCCCGTAGAAAAGGAAACGCCATCCATGCCTGCACAGAACCGACTGTGGTACGCGCTGTACTTCGTTATTCTGGGTTCCATGACGGGACTCAGCGGTTGCGGTGGGGGCGGACGGGAAACCGTCGAGGTGACCGGGATCATCACTCTTGACGGTCAGCCCGTGGCCGACGCTGCGGTGATGTTCTCCGGCCCGGAGGGCGGAAGTCCCACCACAGCCCGGACGGACGCAATGGGCCACTTCACGCTACAGGCCGTAGCGGGCTCGAACGGTGTCGCCGTCTCGAAGCTCCAGGCCACGGGGACGGCCGTCGTCGGAGAGGATGGCCTGATGCCTTCGTCCGGCGCCCCGGCGGTCAGCGAATCCGTCCTCCCCAAAAAGTACGCCGATTTCCGCACCTCCGGCCTGGTGGTCGATGTTGCCAAGGGAATGGCAGAGGTCAAATTGGACCTGTCGTCCACGTGACCGGTCTTCGGATCGTGGTCGAACATTGCCTGACCAGCGCTCCCACGACCTCGGGCGGCGTGTCATACGAGCCCGTCTTTTTGCGCAGGGCATTGTCGTAGACTTCGAGAAATTCTTCGTAGAAATACAGCCAGGCATCGGGAACCCCCTTACTGATCGCCGGCCACTGGTTTTCGAGAGCGGCCGCAGGCGGCCAGCCACTGGTTCTTGACGCCGGCTGCCGGCCGCGGTAAGCATGGTCACGTTCGATTTCAACGGTCTTTCGAGAGGAACCTGCCATGAAGAGATCTTTCCTCCGCGTTGTGTTGACGGCCGTCTGCAGCGTATTGATCGCCGGGCTTGTCTTTCCCGTCCTGTTGTCCGGTGCGGAATTAGCGGTTGGAGCGGCGTCGGTGGACATCACGCCGAACAAAGCCGTGGCCCTGTGGGGGCAGTTCGGCCTGCGGCTTTCCACACAGCCGGACACGCCGCTGACGGCCAATGTGGTGGCGCTCCGGTCCGGCGGAGCGGAGACCACGTTTGTCTCGCTGGACCTGCTGCAGTGTCCCGAGGTCTTCGTCCAGGCGGTCCGCGCCGCGGTGGCGCAGAAAGACGCTTCGATCGACGTTCAAACCATCATCCTGACTGCGACGCATACGCACACGGCCCCGGTGCTCGTTCCGGGAACGCCCGGCATTCCGGTTAACGATCAGACGATGACCGTGGAAGAAGCCATCGCCTTTCTGGCCGACAAGATCAGCGAGGGCATCGTTGCCGCGTGGAAGAACCTCGCGCCGGGCAAGATGTCATACGGGCTGGACCGGAACAGCATCGGCTTCGGACGCCGCGCGGTCTACGCAAACGGCACGGCGCAGATGTACGGTAACACGAACCGTCCGGATTTCGTGAATCTGGAAGGCATGGACGACGACGATGTCGGCTCCATTTTTTTCTACGACCGGCAGGACAACTTGAAAGCGATCGCCGTCAACGTGGCGTGTCCCGCGCAGGTCGTCGAAAGCCAGTCCGCTGTCAACGCCGATTTCTGGCTTCCGGTGCGCGAGAACCTGAAAGCCCGCTATGGGGAAGAGATTGTCGTGCTGGGCTGGGGCGGCGCGGCGGGCGACCTGTCGCCGCGGCCGCTCCTGCACCGGGCCGCCAATGCGCGGATGCGGACGTTGCGCGGCATCAGCGAAATGCAGGAACTGGCCCGACGGATCGATCTCTCCGTCAGTCAGACCTTGGACGCAGTCCAAAAAGAGAAGTTCGCTGACCCCAGGCTGCAACACGTCGCCGTCACGCTGCAACTGCCGTTGAGCAAGATCACCGAGGCCCAGTACCAACAGGCCCTGGCCGAGTACAACCGGGTAATGGAACAAGTTGAAAAAGACCCCGCCAGCGCCGCCCGCGTCGCTTTCATGGCCCGCGATTGGCACCACGGGGTCGTGAAACGCTACGAGCAACTGCAACAAAACCCGGACGCAACGTACCCCGTCGAGATTCACGTCGTCCGCCTCGGCGATCTGGTGATCTGCTCCAATCCGTTTGAACTGTTTTGCGAATACGGGATTCGCATCAAGGCACGCTCAAGAGCGATCCAAACTTTCATTCTGCAGATGTCCGGCTTTGGCAGCTACTTGCCGACGGAGCGTGCCCAGGCGGCCGGTTCCTACTCCGCCATCCCGCCCAGCAACATCATCGGCCCCGCAGGCGGACAGTTGCTCGTCGACAAGACCGTGGCCATCATTGACGAACTGTGGAAGTGATTCCATGACGTGGCGAGCGTTTACGGTCAGAGCCACACCGCGCGTAACATTTTGCTTGGCGTATTGGCGGGGACAGCTGGCCCGCGAGCCCCGGATTATTCATCAACGCGTGGCATAGGCTTCCAGCCTGTCAGTCAGGAAAGCATGGCGATTCTGTTGCACGGATGTTACACGGATGGGCAATGCCAACGAAAAAAGGACTCGCGGCGATTTGCCGTAAGTCCTTATCTCGTAACTCAGTGCGGGAAACAGGACTTGAACCTGCACCCGGTTGCCCGGACTAGGCCCTCAACCTAGATATGGCTTCGTTGGCTTGCATGGGACTTGCATGGAATTTGCGTGTAAATGCTTATTTTTGATGGATTTACGTTGAAAACAGGCGGTCGAGATATTACAATTGAATGGAGGTTGCATGGCCAATTCTGCCACCGATTTGCCACCGGAAAGGAAACGTCATGGCGGGCATTCAGAAGTACCCATCCGGCCATTTTCACGTGTGTTTTCGGTTCTCGGGACGCAAGTACAACCGTTCCCTGGAGACGAAGGATGAGACGGAAGCTCGCGACCTGGCCGGGCGCATCCAGGACAATATCCGGCTTGTCGATCGGGGCCTTCTGACGGTGCCGCCCGGAGCCGATGTACCGACGTTTCTTCTGTCCGACGGAAAGGTCGCGGGGCCTGTCGAACTGCCGCAGGTCACCACACTCCAAGACCTCATTGCCGGGTACGAAGGGGCAATCTCAGGCGGGGCGGTCGAGGACAGCACCCTCTACACGATCCGCATTCACATCAAGCACCTCAAGGCGATCCTTGGCGCAGATCTGGATGTGCGAGCCCTGACGCGGAGCCATCTGCAAGAGTACATCAATCGCCGCCGGGTTCAGAAAGGCCGCCGCGGATCGACGATCAGTCCCGTGACAATCCGCAAGGAGCTAACGACATTGTCCGGCATCTGGACGTGGGGCATCGGCGAGACGCTTGTCGGGCCATTTCCGAATAGCGGACTCAAGTATCCAAAAGGGGCGGAGAAACCACCGTTCCAGACCTGGGAAGAGATCGAAAAGCAGATCGAACGGGGGAATCTAACGAATAAGGAGCGGCAAGCCCTGTGGGACTGTCTGTTCTTGACCCTGGACGAAACGGCAGACCTGCTGAAACACGTGAAGGAAAAGGCCCAGCAGCCGTTTCTGTATCCAATGATTGTTATGGCCGCCCATACGGGCGCGAGACGATCGGAACTGATTCGTTCCCGTGCGGTCGATTTCGACGACGACTCGGTCCTGATCCGCGAGCGCAAGAAGTCGAAGAAGCAGCACACGACCCGCCGGGTGCCGCTATCCCCGCTGCTGAAGAACGTCATCCATGACTGGCTGGAACAACATCCGGGCGGTCCCTATACGTTCTGCCAGGCGAAGACCGCCCACTCGAAGAGCAAGCGGACGGTCGCCGAGCCAATCACCCCGGACGAAGCGCAGGATCACCTGCGGCGAGTGCTGGCGGACTCGAAGTGGGACAACCTGCGGGGCTGGCACGTCCTGCGACACAGCTTTATTTCCAACTGTGCGATGAAGGGGATTGACCAGCGGATCATCGACTCGTTCGTGGGGCACACGACGGAAGAGATGCGAAAGCGGTACACGCACCTCTTTCCGTCGGCCAAAAAGGCGGCTATGGTCATGGCTTGCCGAGAAAAATCGCGCGGTATTTTTCACGGCAAAGACCTTCTCCCAGATCAGGTGCGCAACAAAATTGGCTCGCCCAAAGACTTCGTCAAGGAGTACCTTCAGATAGTGACATTCATTGTCATCAATCGTAATCCAGATGCTTCCCGCCGAGCTTAGAAGGGACGCTAATAGTTCTAATCGCTCACGAATCAGTGAAAGCCAAAGGGAATGTTCGATTCCGTCGTCGTAATGAGCAAAGGCGCTTCCCGTGTTGTACGGCGGATCAATAAAAATGCACTTCACCTTTCCCGTGAACTCCTGCTCCAGCGCCTTCAGGGCCAGCAGGTTGTCGCCGAAGATCAACCGGTTATCAAAGATGTCATTTTCGGTCACGCGATGCGGCGCGTGGTAGGACTTGTCCGGGTCTTCGAGCAAGATCCGGGGTTCCAGCCGCGGCCGGTTGTCCTTGCCGATCCAGGTGAGTTCAAGTTTCGTCTTGGCCATAGTTCTTGTGGCGATCTTATCTTCCGCCGCGTCCGGCGGCTAGGATTTCGAGTTTCGGGATTCAGGTTTTGGGGCGAGCCGCTTCCATAACTTGGCGGCCCGCGGCGGTCAGGCGGTATTTCTGCTTGCTGCTGCGAGGCTTGTCCGGGATGGTCATTTCGATCAATCCCTCGGCAAGCAGGGGGTTAAGGACTTGCTGCCGGAACTTGGTGCGATTCGTGCGGCCCGCCATGTCCAGCAGGTCAACAATGCTCGCTTCTTCGCGGCATCTCCTGAGGACTTCAACTTGGTCCGGACTTGGTCCCAACTTGGTCCCAACTTGGTCCCCGAGTTGCGCCGGCTCCGGGACCATTCCCGGATGAATCGGCAATTTCGCGACGAACCACAGCCGGTTGTCGTCGGTCTCGAAGCTGGCCTTCGGCGAACCATTTCGCTTCATGGCAGCCTGAATCTTCGGGATGCCGGTGCCGCGACCTTCGGTCATCTCCAGTTCCTTGAGGAACTCGCCGATGCGGCGATTGCGGTAGCGACGCGAAATGATCCGCTTGGCCTTCAAATCCATCGGGCGGATCGACGGATCGGGACCGGGATACGAGACGATCTCGATGCCGTCGGGGTTGAAGCGGACCTCGACCGGCTCGCGCTGGTCGTAGCCGCGGTGATACATCGCGTTGACGAGCGCCTCTTCAATCGCCGCTAGCGGGTAGTTGAAGAACCGCGTGGCTTCCGCCCGGTCGGGATGCTTGATGACCTTCTCGATGATGACGTTGTTGCGGATGTAGGCCAGGGCGTCGCGAATCTGCTGGTGGATCGGTCCGCGGAGAACCTTCTCGATAATCTCGTCACCGCCGGGGCCTTGGGGAAAGATCACCACGTCGATCTGCGTGCCGGGGAAGAACTCCTCCGGCGCGTCGTTGAAGAATAGGACGCCGACATTGCGCGGCCGGACGAACTCGTCGCCCCCGTCCACGATGTTCATCAGCCGCCCGAGTTCCACCAGCGGCATCTTGGCCGCTTGGCCATGCAGGCCGCTGCCGACATCCTTCAAGTATGCCTGGATCAGCGGCACGCGCAGGTCATCCAGGCTGGCCGTGTGGCATTGCCGGTCGTCGAACGGGACCGTGGCCGTCAGACTGACCAGTTCCCGCTGCTCGTCGCCCTTGGCCTCGACCGTACTGGAATAGCGGCGGATGTAGTAGTGATTCACACGGTGCTTGGCCGTGACTTCCTTGGGAGCCATGTACGGCCGGTTCTGGCCGCCGGGCGCCCAGAGCACGATCAGGTTTTTGCCGTCCACCTTCTCGATGCTGAGCTTGGGGAAGTACGGCGGCTGGATCTGGTTGCAGTAGGCCAGCAGTTCCCGCTGGATCTTGTCCAGCTTGGCATCCGGGATGCCGACCGGCGGAAAGATCGGCTGTCCGTTTTCGTCGCAATCCTGGCCAATGATGATGTAGCCGCCGCCGAGATTCTCGAAATCGTTGGCAAATGCGCACAGCGTGCGGATCGTCGGATCAGGATTCCAGCCCGCCTTGTACTCGATCCGGTCACGCTCGACCGTGCGCTGGCGGACCAGGTCTTCGACGTTGATCGGCAGTTTGCTGGTCGTTCGCACGGGTTGGTTGTGGGGAAATAGTCGGGACATAGCCTACCGCACCCTCCAGCGGACCGCGAAGATTTCCTGTCGCGTCGTGCGCTGCTGCAAACGCGATTCCACGTCAGCGATCAGCGTGTCCTTCTTCTGCTCGATCTCGTCCTGGGCATCGAACAGGGTGCGTTTCTTTTGGTTGCGTTGTTGCTCCAGTTCGTTGATCCGCTTCTGGGCGGCAATCTTACTCTCCAGGTCCTGGGCCAAGCGTTTGATCTTCTTGGCTTCGCGGATTTCGATCTCCAAGTTCTTGATCTCGCGTTCCAGGTTTTCTTTCAGGTCATCCGCCCAGCGGTCCAGCTTGTCGGACTCGGCATCGAAGAACACCTCGTTCCGCTTCTGCGTCTCGCCGAGGATCCGTTGCTCCTGGGACCGCAACGATTCGACGATCCGTTCCTTGACGCCGCCGTCCAGTTCGACCGGATCGCCCAGCCGGGCCGGCACGGTCAATAGTTTCTCGCATGTCTCCCGGTCGAGGAAGTGGCCGTCATCGGTCATGCCCGTCAGCAGCAGGGTCTGCTCGGTATCCAGGGACGTGATGGTCAGTTGCTCGGCCGACAGCCAATCCGCGTGCCCGTTCAATTCCGTTGCGGTCAGCGCCCACAACCAATCGCTGTACCGGTCGAGCTGCGGTTTCGTCTCGGATTCCCGCAACCGCAACTTGTAATGCACATCCTCGTCGAAGTTCTCCAACAGCTTGGTGCGGGCGGATTCAAACTTGGTCGTGATTTGCTCGTTCAGTTCCAACTGCAGCTGGTCGAACGCCTGCCGGATCTGCTCGGAAGTGCGGCAGTGTTTGTAGATCTCGCTGATTCGCTTCTCGAAGTCGATCCCGGATTCCAGCGCCCCCAGCACTTCGTCCGACGCCCCAAAGACGCCGTCGAACAGCTTGAACTTTTCGTTCAGCAGTTCAAAAACCCGCTGGTCGGCTTCATTCGCCCGGTTCACGAAGTTAATGACCACCACGTCATGCTGCTGGCCGTAGCGGTGGCAGCGGCCGATCCGCTGCTCGATCCGCTGCGGGTTCCAGGGCAGGTCGTAGTTAACGACCAGCGAGCAGAACTGCAAGTTCACGCCTTCGGCGGCCGATTCCGTGGCGATCATGATCGACGCCCGCTCCTCGAACTCCTCCACCAGCGCCGAACGCATGTCGGCCGTGGGCGAACCGCTGACGCAATCGTGTCCGGCGTGGCGTTCGAGCCACTCGCGATAGGTGCGTTTCGAGTCCGGGTCGGTGTTGGTGCCGTTGAACAGGACGATCTTGCCGGCGTAGCCATTGGCTTCCAACAGCCGCAGCAAGTATGACTGGGTGCGCCGCGATTCCGTGAAAATCAGCGCCTTCGGCTTGGCCTTCAATTCGACCGCCTTGGCAAAGCCCAGCCGGAGCGCGCGGATCAGCGCCTCCCCCTTGGCATTCTCCCGGATCGACTCGGCCAGCGTCTTGTATCGCGTCAGTTCCTCGGCCTCAGCCCGCAGACTCTGGAGCAGCCGGGCTGCCGTTTCGTCCACGGGCGCCGGCGCGGCAACCGGCTCGCCGTCTTCCGGAGCCGCTTCCTTCCATTCCTCTTCCACCGATTCGGCCTGCTCGTAATCGTCGCCCACGATGTCCGCAAGCTGCTCGTCAGCCTCCTGCCTCGCCGTACGTTCCAGGTTTTTCAGCCGGTCGATCATCGTGCCGAGCGTGGCCGCGATGGCAAATGACGACGAGGCGAGGATCTTCCGCAGGACAAGTTCGATCAATTGCCGCTGGCTGTTGGGCAGGGCGAGCAAGTTGTCCCGTTGAAGATAATCGGAGACTTGATCATACAGCCGCTGTTCCTCATTCGAGGGCGTGAAATCCTGGGTAATCGGGATGCGTTTGGTGTACCGGACGTACTCGATCACCTGCTTGCGGAGTGTCCGCTGGCAGACGGGCGCGATCCGGGCCCTCAAGTTGGCCAGCATCCCCACGGACAGCGTGTCGGCTTTCTTGGCGTACAATTCGCGGAAGGCCTCCTCGCTGCCGAAGACGTGTTCATCGACGAACGAGACCAGCCCGAACAATTCCATCAGCGAGTTCTGGAGCGGCGTCGCGGTCAGCAGTATCTTGGGCCGATTGCGGAGCGCATCGCGCAACGCGCGGGCGATTTTGTTGTCCTTCTTGTACACGTTCCGCAGCCGGTGGGCCTCGTCGATCACGACCAAGTCCCACGGCACGGCCATCAGGTCGGCGGCCTTGGCCCGGGCGAACTGGTACGAACAAATGACGACCTGATTGGGCTGGTTGAACGGGGACGGCGATTTGCGAGACAGCTCACGATAGCTTTTCGATTCAAGAATCAGGGACGGGATGAAGAACTTGTCGGCCAGTTCCTGGCTCCACTGCTTGCGAAGCGACGCGGGAGCGATGACCAGCAAGCGGCGCTTCTTCTCGGCCCACAGCTGGCTCTTGATGATCCCCGCCTCGATGGTCTTGCCGAGCCCCACCTCGTCCGCAAGGATGGCGCCCCGCGACAAAGGCGAGCGAAATGCGAACAGGGCCGCGTCCACCTGGTGCGGGTTCAAATCGACCGTTGCATTGCACAACGACTGGGCCAGCTTGCCGGCCTGGTCGGCGCCGACCTGCTTCGTGAGTTCGTAGGCAAGGTACTTGGCATGGTACGGCGTGAACGGCGGTTCCTGTGCTGCCGCGATGACCGGAGCGAAACGGGTGGCGGTCAGCTGGGCATCCGAGTCGTGCCCATCGGCTGCCGCATTGTCCTGCGGTTCCACTGGAGCCAGTGTAGATGGTTCCGGGGTTGTCATCGCGCATCTCCGGAACCGGCGACAAGCCCTGCCGCCACGACGCAACCTATTTTCCAGGAACGAGTTATGTCCAGCCGACTAGGGCAGTGACATTGCGGCAGAAGCCTGTGCGGAAGTCGGCGGATTTCCTTGTCCGTGGCTTGGGCCATTTCCTTCTCCGCGGGGGCCGGTTCTGGGTGGCAGGCTGGCATATTGAGGACAACAGGACAATATGGCCGCTATTGTAGGTAGTCCAGCGGATTTTGAATACCCGCAACCTGTATTTATGGTGGTAGATCCACGGCCCCCAAGCCGGGATGAAAAATTCTTGGTAGGTTCGGAGCGAGAAATAACGAGTCATCAAGAAGATTGCGGCGGCGGAGCTTGGTTCTGACGAAATCGACAAAATAGGCCGCGTCGGGCGGGATGCTACTGCGGTTCCAGGCTTCGATGGTGCCGGTTTCGATGTCGGGCGGCAGCGACCGCAATAATCGGCGTCCTTCGCGCCAGTGCTTGGCAGCTAGGTCGCGAAACGCCTGCTCGTGATGCAGGTGCTGGGCGTCAATTCGCTGCAGGCGTTCCCCGGCCGTTTCTTGTTCGGCCAGCAACTGTTTGGCGAACAAAGCGAGTCGCGCACGCTCGGCAGCCAGGGCTCGTTCTGCCGCCGCGAGCCGACGTTCCGTGACACCGCGGGGCTTTGGCCGTTCAAGGGGGGTGCGACGTATCTCCATGCGGACGAGGGGTAAAAATACTTCGTCGAAAATTTCCCATGCTCAGCGATGCGAGAAGCATACCACCTCCGGAAACGGTCTTGGCTGCGTGGTGCCGACCAGTACCGCGATCTCCGGCGATTCGCTGCAACCATCTTCGCGGAGGTGTGCTTTGGTAAGATGCCGGAGTGCGGACCTTGCGGATTGCCGGCGAATCGGACGACGCCTTTCGCGATCGGGCCGAGCGTGCGGCACGGATCGCCAAGGTGCTGGTCGAAGCGAGCCTGGCCAATCGTTGCGTCCAAGACTATATCGCCGATCCGGCGTTGCCGGAATGGACCTTGGAAAGCGTCCGCGTCAGTCCGACTGTCCGCGTCGAGTACGAGCAAGCCATCGCCATCGGAGACTTGGGCAGCTGTCTGTCGGCGACGACAACGAAACACTGGGGCAAGGGCCCGTGGGTGATGCCACTGGAGCCGGACGACGAGTTCTTTGCGTATCGCGTCACGTACTTCTACCGGGCAAACAGCCTGTACAATCGACGGTTCGAGCAACGCCGACGGCTGAAGGAACTGCTGGGCCGACGTTGGCGCCCGCTGGTGGAAACCGCGAAGCGGCGAACGAAATCACTGTTCATCCGCGAGCTGACCAAGGGAGAGGCGGACGCGATTCGCCGTATTTTGAACGTGGGACCTGGACGATTTTGGCGTGCATGCACGGGCACCGAATTTTTGGAGCTGCCGCCGCGGCTGATCCAGCGGGAATTTGATTTCGATCGGTAATGCGGCAAGGGCATGTCCAAACATGATATCGGTCGTCACCATTGCCGAAGGCAGCGACCCAGGCGAACTGGGGCACGGAATACGTTCCGGGGGAGCGCGGACTTGGCAAAATAAACCAAAAAAGACCGAGCCTGGGTTGACGCCCTATGTCGAATGGAATAAAAAATAGAATAAGTGACAAGACTGATTCTGCATTTTGTCGTAAGGAGTTTTCGGTGAGTAACTTACGTCGACCAGAGAAAAAGATTCTGAACGTCGATCGTGCTCGTGGACTTCTGGGACAACACTTCGATGATCTCGTCTTGGCTGTCCGAGACGGACTGACGCAGTTCCTAACGTTGCCAGCGGCTCTGCGATCGACATGCCGGAACCGGACTCTAGCATGTTTCCTCAACGATCAGATTGTGCATGCCGCGAAAACGACGTTCCAGGACCGCGGAAACGAGATCGTGATTCTCGAAAAGTTCGAGAGTACCTTCTTCGTGTTCAGCGCCCTCGCGGCGCTTCGCTTCAAGAAGACAGATGACGGGCTCTCGCCGCAGAACTATCCCACCGATCGCCAATTGAACATCCGTGGCCAATCACCGGAACAACTAGAGTTTGAGGGGGAAGGATTCGAGAGGGTGACGTTCGTCGATGTCGGCTACCAACTGGATCCAATCTGGTCAAGCGTCAGCGGGGTAACGCTGTGCTGCCGGAGAAACACCACTCTGCTCTGGACGATTCCGATCGCCGGACAGGTGGAGCGATCCCTGTTCGATGACAACGGTGAGGCAATTGCACGCAATCAGGGAGGGCCTGTAGTTCGAGTGAAAGCAAAGCGGGAAGGGCGCGTCGATGGCTGAGAGCGTGAATCCCGAAATGCTCGTCGTCGCGCGTGAATCCAAGGGACTGACGCAATCCGAGTTTGCCGAGAAGGTTGGGCTATCGCAGGGAAAGGTCTCGAAGCTCGAAGCCGGACTGCTGATGGTGTCCAGCGAGGACTTGGTGTCAATCTGCCGAGTGTTGGATTTCCCAAAGGAGTTCTTCCTCCAAACCGATCGCGTGTACGGATTCGGGACAAGTTGCTTTTACCATCGCAAGCGAATGCGGATGCCCGTGTCTGAACTCCGACAGATCCAGGCGAAACTAAATCTGTTTCGGTTCCACATCATCCGATTGCTTCGGACTGTCGAGATCGAAGCGAACAACGAGTTTGTGCGGATGGATGTGGACGAGCATGGTGGGCCGGAGTCCATCGCACGAGCCGTGAGGCAGCAATGGGGACTGCCAATGGGCCCGGTCAGGAGCGTCATCAACGCGGTCGAGCATGCCGGTGCGATCATTTATGCTTGGGACTTCGGCACGCGGAACCTCGATGCCATCAGTCAAGTTGCGCCGGGTTGCCCGCCTCTCATTTTCGTCAATTCGACGATCCCGGCCGATCGACTTCGCTTCACGCTCATGCACGAAGTAGGCCACATTATCATGCACCAGGTTCCCACGGATACCATCGAGGAACAGTCGGATCGATTTGCCGCGGAATTCTTAATGCCCGAAATGGAAATCAAGTCGAAGTTGCGGAACCTCCGATTGCAGCAACTGCCGGCGCTCAAGACGGAGTGGAAGGTGTCGATGGCCGCCATCGTGAAACGTGCCTTCGACCTGCACCAAATTACAGAACGCCAGTACCGGTATTTGTACACACAATTGAGTTCCCAAGGGTGGAGAACGAACGAGCCTGTTGAGGTGGAAGAAACTAAGCCGACCGTCTTCCCGGGCATGTTAGATGCCCATTTTTCTTCCTGCGGGTTCACTGTGACGGAACTTAGCAAAGCGCTCAATTGCAGCGAAGAGCAAGTTCGTGACTACGTGGAGAATCTCACCCCGCGTCTGGGCCTTCGCGTGGTCCGGTAGATCCTGCCGCGCATGTGCTGGTACCCGGCACGAACGCCGGGGATTGCGATAAAAAAAGCCCCGTATCCTCCGGACACGGGGCTT
Source organism: uncultured Pirellulaceae bacterium (assembly GCA_964645045.1). Taxonomy (GTDB): domain Bacteria; phylum Planctomycetota; class Planctomycetia; order Pirellulales; family Pirellulaceae; genus Anammoximicrobium. The sequence goes on along the minus strand of CAZXYZ010000127.1, from coordinate 3,356 downwards.
CGACTGAACGTCAGGCGCAGTGGCAGCAGCGGCCATGCTCAGCCCGGGTTTGAAGGACGAGCGACACTTCGCGGGCGAAGTCGTTTCCGTCGTCCTCGCCGCGGAGCGTACGTTGGACGTACGCCAGGGCCTCGTCGAAGTCACACCACGAGAACGTGATGCTCTCGACCTGCAGCGGGTGGCCCTCGGGACCTGCCCGCTTTACAACGGCGAATTCCTGGCCCCCGTCCGGCGATGTGGCGTCGTTGAGCCAGAGGTAGCCTCCAAGCTCGAACGCCGTGCAACACGTCCACGTTATGGTCGTCAGTTTCTCCGCCAGATCCTCCGCGGAGGCGACGGGCGTTACGCACCACACTCGGCTTCGGTGGAACATCACGCCGCTCCTTTCTTCCGTCGTTTTCGGGCATCCCGTGCTTGTGACTGGGCCAGGTAGCAGATGAACTCTGCCATCGCCCGATGCCAGCCGCGCCCGAGCTCTGGCGGCCCCACGGTTTGCGGCGGGAAGCCGCGTTTCTGGAGCCACGTGAGCAATGCCTCGCTCAGTTCATCGACCGTGTCCCACTCCCGGTCGCCGACCGCGGCGAGCAGGTCACGCAAGGTTGCTTGTGGATCCATCACTCGCCTCCTTCCGCGCCCGATTCGCCGGCTCCGGCCATGACTTCCACATAGTACGTCATGCACCCGTCGCCAAACGCATCCGGCTCGACCAGGTAGCTGTCCCCACATTCCTGACATTCCACGGTCATCGTCGCGTCGTCCGCGTCGATGACCTTCAATTGCCCGCCGCACTCGCGGCACGTCCCGTCGTTTCTGGCTACCAGCATGGCTTTTCTCCTTTCGCTGCGTTGCCAAAGACCGAACATCCAGACCATCGATCTGCCGACCGTCGGCAGAACGAGGCCAGCGTGCCGAAACGGGTGGCCGGTGCGCAAGGGACAATTGGGCGACCAGGGCGAACATGTCGATTCGCGGGGCGAGCCGCGCTGGGCTCAGAAGCCATCGCATTCGAGGGACCTTGCCTTGTCGAGGATGACTGCATCCCAGGCGGCTTGATTTTCTGTCCGCGGGACGCCACGCATCGCAGCCAAGGTTTCGCAGGTCTGCTCATCGATGAATGCAAGGCGTGAGGTGCCCAGACTCTGCTCACACTCTGTGCCGCACTGGTCGAGCCACGCGTAGGATCGGCGAAGGGGCAGAGGCAGCATACCGCTGGGCATGTCGGGGGCATCGCGGGATGGCAATATCACGATGGCTATCGCGGCGAGAATCCCGACCAGAACGAGGCCGGCAATGAACAGCTTGCTGTCTTTTACCGGCTTGGCGTCTTGCACCGGTTCCATCTTGGTGACAGCAGACATTGGCAGTTCACCGGGCACCATCGGTGTTCGGCTGATCTGAAAGGCATGGACGATCGCGAGCACGTGCAAGACCAAGCCAACGGGCCAGAAGATTACATAAGCCAGGAGGGCCAGCAACAACCACGCGAAGAAACTGCCGACACGGAGGCAGTAAAGCTGACCAAGGCCGGGCACGATGAAGCTCAGTATGGCGGCAAGGGCCGGATCCTTGGGGGCGGCTGGTTTAGTCACTGGCCAAGCGTAACAGGCTGGCTGATTGCGAACAACTGATTAAGGGACCGGCAGCGCCTCACAGGCGATCAGGGCACGCGGAGCGGAAGACGCCGCCGTCAGGCAAACAGCCTCGGCTGCCGGGCAACAGGCCGACGACGATCGGACGGAGTTTCGTCAACCATTGGAGCCGGCGGCGGATCGCCCTCGGCGGCAGCCGCGGGAGCCGGCTCCCCTGCTCTGCCGCGAACCGCTTCATCGCGGAGGCGGGCCATCACGTCCAGCGGCACCCCGTTGACCCGTTCCGCAAAGTCCGGACCGGTCGGATCAAGGGGCAGACTGTGAATGTGCAGTGGGGGCGGAATCCGATCAGGCAGATTGCGGAGCGTGTGAACCACGTCGTCGCGGAATTCGTCGATGGCTCCGATCAGCGTGTCCATTGTGTCTTGGAGCCGTTGCATCCGCTCCTCGAGTTCGAGGACGCGATCAACCGTGATACCTTCGCCCGGGCCCGTCGCGGCAGTGCGTCTAGGCATAAGATGTGGGGGAAAAGAAGGGGCAATGCAATCGGTGACATTTACTTGGGCGGCCAGCGAGGCACTATGATCGGCCGGGGCAATTTCCGCATCGGGAATCGCTGCGGATTCCGGGGCAGCAGGCAACGGGACGCTGGGCGTGTCATCATCGGCTTGGCCAGTCGCGTCCACACGCGGGCGGTGATTGTCGTGCCGTGTCACATGTCCGTTGCCACTGGTTGCATTCAGCAAGAGATCGCGAACCGATACGCCCGTCTGGGCGCTCGTGTCCATGATCTCGAGCATGATGACTTGAAACAGATGATGGGCAACGTGCACGGAGTGGTGTAGCAATCGAGTTGTACTTAGCTGGGTGGTGTTCCCCATGGTGGCCAGCCGTCGGCGGTCATCCCCGGTGAGCGCGGTTCCGGGCCAGCCGTAACCGGCCGGTCCGCTCTCGTCCGCCAGGGCGATGTTCACCGCCATCGGCCCAAGTCGTCGCTCGACCGCCAGCCGATAGGTCGCCTCGTCCTGCGCCCTGCGGGGCCCATTGGGCAGCCGCCGCACAACTTCGCCGAGCAGCTCGACGATGGGACCGGCGAGTACGCCTTCGAGAATACGCCGCTGTTGCCGCTCATCGAGCGGGTAGGCGTCGGCAGACGATTCTGCGGTCTGCATCTATCCGCGTGAGGGTGCAGCAAGCGACGCGCGTCTGCAACCAAAGTTGCCTTGACGACGGGCAGAACATCAGGATTAGCGATGGCAGTGGGGCGGCGATTCTGGCGGCCGATCAGCGTTCACGAAGTGGCCGATGCTACGCTTCCGATGCATTTTCCCGAGATGCGAATGTGACAAATGCGGCGCGTGCTGCCGTGGCAACCTACTCGAGGTCTACAACCTCGACGTTTGAGGCAAGGTCATGTCCGCTAAACTGAACAGCGGCAGGCGGCACATGGCCAGTCCCGACGTCGCTGCCAAGGCCGGATTGCGGTGACACCACCTCCACCGTCTTTGCACGGCGATCATGACCCCGCCGATCGCGACGGACGCCAGCGGCCTTTTGCACTTCCGCTCCCATGCCCGTGCTCAACGCCATCGGCACAAAACTCTAGCCTAGGCAGGCCACGAGCCGCGTCATCAGCGCGGGACGCAGGCGAGTTACCGCCGAGACCCTTAGCCGATCAGTGTATCGGTTCACCCACCGCTCGCTCCAACTCCGCCAGTCGCCGGTGATACTCGGCGATGGCGGCGAAGTACTTCTCGCGCTGCTCGT
>CAZXYZ010000126.1:0-32696 GCA_964645045.1 uncultured Pirellulaceae bacterium | reverse complement strand
CCCGAGGGTCACGCCCGTTCCGAAACTGCGGGCGATTCCCGTGCCGGCCCCACCCTTCCGCCGCGTATCTATCCGGACGGCGAGCGTCTCGCCAGCGCAGCGGAGATGAAGGCTTTCGAGGACAAATACACGCCGGAGTTGGTCCGCTTTATCGAGAAAACCGCGAAGCGATTCGGCGGGCACGGCGGCATGGATTTCACCGTCGATTGGCGGCTGGTCGACAATCTGCGGAACGGCCGCCCGATGGACGTCGACGTTTACGATGCCGCGCTCTGGAGTTCGATCACGCCGCTGACCCTTTGGTCGGTGATGAACCGCTCGTCGCCGATCGACGTTCCGGATTTCACTTGCGGAGCCTGGAGTACGAATCCCCCACTCAGCCTCACTCTCCAAGGTGGCGGCAACACGGTGATTCGTGAACTTCCAGGCTAATCGCCTATCCCAAAACCGTCGGGGACTGGCTCATTTTGCCGAGTCTTCGGAGCAGAATGTGGCTGTCCCCTTCTTCGAGCCTCAATCGTACACGGTCACCGACCGGAAGATGTCCGAAAGACGCTTGTCGCCGGCCGTGTTCTTCGTGGTTCCGTAGTGCCCGGTGCGGGGATTTGTGCTCATGAACTTCTTGGTCGTGGCGGGCAGCGCATTGTAGAAGGCAAAGACGCTGCTGGGAGTACACAGCTCATCGGAAAAGCCCGTGCAGACGTAAATGTCGCACTTGATGCGCGGAGCCAAGTTCACCCCATCGTGGTAAGCCAGCGTAACCGCACGGCGAGGATCGGCCTCAATGCGGGCGACGGCCTCCTTGCCACGGTACAGCGCCGCCGCGTCACGCCCCTGCTTGTAGCCGTTGTATTCGCAACCACTGGGCACGCTCACGATCGCCAGCGTGACATCAGGGTCCAAGGCAGCAGCGGCGATCGACTGGATCCCGCCCAGACTGCCGCCGCGCACCACCAGTTCCTTGCGGTTCCACTCGGGACGGCTCTTGATGAAGTCCAGCGCGCGCATCACCCGCAGATACATGTCGTGACCGAACCAGGTATCGCGGTCCGTATCGCCGGCTTTCCCTCCCTCTTCATACCAGGTCTGGGCGATCGTCTTGTACTCGTCAGCGGTCTTGCCGGTCGGCAAACCGTGCCAACTGACGTACAAGGCGAGAACCCCCTTGGACGCCATTTCCGCGGGAACTGTTCGGCTCGCATCTTGCCACACCATGCTCAGGTAATCGACGCAGGCCGGCAGACTCTGGGGCCTCGCCTTCACGGGCACGGCCAAATAACCCGTCACCGGAGTGCGGCCCTGGCACCTGACCTCGATGCTGTAGCACTTGACCTTGCCCCGCAAAGTCCGGGGCACATCGATCTCGGTCAACTTCGGGTCCAGCGGCACCTGATCGAGCTTGCAGCGGCAGGAAGCCCAGTAGGCGTCCAAGTCCGCGGGACGAGAATCGAGCGCTGTGATCTTGTCGGCATCGTACATGGCGCCAATCTCGCCCACGATCGTCGGTTTCATCCGGTGTTTGAAAATCCCCTCGCCCTGAAGCGGATTGCCGTCGGGGCCGATGATTTCAAACCCGAAGAAGAGCCAGCCCGGACGATCCATCGACGCGCGGATGGTCACCGCCTTGCCGTCGCAGAGGAACTCATCCTGGCGCAAGATGTCGCGTTCACGTTTCACGGTGCAGCGCAGCTTTTCACCGACGGCCGGCTTGCCGTCGGTCAGCAGTGTGGCGGTGCAGACCGTCTCTTCGCCAACCTTGTAGAAGCCGTCGCTCTTGTCGAGACGAACGTCCACAGAATAGCCGGCAAATGCGGCGGCCGAGGTGATCGCCAAGATTACATGGATCAAGACTGCCAGTTTCATGTTATGCCTCCACCGAATTTCGGATCGCCGCCACTCAGCACCGTTCGAGAAGTGACTGTCAGGTGACAAGTGAGCGGCAAGGCGCTAGCCGCCGGTATTGCGGCCAATCCGCACGACCGGGAACCGGTGGCTAGCGCCATTCCGCACGACTAGGAACCGGTGGCTAGCGCCATTCCGCTCACTTATTTCTCGAACGATGCTCAGGGCGTTGCCCGTTGCAGGCGCACGGGGCCGAGCAGACCGCCGCCGCGAGATTCCGTCTCGAACTTCAACTCTCTCTCGTGATAGGGGCCGGGCCAACCGGGCCCCTGACGCTTGCTCCAGGCGTCGCGGACCCGCTGCGAAGTCAGTTCATTGGCCAGCGTGTTCGAGACGGCGATCTCGAGTTCGAACTCGCTGCGCCCCGTCAGCGACGGAAACTCCAGACGCCACGGGTTCCACAGAACGCAACCCACATTCTGACCGTCAACACGCACCCGGGCGGCATACTCCACGTGGCCCAAGTCCAAGGCCAAACGTCCGCCGCGCAGGGTTTCCGGGATCTTCACCGTCCGGCGATAGGTCACGTGTCCCGAAAAATCTTCCCCGAGGCCCAGGGTTGTGGCCCATCGGCCCAGGCTTACCGGTTTGAACTCGGCCTTGTCCCACGGTCGAACCTCGTAGTCGTGTTCTCCGACCGCGTACTGCCGATCCACGCGTGCCTTCCAGCCGTCGGCCAATTCGACCGACTGGACAACCGTGTGTGATGCGGGCGGTGCCTCGCCGGCCGGCGGCGTCTGTGAACTCGAAACCAGCAGCATCGACTCCCCAGCCGCCAGAGCCAGCGGGATTGTCACTCGACCGTCGGATGACCGAGCGATTCGCACCAGCCGAGTCACTCCGGTGGCCGGTTCCACCTCGTGCAGGTTACCGTCGAGCGTGAGCGACGCGGCGCCGCTGTAGGCCTCTTGTCCTTCGTTGAACAGGAAGGCCGCGCCGCCGCCCGGCCAGCGACGTACCAGCACGCGCAGATCCGGCGAAGGTGGATCACATCTGATCGTCGGTGCGATCTTGGCCAGAGCAGCGTCGATCTGGCTGAGATCGTCGACGCGGATGACTCGCCCGCCCGCCGCTTCCAGCGCCTGGAGCCGATCTTGTACGACTTGCGGCATCCAATTCGCCGGTCCTACGACAATCGTCCGGTAACCCATGGCCCCGACCATCAAAGCACCATCTTCCACACGGGCGGGCTGAGCGGCAAGCACGTCGTCGTCGACGATGTCGAAATCGCACTGCCGGCGCAACAGCGCCCGGGCGAGGGCGTCGTGCAACGCCGCATCGGCTGGGTTGGCGGACGCCCACAGGTCGCGAACCGGATAGTACAGGCCAATGTCAATCGCCGGCTTGCCGCACGACAGCAGGTAGCCCACGCGGGCCACGTAGCGATGGAAGTCGGGCAGGAAGTTCCAGAGCGGATTGACGGGGCCGAAGTGCGGCCGCTCGCCGAGCATGAGGTGGTCGCGCGTCGAAAGCGGATAGACGCCACAGACCAGCAGCGTCAGCCCGCGGACGTACTGATAGTCGACGAGCCATTTCATCTGCGCCGGCGTCAATCCGTTGCCGTAGACGCCAAAGGATTCCGTCAGCGCCAGCGCCGTGCCGTTCTGATGAGCGGCCGAAGAGGCAAACTTGGGGAAGTGGTGGTTTTCCTTGCCCGGCCAAAGCTGCCGCCAGATCACGTCGACGCCGGGCACGTCCATCGCTCGCAGGGGCCGCATGACGCTGCCGAAGCCGCGGGAGACGGGCGCGAAGGTGTCGTCCTCGTTGTCAAGGTGCCCGCCCGATGCCAGGCCGTGCTGCCGCGCCCAATCACGCAACTCGAGGAAATAAGCATCGCGGAACCGCCGCGACCAAAAGTCGAACAGGTCCACGCGAGCCTTTTTCTGGGCGGTCGTGAGGTCCTGCATCTTGGTGACGCGAAACGCATCGAGCGCCTCCATTGCGTCGTAGCCAAACCAGCGGCGAAAGACGTCTTCCGCGCCGAGGGGCCAAGGCACAGCACTCCCCGGCACCGCGGCCTGGTACTTCGGCTCATCCGTGAACGTCATCTTGATGGCTTTGCCAAAGTGGGACCCCACCGCGGCCGCATAACGTTCGTGCGTCAGCGAGATGAAAGTCCGCGTGCTCTCCGGATTGAGCAGGTCGGCCACGCCGATCTCACCCGGAGCCCACTTGGCGACGATGTCCGGAGTCCACGTCCCGTCGGCATGGCACCGCAGCACGCGAACGGCCACGTCCGGCCGCGTCTGAACCACGCGGCCGGCGGCCAGTCCCGACGGCCAACCGCCCTCGTCGTAGATCCAGTAGTTCATTCCCCGCCGCGCCGCCTCATCGATGGCGACCTTCACCCGTTGGAAGAACTCGGGCGAGAGATAATCGACATCCATCGAGGTGTTCATCGTCACCGGACGGAACTCGTGCGGCATCGGGACCACGCAAACGCTCCGCGCTTCGTGCCCGGCCATGTCGGCCAGCTGCTGCCGCAGCACGTCGGGCGTGGGCGGTCCGTTCCAGTACCAAAAGTAGGCCGGCCAGAACAGATTCTCCGGCTCGCTCAACGACTTCCAGGAAAAGTTTCTGCACGCGATGAAATCCGGACGGCCGGGAAAATCACCGTTCTCCGCCGCAGCGGATGGCTCCCCGGCGACCATGACCGACACGATGAGAACGGTAAGCAGATTCTTGGCTTGCATGGCGACAGAAATCCTCATTTCCCACAAGGCGGAGTCTAAGCGGGAGAAGCTCGTGATTCAAGGGGAAGCGGAAAGAGAGGACGGCCATGGCCGTCCATCTTGCCGAAGTCGGTCGATTTCGGCCGCTTGCCAGCGGCAAGAAGAATCGCGCATACTCTACGCGTTGCGGCCTTGACCGTAAGCTGGCAGGTGATCGACAATCAACCGCGAGTGACCCCGCCCCAAAGCCCCGTGCCGGCTGCGATCGGCTCCCGCCACCGCTACCCGCCCGACGCGCTGAAAATCCTTCCACCGTTGCTGATAGGAGGTGTGCGATGAACCGTGTGCAGCCAAACTCGATCACCCGGCGTGAACTGCTCATGGGCGCCGCCGTCATGCTGGCGCTAACGGTTTCCGAGTCGCTGGGCGTCCGCAACGGCCTGGCCGCAGATCCGCAGGCGACCGCACCAAACGTGATCCAGCAGGAGAATGCCCGCGAGGGCGCGACCGACTGGCAGCTGACGCGAACCCGCGTGGACAAGCCCGACGGCTGCCGCTGCTTGGCCATCGAAGGCTACTGCTCCAGGCAGAGCGTGGCGGCCGGCGAGAAGCTGCAAGTCATGGTCTCCACGCAGCCCGCGTCGAAGTTCCAGATCGAGATCTTCCGCACGGGCTACTACGGCGGGCGCGGGGCACGGCTGGTGACCAAACTCGGCCCCTTGGAGGGCCAGACGCAGCCGACTCCTGAGCCGGACGAGCGGACCATGCACGAGTGTCGCTGGGAGGCGTCGGCTGAGTTGACCATCCCCGCCGACTGGATTAGCGGCGTCTATCTGGGCCGGCTCACCACGCTTCCCGACGCGGACGACAAGCCCTATTGGCAAAGCTACGTGGTGTTCATCGTGCGCGACGACCGCCCGGCTGACATTCTCTTTCAGTGCAGCGACAACACGTGGCAGGCCTACAACGGCTGGCCGTACAAGACGTCGCTGTACACGCATCCCAAGGGCAACGGCCCCTGGGCCGACGTGAGTTTCGATCGGCCCTATGGCCGTGAGGCCCAATACTCCGGAATCGTCAACGATCCGCTCTCCATCGGTTCCGGCGCGTGGCTGACGTTCGAGTTTCCCATGGCTTACTGGCTGGAGCGGCAGGGCTGCGACGTGAGCTACTGCTCCAACAGCGACATGCTCACCCCGGATCGCGGGCTAAAATGCAAAGCGTTCCTCAGCGTGGGCCACGACGAGTATTGGGACATCCGCCAATATCAGAGCGTGGTGAAGCTGCGCGATGCGGGCGCAAACCTGCTGTTCCTGTCCGGCAATTCCGTGTGTTGGGTCACCCCGTTCAAGCCCAGCACCGACGGCCGCCCCAACCGCGTCATCTTCCGTAGCGGCCCCTACGGCGGCACGTACAAGTGGGCCGAAGATCGCATCAAGACGAACGGCCCCTTCCCCGAACGCGGGCCCGACGAAGGTTACTTGATCGGCGCACGCAATTCGAGACCGATCAACGGTGGCGGCGACTGGATCTGCGTCAAGCCGGAGCACTGGATTTTTGCGGGCACCGGCATGAAGCAGGGGGACCGCGTGCCAGGGCTGATCGGCTGGGAGTTTCATGGCGACCCGCCCACCGACTTGCCCGGCTTGGAGATCGTCGGCCAAGGCACGGCCTTTCAGGGCGGCACGAATCCCTCACCGTGGACCGCGACCATCTATCCTGGACCCAAGGGGAATTACGTATTCAATGCGGCGACGATCTTTTGGGCCCAAGACCTGAGCGTGCCGCCGGGGCACACCCTGCCCTGGTCGCACTGGAGCCGACCGCACGGCCCCGATCCGCGCGTGCAGCAAATCACCCGCAACCTGCTCCAACGGGCCGGCTGTCTGCCCTGATCGGCTCGACACGACCCGAAGTTACAAGACCGACAAGCAGACGCAACGTAGCGTCCTGAGAAGGGAGAAGCCATTATGAGCCACAAGATTTCCCGGCGAGGTTTCCTGGCGGGAACGCTTACCGCTTCGGCGGTCAGTCCGCTTGTTCTTCCATCGGCCGTCTTGGGGAAGGACGGCCATCTTCCTCCCAGCGAGCGGATCACCATCGCCGTTTTCGGCGCCGGCAACCGGGGCCGGCATTCGCTCAGCGCCATGCGTCCCCTGCCGGATCATCAAGTTGTGGCCGTTGCCGAGGCCCGGCGGGATCGTGGCCTGAGCGCTTGTCAGATGGCCGAAGCGTTCTATGCGCAGCGCCTGGGCAAAGCCTCGTACCGAGGCTGCACGCTCTACAGCGACTTCCGTGACGTCCTGGCCCGCGACGATATCGACGCCGTCTGGGGAACCGTTCCCGACCATTGGCACGGCTGCTTGTATAGCCGGGTGATCGAATCGGGCAAGGACATCTATGGTGAAAAGCCCTTGTCGCGGTGGATCGCGCAAGGCGTCAAACTAAAGAAGTTGGTTCGCCAATACGGGACCGTCTTCCAGGTCGGCCTGCAACAACGCAGCGATCCGAATTTCCGCTTGGCCTGCAACCTGGCGCGAAACGGCTACCTGGGCAAGATTTCCGAAGTGCAAGTCGCCGTCCCCGGCGGTACGGTCATTCCCGCTGTGCCGCCCTGCGATCCGCCTGAGGGATTCGACTGGGACATGTGGACCGGTCCGGCACCCATGTTTCCCTTCGACCCGCGACGCGTGGAATGGCTGGGCCTGTACATGATCTCGGATTACTGCGCGGGATTTATCACCAATTGGGGCGTCCATCATCTGGATATCGCCGGCTGGGGCGTGCCGGAGATCTTCGAAAAACCGTTCCAGGTCTCTGGACGCGGCATCCTGCCGGATCGCGGAATGGCCGACACCTGGATCTCCTGGCGAATGCAGATGCAATACGAAAGCGGGCTGGTGATGAATTTCTGCAATACGGGCAATCCCTATGAGCAGGGTTGCCGATTCATCGGCGATCAGGGTTGGGTTCACGTCAATCGCGCGGGGATCAAGGCCAGCGATCCCAAGCTGCTCGAAATCACCTTGAAAGACGCCGATACTCACCTGCACGCCAGCCCGTCCTGGGGCGATCCCTACACGGCCCATACGGCCGACTTCTTCCGCTCCGTGCGCACGCGAAAGGCGCCGGTGTGCCCTCTCGAACAGGGGCATTACGCGACGACGCTCGGCAACGTGTCGGACATCTGTCTGCGCCTGGGGCGAACACTGAAATGGGACCCGCAAAATGACTGCTTCATCGGCGACGACCAAGCCAATTCGATGCTCAGCCGGGCCGAGAGAAGCCCGTGGACCATGTAAGAGTTCAGAAGAAGCGGCGATCAACAGATCCTCTCAAAAGCAAAACGTTAACGGATTCATTGCCATGAAACGTGCATGTCTGCTGTGCGGATTCCTCTTGGTGGTTCCCATGCCTGTGTTGGCGGACGATTGGGCGACAACAGGCCAGGGGGGCAGCGCAGGCAATCTTTCCGCCGCGCAAGTTGAAGCTGCCTGGACTGAAATGGCCCAGTATGAAGCAGGCCAGGACCAGAAAGCCTTACTGGCCATGAACTGGGTCGTCATCAACGCCATGAACGACGCGAACCAGCGTGCGGCAACCGCGGCCCGCCTGGCCAAGGTATTGCAGGCGCCGGCCACGACCTCCGCCGCCCGACAGTTCATCTGCGCCCAACTGTTTTGGATCGGGACTGCGGCCGAGGTGCCTGCAGTCGCTCCCCTGCTTCTCGATCCGGCCACCACCGACACGGCGCGACTATTCCTGGAGAGAGTGAAGTCAGAAGCTGCCATCGCCGCGCTGCGGCAAGCGTTGGACAAACTGGAGGGACGCCCTCTGATCGGCGTCATCAACTCGCTGTCGCTCATTCAGGACGCGGCTTCCGTCGATAAGATAATCGCCTTGACCAAGAGCCAGGACGCGGCGGTCGCCTTGGCCGCTTGGCGGGCCCTGGGCAACGTTGGCAACGAGGCGGCGGCCGACTTTTTGATCACCGGTTTGCAGAAGGCCGACAAGCCCTCCGCGCCGATGGAATCCGCCGCCGTGCGCACCGCCATTCTGTTGGGCTCGGCGGGCCAGTGCGACAAGTCGCTGGAAATCTACCGTCTTCTGGCCGACGGCAGGCGTTCCCTGGGCGCGCGTCAAGTGGGTTTCAACGCTCTGTTCGCCGCCGCTCCGGCCGAGCAGAAGGCCGCTTTGATTGCCCAGTGGTCGAGATCGGCGGACATTGCCCAGCAGAAGGCCGTGATCTCCCAGCTGACGACGCTGAGCGACGCGGCTTTGGAAGAAACGCTCCACCAGCAGGGAATCGGCGCGAAAGTGCAGATCGCCCTGTTGGAAGAACTGGCGGCGCGACAGGGCGACAAAATGCTCCCGGTCATGCTCGCAGCGGCCGACAGCGGCGACCCTGCCAAGGTCCAGATGGCGTTGCGTTTTCTCGCCGCTCGCGGCGATCCGCAGGTCATTCCGATTCTCATCAAGGCCTTGGCAGGCGACGAAGCCGCGCGAACGGTCGCGGCCGAAGCGCTGGCTCAGCAACCGAAAGAAGTTGCCGGCCCCGCCCTGCTGGAAGCGCTGAACAAACAGGTCGACCTTCGCGAGCAAATCGTCGAAATCTTGTCGAAAATGAAATACTACGAAGCGATCGACCCGTTGACCGAATTGGCGCGCAGCGCAGACCCCGCGGTCTATGAAGGGGCCGTGGAAGGATTGCGCGCGATCTGCGATCCCGATGAAACCGATCTGAAGCGCATGTTCGCGCTGTATCTCGACGTACCGGCAGGCGCGCAGCGGGATTACGTCGAACGGGCGATCGCCTACATCTGCGAAAAGAATCCCGCCCCCTCGGACCGGGCGAAGATTCTCCTGGGGCTGGTGGATCGGCATCGCGACAAGCAGCAAGCCACCTTTCAGGCGGCGGTTCTGCCGCTGCTGGGGCGGTTGGGAACCGACGCCGTTTATCAGAAGATCCAGCCGCTTCTGCACTCTCCGACCCCCGAACTCTCCGCCGCCGCAGTGCGCGCGTTCTGCAATTGGCCGACCGCTCAGTACGCCGACGCCCTCTGGGACCTGGCTGCGAAATCCGAGTCCCCAGCCTATCGCTCCCAGGCGTTGCGGGCGTATATCCGCGTGGTGACCCTCCCCAGCGACCGGCCGGAAGCCGAGACCCTCGGGATGTTGCAGAACGCCATGAAGCTTGCCGACAGCAGCGACAACAAGTGCCTGGCCCTGTCGCGCGCCGCCTCGGTGCGGACGCTCGCAACGGTCGACTGGATCGCCGCTTATCTCGACGACCGCGAACTGGCGGAAACGGCCTGCCGGGCAATCGTCGAACTGGCGCACCACCGTTTCCTGCGCCAGCCGAACAAGGCGCATTTCGAGCCGATTCTGCGGAAGGTCGAAGCGACAACCAAGGACAAGTCCGTTGCCGGGTTGGCCGAAAAGGCCCGGCTGGGAATGTAGCCCGGCTGGGAATGTAGAGGACCGTTTTTCACGGCGATAGCCGATTTTTCATCAAGGACACAAAATCCATGACACATCGCACGATTCTGGCAACGTTGCTGCTTGCGTCTGGCGCGGCCACCTGCGCGGCCCAAGGAAACAACCCCGCCTTTGAAGCCCGGCAGGCTGCCCGGGCGGCCCAAAGCAAGCTCGACTGGCAAATCTCCGTAGCCGCCTACACCTTCCGCAAGTTCACGTTCTTCGAGACGGTCGACAAGGTCGCCGAACTGGGACTCGATCGGATCGAAGGGTTCAGCTTCCAGAAGATCAGCCGGGAGACTCCGGCTGCCCTGGACCCGCTCACGATGTCCGACGAGCAGTTCGAGAAGGTTCTTGGCAAGCTCCGTGAGTCGCGAGTGACACTGATCGCGCTGTACTACGGGCGATTTCCTGCCGACGAGGCCGCGTGTCGAACGGTGTTTGAAAAGAGCAAGAGACTGGGGGTCAAGTACTTCGTGAGCGAACCGGATCCCAGCCTGTTGCCGATGCTGGACAAGTTGGGCCAGCAATACGGAATGATCGTCGGCCTGCACGGTCACGACAAGAAGAGTTCCCCCAACACTTGGCATCCCGCACTGGTCGCCAAGCAGTGCCAGGCCTATTCATCGGCGGTCGGGGCGTTCAGCGATACGGGGCACTGGATCCGTTCCGAACTCGACCCTGCCGAGGGCGTGTCGATACTGAAGGACCGGATCGTCGGCTTCGAAATACATGATCTGAACGCCTTCAACGCCTCGGGACGCGGGGTTCCGTTGGGCAGCGGGGTCGGCAATCTGCCGAAGATGCTCCAGACCCTGGCCAAGGTCAAGCAGGGGCCAGTTCTGTTGAGCATTGAATGCCATTCCGATCCTGACAATCCTTGCGACGGCGTGAAGAAGTCTCTTGAATTCCTGGATGCCCAGGCGATGCGTCTGGCCAAGCTTGCGCCGTAAGGGCTCAGCCCCGGGCTGGGTGCTCGTTCGCCGTCCACGGGACAGGTCCGAAAACCGATTTTTGATCGTCACCTTCGAAAGGAAAGAGATCCTGCCATGCGAGCCGTACGTTGTAGCTGCCTTGCCTTGCTGGCGGTCGTCGCTGTTGATGTCGCCACGGACGTCAGCGCCGCGACCCTCCATGTAGGCGCCGCTTCGTGTGACATTACCCCCGACCAGCCCGTGTTTCTCTCCGGGCAATTCCATGCGCGCGTCTCCCGGGGCGTGTCCTGTCCCGTGACGGCCAACATTGTGGCGTTGGAATCCCGCGACGGCGATAAAGCCCTCGATCAGGCGATTGTGATCAGCATGGACACCGTCGTCATTTACGAGCCCTTTTTCAAAATCTTCAAGGAGGCGATGTGCAAGGCCCTGCCGGAGGTCGGTTTCAGCAAGGTAATCATCGCCGCGACGCATACCCATTCCGCGCCCTGCCAGAATGACGGCCAGTATGCGTCGGACGATCCGCACGTCATGCAGCCATCGAAATACAATGCTTTTGCGGCAGCCAGGATTTCGGCGGCCGCTGCGGCGGCGTGGAAGAGCCGGCGGCCGGCGAAGTTCTCCTACGGACTCGGACACGCCGTGGTCGCGTATAACCGCCGCGCCGTCTACGCGGACGGTACGGCCGTGATGTATGGAAAGACAAACGACAGCAACTTCCGTGCGATCGAAGGAGTGGAAGACCACGACGTCAACAGCATGTTCTTCTGGGACACAAGCGACAAGCTCCTGGCGATGCTCGTCAACGTGTCCTGCCCGTCACAGGAGGTGGAGAACAGCAACACGATCGACGCGGACTACTGGGGCGAGGTCCGCAAGAGCCTGCACCAGGCGCATGGGGAAGACGTGGTGGTCGTCGGGCTGTGCGGCGCCGCCGGCGATCTCTCACCCCATTTGCGCTATCGGCAAGCGGCCGACGATCGGATGCGAGAGCTGCGCAAGCTCAGCCGGAATCAGGAAATAGCCCGCCGCGTCGTGCAGGGCGTTGAGGAAGTTTACGAGGTCGTGAAAGAGGCCAAGTCGGCCGACGTTGTTGTGAAGCATCAGGCCAAGGTTGTGGAATTGCCCGAGCGGCTGGTCACCGAGGCGGAGTACAAGTCCTGCAAGGCGGAAGCGGAAAAGCTCTTGAATCGCGCCAAAGAGACGGGCGACAGCAGCGCGCGGGGAATGGGGAACTGGAACGCGCGGATCGCGGCCCGCTACGAGAAGCTGGCCCAGAATCCGCATCCCCTGTTTTCAACGCCGGTGAACGTCCTGAGAATCGGCGACGCGGTCATCTGCACCAACGCCTTTGAGCTTTACACCGACTTCGGCATCCAGATGAAGGCGCGGAGCAAGGCAAATTTGACGCTGGTTGTTCAGTTGGCGAACGGCGGCGGAACGTACCTCCCGTCGGAGCGGGCCGTCAAGGGCGGCGGATACGGCGCAGTCATTCAGAGCAACACGGTCGGGCCCGAAGGCGGCCAGGTGCTCGTCGAAGAGACACTGAAGATGGTCAACGGCATGTGGTGATTCGCCTTGGGCAACTGGCGCACGGTCCCGAATCAACAACTCCAACCTCAGCGGAGGCAATTATGTACCGATTTGCACTGTCAATGCTGATCACGATTCTCTTGCTGGCCGCGTCGGCCGCGGCCCAATCGCCAGACAAGAAACCCCTGCTGGCCGGGGTGGCCACCAGCAACATCACGCCCTGGCTGGGGGACGGGCTGGTGGGCAACTTCGGCACTCCACCGCCGGCCAAGCACGTCCACGACGAGTTGCACGCCCGTTGTTTCGTGCTCGACGACGGCACGGCGCGGATCGCGCTGGTCGTCTGCGACAACATCTACATCAGCCGCGAAGTGCTGGACGATGCCAAGCGTCAAGTGACAGAGGCGACCGGCCTGCCGGCGGACCGGATGCTCATCTCGGGCACGCATACACACTCGTCCGTGAGTGCCCGCTGGAAGAACCCCCTCCAGCCGGAAAAGGAGTTCACCGAGTATCAACGCTTCGTGGCCCATCGCATTGCTGACGGAGTGCGGTGCGCGATTAACAATCTGCGGCCGGCACGTGTCGCCTGGGGAACCGCGGACCTCCCGGGGCAGGTGTTCTGCCGGCGGTGGTTGATGAAGCCGGGCACCGAGTTGTTCAATCCGTTCGGCGAGCCGGACCACGCCAAGATGAACCCCGGCAACAGCCCGAACCTGCTCAAGCCGGCCGGGCCCGTCGATCCGCAGATCGCCTTCTTGGCGCTGGAGACGCTCGAGGGCCGGCCGCTGGGTCTGTTGGCCAATTACTCGCTGCACTACGTCGGCGGGACCGGTCCTAATCACATCTCGGCCGATTATTTTGCCGTTTTCGCTGACCGCATCCAAGAGCTGCTCGGCGCCGATCGCCAGGACCCGCCCTTCGTGGCCGCCATGAGCAACGGCACCAGCGGCAATATCAACAACGTCAACTTTGCGGTTCCGCGCCCGAAACGGCAGCCTTACGAGCAGATGCGTCTGGTGGCCGACGAGTGCGCCCAGGCCGTGTGTGGGGAATACAAGAAGCTCGTGTGGCACGACTGGGTGCCGCTCGGCATGCGGCAGCGGGAGCTGGAGCTGGCGGTTCGCAAGCCCACGCAGGCGCAATTGGAACACGCCAATAAGTTGCTCTCCGAGCCTGAGCGTCCGGATCGATTTCCTCACGAGCGCAGCTATGCGCAAAGCGCCCTGCTGTTGCAGAATTCGCCCGAAACGGTCCGCGTCATCCTGCAAGCAGTGCGGATTGGGGAGTTGGGCATCAGCGCCATCCCCTTCGAGGTCTTCTCGGAAATCGGTTTGGAGTTGAAGGCTCGCAGCCCGCTAAAGCCCAGCTTTACCATCGAGCTGGCCAACGGTGGCTACGGCTACCTGCCGACGCCGGAGCAGCACAAACTCGGCGGCTACGAGACTTGGCTGGGCACCAACAAGGTCGAAGTGCAGTCGTCAGTCAAGATCGTCAACTCCCTGCTCGAGATGTTCGCGGAACTGAAATGAAACAAGCCAGCAACCTCTTAGGAACCCGACCATGAAAACGACGACAGCCTGTATGTTGGCCCTCGTCCTCACGGCTACCGCCCTGCCGGCCGCCGAGTTGCGGATCGGCGGCGCCACCACGAGCATCACCCCGGATCAACCGGTTGCGCTCGACGGTCATCGGAATCTGAGGATCTCCAACAAGATCGAATCGCCGGTGACTGCCACGGCCCTGGCCTGGGAGTCTCGCGACGGAGACAAAGTGCTCGATCAGGCGATCATGGTGTCGTTGGACTTGGTGGGTGTCCGCGACGGCATCTTGAACAAGGTGCGCGAGAAGGTGCAGCCGCGTCTGGCTGACTTCGATGTGCGCAAGCTGTTCATGAACGCCACGCACACGCACAACGCGCCCGTGACGCTCGAAGGCCGCTACACGCTGCCCGAAAAAGGCAATATGAAGCCAGCTGAATACACGGAGTTCATGACGACCAAGGTCGCCGACGCAGTCGTCGAGGCGTGGCAGAAGCGCCAGGCGGGAAAGGTCGGCTGGGGGTTGGGCCACGCCGTCGTGGCCCAAGATCGACGCGCTGTGTACGCGGATGGGACCGCCCAAATGTATGGTGCCACCAACACCAAGGACTTCCGCGGCATCGAAGGCTATGAGGATCACAGCCTGGACGTGCTCTTCTTCTGGGATCAGAAAGACCAACTCATTGCTACCGTGATCAACGTGCCTTGTCCGGCGCAGGAAGCCGAAGGCGGTTTGGCCATCCACGCCGATTTCTGGCACCCCGTGCGCGAGCGGTTGCGCCAGCAGCATGGCAAGGAGCTATTGGTCCTCGGCTGGGCCGGTGCGGGCGGCGATCAGACCTCGCGGCCCATGTACCGCAAGGCGGCCGAGGAACGGATGCGCAAGCTGCGCGGGCTGACCGGCCTGGAGGAGGTCGCCCGCCGCATTGTGGACGGCTGGGAGGAAGCCTACGCCGGAGCGCGCCAAGACATGCGCACGGACGTGATGCTGCGGCACTGTGTTCGGGAGATTGAGTTGCCTTACCGCCAGGTGACCGAAGCGGAAGTGGCCGAAGCGCGGCGCGAGGCCGCCAACTTCGCCGAAGATCCCGCCCAACTCTGGAACTACCGCTGGCATCAGGGCGTGGTGGAACGCTACGAGGCTCAGAAAGCTGGCACGGAAGGGATCTTCCCGATGGAATTGCACGCGCTGCGGTTGGGCGACGTGGCGATTGTCACCAACACCTTCGAACTGTATACCGACTACGGCGTGCAGATCAAAGCCCGCAGTCCCGCCGTGCAGACCTTCGTCATCCAACTGACCGGTTCCGGCGGCTATCTGCCCAGCGAACGGGCCGTGCGTGGCGGCGGCTACGGCGCGGTCATCCAAAGCAGTCGCATCGGCCCGGAAGGAGGCCAGGTCCTTGTCGATCGCACGGTCGAAGCCATCAAGGCCTTGTGGCCGGAGTCCAAGTAAGCCGGATCGAGGCTCACCGTCTATGGGAAACGTCGGGGCAAGAGTATGAACAAGATCATTGTTGGCATGACCATGGCCACGCTGTGCATGGCAACGTACGCTCTCGCGGAGCCACGTGTCGTCCAGGAGGCGCGCGGCTACAACTCGTGGCCGATGATTCAGGCGCTCGGAGAAAAGCTGGTCTGCGTGTACAGCCGAGGCACGTCGCACACGATCGCTGAAGACACCCGCGCCGTTTACGCACGAACCTCCACGGACAACGGAAGAACGTGGACGCCGGAAACGGTTGTCGCCAACACTCCGGGCTACGGCGAGGTCGCCGTCGGGAAGGGGCTCGATTCCAAGGGCGCGATGCTCCTCTGGGTGCGTCGCATGAACGGATCGGAGTGTCTTCAGGACCTGTACCGCACCACGGATGGCGTGACGTTCGTGCGCGTGACGACGCCGAAGCTGGCCGTGGCACCCGTGCAGATCACCGACATCTTCTCGGTCCCCACGGTCGGGCTCATGGCCCTGTGGTTCGCAGGGCACTACGGCGATGCTGGCCCGAGTCACGCGTGGGGCACGCTGACCAGCCGTGACAACGGCGCCACCTGGG
Organism: uncultured Pirellulaceae bacterium; assembly: GCA_964645045.1. Lineage (GTDB taxonomy): Bacteria > Planctomycetota > Planctomycetia > Pirellulales > Pirellulaceae > Anammoximicrobium. The sequence continues at coordinate 16,581 of CAZXYZ010000126.1, read as the reverse complement.
CACAGACCACCATCGAGTCCAAGTTGACCAAGCCGCAGTGGCCGACCGAGCCCTCCGCTGTCTACCTCGGCCATGGCAAGATTCTCGTCGTCGCTCGAACCGAGCAAGGAGGCCGCTCTCAATTCCAGATGGTTTCATCGGACTACGGTGCGACGTGGGCGCGCGCCCAAACCAACATCGGCGATGTCCTGATCTCCACGCCGAGCCTGATCCTCGACGCCGAAACGGGTTTGTTGAGCAACTACTACTATCAGCGCGGCAAGGGAATTCTGTGGCGTCGGGTCGTCGATCCAGACCGCGTGTTCGGCAATCCGCTCGAGTGGCCTGCTTCCGAGGCCGTCGCCACGGGCAGTCCGATCACGATTGATGCGGGCAACGCGAACGCCACCGCGATCAGGGACACACACTACGTCGCTTTCTACTCCGGCAAGGCTCCTGACACGGCGGTCCTCGTATCTGTGCTTCCAGCACCGGCTGCGGGGACATCACTTCTCAGCCCCTCGCGCCCCGGTGGGCCGCAAAAATAAAGGGGCAACCCCCGGCAACGGGCGGGTTTCGCTGCGGCGATCTTCCTGCTCGAAGCCGCTCCGCATGTCTTCCGGATCGTCCATCGCGGGAGAATCCAGCAGCCGGGACCAGTCGAATCCACGCTCGAACGGCTTCAACGCCTTGGCCGGATCGAACAGCCGCGGATCGACCGGTTGGGGTGTATAGGGAGTGAAGTCCGGTTCATCGCTGAAGCAGTCGCTGGGCATGGCCGCCGTCGCGTCGAATTGATTCAGGCTCGGCAAATCCAGGAGGGTGAAGATCATCTTCATGATCGAGCCGAAGTCCAAGAGGGTGCTTGAGACCCAACCCTTCTTCACGTAGGGACTGATCAGCATCAGCAGCGAGCGATGAGCGTCGACGTGATCGCGGCCTCCCTGCGGGTCGTCCTCGGTGACGATGATCAGCATGTTCTTCCAGTACGGAGTGCGGGAGAGGAAACGCACTACGCGGGCCAGGGCTAGGTCGTTGTCGGCCATGTACGATTCCTTGAACGGATAACCGGTGGACGGGCTTTCGTCGGTCAGGTGATCGTTGGGCAGCACCATGGTGACCAGACGGGGAAAACTCTCCCGCCCGCTGGCCCATTTCTCGCGATACTCCTCCTCGAACATGTCGACGCGGAACTGGTCGGGGATGTGCATGTTGAACGTGGCGAACTTGCGCGAGGTGTTGTCGAAGAGCGGCTTGGGCAGCGGGATGCTGACGCGCATCTGCATGCCGGTGTACTTGTGGATCTGCTCCTCGATGCTGGCCGGCATCTCGGTGCCGAAGCCGAAGTTGAAGAATGGGACCCGGTGACGATCGAGGTGCTCCCAGAGGGCCCCGGCTTCGTTGTAGTCTTCGGGGAAGATGCCCGCGGCGGCACCGGCGACGTACCGCCGCCCCGGAGCGGAACTGAACAGCCGGGCTTCGATTCGCGAGCGTGCGTTGACCTCGACCCATTCGTTGGGATAGACGCCCACCACCCAGCGATGCCCGGTGTTCGACTGGTCCGAGTCGCAGTAGAAATTGTCGCAGAGGGCAAAGCGGTCGGCCAACGCCTGGTGGTTGGGTGAGACATTGACGTCCTCGACCTTCGCGCCCGCCTTGTTGACTACCGTGACGTGACAGCCCAACCCGGCCAGCGTGGGGTCTCCAGCGACGTTCTTGCGCTCCCCGAAGACCTGGTCGAACGTGCGGTTTTCCTTGACGATGAACACGATGTGCCGGACCGGGCTGGGACGCAAACGCGGGGCCGGCGGCAGCGGATTGCGGCCGTCGTCGGTCAGTTGACGCTTTTGATAGGTGTTGGCCACGACCTGACGCGTGTACTCGGCCAGCCGGGCCGCGTCGGGGACGTCGATCACCTGGAACAGGCCCTGCATAATGTCGCCCGGGTGCGAACCGCGGGCCGGGGCCACAAAGCCGCGCCCGCCGTTGGGGGCGGAGCCGATTCCCTTGGAACTGGAGACGAACAGCCGCTGGCCGTCGCGCGAGACGTGCACCAACGAGCAGAACCAGCCGGCCGGAATGTAGCCGGCCAGCCTCCGCCGCTCCAGATCGACCACGGCAACCGCATTCAGGCCGGCGCAGGCCACGTACAGCGACTGCTCGTCGGGGCTCAGGGCGATCGAGAAAGGCAACACGCCGCGCAGCGTTTCCAACCCCGGCACGAGCAATTCGATCTGATCCACGATGGCGTTGCGGCGGACGTCGATGACCGAGATGGTGTCGTTCGTGGCGTTCGAGACGTAGGCGAACCGCTGGCCTGCGACCACCGTGCTGGGACTGGCGCCGCCGACGGTGTTAATATCGCCGCGCCGCTGGCCGACCAGGTAGCCGGTCTTGATCTTGGCCTCGACTCGTCCCGTCATCAGCTCGACCTTGAAGACCGACATGGCATCGGGATGATTGGGCGATCCAAGTCCGGGGATCTTTTTTCCTTCGGCGACGACGCCCTCCTCGGATTCCTTCGAGGGCACGCCATACGCGGGAAATGACAGCCCGGCCGTCGGCCCCGACTGGGGCGTCACACCAGGAAGCAACGGATACTCGAACATGCCGACGTTGGAGACCCAGGCGTACTTGGCGTCCGGAGAAAGGCAGATGCCGAACGGATTGCGACCCACGCGCACCGACCGCACCACGCAGCGCTGGCCCAGATCGACCACGACCATGCGGTAGTTGAACTGGTCGACACCATACAGCAAACGTCCGTCGGCACTGAGGAGGAAGTCGCCCAGGAAGCTGTCCTGGTAGCCGTCTCCGTTGATGTTGATCCGATCCACGGCGACGCGGGATTTCAAGTCATAGACCACGATCTCCCCATGGTTGGCGCTGCCGAGATACAATTTCTGGGAGTCGGGCGAAAGGGCGCAGCCCATGTACGCCCCGTCCTCCAGCCATTGCGGCGCCTTTTGACCGAACGCCGGAAAGCGATCGACCACCTTGGGCTCCGCAGTCGAGATGACCTGGAAGGCGCCGCGGGACAACAGGACCGCGGTCGATTCATCGGCGCTGATGGCCATTCCCCAGCTATACGACTGGGCCAGCGCGGTCCGGCCGGCAGGCGTGAGAAAGCGGCCGCTGATGAGTACCGGCCGACCCGGGCCGATCGAGGGGCGCAAGTCCTTGCCCGGCGGCTCGAACACCGTGATCGTGATCTCGTCGTTCACCACCAGTCCCTTGTCGGGTTCGGAGTGCGCCAGCATGACACGTCCGCTGCATCCCTGGCCCACGTGGTACCGGCCGCGGGCGACGAGGAATCGGCCCACTGACAAGCCGACGATCCCCAGAGAACAGTCAAACTCGTACTTTCCAAGGAGCTGGAACGACTCGTCAGTCTTGAGCATGAATTGAGGCTTTCCGTAGCAGCCGAACCACCAATAACCATCCGCAAAGGTGGCAGTCTGGATGCCCATCAACGTGTAGCCGCTGTTGATGACGTGCTTCTTGACGAAGCGAAAATCCTGGTCGTACTGATAGACGTAGTTCTCGTCCACGCCCTCCGGCAAGCCGCCCACGACGAAGAACTGGCCGTTACGAATGCCAATCCCGCCTGCCCCGTGGAATACCTGCTGGATCTCGTGCTTTTTCAGGAACGACAGATCACCGGCGTCGTACACGTAGACCCAGGAATCAGCCCTGCCAGCAGGATCGTTGAACTTGCCCAAGTTGACGGCGACGTAGATCTTTCCGTCGTCGAAACAGAGGTCGCCGTGGTGACTGGCAACTGGGATCTTCTTCAAGACTTTTCCTCGCCGATCGGTCTTCACCAGGGTTGTCGTGAACGACCAGTAGATCGCGTCCCGCTCGTTGGTGCAGATGCCCTGCAGGTGATGCGGGTAGGTGCCTTCGCACGGCACCGCGTGGAATTCTGCTGCTACGGCGTTTGTTCGGGCGATCTTCCCGGCAAGGCACACGCTGGCGATGGCGAAGCAGCAGACGGCGAAGCGGAACCTCATGGCGTTTCCTCCGCGACAAAAGTGATGCGGCAATCCTCCCTGTCGGCAAAGGGCTTTCAGGGTTTCGCCGCCGACGCAGCGGGGACGGGGGCTCGCTGCTCGTGCTGGGCTTTCCAGGTGGAGATCGCGACGGGGATGTCGGTGCAGAAAGCATCGACGCCGAGCCCAACGGCAAGATAGTAGTCTTGCAGGCTATGTCCCGGCCAGCCGGTGACGCGCAGGCCGGCTTTCTGAGCTTCCCGCACCGCAGCCCGAGAAGTTCCATCCATGGCGCAACCGATTCGCTTCACCCCCAAAGCCTGCGCCCGTGCGACCACTTTTTCCGAGCAGGGGCTGCCGCTGATCAGCATCAGGTCGGCGCCGGCATCGAGCGATTTGACGATTTTCAAGGGCCGCTCGTCAAACGAGGTAAGCACATAGAACGACCCTTGGGGCTTCTGGCGAACCGCGTCGTACAGTCTGCGGCAATACTCGTTCAGGCGATCGTCCGGATATTGGGCTTTATTGCCGGTTTTCATTTCCAACTCGAGGTAGATGCCCGGCTTATCGGCGAAGTACGCCAAGAGCTCCTTGAGGAAGAGCATGGGTTGGCCGCTCTTCTTGGTCACGACTTTCCGCAACTCGGCGGCCGTCTTTTGCTCGACGGCCCCCGTGGCGTTGTGGGTTCGGTCGAGGGTATCGTCGTGGAGAATCACCAATTCGCCATCCTGGGTCATGCGGATGTCGGTCTCGAATCCGCGGAGTCCCTTCTCATGGCTGCCCCGAAAGGCCGCCAGCGTATTTTCCTCGAACTCGTGCGCGCCGCCACGGTGAGCAAACACCAGCCCTTTTTCCTGCGCGGCAAGCGAACCTGCCACTCCGAGCATCCCGGCGACGACCACGACGAACGCAACCCACCGCTGAGTCCTCATCGCAAAGTCCTCCTCATAGTATCATGGTTGAAAGCCAGACATTCCAGACGCTAATTCTGTTTCGTGGCACCACATGGCGTTGATCATCTTCACCGTTTCTTCCACGAGCATCTGCCCGCCTTCGGCCACGTCGTCCTGTTTGGCGGCCGTGTCAGTGCCCTTCTTTCTTCGCGTAAATAATGATCACCGCGCCGGGCCGATCCGGTATGCTGAGCGGAAGGCCGGTTTCGAGCAGTTCCCGTCCGGTCATCTCCGTGGCGCCTGCGATGTCCAGGTTCGTTAACGTGTAGGTCGCATGCGGATCGAGCCCGACGAGTCTTGGCCGGGCCGAAGCCTCAGGGCTCTCCTCGCGCCGGAAGGCCTGCACCAAACCTTCGCCAGTCTCGGGGCAGTCGAACTGCCAGGCCATCCATACCTTCCTGTCCTGACTGTACGGTGTCAACGGATAGTAGTCGCCGAGGAAGTACCGGCCGAACTGCCGCCAGTCATTTACGAGGCGTCGGGCCAAAGTATAGTCGCGCAGCTTCTTGCGCATGTCGAAGCGCAAGGTGAGTTCGGGGCATAGCCCGCTGCGCATCAGGTACAAGTTGTCCCAGACATCTTGCATGGGCTGGCCGAAGTAGGGCATCCAGGAGGCGATACCGTAAGTATGGCACTGTTGGCTGATGCCGGGCTGCAGGTGGTCGCTGCGCAACAGCGGTACAGCGCGTCGCAGTGTCTCTAGGTCGTTGCGCCGTCCGCCGCTGGCGCAGGTGTCGATCAGCATCTCGGGATGACGGCGGCGCAACTCGTCCCAGTAGGCCAGGTAGCCCATCACGTGCTTGATCTCGGTCATGCCCTGCCGGTCGGGCGCGTCGGCGGCGCGCCACCTGGTGAGGGGATCGATATTGAAGTCTTGACGATATAAACCGATGCGCTGCTCGACGAGCAGCTTGTCAACGTGATTGACCAGCCACGCCCAGGCTTCCGGGTGGCCCAAGTTCAAGAGGCCGCCCTTGGCGCCGCCAAGAATCCATTCCGGATGGTGTTCGGCCAGCCACGTGCCGGCATGGACCCGTTCCGGCTCGAACCAGACGATCGTTTTCGCGCCTTGGGGCTGGATGTAGTCGCTGATCTCGCGCAGGCCGTTCGGGAACCGCCGCGTGTCGACTTCCCACGTGCCCGTCTTCGGCCAGCCGATCGGGTCGCATGGATACCAGCCCGCGTCCATCCACCAATAATCGAGCTTCATGCCTTCTTCCCAATACCGGTCGAAGAAGAACTTCTGCGATGTGGAATCGGCGCGGTACATGGTGTCGAAGTAGTAGGAACTCGATGCACTAAGCAGCAGCGGCGGCAGCTTGCCGCCGAGGCGCGGGACATTATGCGCCAACATCCAGCGGCGCCAGATGTTCTGCGCGCGAAGGCGGTCGCCCTTCCAGAACTGCAGGACCATCAGCGGCGTCCGGATCTCCTCGCCGGGCAGCAGCTTGAATCGCGTTGCTTCCTGGCCGGCGCGGATTCGCAGGCGGCCCGCCTCGTCACAGTGGAAGTCCGCCGCCCATTGCCCCGGCCAGCCGACGACGATGATCAGCCCCCCACCGCCGGGCCGCTGCAGGTTGAAATACGAAAGGTGGCTATTGGTCGGCCGCCCGCCGGCAGCCGTAATGCGCTTCGCCGTCCCCCGCGCCAAGACCGCCTCCAGCGGTCGATAGTCCTCCACGGAACAGGGGCTGCCGATGTGGTGATGCAGGCGGAACTCTCCAGCCGGCTTGGCGGGCCCCTCTGCGGCAGTCGCCTCGACCTGGATGTCCAACGGGCAGATATCGGCCAGGATCGGCGTCTCTTTGTCGCCGGCATTCCGGAAGTAAAGCGTCCATTCCACGGTAGGGAAGTCGCCGTACTGGATGCCCACGCAGCGCAGCACCACCCCGGTGCCCGGATCGCGATAGGTGAGTGTGTGCTGTGTTCTTTTCTCATCGAGGAGCCGGCGTGTGCGCTGGACTGTCCACGTCTTGAGCACTTCGGCCGACGGCCGACCGTTGTAGGCGAACGAAAAGAACGGTTCGGCATGGGATGTCGAGTTGCCCTCTTGTCGCAGTTCCGACGTTCCCTCCCCGAATTTCGCCGCAGCCCATTTTTGGGCCTCGGCCATCTCGTCGGCGGCCGGCGAGATGGCCGACGCCAAGGGGACAACCATGCCCCATAAAACCGCCGCGCCGGTCAACGTAGACAGCACATTTGCTCGGATGAACAGAAAAGCGTTTCTCATAGGAAGCCTTTGTTGGGTTCGCGGGGAATCCAATGTAGATCGAGATAAAGCACAATTCCAGTGCCGGGCGACACCAGTGCCGGGCGACACGCCGGCCGCGTCGTGGAACCTGCGACGGAGGACGCATCATGTGGTACCCGGTGTACACGGCCCTCCGCGAGCGCTATGGCCGGGACCTGTGCATCCTGGGCTGGTGCGGCGCCGCCGGCGATCAGGCGCCGCGCCCCATGTTCCGCAAAGCGGCCGACGCTCGCATGGCGAAGCTCCGCGGACTGGACGCCATGCCGGAGCTTGCCCGCCGCATCGTGCAGGCGGTCGACGACACCTACGCGGCGGTGAAAGACGACCGCCACAGCTCGGTGGCGCTGGTTCACCACGTCGAGACCGTCCAGCTTCCCATGCGTCTGGTGACGGAGGCCGAATCCAAGGAATCGAAGGCCGCCCAGCAGAGTGCCGCCGACGCGATTGCCAAGGACCCCAAGGCGGCTGACCGCTCACACACCGCCATGCGGTGGCACGGCCGCACGGTCGAGCGGTTCGAAACCCAGAAGGACAATCCCAACCCGCTGCATGAGATGGAATTGCACGTCGTGCGAATTGGCGACGCGGTGATCTGCACGAACCAGTTCGAGTTGTTCACCGACTACGGCATCCAGATACAGGCCCGCAGCAAGGCGGTGCAGACCTTTGTGGTTCAACTGGTCGGACCCGGCACCCACCTTCCGACGGAGCGGGCGGTGCGCGGCGGCAGCTACAGCGCGATCGTGCAGAGCAACCTGGTCGGCCCCGAGGGCGGACAAGTGCTGGTCGATAAGACCGTCGCTGCGATCGACGCAGTCTTTGCGCCGCCCGAGTGACGTGTCCGAGCGCCGTATTGCGTCTGGGGAACAATGAATCACGACGACGAGCGCGCCGGCGAAATTCAGCCGTCTCGGCCAGCACTCGTGACGCCTTGGAAAGAAAGGGGAAGCTATTTCGTGAGCGTTGCTACGCTCGGCTGATCGAACTGATCCGGTTCTTTGCCAACTGGCGGTCTCCGCGACCGGGACGACGTCGTCGGCGTCGCCCACCACGGGCAGCAGCGGGACTCCAGCGCGGGCCTGGGGCTCCAGGTTGTCGACCGGATTGCCGCGGTACTCGGCGAGTCGCTGCTCGGTCAATCCGTAGCTCTTCAGCCAGGCGGCGAAGAACCCCGCCGTGCTTTCGCTTGTGACCTTGCGTCTGGCCCAACTGCGAATAATCGCGGACACGATCAGGGGGGCACGATGGGATCGTGTCCCCCGGTATCCCAGTTGCCCGCCTCCGGCATGTTCACCAGGGCCAGCGATGTGGCGACGGCGTAGTTGCACGTGCAGTGGCGCATGGCGTGCGGCGCGATGAGGATTCCGCCGGCCGGGATCAAGTTATTGGTACAGCCGCTGCGAATGCCGCGGAAATACAGGTGCCCGCCGCCGGCCAGATCGTAGCACGACAGATGAGCGTCTCGCACCGTAATCAAGCAGGGGCTTCCCAAGGCGCGTCCGCAGCCTCGCAGCTGGCTGTTCATGCCTTTCCACATTCGCGCGCGACGTTCGCCGGTCACCAGGTCGACCACTTCGCCGGCGTGCGTAACCAGGCAGTCGGACAAGACGATCGGCGGTGACGCGCTGGTGTACGCGTTGGGTGGATCCTTGCACGACAACTCCTGGGCCCACAGCTGCTTTCCTGTGGCGCCCTGGTAGGCCGCGGCCGTGCTGTCGTTGCGAGTGAACAGCAGCACGCCGCTCGCTTCGCACCACGCCAGTTGCGGGCTCACCAGCGAAGGCAAATCCGGCGGCTTCGGAGGCTCGGTCACGGCGGGAGTTGCGGCCGTCGTCTGCCAGACGACTTTGCCGCTGCCGGCGTCGAGCGAGCTGATCGTGCCCTCCTCGGATTTGGCATCGCCCCTGCGGCGATGACGCGGCTGCCAATAATCGACGCAATAGACGGTGTCCTTCCCAACGGCGAAGCTGATGCCGTCCCGCTCGGCGTCGAAATGCCAGCGCAACCGCCCGCTCGTGCGATCGACGCACACCAGCTGCTTGTCAGCGACGCCGATCAGCGCATCGCCCGCCACGCGGATTTCCTCCCAGCCGCCAGGGGTTTTGTCCAGCGATGCGGGGACGGCAATGGTGCCCAGCAATTCGCCCTTGGCCGGATCGAGCCGAAGGCAGACGCCGCCGGAAATCGCATACAGCTCGCGGTCGGCCGCGACGAACTGCCCGGCCCGCCCGAGCGGCCGCCTCCATAAGTGTCGCCCGGTGTAGATGTCGGCAGCGTACAACTCGTTGCCTGCCTGCAGGAACATCCGTCCGGCGGCGATGCGCGGAACGGGACCTTTGAAAGGGGGCAGCACGCGGTCGATCTCACCGCCGAACCACAGGACGCCGAACGGCGGCTTGGCGGCCCGGTCCTGAGAGGCGAAGGTGTGAGCGGCATCGCCGCTCTCGTGCTGCCAGTCAGCGGCGTCCGGCAAGGCCCCTTCGCGCAGCAGCCACGTCAGGTTTGCGCGGCGCGCGAGTCGGCTGCCGGGGATGCTCGCGGATTGCATCACTTGGTCCAACGCGGTGTGCTTAAGTTCGGAGACCGGTAGGCACGCGGCCCCGCCATACGGCCGCAGCGAAGCGAACAGCCGTTCGACCGTCGCCACTTGTTCGTCGAAGCCGCTACCTTCGAGGTCCTCGGAGACCACGAGGCTGGCCATCAAGGGCGGCAGACGGAGCGTCTGCAAGTCGCCCGGCACGACATGAATCCGCGATCCGTACAGGCCGGCCGCGTGAAACCGTTTTCGCGAGGCCGCCACGCGGGCGGCATCGGAATCGATGACGATGATCTGCAACTCCGATTGACGCGCCAATTCCTCCACCAGCCGGCCACTGCCAAGACCCAACGCCAGGCAATAGCCGTTGCGGACTCCGGCCTGTTCAAGAATCTCGCGGGCACGCGTGGTCCACGTGTCGGCCGAGGGCGCAGCGTCGATCGGTCTGGCGGGGTGATTTCTGGAAAGAGCGGGGGTCTCGCCGAAACAGTACAGCATTCCCTCCGCGGTAACCACCAGCAATTTGCCGCCGCCAGCCAGCATCCGGGCCGGCGTTCCCGCAATACTGGCGCGCCAGCCGATGCGCGGCTGGCCAGCCGCCGCGGGAAGGTCCACGGCGGCAACGGTTCCTGGTGCTCCCGCGTACAGTCGCGATCCAGCCTTGATATGGACTTTGAGATCGGAGGGCAACGTCCAGGCCCGATCAAAGCGCGCGGCGGGCCACTGGACGAGCCGATGAGGGCTGCCCCAGCCGCCTTGGTACGTGGCGCTGGGTGTAAGAGGGCGCGCTGCGTCGCAAGCCACGATCTCGCGGTATTGGGGGGAATTCGTCAAAGGCAAATCTTCGCCCCTGAACCGCCGCCCGATTTCATTCTCAGGCACCGAATAGTAGATCGCATCCCGGCTCAAGACCGGTTCTCGAAAGGTGCCCAAGTCCTTCACGTTGGCCGGATCGACCTGCAGGCGCACGCGACTTTCCAGGATCTGGCGTTCTTCCGGCCGCAACGATTCCGGCTTCGAGAATGTCCACCAGGAGAGATACGTCACCGGGCCGCCCGCGCGAACGCGAACAAAAGGAGAGCCCGCTTGTTCCCCCGCGTCCAAGCCGAAGCGCTCGATCCATTGCCTTGCCGTCTCGGGGGAGGTATTCATGTGGGCGGCGAAATCGGAGAGGCTTACCTGCAGGTTGGGCGAACCGGACGCGAGGGTCAAGCGGGATGGCGAGTTTAATTCGTAGAGATCTCCGCTTTGAAACAGGTAATCTCCGATGCCGCACACATACCAGCAGCCCTTGGCCAGGGCGATGCGGCCGCCCCAGCCCGTGGTGTACGGGTCCATTTTTCCGGACTTCCGGTCGAAAAACGCCGGCAGCGCGCGGCCGCTGGGGACGATCAGTTTCGTGCCCAGCACCGCCAGGTATCCCTGGGGAGAGAGCCCACCGTCGCGGCGCGTGCCGTGGTCCAACAGTCCATTCTTGACGAGTCCGCCTTCGTCGTTGACCCAGACCTGGCGGCCCGTGGCCGCGTCGACGGCGTAAACGAAGACGCCTTCGTTGGGCCACAACCCCGCGGCAAAGTAGATGGTCCCGTCGGCCAGCACCGGGCCGCCTCGCGCGGGCCAGCGCGAAATCAGGCGTTCATTTCCCAGCAACTTGTAAGGTTGCCGATCAGCGTCCAGCCCGCAGAACTTCCACAGCAATCGCCCCTCGTCGGCACTCAGACAGTACAGGCAGCCGTCATCGGCGACGATATACAGCCTCCCCTCCCAGGCCAACGGTGCAAACCGGACCGGTGCGTCGGCGAAGAAGGTCCAGCGTTCCTCGCCCGTCTCGCTGTCCAACGCCGTGACGGTGTCGGTCACCATCGACGGCAGCACGACACATCTTCCCGTCACAATGGGTTCATAGCAGCCGTCGAAGCAAAGGCGAAGGTCATTGGGAAAAGCGGGCCGGGGTGCGGGCAGTTCGCGCGTCCACTGGAGCCGGAGTTCGGCGGGCAGTTCCTGCGGGGAAGCCGCCGTGCGTCCGGCGTCGTAACGCCACGCCGGCCAATCAGCGGCCGCCGCGGAGAGATTCGCCGCAACCAGAAGCAGTACAACCGGAAGACGCCGGGTCGAAAAACCAAGTGGGCCGATCATCAATAGCCTCTCGTATGATTTTGTGGGCCGCGTGCCCAATGTGCTGGATCAAGCCCGGTCCCTGGAAGCCTCCTTCTATTCGACAAGGACGACCTCTTTTTCCCTTGTCAATCGGCCGTATCGGTTTTCGCCGATCAGCCACACCTGCACGATGCCTGGATCCCGAATCAGGCCGGCGGGTACCGCCACTTTTCCTCGGCGGCGGTCTTGCTCGGTGAGCCACACGTTATAGCGTCCGTAAGGGGGCTTGGAGTTCATGAACTGCGCCGTAATGACGCTCAGGTTGTCGGCGGTAAAACGGATTTCCCACGACTTGTCCCGCGTTGGCCTCTCCGCGGGCAGGCTGAAGTCGAGATCGCACACGGAAAACTCGCACGCCTGACTCCGGGAACCGTCGCTCATGACGCAGTGCGCCGCATGATCGCCGCAGTCGGAAAACAAGCGTTCGATCACGCCCCTGCCGCGCAAGGCGATCTCCTCGACAACCGTATCGCCGCGCTGGATGACGAGGGTCTGGACGCCTTGGGAGTCCCTGTCCATGACATGGAACTTCACGGCCTGGTGCTTGAAGTAGGGCACCCAGTCTCCGCGGTCGAGCAGCAAAACACGATTGATGGCAGGCCTCGCGGAATCCTCTTGGTAGCACGGAAACAAGAACGATTCCGCCTTGTTGTGCTCTCGCCAGGCATCGAAGTCGGTGATCCGATACAGTCTTCTGCCTCGGGATGAAATGTGGGAATCGAAGTCGGATGCGTTGCGGAGGATATCTCGCGTGGTTGGCGGCCAGCTATCCTCGACACGGACCGCCGTCACACGATTCCCGCTTTTCTCCACCCCCGTCACGATTTCCACGTGAGAGCCCCCACCGACCGTCGCAGGCGGCGTATAGATGACATCGCCCAGTTTGGCGGACTGAGCCGATTGCGGGGCGACCAGAACGACACCCTTGCGGAACTCCGGGCCATGATGCGAGCTTCGGTAGGGAAGAGCGCACTGCAAGGCATAGCTGGTGAACGACGAGCAGACCTTGCCGTAGTAGGTCGCGGCGTTGGATACTTTGCCGGTAAGGTCCTCGGTGTATAGCACGCTCCGGGGATTCTCCACGGCGGCCAAAAACGTCTTCAGATAGATATCAAAACCGATGCACCGTCCCACCGACTTGACACTCGAATACGGTACTCCGGTGTACTCGGTTCCTTCCTTGAAAGAGCCGCCAAGGCGGTTCGGCATTCCGCCGGCAACCGGGGTCCATTTCACTCGCGACAGGATGCTCGCGTACTGGATCGCCTGCTCCTGCCAAGCGTGCGGGTTTTCGTTCGCTTCCTGGGCGACAGAAAATCCTTGAAGGCAGACGGCAGTCGCCAGCGAAGCGAGTACCGTACGAAGAAGACGCCACGTCGGTTTCGCCATTGACTTCCTTTCGTCTCTCTCACGAGAATCCAGATCACTTGTCTGTGCCAGCATTCATCAGGGCGCGGCGTAAATCTCCCGCAAATGGCGGTTGACGGCCGCGCTCAGGTGGCCGGCGGCCGAGGGGGTAAAGGGCGTGGTCGCCGGTTCGTAGCCGCCGGCCAGGTACTCCGGCTCGCTGGGCAGGTAGCAAAACGTGCCGTTCGTGTAGCCAATGTAGAACGTGTTGGCAAAGGGCGAGCGGTGGCGGATCTCGTTGGAGATTTCGCAGAACAGTTCCAGGGGAGCGCTCCAGATGACCATCTCATCGTTGATGCGCAGGAATCGCAACGGCACCAACAAGGTCTCCGTGCCGTCGTCGGCAACGCGCAGGTACTCCTTGAGTTCATCCGACCAGGCAAGTCCCGAACGCTTGGGAGTCTCGACGATGATGCGCGAGGTCCTTAGCTTCACCTCGGCGGTGGTGGCGCCCAGACGGCGGTTTGCCTCCAGAATCGGATCGCCCAGCAAGACCTTGAACCGGCCCAAGAACTCGATCTCGGCCTCGGTGCGGGTGCTGTAGAGCGGGGCGATATTGCCGGCGGCGCCGTTCAGGTAGAGCATCGCCGCCCCGGTCTTCTCTTCGACGTATTCGGCAACGGCGCCGGGCCCGTCGGCGCTGACGACGGTGCAGGTGCCGCCAAGCACCGTGCCGTGCATGGCGTAGTTCGCCAGCAGGGCCAAAGGAGTGCCATCGGCCTTTTCCAGACGCACCAGCCCGATGCGGCGGTCCACCGGCCCGGAAGGATTCCGGCCGAGGCGGACCTGGCCGTTGGCGTCGCGGGCGCGGCGGTTGATATTGGCCTCCGCAGAGCCGCAGCCGACGCCCAGCCGGGCAGGCGCCAGCTTCTGCCTGGCCTGCCGGACGCCATCCGCAAGCGCCCTTTCCACCAGCGCCGTGTAGCCTTCATCCACGGGGAACTGAAAGCGGTTGGGCATGAACAATCTGGGAACGCCAGGCGGACCGACGTAGGGCGACGAATGGGTGTGCGTGATGGACCACCAGATGTTCTCAGCCGGCAGGCCCAACTCTTTGGTCAGATTGTCGGTAACGCGGTCGCAAAACGCGGGCGAAAGCGAACACAGGTCGGAGGAGATGAGGACGAACGAAGTCGCGCCGTCGTCGAGCGCGATGATGCGATGATACAAGCGGTCATGCACCTTGGTGGACATGCGCGGACTGTAACCGCGCAACATCTGCGGCGTCTCCGGCGTGATGTCGACCTTGACCACCGCCGCGCGAAATTCCGCGGCCTGCAGGCTGCCGAAAGCCGAGAGCACGAGGCCCAAGACGTGCAACAAAATCCTGGATGAGCTGCGGTTTCGCATAAAAAAGGTCGCCTTATCGAGTGCGGTGAACGGAAGAAGTCCCTCCGGGTGACGGTCGCCGTCGGCGGCATACCGCCCCTGATCCACATCCCTGGAAGTCCTTGCCCCACGGGTGGGCTGCGCCGGATCGCTCTTGCCATTCTGTCAGCCTCGAAGCCGCTTCGCAAGTACGGCGTACCCCGGTTGGTCGCCCCATCTCCGCGTGAGCGGGAACACGAAACGCTGGGCCCCTTCACGATGAGCGATTTCGACCCTTCGGGAACGGCCCCCGTTCCCATCGTGGACATGATCTTCTCGCAGCCGGTCCTGGTCCGGAAGGAATCGGCGGGGCCACACGTTGATCGGGCTGCTTGCGCTGGACTACAATAGGCAGCGCCGGTCCGTCCGGCACCGCCTGCTTGTTCCACCACTCGCCTCAACCACGCAACCGGAGGTAAGTCCTATGACGTTCTTTTCGTCCCGCTATGTCGTTTCGTTCGCGCTGACGGTTTCACTTGGAACGCTGCTTTGCGCGGCCCGCGGCGAAGAGAGGAAGTCGCTTGCAGACTTTCCCTCGACGCCTCATTTCTGGTATCGCCCCCAGCCGCCCGGGCCGTATATCGACTGCCAGCGTGGGAACAAGGCCTTCGGCTACCTCGAAGGCAAGATCCTCCTTTCCGAGGACAACGCCCGCACCTGGCCGCACAGCGCTGCTTTTCCCGACGCCAAGAAGATCACGTTCAGCCACATCCTCAACAATGGAAACATCCTCTTCGCCACCGGTGCAAATCTGTATCTGAGCACCGACAACCTCAAGTCCTGCAGGCCGATCACCGTGAAGGACGCAAAGGGCCGCGACTATCTGCCGCACACGCCGAAGAACCCCGAGAACCCGGGATGGTACTTTCACACGCTGCCGGGCATCGTCTCTTGGGACATCGGCGGCAAAGAAATCATGGTTTGGGGAAACTACTGCAACGTAATCGGCGGCGCAACACCCGTCAATATTTACTACTCCACCGACAGCGGGCAAACCGTGAAGCTGGCCTACACGTTTGGTCAGAACCCCAACTTCAGCGATACCGGCTCGGGCGGCGGCGGGAAGGGGGGCAACCTGTTGGGCGATCCCGACAACCCGATCATCGCCCGGCATCTCCACGGCGTCTCCTACAACCCGGCGGAAAACGCGTTCTATGCCTGCACCGGCGACGGCGACCGTCCGGAGGGCAAGGAGTGTCATTGGCTGCGCGGGACCTACGACGCCGCGAACGACCAATGGCAATGGAAGGTGATCGTCACCGCCAGCCTCAACACACGCTACAAGTGCGGCGGAATCAGTTTCGTCGGCGGCAAGTGCTACTGGATCAGCGATGCGAACGGCCCCCAGCCCTACGACCGCGGCATCTTCTGCTGCGATCCGGCCGACATCCCGAATCCGGAAAAGCACACGCTGTTGTTCAATCCGGGCGTGGAGTCGGGCAACATGATCATCCAGGACGGCGTGATGCTGGCCACCCACTGCGCGCCGGCCTCGCCCATGAAGAACGGAATCATCGTTTCCACCGACATGGGCAAAACCTGGGCCCAGTACGACCTGGCGGAGTTCGGTCCGAGGTCGGGAACCCGCTTCCACGAGAAGAACAGCGAAGGGTGGTTCCGCCTCGACCTGCGGACCGGCTGGGTGACACAGGCCGACGTGATGTTCATCAAGCCCAAGCCGGCAGCCGCGGCGCCAAACAACTGATCGTTTCACCGCCAATTCGTCGTGCAGATTCCTGCCAGACGCCGGCCACGACGCACCTCGCTGTTGTGGCCAGACAGGGAGTTACCAGTGACAAAGCGGTTCCGACGTTTGTTTTCCGTAGCTGTGTTCTGCTCGCTGTTTGCCACGAGGGCTTCCCTTTTCTCCGCGGAGCCGGATTCTTGGGGCCGGCACGGGAATCGCCCGCGGTTTCGGTAGGGGGCACGCCATCAGTC
>CAZXYZ010000125.1:0-32906 GCA_964645045.1 uncultured Pirellulaceae bacterium | reverse complement strand
ATCGTCCGCCGACTGGGACTGGAAAGCACGCTTCGCCCCCAAGGCCGCCCCAAAACGCGCGAAAACGGTTCCTGACACCGCCGATTTTCGCAGAGCCTTTACTCTTCTAAATAGCACTCGTATCTAGTGGCGATAATTTCTTCATTGATGCCGGATTGTCAGCGTATTGACAATCTGATATAGGTACTAATTAAAGTACTACATGGAGGTTGCTGCAGGTTTTTGCCAGGAGGTGTACTGCCGATCACCTACGCCCCAGACACGGATTTTCCGGGGTTTTTCGGCAATTCCGGCTCCGGCAGCATTTCCATGAAGTCGACGTTCGTGGTGAAACTACTTCTCTTACCACTTAATCGACTCATGGCACGTTCCGACGCTTTGACCCGCGCCTTCCAGGAACCCCGTAGCCCGGCGCACCGGCACTTCGAGATTTGTCGCGCCTATTTCTTGGAGAACGCCAGTGCCCCCGCCCTCGCCGAGCAGTTCGGCCTGCATGTCGGCACCGTTCAAGCCCTGGTTCGGGATTTCGCCGCGAATCCCGATCTGGAGCAGTTCTTCGTCAGCACCCGTCCGGGACGAAAGACGTCCCCAAAACGAGAGTCCATTCGGGAACTGGCCGCCGCCCTGCGACAAGCCGGCCAGACGCTGGGGGAGATCCATCAGCAACTGACCGAACAGGGCCAGGAGATCTCCGAATCCTATTTGGCCACCATCTTGCGCGAGCAAGGGCTTTCGCGTCGTGCGCCACGACCACGGCAACCCCGTCCAGGAGAACTCCCCGCGGATGGCTCAGAAGTTCCAGCCGTCGCCGATGTCCGCGAACTGTCCCTGGAATCCGGCCGAGAGATTCGGACGGCGGTGGCTGGGCTGTTTCTGTTCGTCCCGCTGTTATTGGAAAGCGGTTGGGTGAAGGCCGTGCAGCGGGCCGGCTACCCGGGCAGCGAGCAGATTCCGACGCTCCAGGCGATGCTGGCTTTATTGGCCCCCAAGCTGATCGGCAAACGCCGCGTCAGCCATGTCGCCGATCTTTGTACCGACGAAGGGGCCGGACTGTTCGCGGGCTTGAATGTCTTGCCCAAGACGACCTATGCCACCGACTATTCGTATCGCACCGAGCGGGTCATGAACGAACGGCTCGTCGACGCTTTGATGCGGAAATTACCTCTGCCGGAGACGCCGTTGTCGTTCAACCTCGATTTCCATGCCATTCCCTTTCGCGGCGACCCCAAGGCGTTGGAGAATCATTGGGTGGGCAAGCGGCATCGCGGCGAGCCGGCCGTGATGGCCTTCGTGGCCCAGGAGAGTACACGCCGGGTGATGTGTTACGCCAGGGCCAACGTGTTACGCCAAGAGGCCGATCAGATGGTGGTGCGGTTCGTCGATCACTGGAAGGAACGGACGGGCCACTATCCGGCCCGCGTCTTGTTTGACTCGCGGGCCACCACCTACGACCAACTCCACGAGTTGGAGGAACGGAAAGTCGGCTTCATCACGATTCGCCGTCGTGGTCCGGCCCTGCTGAAACAGGTGCGCAGTCTCCCGGCTCGCCACTGGCAACATTGTCAGATCACCCAGGCCAAGGGCAAACGCCGCTCGGCCCGATTCTTCTCGGAAGAGGTCACGTTGAAGGGCTGTCCGTCCTCCTTGCGGCAAGTCGTCTTTGACGGCCTCGGCCACGAGTCGCCAACGTTCCTGCTGACTAACGATCGACCGGAACCGCTGACTGGCCGCCAACTGATCGAGACGTACGCCAGCCGTAACCACATCGAGCACTCGCTCGGCGAGAAGATTTCCTTCTTTCACCTCGACTGCCTTTCCAGCGAAGTTCGCCTGAACGTGGATTTCGATCTGACGCTGACCGTGGTGGCTGCCCTCCTGTATCATCGTTTGGCCGAGCGACTGAAGGGCTTCGCCAACGCCACTCCGCAAACGCTCTTCGCCAAGTTCGCCAACACGCCGGGACGGATTGAGATTGTCGGTCGGGAGGTGGTGGTCTACTACGAGAAGCGTTCCCACATCCCGATCCTCAAGGAGGCGAAATTCGATCAGCCCACCTCGGCAGTTCCCTGGCTGGGGGGAAGGCGAATCCGTCTGGAGTTCGTCTAGAGTTAGGTGTCAATTCGCTCTGCGAAAATCGGCGGACACTTGCCGGCCTTGTACGAGGCGGAGCCTCGGGGCAGTGGGTTACGAGGCGGAGCTTCGTAACCAGTCCTCTGGCAGGAACTTGCGACGCGCAACGACGTGCGCCGCAACGGACCTCAGCGCAATCCTTGTTCCCGCAGCACGCGGTCGGCCCATTCTGCGTCGGTGCCGGTCAATGCGGGATCCGGAGCTTCGCGGTAGTCGATGTCGTCCCCATAGCGTCCGTTCACGTACGCCGCGTCGATCAGCGTCTGCAGTTGCAAAGGCACGTCTTGGTCTTCGCTGCGCAGCGGGATTCGGATTGACGGCAACGGTTCTCGGAGTGCGACACGGTACACTTCCGCCATACTGCTTCGCTCGGCCCGGACGACACAGATGCGGTACGGCTCGCGATAGGCATTCGGCAAGATGCCCCGCTCGACAGCCAACACCCATCGTCCCGCGCGCAGCAGGTCGATTTCCACCAGGTTGACACCGCCGTCGAGCATTTGCCGCTGTTTCGTCAGATATTGCTCACGTCCTGCCGCGCTCGCTTTATTGGCGGGGCTGAGAAACTCGATCGACGTAACGATGCGATGCCCTGCCTTGGTGTCTACGATCTGAAGGTAATGCAGCGTCTCCAATTCGGTCTGCCGAGGCACGACGAGTGGTTCGGCAGCGACGGCGACGGCCGTCGCCACGCCCCCCAAGTCATCCGACTCGCCCGGCCGCTCGATCACTCGAATGTCGGGGGCGAAGCGGGATCGTGAGCGTTCGGGTTCGTCGTCGGATTCGACCGTTATGTACTCTTCGATCCGGGCGCGTAAGCCGGCTGGCAACTGCGGCTGCAACTGATCGCAGGCATACGTCGTAAGCCGCGTATGCACGTCGCCCCAATGGGCTTCCAGCCAGGGGTTCATGCCGGGGAACGGGTTCTTGCTCATTTCAGACTCCGAAACCTGCTGGGGATTTGCCGGCCAAGCTCTGCGGTCGCTCTCCGCCATTCTAGCGGAGCCGCTGAGTCAGGTCGATCAATTCCGCCAGTCCGGCGGCGGCGAACTCGCGGCCGCTGACATAGCGTCCAGGCTTCATCCACTGTTCG
Organism: uncultured Pirellulaceae bacterium; assembly: GCA_964645045.1. Taxonomy (GTDB): domain Bacteria; phylum Planctomycetota; class Planctomycetia; order Pirellulales; family Pirellulaceae; genus Anammoximicrobium. Next base: position 29,683 of record CAZXYZ010000125.1, on the reverse strand, counting down.
ACTTGTTCCAGCGGCAACCCCAGAAACTTGGCCAGCAACTTGTCCATCTCCTGCTCCAGGTCGCCGAAGTGCCGAGCCCATTCGATGGCTTCGGACAACTGGACACTTTCCTCGCTTTGCCACCGCATGGGATGAAACAGCAACACGCTGTACGGTGTCACCAATCGGCGGCGGCAGGCGGCCAGCGGCCAAATCGCAGCGGACGAGCACTCTCCCAAAACGATGCCAGTCGCCCGAAGTTCGCGGAGTTCGATCAGCGCCAACATCGCGATGGCACTGTAGGAACTGCCTCCCGGCGAATTGAAGTACAGCGTACATTCACCGCCGACGGGTACGTCCAGCAGTTTGTCGCAAATCTCCGACTCTTGTTCGGTCAAATCCCCAATCACCCCGATTTCAGGCGGATTTTCCGTGGCCTGCGCGCGTTTTCGGTCCTTGCTCATCGTCGTTTTACCTCGTCTAATACCGGATGCAACCGTAATCTTCCCAATAGCTTAGCACCATGTATAATGAGGCGCCAGGGGCCGATCGCATTTAACACGAGGGCTGTTGCAGCCGAAGTCATGGGTATTCGATTCCTTTGTCCTACGTGCGGAAACAAGTTAAACGTGAAAGCGTTCCTGGCGGGCAAACGCGGTGTTTGTCCCCAGTGCGGCGGCGGACTGGACATTCCGCTGGAAAGTCAGATCACCAAAGGCAGCCCCAGCGGCGGCGACGGGGGCGGAGCCGGGTTGGCGAGCAACGAGGACGACGCGCCCGAATTGACGCTGCAGATCGCCCACCCGGCAACGCCGCGCAGCTTGCCGGTCTCGCCGGTTCTGCACTCACCGCTGCCCGGGCCGGGCATGGCCCCGGGCGCCGGTGGCTTTGGCCCTGCGGCCCGGCCGGCGTCCGGCACGCCGATGCCGGGCGGCGGGCCTCAGACGATTTCGCCCAGTATGCCGGTCGCACGCACCGTTCCGATGCAGCCCGCACTACCTGCGCATCAAACGGTGCCGATCCAGCCGACGGTTCCCATGCATCCGGTCGCGGCCGCACAGCCGATGGCTCCTATGATGGCACCGCTGATGGCTCCCACCGCGCCGCTGGATCCGATCGACGAGGCGCCGCAAGCGATTTGGTACGTCCGCCCGCCGTCGGGCGGCCAATATGGCCCGGCCCGCGGCGACGTCATGCGGAAATGGCTCGGCGAAGGGCGCGTCAGCCCGGATTCGCTGGTCTGGCGCGAGGGCTGGGGCGATTGGCGGACCGCCGCCGAGACTTTTCCGTCGCTGGGAATGGTCACGCCGCCCATGCCCGCTCCGGTGACGCCCGCGACCTATGCCGCGTCCGGAACGCCAGCCTACGCGGCTGGCCCCATTCGTGCCAAACGCCGCAATTCGACGGCCATGGCCATTACCATCGTGGCCGTTCTCGGGCTGATGTGCGTGGCCCTGTTTGTTACTCTGATACTCGTGCTCATGGGATGACCCGGCGCCGCGCCGGTATCCCTTGGGAACGGACGAAAGGACGAAATACTCGCATGAACCGAATACGCATGACACTGCCCGTGTTGGCTCTCCTGACGCCGTTGGCCGTTTCCGCTGCCGAGCAGACGCCGGTCGTCTCTCTGGCCGAAGGGCATATCGTGCTGACCGCGCCCGCCGGCTGGGTGCGCCAGGAGCCGAGGGTGCGGATCATCGACGCCGAGTTCTCGTGCCCGGCTGCCGAAGGCGATCCGGCCGACGGACGCATCACGATCATGGCAGCCGGCGGCAGTGTGCAACAGAACCTCGACCGCTGGGTCGGCCAGTTCGCCCAGACGGAGCGCAACCAAGTGGACAAACTGCAAGTCGCCGGCCGCGAACTGCAGCGTCTCGACCTGGTGGGAACGTACAAGGACCAGAAGACGCCGTTTACCCCGGCGGTGATGCGCGAGAATTACCGCATGTTGGGCGCGATCATCCCCACCGACGAGCACGGCAACTACTTCATCAAGTTTTACGGCCCCAAGACGACGGTGACCAAGCACGAAGAAGCATTTCGGAAATTCCTGGACAGCCTACAAGTGAAGTGAACCATGTAGGACGGATCCTCGGGCCCGTCCTGCGGGAACGGCCTCCGGACGGACCTGGGAATCCTCCCACGAGGCCTGATCGGCAACTCTGAGAAACACGCCTACGATGAAGATTCAGCAGTTTCTGGAACATCATGGTGTCGCGAGGAATCCGTTTGCCGAAGAGGATGCGCAGACGGATTTGGTGTTCAAGGATCACTGCATCGCGAGCACCTTCCATCCCACCTGGGACAAGATCTACGGCGACCCGAACGAACCGTCCACGTCGGTCGTGTTCGGCGAGAAAGGCGCCGGCAAGACAGCCATGCGGCTGCAGATCGCCAAGCACTTGCAGCAGCACAACCGCAGCTGTCCCGACCGGCGACTGTTCGTGGTCCACTACGACGATTTCAATCCGTTTCTGGACCGTTTTCGCGAGAAACTGGGCGGGCGCAGAAGCCGCCGGGCCGATCGGGTGCTGCGGGAATGGAAACTGTGGGACCACATGGACGCGATCCTGTCGCTGGCCACGACCGGCTTGATCGACCGGATCCTGAACGTTCACCAGCCGGCAGCGATTGTCGACGCCGAGATCGAGTCCGCGGCGGTCGATCGCTTGGATCGCCACCAGGCCCGCGACCTGCTGCTGTTGGCGGCGTGCTACGACCAGTCGGTCAGCACCACGTTCCGCGATCGCTGGGCGGCGCTTCGCAAACGGCTGCGTTTCTCGACGCTGCGGGCCAAGCTCCCTCTGGCGATCGGAATCGCCGGAACGGTCGCCGTCCCGGGCTTGGCTTTGGGCCTGGCGATCGCCGGCCATGGCGATTGGGTCATCACGCTGTGGATGCTGTTTGCGGCTGCCGTGCTGGCAGCTTGGAGCCCGTGGCTGTGGCGCTGGTGGAGTTGCTTTTGGGAGTCGCATCGGATCCTGCGGCAGATGCGGTTGAGCAACCGGGACGCGCGGACGCTGCGGCAGGTTCTGCTGCAGTTCACGCGTCCGGAGATCGTGGCCCAGCCGCTGCCGGACGCGGAAGGCACGGACGACCGCTACGAAATGCTGCTTAAACTCCAGGGCGTCCTGCAAACCGTGGGGTTCCGCGGGATCGTGGTCCTGGTCGATCGCTTGGACGAGCCGCATTTGATCAACGGTTCGGCGGAACTGATGAAGGCGCTGCTCTGGCCGATGCTGGACAACAAGTTCCTCAAGCATCCCGGGCTGGGCCTGAAGATCATGGCACCGATCGAACTGACGCGGTTCATCGAGCGCGAGGACCGCGAGTTCTACCAGCGTGCGCGGCTGGACAAACAAAACATGATCGCGTCGTTCGAATGGACGGGCGAAGCCTTGTATGATGTGACCAACGCCCGCTTAGCCGCCTGCTGCGAGACCGGGGCGTCGCCCCGCTTGCGGGACTTGATCGACCCGGCGGTGAGCGACCAGAGGATCTTGGAAGTGCTGCGCGGTCTCCGCACGCCACGGCACTTGTTCAAGTTCCTCTATCGGCTGCTGGTCACCCACTGCAATTCGCACGTCGAAGGCGAGCCCGTGTGGCGCGTGCCCGCCTCGGCATTCGAGTCGACCTTGGCGTTGTATCGCCGCGATCAAGAAGCATTCGATCAGGGCGTCGGGGCAGGTTGAACGGCAGACGGATGGTGGGCATGAACAGGACGCTTGTGGCAGACAACCGAACGCCTTTCCGGGGCAGCGATCGTTCCGCGAACCGGGCTTCTACGCCGCTGCGGTGGCACCTGGCCGCAGCCGGCGTCGTGCTGTCGGTGCTGCTGTCAGCGCTGCCGGTCAATGCTCAGACCCCGCCGGCTGCGGGCCAGCCCGCTGCGCCGGCCCCGGCGCAAGGGGCCTCCGCGCCCGCCGGTCAAGCGCCGGCGGCGGACGATGGGGCGTCCAACGCGGCGGCGCCGCAGGTCGAGAAAGAAACTCCGCAGGGCCCCGCCACCCCCGAACCGCCTCCGCCGGCGAAGAAGTTCTACCAACTCGAACCCTACGATGTGATCACGCTGGACAAGGTCAACGACAACCAAGAGCTGAAGGTCATGCCGCTGCAGCTGCCCGAGCGGCGGCTGCCCGAGCAAGTCAAACGCGTGGGCAAGATCAAGGTCCGGCTGTTCGACGACCGCGCGGATGAATACGAAGTCGCCTGGCGAAGTATTGACAAAGTCGATTTCTTCGAGGAACTGGTCTTGCGCGAAGCGGCCAAGGTGGTCGCCGAGGCGGTGTCGCTGACGGGCGCCGACAAGCACGCCGAGGCGCAGGCCAAATACGACGAGGCGTTTGAGTTCTATCAGTGGCTGTTGCGGTTCTATCCCCAAACCCAGGGCCTGCAGGAAGCCATTCAAGACTACCTGTACCTGAACGCCGGCGCTCTGTTCCGCGCCAAGCGGGTCGAAGAAGCGTTCGCGATCTTGGAGGAATTGTACCGTCAGAACCGCGGCTATCGATACCAAGGCGGCCCGCAAACGGCGCTGGCCGCCATGGAACGCGTCGGCGACCGGCTGATCGGCCTGCAGGCGGAAGTTCAGAATTACCGCGCCACGAGACTGTTGCTGGAACGTCTTCAACGCGTGTACGGCACCGCTCTTCAGGTCTCGGCGGCATGGCGCGACAAGCTGACCGCCCTGGCCGCCGCCAAACGTGACGAAGCCGCGGCGCATCTGGCTGCCAAACGGTTCCGCCAAGCCCACGAAGCCGGCCAGGAAATGCTGCGGATCTGGCCTACCTTGCCCGGTGGCCGCGAAGTGGTTCTGGAGATCGCCCGACAATACCCGTTGGTCGTTGTCGGCGTGGCTCAGCCCGCGGTCTTGTTCGACGCGGTTAGCTTGGACAACCCATCGGCGCGGCGCGCCGGTTACTTGCTGGTCCGCACGCTGGTCGAGTTCGTCGAACGCGGACCCGAGGGCGGCGCTTACGCGAGTCCGTGGGGGACCGTCCAGCAGAGTGCGGACCGGTCGGAATTGATTTTCGAGTTGCGGCCCCAGCCGGGAGTGAATTTCACTGGGTATGACCTGTCCCGGGAATTGCTGGCGATGGCCGATCCCGGTTCGCCCGCGTACCGGCCGTCGTGGGCCAGCCTGATGAGCGAGGTCAAGGTCCAGAGTGTGCGCCGCGTGCGCGTCAAGCTGCGGCATCCCCACGTGCTGCCGCAAGCCCTGCTGCAGGTGCAGCTGAGCAGTTCGGGGCCGCTCGGCGTCCGCTACCGGGTCGCGTCGCAGGCCGACGGAGAGACGCGGTTCGAGCCGGCCACCGCCGGGGCGGCAAACAGCGAGCCCAGCCCGGTGATCGTCGAACGGTTTTACGCCGAACCGCGCAAAGCGATCGAAGACCTGCGCAAAGGCAAAATTGACGCCATCGACCGCTTGCTGCCCAGCGATGCCTTGCGATTGCGGAGCGACGAGTCGCTGCGCGTAGCGGCGTACGCCTTTCCTTCGGTCCATGTGCTGGTGCCCAACCGGGAAAACCCGTTCCTGGCCAACCGGGTCTTTCGGCGGGCCCTGCTGTACGGCATCAACCGCGAAGTAATCCTGCACAAGGGCCTGTTGGATGGCGCCAAAGTCGAAGGCACGCGGGTCATCAGCGCTCCCCTGCCGACGGGCATCACCAGCGACGACCCGGCCGCGTATGCCTACGACGAGTCGCTCGGGCCGCTGCCCTACGACCCCGTGATGTCGGCGATCCTGTTGCGGTTGGCCGACCAACAACTCGGAGCGGCCGCCGACAAGAAGAAGGAAAAGGCTCCCGAACTCAAGGAACTCGTCCTGGCGCACCCGGCCGGCGAGATGCCCCGCTTTATCTGCAAACAGATTCAAACTCAGTGGAATGTGATCGGCGTCAAGTGTGTGCTCCGCGAGTTGCCGCCGGGCCAGTGCCGGGTGACGGACGGCAAGTTCGACTTGCTGTACACGGAGTTCACGATGCGCGAGCCCTTGACCGAGGCCGCCGGGTTGTTCGGCCCCGGGGGGTTGGCCGGCGCGACCGATCCATTCCTCAGCCTGACCCTGCGTCGGCTGGACGAGGCGGCCAACTGGAAGGAAGCCCGCGACGTGCTGCACGACCTGCACCGCTTGCTGTTCGAAGACGTGACCTTGCTTCCGCTTTGGCAAATGATCGACTATTTTGTGTACCAGTCAGGCCTGACGGGGCTTCAAGACCGGCCGATTGCGTTCTATCAAAACGTCGAACAGTGGCGCGTGGTGCCTCCGGTTCAACAGGAATGAACATGGCTTTGTCAAGAAACCGCGGAACAGAAGTTGGAGTCCAGGCTTTCGCCTGTACGTCAAGGTTGGCGGCCGGAAGACAGCCTAAAGGCTGGACTCCAACCTGCCGTCGCGGGACCGCCGTGGGCAGCGCCGCCGTCTTCTTCGTCTTCGGCCTGATCTTTGCTTGCCCCAGCGAACTGCGGGCGCAAGCCACCTGGGAGTATTCGCCCTATTCCGTCCAAGTGTGGCTGGCGATGGACAACGCCGCCGAGTTGACGCCGGTTCTGGCCCAACGGATCGGCCAAGCGGTTTCCGACCGGGCCTGGGTGGTGGCCGGCGCCGCCTGGCAAGTCAACATCGCCGCCTGTCCCGCAGCGTTGGCATGGGATGCGGCCCGCTACCCCGATCGCGTGACAGTGGACGCCGTTCTGGCCCTCGCCCCGGACTTGATCAAGCAGGACGACAAGCTGTTTCTGCTCGGCATCCGCGACGAACTCACGGGCTTGACGATTGCGGTGCGGGAACTCGACTGCCGGACTCGGCTGTGGCAGCCGGTCGTGACGCGCCACGTGTCGCAGCCCGGCCGAGTGGCCGACGAAGCCTTTGCCGCGCTCGTCGACGCTTTCGTTCCCTTTGGCCGGGTTGAATCCGCCAAAGGCAAAGAAGCCGTGGTTCGAGTTCGCGCCGACGGTCTGATCACCGGCGAGCAATCCCCGGCGAGGATCGCCGAACGCGATGTCCTGGTGCCGATCATCCGCCGCAACGACCGTTTGGGCGAGCCCTTGGAAAACGGCATCCAGCAAGCCGCCTGGACCTTTCTGACGGTGTCCGGCCGCACGGGCAATCAGTGGCAATGCCTGGTCTCATCGGGGATGACCTCGCCGCTGGGCGGCCGCAGCAGCGCCCGCACGGTGCGTTTGGCGCTGCGTGCCAAGCCCCGCTTGGACGCGACGGAGTTGGCCGTCCGGACCCAAGGCGACCAGCCGGCTCCACTGGCGGGCTATGAAGTTTACTCCAAGGCGCCCGAAGCGGACGACGCCGATTTGCTGGGCGTCACCGACTGGCGTGGCCGGATCGCCGTCGTCCGCAAGCCGAACCCGCTGCAAATCCTGTACGTCCGCAACGGCGGCCAGTTGTTGGCCCGTCTGCCCGTCGTCGCCGGCCTGGAGCCGTTGGTCGCCGTCCAAGTGACGGACGACGCCCCGCGGCTGTTTGCCGAAGGTTATGTGAAAGGACTGCAAAACCGGGCCATGGACCTGGTGGCCCGGCGGGAGCTATACATCGCCCGCTTCCGCCGCCATCTTCAGAACAAGGAATACGACCAGGCCAAGACCTTGCTGGAAACGTTCCGCGGCTTGGAAAACCGCGCCGATCTGGCCCGCCAATTGGATCAGCAAGCCCAACGCGTCAAGAGTTCCGACCGCCGCGTCCAAGCCAAGATCGATCAGCTGTTCACCGACACGCGGCAACTGCTGCTCAAATTCCTCGACCCCCGCACATCGAACCAACTGGCCGACGAACTGCTCCGCACCCAACGCCCGGGATAGCACCGAGGTCAGCCAGAGCTGCACGGTTACTGGCAGGGCAGGAACGGACCGTGATAAAATGGCGCGCCCACGTATCGCCTTCAGCCTAAGAGTGCAAACCATGTTCCGGAAGCTGCTACCGCTGTTCTTGATGACCGCCGTGAGTTGCCCGACGTTCCTGCTCCCTGCTTTGGCCCTGGCCGGTGAAGACGCCGGGCCGAAGCCGCCGCCGTGGCACCTGATTGACATCTGGTGGGACATCGGCCAGGACACGGCCTTCGAGAGCTACAGCATCGACGCCACGATCAGCGATGATGTGTCGCCGACCGTGAACTTGTACGTGGCTCCGATTGGCATTGCCGAATTGAGCGGGACCAAGTTCTATGGAGGCATCCAGACTCAGGCCGATGGCTACACCAAGCGGGACCAACACCTGCGCAAGATCGGCCCCGGCTTCCTCATGTCCATGTGGGGCCAGCGGAGCCCCGATGCGATTCGGCCTTCGGCGGGTGGCCTGTGGCAAAGTTCCGGCCACGAAGGCGACTTCGTGAGCGTGCGACGGCCCTACGAGTGGAAGAAGGGCAAGTACACGTACCGTGTGGTCCGCATGGACCGGGAGGTGGTCGAGGGCAAGCCCTGCACCTGGGTCGGTGCCTTCGTATACTCGCACGAGAACGACGAAAACGTCTTCGTCGGGGCACTGCGGTTTCCGGGCGAAAACCTCATCCTTGCCAGGAAACTCGCCAGCTTTGTGGAAATCTACGGACGGCAGATCCCGGTGGAGGAAATCCCCAAGGTCACCGTGACGTTTGGCAATTTGCGGGTAAATGGGACGGCCGTGGAGAAACTGGCTGCCACCGCCGTGTACCCGCAGCGAGTCCCCGACTACGCCGTCGCCGTGGCCCAGGACGGCCAGTTGGTCGTCACGGTTGGCAAGCCGGTGCCGGAACGGAAAGAACGGCGGGTGGAGCTATTGCCTGTGAAGTAGGACAGTCTCTTTGTTGACGAGAAACCACCGGATTAGCGTTCGAGGATGTTATCGTGAGCGCATTTTACGGGTCGGTTCACAGATATGAACCTGCACGTATTCAGGACGACGCCGCAGGAGAAGAAGCATTGGAGCGTCGGCGGTGTATGGGAAGCACCGTGGCGATTCGCCGATGACTACCACGTCTTTGGCCTGGACGGGGGCAAGGACGAGATCGGGTACTACGTCGATGGCGTCCTGGTGCGCAGGGTCGAAAACACGCACTGGCACCAACCGTTGTTCCTGATTTTCGACAGCGAGACGATGCCGCAATGGTTTGGGATGCCGGACGATAACGATCTGCCATCGACGTTCAGCGTTGAGTACGTGCGGGCGTGGAAACAGAAGTAGCGGGTCGATGAAGCGAGCTTTTTCCCTTGCCGGGCTTCTGGCAGCGTGCTTGTCAGTGCCTCTCGGAGCAGCGAAAGCCGGGGAGGCTTCCTGCACGCCGGGCGAGCTTCGCACGGACTCCACGCCAACCTGCATCAGCGTCGAATGGGATCTGACCGGCGACGGCGATCACGACGCCACCTGCAGTGTCCGATTCCGGGAGGAAGGAACAGACAAGTGGAAGGATGCTCTGCCGCTGGTCCGAGTCGATTACCAGTGGTGGTACAACACAGAGAAGGCCGACCAGCCGTTCAACATGTTCGCCGGGAGCATGATGTTCCTGAAGCCGGGGACGAAGTACGAAGTCCGGCTTGATCTGGCGGACCCGGATGGCGGCACGGCGACCAAGACTGTATCCGTTGCCACTCGACCGGTTCCCGAGCCGCCAAAGGGCGGTCGTAAATTTCATGTTGTGCCTGGATCGGGTGGGGGGTCTGGTTCCGTCGAGGCACCCTTCCTGGGGCTGACCGCCGCCCAAAACGCCGCCGAACCAGGCGACATTCTGCTGTTGCGCAAGGGCGACTACGGCAGTTTCGTCTTCGATAAATCGGGAAAACCGGGGCAGTACCTCGTGTACGAAGCAGCCGGTGACGGCGATGCGGTGTTTACGTCGGTATGGATCAATGCCAGTCACCTTTGGCTGGAAGGGCTCACGATCAAGCGGCAGGATGAGCCGAGCGGGTTGCGGACTCAGGGGCAGGCAAAGGATGTTGTCATCTGCCGAAACGCGTTCACCGGTTTCCACTATTCGATCACGCTCAGCACCGAGAGCCGAAACTGGCACATCACCGACAATGTGATCGTCGGGGACAACGACCCCAACCAGCCGACAACGCAAGGTGGCATCAGCGGCGAAGGCGTGGAACTGAATCACTCCGGTGGCCACGTCGTTGCCTACAACCGCATTTCCCGTGTGGCGGATGGTGTCTCTTACCCCGAGAGAAACGTGGACATCTACGGCAACGACATCTTCGACGTGTCCGATGACGGGCTGGAGCCGGATCGAGGTTACGCCAATGTCCGCATGTGGGGCAACCGCATCACGAACGCCAAGAACAATGCCCTGAGTTTCCAGCCGATGCGGTGCGGGCCGTGGTACTTCGTCCGCAACCTCGTCGTCGGCCAGGGAGCCATCTTCAAGTTCCGTGTTCAGGATCGGTTTGTGTTGGTGAACAACACGTTCGTCAGATGGGGGGCCACCGGCAACCGTATGCACCACATCCTGAGCAGCCTGTCGAGGAACAACTTGTACATTTCGGCGGGCGGGGCCGAGCCGATTTGGATCGGCGGGGATTGCACGCAACCGCAGTTCTGTTTGCCGAACAACTACGAGCCAACCTGGATGACGGACGTTGACTACGATGGTTTCGATTGGGGCGACTATCGGGAAGGCTTTCGCTGGAACAATCGGCGAAGGCGATTCAGGGATGTCGACCAGTTTGCCGCGGCGGTCGGTATCGAGCGGCACGGAGTTCGTGTGCGAAAGGAAGACATCTTTAGCAGCTGGTCAATTCCAGCCGAGCCCGCTCGGGTAGCGCCGCAGCACTTGCCGTTGAAGGCCGGTGGCAAGGCCGTTGATGCTGGTGCCGTGGTGCAAACCTCGCCGACGATTTCGTTGGCAACGCTCCCGACCTTGGGGCCTACGAGTTGGGACGGGAGAAGCCGCACTACGGGCCGAGGAAGAAATAGAATCACCACTTCAGAACCAGGAGCCCACTGATGAATGTTTGGAAATTGCTCGTCGCAGCACTTGCGTGCGTTTTGTTGCCGCTGGGCTACACGGGCCGATGTGCGGCGGCTGACAACGACAAGATTGTCCTCGAAGACAACATCACCTACGGCAAGGCTGGCGACACGGAGTTGAAACTGGATTTGGCTCGACCGCAGGGCGCGGGACCGTTCCCAGCCATTGTGTTCATCCACGGCCCGGTCTTTTTCACGGTTCCAGTCCCCCGGTGCCGTCGCAACCGACATTCTTGCCATTCGAAACCGGCTTCACAATCTCCCCGTAAAACTCAGGACGGCGCTGCTGGACGTTCCGGCTGTTCTTCCGAGCCTGCCGCACCTGCGCTAGATTGATCGTGGCGATGATGTAGTCCTCCTTCGGCTCGGGGCAGGCTGCTATGATGCGGGCGGGCCACGCTCCGATCATCGTCCCGGCGCCGTAGGCTTGGTTGGTAGTTATCATCGCCACTTCGTCCTGGAACATCGCCGACTTGACGATGAAGTCCTCGACCGTCCCTCGGCGACCGTTAATCCAGACGAGGATTTCGGCCCCCTTGAGCGAAAGGACGCGGCATGTCTCCGGGAACCAACCATCGTAGCAGGTGAGGATGCCGATCCGTCCGAAGTCGAGGTGGAAGACCGGAAAGTCGTCACCCCGTTTCATCGCCCACTCCGGGTCGTTCCTGATGTACCAGTCGGTATCCTTGCCTTTCGGCGGCTTTGACCAAGGCGGCTCGCCCTCAAAACGGTCAACCGCCGCATGGACCTTGTAGTACTTGCCGACGATGCTTCCTGTCCGGTCGAACAGCAGGGCCGTGTTGGCAAAGGAACCGTCCTCGTACACCTCCCAGCACCCGACGATAACGTAAATGCTTCCCGCCGCCGCTGCCTTGGAGATTCGTTCCGTCTGGGGGCCGGGAACCGAGATTCGGCCCAGAAGGTATTCGGGGAACACGACCAGTTGTGCCCCATCCTTGGCTGCTCGTTCGATGTATCGGACGACCGCCTCGCTCGGGTCGAAGCCCGGTCTTGGTACGTCGGTCTTGTCGTAACCAAGCATCTGGATGGCCGCCACTTTAACCTCGGCGGGCATCGGCTTCACGGATTCAGCCGCCAGTGCGACGGAAGCGAAGAAGAACATCGGGATCGAAACAGCGATGCGGATAACCCGTTGGGTGCCCATCTGCGACTCCTCGATCTTGTTCGGCATCCGTTACTTCCGCTGCGGCACTTGCTCACTTGACTCGATCTCCCCCCGGCGATCAAGATGCACCCGACCAGCCCCATCCCGATGGAAACGGCGAAGGGCATGGAGCGTTCGTACCCCGGCATTTCCTTGTACCCGATCCACACCGAGATCAGGCCGAAAGTAAACGGGTAAACGAAGCAGGCCAGGCACCAGAACGACCGGCGAAGGGCGAACAGCCTCGACCCATTTTAGCAGTTCCAGGACATTCGAGCGCAACGTGGTTCCCGGCCCAAGTCGTACCGGCAGCGGAATTCGATCTAAGTAAGCTAACTGCAATTGCACGACCTTGCGGGACACGACAAGAAATGAAAAACCCCGCCTGTGTAGCAGGGCCTCGTAGTGTTTAGCGGTCGTGAACGGACTAAACACGCCACGGGAGGAACGGACCACGGCCGCCCCTCATGGCCGACCACCAGGGGGATCTTGCATTGACTTGCCCTCCTGTCACAAAAGTGGTGTCGTGAATCGTTGTCCATCGGCTGCGGCGACGGGAAGATCACGGCGGAAGTGGCTCGATGCGTGCCGAACGGAATGGTCGTCGGCCTTGACTCGTCTGCGGAAATGATCGACTTCGCTCGCCAGAGCTTCCCGACCGAGGCCCTGCCACAGCTTCGATTCGAGCAGGGTGACGCCCGGCAGTTGGGATTCGTTGAACAGTGCGACTGGGTGATTTCGTTTGCCTGCCTGCACTGGGTCTTGGACCATCGCTCTGTGCTCACAGGCATACGCCGAGCTTTACGACCGGGCGGGCAGCTCCTGCTGCAATTCGGCGGACGAGGAAACCTGCCGAAATGGTTCAGGTGATGTCTGAGGTAACCGCCCGCCCGAAATGGGCTGGTCATCGCAACCCGTAGCAACGCCCACGAAATAACTTCCCCGTTTTGTTTCGGAGGCGTCGCGAGTGCCGTCCGCAACTGGTGAATGCTCCCGGCTTGCCCGGGAGATCCTTCCGTTTCTTGCTACACAGACGCGGATCCCACTTCCACCTCCCCCGCTTCGTCCGCGGCGGCTTCGCCGCCGCGGACGAAGCGGGGAAGGAAGGGGTGTTGGGCTGCCGGGTGTAGCGAGAAACGTGAGCCTCCACGGGGCAAGCCCGTGGCATCCAAGTCGCAGAACCGGGACCTTCGGCCTGCGGTCAACGGCTGGCGTGTTGGAATGAGGAAGTTGTTTCGTGAGCGTTGCTACCCATCCGCCCTGCCACGACGTCGTATCGGTTTTCCTCCAGCGGCTTGGCAGCCAGCACCATGAGATTGTTGTTATCCCAACGTCCGAAGGTGATGCCGTTGCGTGACCCGATCCAAACCCGATTGTCATCGGTCACGTTGCCCCAGATCCCCTCGTACATGCCGCCGTGTTTCAGGTTGCCGAAGAAGGAATGCACGTCCTTCAGCAGAATGGGAACAAGGGGCTTCATGACTTCCTCCTTCCGAGTGCGGGCTGGCCTACTCCAGCAACTCGTACAAGACGACCCCGCCGCCTTTGTCCGTCTTGTCTTTGAGCTTCCCGCCCAAAGCCTTCATGTGGGGCGTCTTCCCGTGGGCGTCCAAGGCTTCCTTGCTGGCCCATTGTTCATAAAACATGAACTGGGTCGGGTCGGTCTTCGATTGGTGGAGGTTGTAGCACAGACAACCGGGTTCCTTCCGAGTCGGCCCGACCAGGGACAGTAGGGCTTCCTTCACCGCCGTTTCTTCCCCCGCCTTGGCCTTCACCATGGCGGTTAGAATCACTGCGTCTTTCGGCACCTCGGCACCTGCCACTGTCGTCTCGCCACGCCAGACGGACGATCCAGCCAAAGCTGTTCCACTTGCCAACAACGTGCGTCGGCTGATTTTCATTGTCGTTTGCTCCCCTAGTTGTAAGTTCGGTTGTGTTTCGGACGGACTGAGCATACTCCGGGGTACGACGCCCCGCAAGCGTGACGCCAAGTTCACTCTCCGACCTCGATCACCCGCCCAACTCCCCTCCTGACGAAGCCGTCGCCCAGGGGGCCGACGACGAGCATCCCCTTGCAGATTTCGACCGGCTTGGTCACGATTGGCGACGCGGCTTGTTCCCTTGGAGCGATCCGGCGGGTATCCTGGCCGTTGCCTGGGATTGTGCAGCGTGGACGGACGAGTCCACGATACGAATCGGGTCAGCGTCGGTCTCAGGCTCAACGGCAACGCCGCGATCGGACGGGTGCCGTGAGGAACGAAAGAATCAGCAACCGAAAATTTCGCGGCGTTTGCCACGCATGACATCACCCTCCAACTCTGCGGAGCGAAACATGGCAGCCATGCGTTTTATCCTGATCGGCGGATTCCTGGGGGCCGGCAAGACGACCACAATTGCGAGGCTGGCCGGGACGTATCGCGATCAGGGCTTGCAGGTCGGCATCGTTACGAACGATCAAGCGACGGATCTGGTCGACACCCACGCGCTGCGGGCGGCAGGGTTCGACGTGGGCGAGGTGGCGGGCTCGTGTTTCTGCTGCAATTTCAACGGCCTGTCGGAGGCCGTCGCGCGGCTGGAGGCGCACCAGCGGCCGGACGTGATTATCGCCGAGCCGGTCGGCAGTTGCACGGATATCGTGGCCACCGTGGTGCAGCCCCTGCGTCGGCTCTGCCAGAACAAGTTCGAGGTGGCGCCCTACGGTGTACTGTTGAAGCCGAGCCACGGCCGCAAGATTTTGCGCAACGAGCCCCGGACCGGTTTTTCTCCCCAGGCCGCGTATATCTTCAAGAAACAATTGGAAGAAGCGGATTGCGTGATCATCAATCGCATCGATGAACTGCAGCCGGACGAGGTGGAAGAGTTGGCGGCTCTGATCGCCGCTGCACAACCCGGCGTGCCGGTGGTCCGCATGTCGGCCAAGACCGGAGCCGGCTTCGAGGCATTGCTCGAGGTTTTGGACCAGCGGGGCAACTTCGGCCACCGCATTTTGGATCTGGACTACGACATTTATGCCGAGGGCGAAGCGGAGTTGGGCTGGCTGAACAGCAGCCTGCGGGTCACGGCGGCGGTTCCGTTCTCGCTGGACGACCTGTCGCTCGACATCGTCAAACGCCTGCAGCAGTCGCTGGCTGCCAGCGACGCTGAACCCGCCCATTTGAAAACGATCGGGTGGTGGGAGGGCCGGCATGGCGTGGCCAATCTGGTCAGCAGCGATACGCCGGCGGTGCTGTCGCTGGCGTCCCATTGCCACACGCGCGAGGCCGAGGTGATCGTGAACGCCCGCGTCGCCGTAGATCCCCAACAACTGGACGAACAAGTGCGCGCCGCCGTGCGTGGGGCGTGCGCGGCGCTGAATGCCACACCCGAGTTCCGCAGCACCCAAAGTTTTCGTCCCGGACGGCCCAACCCCACGTATCGATTTGCCGATGCCGTGTGACGAGCCAGTTCTTGATGGGACCCTAATCGCAGGAACGGCGTCATTCGTTTTTCGGCCTCGATCATGACATTGCGAAGTGCTGGCAGCTCGGGCTCGTAAAGGTGACGCCCCCGGCTTGCCCGGGGGAGCTTCACGTTTGCCGCTACCAGGGCGGATACCTCCAATCCTCATCTTCCCCGTTCCCCAGCGGCGGCGAAGCCGCCACTGGGGAACGGGGAAGATGGTGTCGGGGGCGCTCGTGTGTAGCAAAGAGCGTAACGATCCCCCGGGCAAGCCGGGGGCATTCGCTGGTGCTTGCACTGACGGCATTTCGCAACGTTATGATCGAGGCCCGTTTTTCCGTAGGACGGTTCTTCAAACCGTCTCACAGCTGCCGATAACATGACGGGGGTTCGTTTGCTCGTCACGTTGTCGATACAAGGAAGCTAGCAGTGCCAGTATCCGGACGTATCAGCGCGACTCATTACTTCGATTTTCCCACCGCTCTGCATCTGGCAGCGGCGGCGGAACTGGTCTATGCGGATCCCGGCATCGTGGAACGGACGGCGATCGGGACGTGGAAGTATTCGGACTTTCTGTTCCTGGACGTCGAGGCCACGCAGTGTTTTGTGGCCGCTGATCCTCAGTCCATTGTGGTCTGTTTCCGAGGAACGGAATCGGATCGTATGGAGGACTGGATCGCGGACCTGAATTTCGATCTCGTCGCCGGTCCCTGGGGCGGGCACGTGCATGAGGGGTTCTACGACGCATTGAGCTGTGTGTGGCAACTGTTGGACAAGGAAGTCCGGCGTCTGCAGAACGAGGGGCGGCGGAGTTTGTGGGTCACGGGACACAGCTTGGGAGCTGCCTTGGCTACGTTGGCCGTCGCCCGCTGGTGCGAGGCCCAGCGTCCCGTTTCCGGACTGTACACGTTCGGTCAACCGCGGACGGGCGACAACGCCTTTGCCCGCAGCTTTGATTTCGCGTTCCGGCCGCACGCCTTTCGTATCGTGAACGACCTGGATGTGGTCACGCGTGCGCCGCCCCGGTCGCTGGGCTATCAGCACCTGGGCACCTTTGTCTACTTGACCGACTCCGGTACGTTGTCCGACGATATCGGCTGGTGGCGGCGGTTCCTGACCGGTTGGAACGGCGCCGTGGAATCGATTCTGGACTGGGGCAAAGAAGGTCTCGAAGACCACCGCATGAGCAACTACCGGCAGCAAATTGCGGGAGCACTCCGACGTCAAGGAAGCTCGGGCATCACCTCCGTCGCAGCTCCGCCTGGCGTACCGAATGCGGATCCGGTGGTGGCGCGAGTCAAGCCGCGCCGCCGCGCAGCTTGAAGCACCGCAAGGGGCCGGGAAGGCATCGCAACTCCTGAGCAGCCAGCAGATGGGAGCCTGTTTTCGGGTGATCCCCACGCAGATTCCGGATTTCTCCTGGGCGGGTTTGCCGGAGGACCTGGCAAATCGCTTGGCCCACTATCGCAACGGCCTGGTGTTGTTCTGCGGAGTCGCCGGCTCCGGCAAGACCACCTCGCTGGCCATGATCGTCGATCTATTGAACCGGGAAGGCGGGTATCGCATCATCACGGTCGAGCAGCCGGTCGAGTACCTCTTCCCCAAAACGGCGCACTCGGTGGTGACCCAGCGCGAGGTCGGCCTGGACGTACACACATTTGCCGACGGCCTGAAGTTCGGACTGCGCCAGGATCCGGACGTGATCCTCGCCGGTGAGATCCGCGATCAAGAGACCGCGCAGATGGCGCTGAGCGCGGCTGAAACGGGGACTTGGTCTTTTCCACCTTGCACACCCGCGACGCCAAAGGAGCGATCTCGCGCTATGCCGACCTGTTCTCGCCAGATGTCCAACGCGAAATCCGGTCCCAGTTGTCGTTCAGCCTGCGGGCCGTGATCAGTCAGCACTTGTTGCCCTGCATCCGCAAAGGCGACAAACGCGTGCTGGCCCTGGAGGTCATGTTCAACACTGGCCCGATCGCCGCCGCGATTCGGTTTGGCAAGATCGAATCGATCGACAACAACATCCTCACCGGCCGAGGCGAGGGGATGCTGACGCTGGATGAATCCATCCGGCGTCTGCTGGGTGACGGCCGTATCAGCCGCCAAACCGCCGAGCATTACGTCAGCTCGGCAGATCGGCTGTATTCATGACTCGTGCTTCCGCAGGCAGCATTTCTTGTATTTCTTGCCGCTGCCGCACGGACAAGGGTCGTTGCGGCCGATTCTCCGTCCGGTATTGATGATCGGCTCGGACCACTCTTCCGGTTCGTCATCGTCCGGCTCTAGGCCCTGGAGCACGCTGCCGACCCAGCCCGAGGGAGCCTCCAACTCGTCGTCGCCCGCGTCCTCTTCGTCCCACTCGGCCTCTTCCCCGTCGTCATCTTCCCACTCGTCCTCCTCGTCAACTTCCAAAGGTCCGCTGGAGAAGTCCTGGCGAGCTTGTTCCCTCCACGCATCGAGCTCCGGGAAGTCCAGACCGATGAGCGTGCAGAAGGCGACGAATTCGATCCGCAACTCTGTCAGCTCTCCGTCAGAGGAATCGCCTGAGGACAACTCGTTGCGGGCCGGCTCGATGGCGTCCTGGACAAAATTGCGCAGTAGGGCTCGCAGGATGCGCCGTCGCATCGGTTTGTCCGCCTCGATCTTGTACCAGGACCAAAGCGTGGCGATACTACGGTCCGCAGGCAGTTGTTCCACTGCCGTCGTGGCACTCCAGCGAAATCCCCAATCCGCGGTCGGATATCTGCGATCCAATTCGGCGAGCACCTCGTCAGCGGCCAGCCGCGGCAGGGCTTCCAGGACATCGGCGTTCAGGCCTTCCTCGTCGTCGTGCAGCAGCGGGACGAGGTAGGGCACCGCGGAGGAGAGCCGCAATTCGCCCGCGAGGTGAACGGCGACACCCTGCCGCCAAACGCTGAACTCGGGATCATCCACGGTCCGAGTCAACATCTGAAGCACCCAGGACACCATTCGCTGGTCATGTTCAAGCAAAACGGCGAGGTCCTTCATGATTTCTGTTTCGGGGAACTCGGGGTACTCGTCGAATGGCTCCGCGACGAATTCCTCGAAAAGCTTCCACAACTCGTCGGGGCTCAATGCCTGGTAATCGAGGCGGATCAGGATTACCTCGTGAATGCCCGGCGCGATTCGGCGCAAGTCTTCCAGTTCGCGCCGATGCGGCTTGAGAAGCTCCGGCCGCACCGTCGAAAGGGCGTACGCCAGATTCATGCAATAGGATTCCGCGTCCTCGTCAGGGGCCCCGATCGCCTCCAATTGCCGGACCATCCAGGCAACCGTCTGGCTGGTATGGGCCAACTGCCAAAGAAAGAAGTAAGAGAATAACGCGTCGCCGCGGCCGTACTGCTCGATGGCCTGAATCACCAGCGGCACAATCGTGGGATCCGGCGAAAAACGGTTGGCAAAGTAATCGGCCGCGATCTCGCGCACGGCCGGGTCAGGATGCACGAGGCCCTGTTTGATGACTTCCTCCGGCAAACGCGGGGATGGTGTGGGACCGACCGTGAGCTTGTCGGCCAGGTGTGGCGCGAGCGGCGCGTCGGCGCTGTCGATTCCCAGTTCCTCGCACATCATCCGGACGAAGATCGGCCGGTCCCACTCGGGAAGCTCGACTCGTTGGAGCAGCCCCGTCAGAGTCAGCCCGAAAAACTCGACGGTGTCGCGATGCGACCGCAGTTCGTGGATGAACCCTTCGATTCGATAGCGTTGATCTTCGTTGGCCAAGGTCAGTTCTTGGTCCTGGCCCAGGCCGCTCAACGGATCGAAACAGCACTGCAGCGAGAGCTTATGACGCAACTCGATGGGCAAGACATCCAGCGGTTGACTCACGCCGTCCGGCAAAGACAGTCCGCGGCCGTGATTTTCGAGTTGGACCAACACGGACGGCCAGATCTCCGTGGTTCCATCGTAGTGAACGTCGGCCGTGCGAAACGGTTCGACGAGCAAACGCGGGGCGATCTTGCGGAGAATCGAGTACCACGGTTCGCTGGGCCGTGGCCGCTCGTCGACATACGGGACACGACCGTTTCGATCGTGGTATTCGACCAATTCGTCGGCGAGATCCTTCAAGAAAAGGGTGCCGGGCAGTCCCTGCTCCCAGCGGATGACCGCTTCCCAAGTCCGGAACCTGTCGTCTGCCATCTCGGAGACAAACGTCTCCAGTGCCTCAACGACGTCCCCCGGATCATCCAGATCCAACGACGCGAAGAAGTCCTCCGTGGGTACGTCCGCAGCAAGATTCCAATCAATGGTCATGGCCGCCCCCGGGCTATCTTCTTGCCTGCGGACGCTCAAGTCCCAAGGCAGGAGCAGGTCCGCAGTCCTCGCGTCATCATAACGGAGCGAGGCCGCATACCAAAGTGGAGCCTCGGTTTTTGCTGTCGAGCCTCGGTTTCTGTTGTTCGAGTCGGGTTGAGAATTTGTCCTGCGGCTGTAAACTGAAGGACCTTCCGCGGTATCGTTCGCGAAAAGGGGATTGACATCATCGGTCCGGACTGCGGCCAAGTCCGTGTGACGCTCGACGATCAGGCCCCGTGCATCGTACCGCGGTTCGATGCCTACTGCACCTACCACCGGCTGGCAACGCTGCTGGTGGGCGGCGAGTTGAGCGACACCGTTCATACGGTCAAGATTGACGTCCAGCCTGAGCCGCCGGACAAGGCCAAGATCCTTGCCCAGCGTTAGGAGAAGACGGCATTCATCCCTCCACCGCCCGGCTCCGGATGGCCAATACCGTGTGGAGGCCACGATGTTGCAGAAATGTTCGAGTTTCCCTGTGCCGACGACCGCAGAAAATCGCCGTAACTTGCTGTTTTCGAGTTGGTTACGTCAACGCCTGCCGGCTAAGAAGAAAGCTGTCCCGCTTGGACTCGAACCAAGAAAACCTGATCCAGAGTCAGGTGGTTTACCATTAGCCTACGGGACAATCAACCGTGGGTGTCGTTTACTCGCAAATAGAAGCTCGCCAATGGATACAGATGCCATCGCGTCGCCAATTTCACCACGGGTGAGTGCGTAATCTACGCGAACCCTCGGGTTAGGGTCAAGGGGAGTTGTCGTAGCGAACATCACGAACAGCCGTTCTTGCGGGCTGTTGATTTAATCGTGGGATAGGCTTCCAGCCTGTCGAATGGGAAAATAGCGCTGAATAGTCACTTGCAACTAGGCAATCCTGACAGGCTGGAAGCCTATCCCACGTAGGATTGCTCCCGCAAATCAACAGCCCGCTTGCTTGGTTGACGGGCGAGTGAACCGGCAGTTAGAATTCCTTGTTGATTATGGGCGGGTTCTTGCGCCGGCTGTGTCGCGCAAGTTGGCCTTGCGGGAAAGGGATGTATTTCGCCGGCGAGCGTCATTCGAGGATTTCTTGCCGCCTCCGGTTCTTCAACGTCCGTCAATAGTCTGAGACCCCTATGGCGTATCTGCTCGCAGAAAATGGCCCCGATATGGGGACTCGATACCCGGTCGAGGTCGACGAGACCACCATCGGCCGTCATCCCAACTGCCACATCCCCGTCAAAGACTCGGGACGGGTCAGCCGCAATCATGCCCAGATTATCCGGCAGGGGGATGCCTATTTTATTAAAGACCTGTTGAGCCGCAACGGTACCTACCTGAACGACGAGCAAATCAGCGACCAATTGCACCAGTTGAAAGATGGCGACCGGATTCGGATCTGTGATCTGGAGTTTCGCTTTCGGGTGCGCGACCAGGCCAAAGAAGCCAAATCGCCGTCGGCCAGCACGGTGTCATTCGGCGGCGAGGCGGGCGACGATTCCAGCCTGAACCGCGTGCTGCTGGAAGACGACGGCACCGCCGATTCGACGTCCACCGTCATGGCGTCGCTGGACGTCGTCAGCGGCTCGGACGGGTTCGTGCTGGTGACACCCAACCTGCAAGCTCGCCTCAAAGCATTGATGGAAATCACGCGCGCCCTAGGCAAAGCTTTGGCCCTGGACGACGTTCTGCCGACGGTACTGGGCAGTCTGTTTAAGATCTTTCTGCAGGCGGATCGAGGCTTTATCGTGTTGCGCGGCGACGACGGAAGCTTGGTGCCACGCTGGACGAAAGCCCGCCGGCCCGCTCAGGATGAGACCATTCGGATCAGCCGGACGATCGTGCGCCGCGTCATGGAGTTGAAGGAGGCGATCCTGTCGCACGATGTCACCAAAGACGATCGCCTGGACATGAGCCAGAGCATCGCGGATTTGCACATCCGCTCGATGATGTGCGCTCCGCTGCTGGATTCGGAAGGCAACTCCCTGGGAGTGCTGCAAGTCGACACGGTGGACCAACGGAAGCGGTTTCAGGCGGAGGACTTGGAAGTCCTGATCACCGTCGCGATCCAGGCGGGCATCGCCGTCCACAACGCGCAGCTCCATGAACGCGCCTTGAAACAAAAGGAGATCGAGCAGGACCTGGAATTGGCCAAAGAAGTCCAAAAAGCGTTCCTGCCGCAAAAGCGGCCGCAGCTGCCCGGTTACGAGTTCTTTGATTTCTATCGCCCCATGATTTATGTGGGCGGCGACTACTACGACTACATCACGCTGCCGGACGGACGCACCGCGGTGATCGTTGCCGACGTGGTCGGGCATGGCATCGCGGCCGCGATGATGATGGCCAAAGTCTCCGCCGAGGCAAAGTTCTGCCTGGCCAGCGAAAGCCATCCAGCCACGGCGGTCACGATGCTGAATAACCAGCTGTGCGCCATGCAAATCGACCGTTTTGTGACTTTCGTGACCGTGGTTCTGGACCCGGTCAAACACGAAGCCACCATTGTCAATTGCGGTCACATGGCGCCCGTTTGGCGGCGCGCCGGAGCGGTGATCGAAGAACCGGGCGACGACTTGGCCGGCTTGCCGCTGGGCATCATGGAAAACGTCAAATACCGGCAGGCGACAATCACCCTGGAAGCCGGCGACGTGCTGGCCATGTACACCGACGGCATCAACGAGGCCATGAGTCCCAAGGGCCAGCAGTACTCGATCGAACGCATCCGCACCCACGTCAAGGGTGGTGGAACCCAATTGCAGGTAGTCGGCCAAACCATCGTTGACGAGGTGCTGGCGCACGTCGGAACGGGCGCGCAAACCGATGACATGTGCCTGGTCCTGTTGCAGCGCATGTGATCCGGCGGATCTGCGCTCACCCCGGTCAAGGCGGTCATCCTTGCCCCGGTTCAATACTCGCGGTTCCTCACCAATCCCGGCATGGGAATGGGGTAGGTACCGTCTGGTTTCGGTGTCAACGGCGGTGGTGAGTCAGGGGTCAGTTTGGCGACGTCCGGGGCGAACTCGTGGTCGCAGGCCAGCATCTGGTCGTAGGTGACGACCTGGCCGGTATGGGCTGCCATCCGCCCCATCGAGGTGACCAGGCTGGCGATCGCTCCGCGACGAGTTTCGTTGTAGGGTTCATTCCGGCGGATCGCGCCAATCAAGTTGTCCCATTCCAGCTGGTAGGGATTAGGGACGGCGGGCGAACGCCAGAGGAGCTTGTCCTCGCTTTCCTTCTGGCCGGCGTACGCGGCGCAGGTGCCGGCGCCGCCCCGCATACTCTCGATCGTTCCCAGTCCCTTGCTGCCGCGGACATAGCCGGTGAAACGGTTTTCGCAACCGTTGATACAGCGGCCGAACATGAACAGGTTCGTCCCGTCGGGGAAGACGTACTCGACGGAGTAATTGTCGAAATTCTGGTCGACGCTGCCTTCGCGGTAATGGCGTCCGCCCAGCGCGTGGGCTTCGATCGGCCAGTCGCCTTTTAGCCAGCACAACTCGTCGATGTTGTGGATGTAGAAATCGCTGTAGCAGCCGCCGCTGGCCCACAGGAAGCTGTGGAACCGCTGGATCTGGTACAGCACTTCCGTGATCCCCGGCGGCTTGGGCGGCGCGTCAAAGGAGCCGATCGGGCCGTGCAGGCGGTAGCACCGCATCGAGACTATGTCGCCGATCTGGCCGTCCTTGACGCGGCGGACCAATTCCTGCCGCGCCAGGCAGTGACGCCACATCAGCCCGACGCCAACTTTCTGGCCAGCGGCTTCCGATTGGCCGGCCAGTTCCAGCATGCGGCGCGTGGTGGGGCCGTCGACCGTGACCGGCTTTTCCAGGAACACGTTCAAGTGCTTTTCCAGCGCATAGCCGAAATGCACCCAACGAAAAGCGGGCGGAGTCGCAAAGATCGCCACATCGCCCGGCTGCAGGCAGTCCATGGCCTGCTGATAGCCGTCAAAGCCCACGAAGCGGCGGTCTTCCGGCACGTCCATCCGGTCGGCGTAGACCTTTTGCAGATTGGCAAAGCTGGCCGCCAGCCGGTCGGCAAACACATCGGCCATAGCCACCAGCTTGATCGGCCCGTTCTCGACGGACAGCGCGTTGGCCGCCGCACCCGTCCCGCGCCCGCCGCAGCCAATCAGGGCCACGCGGATCGTGTTGTCCTCGGCGGCGTGGACATGCGGCACCACCGCTGCCGCCAAGGCCGAGGCGGCCGCCGCCTGGCCGGTGTTCTTGAGAAAATCGCGCCGCGTCGACTTTGCATGCGCTGTACCCATCGTCTGTAGTCTCCTTGATTGAACGAACACGAAACGGTCTTCTCGGCTACGCGGCCGATCGTTTTTGTCCTAACAGTCCCAGGGATAGTTCTCGGAGTTCGGCCAGTTCGCGATGAAACTCCCGTTGGGCCTGGTCTGCCGGAAGCGCGTCAAACAGGTCGGCCAACTGTACCCCGTGGCTCATAATCTCGTCGGCCACCTTGACGCGTAGTTGCTTCCGGACAAACAGGCAATTGTCTGCGTGGAAAAAAAGTCGGAGACAATCTGCAGCGCTAACGAGGCCGGTCGAGAGCGATTCGACGATTCCAAGTCTGGGCAAAGCAAACAGAGCCACTTGCTCCGACCGGCTTTTTTGAACTCCGTCGAGCAACGTTCGTAGATCGATGCGTTGGTTCATGGCCACCGCTCCGGGTAAACGTACAGCGGCATTTCGCCCTCCTGAAAATGAACCCACTGACTCCGACACGGCCCCCACGGTCAATTAGGCTATCACGCCACGCGGCGGCCGAAAAGGCGACAGCGAGCGGCATGGCAGCGACCGGTACGCTTGTCTTGACTCCTACGTCTTCGTCTTGGCCATTCCTGCCTAAGCAGACTCGACGACGCCCCGCCCCAATCACTGCTTCGTGCCCGAATGCCCTCCAGCACCAGCCCAAACCCAACATTGTAACGCCGTCCGGAACCAATTAGAATCACTCGCGATGACGGAAGTGTAGGGCGATGACGGAAGCGGTCGCGTCCAAGGAGTTCGCCTGTCTCGCCGTCGTGGCAAGTTCGATCGTACCTGGGCACGTAGCAATGAGGGGATTGTGGAAAACCAGATAGATGCACTCTTTCGGCGGTTCCTGGAACGTGTAGCCATGCGGGAGAACTGCGACTTGGCCGAGGACGAAGATCACTTTCGATCGACCGCATCTTGAGCGCGCCGAAGGTTGTGTCCTTTCCGCAGACGTGCGCGTGGCGAAAAAATCGGCGAGGCGGGGGGCGAGCGACCGGTGACGGGAGATTCCGGGGCGTGCGGTGCGAGAGCGGGGCACGACGGGCCGTGGTGTCTGCGGATGTGGGCACCGGGCCGGCCTACTGGCTCGACGGTCTGCGACGACGCGGTGCTTGGCCACGGCGCTCGTGGCTCCAAACTGCGTCAATCGCAGGAGGGCGGAGAGACCTGGTATGCGCCCGAGGACTCGGACGAGCGGTGGCACCCCGTCGCCGACGTGCAGTTCGACGAACTCGTGATTCACGCTGAACAGTACGATCGGGCCACGAACCCAGTCGCCCCATCGAAAGCGGGCAGTGGCACGCCGGGGAACTGCCGCCGCATGTCTTTGTGGATCGCTTCGACGATCCCGTCTTCGA
The DNA here is from genome assembly GCA_964645045.1 of uncultured Pirellulaceae bacterium. Taxonomy (GTDB): domain Bacteria; phylum Planctomycetota; class Planctomycetia; order Pirellulales; family Pirellulaceae; genus Anammoximicrobium. The sequence goes on along the minus strand of CAZXYZ010000125.1, from coordinate 4,231 downwards.
GGCGTCCCGCCACGGCGAAGAAGCTGCCGGGTGGCAATGCCGCCTCGGTGACCGGCGACTCGTTCAGGCGGTCTGCAACAGGCTGTGCGTTAGCAATCCGCAGCCGGTCACCTGTCTTCTGAGGGCAAGCGTCGTCCACCGTCTGGGCCCGTCGTCGCTTGCGCGGCGGATACGGCAGGAGGGCCGGCCGTCACCGAGGCGCTCGATGATCCTTCCGCACGGGTCAGACTGGCGGCGCTGCAGTCGCTGGCCAAGCTCAAGGACGGCGTTAAGCCCGCCATTCCGCAGAGTCGCGGACTGCTACAGGCGGAATCCCCCACGATTCGGGAAGCGGCGGACTCAGCGCTCCACGAAATCGAGTAGCACCGCCCGTCGGTGATTTGTACCAGCGGGCGACGCGTCGCTTATGATCCCAGTGTCGCTGCTGCGGACTCCCTGCTCCCGAATCGAGTACTCGATCGCGTGGGGCCGCGCGGGACGACCTGCCCAGCTAACCTCCAACGACCTTGCAGTCTCGTCAAATTCCCGCGTTCAGGTGAGCGTTTCCGGCACTCACGATCCCAGGCGACCTAGCGCTTCCAACGATCTTCGCGCCCGGTCGAGACCACCCACGGCGTCGCTGAAACGCCTTGCCTCGAGCAAGGACTGGCTTACCCTTTAGTTCCTCCGACTCCGCCGGAGCGAGTTCCTGTTCGATCGCGGCCAGGAGGTCGCGAAGCTCTTCGGCGATCTCGACCGGCGGCTCACCGGCCAGGGCGAGCTGAATCAGACGCAACGATTCTCCGCGCTGGCCGGCGTCCCGCCCAAGCGAAGCGGCGCTGCGCAGCAGCACGGAACGACTCGGTTCGGGCTGGTCGGCCAACGTCAAGAGCAACTCGGCAGCCGCCCGCTCATGCTGGAAGGCTTGGCGAAACGCCGCTCGTGCCGCCTGCTCGTCTCCACGCCGTTCAGCGGCCAGCGCCTCATCCATCCGCCGCATCGCTTCGTTATGGAGTTGGTTGATCTGCTGATGCATGAATCTCTCCTAGCAGGGGTCGCGGCCCGCCGAACTCTTCGACCACCACGTAGGCCGGAATACAGGTATCGTGCGAACGTCGCGTTTAAGCCTGCTTCTGCTTCAACCGTGCAGCCGTTTGGCTCTGCGTTCCTTGGAGGATCCCCGACACCTCCAGGCGCGCTACCTGTTGAAATGCCAGAGGTTCCTGCACGTCTCTAGTCCCTCCCGGCCCCAGCCAGTAATCGACCCCGCTGCCTTTGCGCGATCGCCGAACCACGGTCAACCCGAGCGATTCGCGAATCAGCAGAATCGCAACGGCGCAGGCTCCAGCTTCAGTCGCCTCCTGCAAGTCATTATACGCCCTCTCCATCTGAGGCGTCACCTGCGACCAAACAAGCTCCAACTCCCGCTGGACGATGCCTTCCACCCTGAGCGTCGTTCCGGGCTGATGGCTCTGCGACGCCAGGCACACGGCGGCCGATTCGGCCAGGTACCCAAGCCTAACAGCAAGTACCTGCCTGAGAACATGAGGGACGGCCTAATGTTTGAGTCCCTTGATTCGCATATTCCGGAAAAACACCTCGGCGCCGTAATTGCCGTGGGCGTGCAAGCCGATGTGGCCCTTGTCGTATTTCAGGCCGGGGTGTTCGTGGCCGTCGATCGGCTGGACCTTGTCCAGGTCGGCATCCACGATCACGGTGCCGTTCAGGATCACCTTCACGTGGCGGCCGTCGCAGACAACCTCCTGGTCGTTCCACTGCCCGGCGGGCTTCAGGTGCCCCGTTTTGGCTGGCACGACGCCGTAGATACTGCCGTGGTGCTGATAGTCCTTCAGCTGGATCGGGTCCCCGTCGGCATAGTAGTCGTCCTCCAGGATCTGCAACTCCATGCCGTAAATGTGCGGCTCGTTGGACAGCTGCGTGCGGATTCCAAGTCCGTTGTTCCCACCCGGATCGAGTTTGATCTGCAGCCGTAGAACGAAGTTGGCGTACTCCTTGTCGGTGAAGAGATGGACTTTGCCCGTGTCCTTGCAGATCAACATCCCGTCCTTAACGTAGTAGCTGCTGGTGTCGCCGCCCAGTCCGACCCAACCGTCCAACGATTTGCCGTCGAACAGGGGCACAAAACCCTCCGCCGCTTCCGCGGCGGTCAGGCCGGGAAGCGCAGCCACATCGTCGTGTGCCGCGTAGGCGGTCGAAAACAGGCAGGACAAGGCGACAACGGCAACCGCAGTTCTAGGCATGGTCACGTCTCCTGGGAAAGTGAGAGGGCAGAGGCTTCGTTCGTGGCAAGCATGTGCGAATCCGGGCTCAGACGTACAGAATTCAGTTTTCGCGGTGAAGCGCTTTTCCACTCCACATCGCTTGACGACCCGCCGCGAAAATTGAATTCTGTACGTCTGAGCCGTTTCCGTACCGGCGCAGTATAGGTGGGACTACTGACGCCTGCAAGGTTTCGAGTACAATGCAGGGCCCTCGTTTGAAACGGTTCTTGCAGCCTTGCCCACACCCCAGGCCCCATAATCGAAGGACGATAACATGACGCAACGAATTGGACGACGCGGATTCCTGCAAGTCGGAGCGGCGACCGCGGCGGGACTCGGGTTGGCCGCCAGCACCCGGGCGGCCGAGCAATCGCCCGTGGCGGCGGATCGGGTGGCCGAGGCGGCGCGGGAGGTTCCCGTGGTGGATACGGCCGACGTGGTGGTCTGCGGCGCCGGTCCGGCCGGCGTGGCTGCCGCCCTGGCTGCGGCCCGGACCGGGGCCAGTGTGCGGCTGATCGAGTGCCACGGGCAACTGGGCGGGATTTGGACGACCGGCTTGCTGTCGTGGATCATCGACGCAGGAAACAAGGGCGGCCTGATGCGGCAGATCGTCGAGCGGCTTGATGCCCGGGGTGCCATGTTGGGCGTGGTGCCTTGGAACCGCCAGGGCTCGATGCCGTACGACGCCGAGCAGATGAAGCTGGTCCTGGAGCAATCGTGCCTGGAGGCTGACGTCAAAGTGCGGCTGCACACGCGCGTCGTCGCCGCCGTGAAGGACGGGCGCCGCGTGACGCACTGCATCACGGAATCCAAATCGGGCCGCGAGGCGTTCGCCGCCAGGACGCTGGTGGATTGTACCGGCGACGGCGATCTGGCGGCGCTGGCTGGCTGCGGTTCCGATTTTGGCCGGCCGGCCGAGGGCCCGGGTTCAGCCGGCCCGGACCGCGCGGGCGAAACGCAGCCGTTCAGTTTGCTAATGCTGGTGACCGGCATCGATCCGCAGGCCATCGCCGAATTCTACGAGCGCACAGGGCGACCGTGGGGCGCCCCCAAGGATGCGTTGCTGGCGGAGTTCAAACGGGCCGGGGTGGAACCGACCTATGGCCGTCCGACGATCTTCAGAATCCACAACGACCTGTACGCCTGGATGATCAACCACGAGTACGGTTGCCGCGGTATCGACGCTCAGGAAGTCAGCGACGCCACGGTTCGCGCCCGTGCGGAGTTGCACACGCTGATCGACGCCTTGCGGTCATTGGGCGATCCGTGGCGGAACGTAAAGATTGTCGCTACGGCGGCGCAAATCGGCGTCCGCGAAGGCCGCCGCGTCCACGGCCGCTACACGGTGTCCGTGGACGACATGCTGAATGGCGTCAAGCACGCTGACGCCATCTGCCGCGTGACCTTTGGCATCGACGTCCACTCGACCAACCAGAGGCATTCGACCGGAATCGAGGGCCAGGGCGGCAAACGGTCGACGCAGCCTTACGACATTCCCCTGCGGGCCTTGATCGCCCGGGACGTCGACAGCCTGCTGCTGGCCGGCCGCTGTATCAGCGGCGATTTCCTGGCCCATTCCAGTTACCGGGTCACCGGCAACGCCGTGGCCATGGGCGAAGCCGCCGGCGCCGTAGCCGCCTTGGCGGCCCGGCAAGGCTGCCAGCCGCACGAAATCAAGTGGGAGGATGTGGCGTCGAGCCTGAACCCGGCATGATGCTGTGACCTGCAAAAGACCTCACTTGTTTGATCCGATCCCAGTACCGCCGCTTTCTTTCCGCGGACAGATCGGGTAAACTTCAGCCAAACGAGCAAAGACGGACAAATAACGATCGAATTTCCCCCCCCGCCATTTACGGGAGAGGCTACGGTGAGGGGATCGAAATCCGCCCGTTATTCCGTCGCGGATGGCAAGTGCCCGTAGCTCAATTGGATAGAGCATCGGTCTTCGGAACCGAGGGTTGGGGGTTCGA
>CAZXYZ010000124.1:0-32926 GCA_964645045.1 uncultured Pirellulaceae bacterium | reverse complement strand
ACGCGCCGTTCTGTCGCTGAAAGCCGGTCATACTCGCCCGCTACCTGAAGACCCAAGACAATTGAAATTCTTCTAAACCCCGTTTTTTCCCGTGTTTCTTGACTTGGCGCCGAAGGAGTGCATCATGTTGGGCAGGCAAAAGGGTGAACTCCAACGCGCTCAGCATCTTGACATGGGTGGTTATGGGGGCCAGCCTGCTTCAAGCTTCACAGCGAATGCAAAATCCTCACCGGCGGAGAAGTAAGATGGTCGTGTTTCGCCTTTTGCTGTCAGTTGTCCTCCTTGGTGCCTCGGCGTTGGCGGAGGCCGCAGGGTCCGGCCCGGCGGTTGTCGAGTCCCCGCGCGGACTGCCAGTGGCCGGCGAGGTGGACGTCGTCGTCGCGGGCGGTTCGACGGCGGCGGTGGCTGCCGCCGTGGCCGCCGCCGAGCACGGGGCAAGCGTGCTGCTGGCCGCGCCGCGGCCTTACCTGGGCGAGGACCTGTGCGCCACGCTGCGGCTCGATCCGCGGACGCCGCCGCTGCAGGTCAAAAAGGAATTGGACCAGGCACTGTTGGCGGCAAAGGTGCGGTACCTGCTGGCCTGCTATGCGACCGGCGTGCTGTGCGACGCCGAGGGGCGACCAGCCGGAATCGCGATCGCCAACCGGGCGGGACGCCAGGCCGTGCTCGCCAAGGTGATCATCGATGCGACGGATCGGGCGTGGGTTGCGCGGCAGGCCGGCGCGACTGCCCGACCCTGGCCCGCCGGTCCGCAGGCATTCGAACGCGTCGTGATCGTGCCGGGCGAATCGAAGAACGGCGAACCGGTGCGGCGGACCTTGCAGTTGACGACGCCCGACGGGCACTTTGTTTCCTTCGCCCGGGCCGAGCAGGAGGCCCGCGACCAGACCTATGTCGAGGGACAGTACCGGGCGGCCGAGTCGTTGTTCTGCGTGCCGCCCGATCCGATCGTGTGCCGCGCCCCTGCGGCGGCATGGAAGGAAGGGCAGCCGCCAGCCCTCGACCATTTCCGTCCTGACGCCATCCGCCGCTTGTACGTCCTGAGCGGTTGCGCCGACGTGCCGCGGGCCGTGGCCGCCAAGCTGCTGGAACCGGGCGGGCTGCGCGAAGTCGCCCGCCGGCTGGGCCGAGCGGCCGCCGAAGAAGCCCGGCAGACGGCGGCGTTGCGCGGCGTGCGACTGGCCGGGCATCCCGACGCCGAGCCGTCGGAGGTCGATGTGCGGGAGGTCCTCGTCGGCTTGCGGCCGACCGACAAGCCGGGCCAGACGGTCCTGGCCGAGGCCCGCCGCATCGCCGTGCTGGGCGAGTACGACGTGGTCGTCGTGGGCGGCGGCACGGCCGGCGCGTGCGCCGCCATCGGCGCGGCGCGGCAGGGCGCCAAGACGCTGGTGGTCGAGTACCAGGAGGCATTGGGCGGCACGGGCACGCTGGGCGCGATCACGCGGCCCTATCACGGCCTGTTCATCGGCTTTACCAAGGAAGTGCCGTTTCCCGACAAAGAACACAACGTCGAATACAAGATGGAGTGGTACCGCCGCGAGATCCGCAAGGCCGGCGGCGAGATCTGGTTCGGCGTGCTCGGCTGCGGGGCGCTGGTCGAGCACGGCCGCGTGCGGGGCGCGGTCGTGGCCACGCCGGAAGGACGCGGAGCCGTACTGGCGCGGTGCGTGATCGACGCTACGGGCAACGCCGATGTCGCCTTCGCCGCCGGCGCCCCGGCGGTGTTCGGCGGCGACGCGGACGACGTTTCCATCCAAGGCGCGGGCCTGCCCGTCCGGCCGCTGGCCCCGCGCGCCGTGAACAGCGACTACCTGCTGGTCGACGAGTCGGACATGCTGGACACGTGGCAGTCGCTGGTCGGCACGCGGATGGCCATGAGCGGCGAAGCCTACGACGCCGGTCCGTTGCTGCAAACGCGCGAGCGGCGGCGGATCGTCGGCGAGCACGTGCTCCGCTACGTCGATCAAATCGCCGGGCGGACCTATTCCGACAGCATCGTGCTGTCGGCCAGCGATTACGATGTCCACGGCTATCCGCTCGATCCCTATTTCGCCCTGTTCCCGCACGACGAGAAGTCCCTGAAGGCCCATCACCCGGCGCCCAGCGGGTCGTGCTTCACGCCGTATCGCTGCCTGCTGCCGCGCGGATTGGACGGGATACTTGTCGCCGGCATCGGCATGAGCATGGAGGCGGACGCCTCGGCGATGGTCCGCATGCAACGCGATATCCAGAATCAGGGCTACGCGGCGGGCGTGGCGGCCGCCATGGTCGCGCGGACCGGCAGCCACACACGGCATCTGGATGTCAAGGCCCTGCAGCGGCACCTGGTGGAAATCGGCAACCTGCCCCCGGAGGTACTCGAACATCAAGACTCGTTCCCGGTGTCGCCGGAGCGGCTCCGCGCGGCGGTCGCAGCCGTGGCCGACACGAGCGACCGGCAGCGGGCATGCCGCGAATTGGCCATCGTTCTGGCCCATCGCGACACGGCCTTGCCGTTGCTCGACGCGGCATTCGTCCAGGCGGACGGCGAGTCGAAACTGACGTACGCCAAGATCCTCGGCTTCCTCGGCCAGCCCGCGGCGGCGCCCGTGCTCCGGCAAGCGCTGGACCAGGTCACGGCCTGGGACGCCAAGGTTCTGCAAGGTACGATGGCCGAGTATGCTCACCTGCCCACGCCCATCGACTCGCTGGTGATGGCCTTGGGCCACACGGGCGATCGCCGGGCGCTGCCCGCGATTTTGGCGAAGCTGGAGTTGCTCGACGCCCAGGTCACGCTGTCGCATCACCGCGCGGTGGCCCTGGCGCTGGAGCAGCTCGGCGATCCGGCGGCGGCCGAGCCGCTGGCGGGGCTGCTGGCCAAGCCGGGGATGTCGGGGCACGTGTTGCAGGCCGTCGTGCCGTTGCCCGAAGGGATGAAGGTCCGCCGCGACCGCACAGCGCCGCTGCGCGAGATCGTGCTCGCCCGGGCGCTCTATCGTTGCGGCGATTTCCAAGGCGTGGGCGAAACCACGCTGCGCGCCTATCAACACGATCTCCGCGGCGTGTTGGCGCGCCACGCCACGGCCGTGCTCGAAACGCTGCGGCGGAAGACCGTCCCGTTGGATTAAGCGTCGTTCGAAAGTGACTGTCCGCTGTCTCCGTGGCGTAAGCTTCCAGCTTGCGGGAGATCATGGCATCGCAAGCTGGAAGCTTACGCCACGTGTTTATCAAAACGTGTCAAACCGGATTCTTTCAACTTGAATGTCCAGGAGGAAATATGAACGCGATATCGAGAATCCCCCCACGAACACTTGCCTTCAGCTTTCGTTGGCCCGCGCCGTCCCTGCCGTGCTTGGGCTTGGCCGGTCTCCTGCTCACGGCGTTGAACTCGACCGCTGGTCCGGCGTCCGAGTCCCCGTCGCCGGACGGCGGCGACGCGGTCGCCATCAGCGGCGAATTGAAGCAATGGCACAAGGTGACGTTGACATTCGCCGGGCCGACGGCTCGCGAGCGGGACACCGACCCGAATCCGTTCACCGACTATTGCCTGACGGTGACGTTTACCCACGAGTCCGGTTCGCCCCGGCACGTTGTTCCCGGCTACTTTGCCGCGGACGGAAACGCCGCCCACTCGTCCGCCGAATCCGGCAATCAATGGCGCGTCCACCTCGCCCCGGACAAGCCAGGCCGCTGGGACTACCACGTGTCGTTCGTGAAAGGTAAGCAGGTGGCGGTCAGCGAGGCGGCGGGCGCGCCGGTCGCCCCGCTGCACGGGCTGACGGGTCATTTTGCGGTCGGCTCCACGGACAAGACCGGCCGCGATTTCCGCGCGCGGGGGCGGCTGCAGTACGTCGGCCAACACTACCTGCGGTTTGCCGGCAGCGGCGAGTATTTCCTCAAAGCCGGGGCCGACGCGCCGGAAAACTTGCTGGCGTATGCCGACTTCGACGGTACGCGGTCGAACAAACCGCGCAAGCCGCGGGCGGGCGAGGCCGCGTCCGCCGGACTCAAAACCTGGGCCCCGCACGTCCGCGATTGGCGGCCGGGCGACCCGACGTGGCAGGACGGCAAGGGCCAAGGGCTGATCGGGGCCCTGAACTACCTGGCCGGCAAGGGCTGCAACGCCTTCTCCTTCCTGCCCTACAACGCGGGCGGGGACGGCGACGACGTCTGGCCGTTCGCGGACCGCGACGACAAGCTCCATTACGACTGTTCGAAGCTCGACCAGTGGGGCCTCGTCTTCGACCACGCCACACGTCAGGGGCTGTACCTGCACTTCAAGCTGCAAGAGAACGAGATCGACGACGATCGCCGCGGACACGAGGCGAAATCCGGCCGCGTGCCCGAAGCGCTGGACGGCGGCCGCCTGGGTCCCGAACGCAAACTGTACTGCCGCGAACTCATCGCCCGCTTCGCCCACCACTTGGCGCTCAACTGGAACATCGGCGAAGAGAACACCCAGTCGTCCGAGGAAATCCGCGACATGGCGCGGTACCTGCACGACACTGACCCGTACCGGCACCCCATCGTGATCCACACGTTCCCTAACCAGCAGGACAAGGTGTATCCGCCGCTGCTGGGCGACCGGTCGCATTTGACCGGTGCGTCGTTGCAGAACGGCTGGGACCAGGCGCACCAGCGGACGCTGAAATGGATCCACGAGTCCGCGCAGGCGGGCAAGCCGTGGGTGGTGGTTAACGACGAGCAGAACCCGGCCGAGTTAGGCGTCCCGCCTGATCCGGGTTACGCCGGGTCCGACGGCCAAGCCGTGAGAAACGGCGGAAAGGCTTACAACCTGCACGACATCCGCAAACGGTGCCTGTGGGGAACGCTGCTGGCCGGTGGCGCAGGCGTCGAGTACTACTTCGGATACAAGTTACCCCAGAACGATCTGGTGTGCGAAGACTGGCGCAGCCGCGACCGCAGTTGGGACTACTGCCGCATCGCGCTGGAGTTTTTCGCCGACCACCAGATCCCGTTTTGGGAAATGCGCAACGCGGACGCCCTGGTTGGCAACGAGAGCAACGACAACTCGAAGTACTGCCTGGCGAAACCCGGCGCGTGCTATCTGGTCTATCTGCCCAGCGGCGGTCCGGCCGGGTTGGACTTGAGCGGCGCGGACGGCGAGTTTTCCGTGCGCTGGTTCAACCCGCGCGCCGGCGGTTCCTTGGCGTCCGGCTCCGTCGCCAGCGTCCGGGGCGGCGTCAAGGCGGCCTTGGGGTCGCCTCCCGATGATCCACAGGAGGACTGGTTGGCCCTTGTCCGGCGGGCCGAGTGACCGGTCCTGCCTCACTCCAATCCAAAGGCCCCGACCGGCGGAATGGGTACGCCGCCCGTCGTGGACAAGCGGCCGGGCAGGAACCGCGGCTCGACCGCAAAGAACACGCCCACGTTGTCGCGGCTGTAGTCGACATTGATGCCGAGCCGTACCAGCAGCGACTCGCCGACGCGCGTCACCGCGATCCGCTCGCCGATATTTCCCGTATCGCCCAGGTCGATGACGCCGCCGGCGTTCAGGATCCATTTCTCGCTCATGCGGTAGTTCACAGCGGCATTGAGCAACTGGGCGGAAAACGGGCCTTCGACGGCGCGGAAGCCCAGGTAGACGTCGCCGCGCAGCGGCCGAGTCAGCATCGCGCCCACGGACGCGGTTTGCAGGCCGTTGGGGAAGAAGTCGAAGAACCCGTCGGACAAGACGGAAAAGCGGTCTCCGACGTGCCAGGTGAAGTCGTAGTTGACCAACCCCATCAGCTCGCCGAAATTGTCGCGGTCCTGTTTCGGGAAGAAGGCGCCTTCGACGTCGAACGAAATCCAATCGACAATCCGTTCTTGACCAGCCAAGCCGCGTTTGGTCTGCCAACGCTGCCGCAGGCCAACTTGGGCGACCGTCAAGTCGTCGGCGATTTCGGCGGTCGGAGCCGTGACGTGGTTCTGCAGACCGCTGCGCAAGGCATAGGACTGGGAATAGAACGTCAGCGGCAGGCCGGCGGTTCCGCCATACAGGTTCTCAATGAAACGCCGCTCGAAATGCTCGCTGGAGTCGTCGTCCAGCGGGGTGTACAGGGGAAGCTGCAGGTATTCCTGATTCGCATCCGCCCAGAAAAAGTCGGCGTCCACGACGATCTTGTGGGCCAGTCCATTCAGGTTCCACAAGGGGCTCTGCACTTGAGAGTTGACCGACCAGAACGGCAGGCTGCCGCGCACGCCGGCTTGCCCATAGGCCCGCGTCATCTCGGCCGCGGTCACGTCCTCTTGCCAATAAGCCAATTCGCCCAGCACATACGGGGCCAACTTGACCGGCCCCAACGGCAGTGGCAGGTCGAGTTCCTGGCGCGTGGCGGTGACCAGGCCCTCCCGTTCATCAAACCGGGTCAAGCCGTCCAGTTCCCACGGCAGCGAGGCCTGCGCCGGCTCGCCAGGGGGCGGCGGCAACGTGGCGGTCCGCAAACGCTCGTAGCCGACGTTCGAATGGGCGTGCCACGTGAACAGCTGGAAGATGTCCTGGCCGATCAGGAAATGGTCGAACCGCGGCAGCCGCTCGGTCTGCGTAAAGAACTCGTTCAGCCGCGCGTCGGCCGTGATGCTCCAGCTGCTGTTCGCCAGATACCGTTTGAATTCCAGGCCGGTGATCTGGTCCCGGCGTTCGTCCCATTCCTGTTCATAGTACTGTTCCAGGAAGTTGTTGTCGCTGATCCAGCCCACCTCGGCCGAGACCTGATAGCCGGCCGGCAGCTCGTGGCGGTGCTCCCAGAACACGCGGCCGCGGTCTTCGGTGGTCGGTACCAGGTCGCGCCGGTCGCGGCCCAGGTCGTCCAGGCCCGTGTCGTGGATTCCCCAGGCATCGAAGTCGCCGCGGACGTGTCCCGGAATGGCCAAGAAGCCGAAGCGGTCGTAACGCAGGTTGGTGCCCAGCGCGAACCCTCGCTCGCTGAGATAATCGGTGGACAACGACCAATCCGTGCCTTCCGGCGGCTTGCGGATGCCCAGCAGCTGGTACAGGTCCCAATCGGCCATGACTTGAAAGCCGAACATGCGGTCGTTCTTGATCCGCAGGCCATCCAAGTAGTAATTCGGCTTGACCAGGTCCGTCGCCATCACGGGCCAATACAGGACGGGCACGCCGCTCAGGAACAGGAAGTTGTTGCGGCTGGTCGCCAGGTATTGATGGTTCACGGCCGGTTCGCCGGTCTCCGGATCGACGACGAATTGGCCGGTCAGCGGATCGCTCCGCGGCGACTGTACGTCCTGAAACGAGACCTCGCCGGCCTGCAGCCAGTAGCGGGGCACGCCGATGCGGCTGGACGTGACGGCTCCGTTGGTGGCGCGGAAGTTGTATTGATCCAGTTGTTGGAGGACCTCGGCCTTGAGCCGGATCAGTCCTTGGTAACCCGGCGCCGGCGTCAGTACCTCGGCGTTCAGCACAATTCCACGCTGCTGCCGCACGTCGTAGTACATCCGCTCGGCGTAGATGACCCGGTCGCCCTCGCGAAAGACGATGTTGCCTTCCAGGTAGAATTCCAGCGGCGCTTCTTTCGGCTGCAGCTTCTCGCCGGACGATTGGCCGCTCAGGTCCAACGAGTCCAGGCGGGCGGTCCAGATGACGATCCGGTCCGTCTCGATGTCGATCTTGCCGTCCGCCAGCCCCGGCACGTTTTGGATTCCGGAGACCACGACGTTAACGCCCGACGAGATGGCGGCAATGGTTTCGCTGCCGTCCGGGCTGGGGAACACCTTGCCTTGCATCCGCACGTTGCTGCGCGAGCGGATGACGATCCGCCGCACCGGGGGAGCACCGTCGGGTTGGGGCGCCGGCACCGCTTCGTACGCCGGGCCCGCAGCTGGCGCAGGCGGGGCGGACGGGGCACCCAGGGACGGCCACGGCACGGAACCCTGCGGCGACCAGGGGACGCCCGGCGGCGTGGCGGGCGGCGGCGGCACCCAGCCGGGCAAGCGAGGTGAGTACTGGGCCAGCTGCACCTGGCTGTTTCCGTCGGCCTCGCGGGCCTGTCTGCCGCGCAAGTAAATGTCGGGCTTAACCGCCGGTTCGAATCCGGTGCTGGGCGCTTGCACGCGGACCTCGGTGGACGTGTAGAAACGGCCGAACCATTGATTGGCGCGCACGGTATCGGCACTGCGGTTCGGCTGGCGATGGGCGGGTCCGGCATAGTTGGATTCCACCGCCACGTCGCCTTCCAAATACGCCAGCACGCAGCCGACTTCTCCGTTCCATGTGTCCGGCCGCTTGACCCACAGCACGGCTTCTTCGCTGTGCGCGGTCAGATTGGCCTGGATGATCTCGCAGTTGCCGCGGAGCACCCAGACCTGATATTCGCCTTCCTCCCACCAATTCGCTTGACTCGCCGAGGCCTCGACTTCGGCACTCTCCCGCGGCATGGGCAGAGCGACCTCGGCGGTACGGCCAACGGTGGCCAACAACGCCATCACGGCCCACACCAGCCCGCGCGTACGGCGAACGCCGACGCCGGACAACGTCCTTGCGCGCGCAAGCGACCAGTGACTAAAACGGACGGGCGGCTTCAGTGTCAGGGCATCCTTGCCTGTTCCAAAACCCGTGCGGTCGGCCATGCCCGGGCCACGTGGGACGCGGGCATCGCGACGAACTTTCGGCCGCGAAAAGACGAGACACAACTTCCGTCGGGGCGGGATTATAGGCACCTGCATGGTCCGGGACAAGCCGGATTTGCCGGTGGTGATATCACTGCAAGCAGGGTTCAAAAGCCGTTTGGCTCAGCGTTCCAGCCGTTGCTTTCGGCCCGCCAGTGGGCTACAAAATAGAAGCGGAAAGCGGTTGGTTTTTTTGCTTTCCGCGGGCGAACCTCTTTCTACGAACCGGTACTCGGCTTGACTTCCAGAGGCAGAACTCCATGCGGCAGGGCCGGCATTTCAAAGAACGTTGGAAAGATCTTCTCGCCACGCAGGGCGCCGCTGCGGACGGCGGCAGGGAAGCGGAGCAGGACCGGAACGGACTCGATGGATCTCCCGGCAGTGCGGCGCTGGCCTTTGTCCGGCGTTATCGCCGGGGAATCCTGGTCGCGTGCCTTTGCGTCGTCGCGCTGTGTGCGGCGATGGTGCATGGGAGCCGCTACGGAGCTTCCGCCGACCGGCGACCGCTGCACGGACGGGTCCAGGTGGACGGGGTCAACGTCGCCCACGGTTCGATCAGCTTCCTGCCCACGGCGGGGAATTCGGGCCCTGCTGCCAATGCTTCCATCGTGGACGGAGACTATCATTTCACGAGAGAATCGGGGCCGCGGGGCGGTCCTCACCGCGTCTTGATCGATATCGATTCGCTGCCGGGCCAGGATCCCGCACCCGAGCCCGAACGGCCGATGCGGGACATGAAGAGAATCGACGCCAGCAGTTTTCAAGAACGAATTGCCGAACACGGCCCCGTGACGGAGCAACCGCAGCGTAGTACGAAGCGTCATTGGGAGCTTGAGTACGAGGTTCCGGAAGACGGCGCGGATCGAAAAGACTTTGAACTGGGCGGCTGAGCCGTTTTACCAGAGGATGCAAGTCATGCCACAGCGAACCGGGCGAACGGGTTTCACTCTGGTGGAACTCCTCGTCGTGATTGCGATTATCGGTATTTTGGTCTCGCTCTTGCTGCCCGCCGTCCAGTCGGCGCGCGAAGCGGCGCGGCGGATGCAGTGCCAGAACAATATCCGTCAGGTCGCCCTGGCCCTTCACAACTACCACGGCACGTACCGGACGATGCCGGCGGGGAGTATGTTTTCCACCTCGCCCGGCTCGATCCTGGCCGGACCGTATGCCTGGGGCATGATGATGGCTACCTTGCCTTTTCACGAACAGGGGGCGGCTTACGAGACGGTCGATTTTACGACGCAAAACTGCGGTGCCGAGATCAAGCAACTGCAGGCGACGGGCCAGCCCGACCCCTCGTCACTGCCCATCCCGTTGTTCATCTGCCCCAGTGATCCACGCGGCTTCCAGCGGCTGCTCAGCGGGCCACCGGGGCCGTTGCCCTGGTCCGGCGACTGCGGACTGCTCTACCCGGGCAACTATCTGGGCGTCGCCGGAGATGACGAAGATGCCGCCACCTGTCCCTATAACAACGTCGGAATTCTGCGCGGTGACGGCATGTTCTTCAGTCTCAGCAGCACGCGTTTTGGCGACGTGACCGATGGCACCTCGACCACGTTGATGATCGGCGAGCGGAGTATTCCGGAAGATCTCGGCTGGGGCTGGATGATCTGTGGCGGGACGGAATGCGAGCATTACCTGAGCGCCAAACGGGGGCTTAGTCCCAGGTCGCAAAACTATTGGACCGACGTGCGGCACTTCTGGAGTTGGCATCCCGGCGGCACTCATTTCGCGATGGCCGACGGCAGCGTTCAGTTCCTGGCCTACGAGATGGACTACAACACCTACCTCGCGCTGGCCACGCGAAACGGAGGTGAAGCCGTCGGACGGCCTTAAGCTTCCGCCCGAACATTTTTGTCGTGACTCAGGTGGTGACCGCCGGACTCGTCCCGGCAAAGAAGTCCCAAACGGCTTGGGTGGCGTTGAGCTTGTCGGTTTGCGGTCCGCTGATGATCCTCGGCAGCGTCCGCCGAGCGCCGGGCCATTCGTGCCCCTGGCCTGCGATGGTGCATAACTGCACTTCGCATCCCGACTTGCCCGGTCCGTAGCGGAACCGCGTCACGCCGTTACCCTGGTGCAGCACCTCGTGCTGCTCGGAGGCCTGGATCAAGCGGACCCAGGTGAGGATCGAATCCATGACCGGCGGCTTCTGCCGAGGCGCTCCCCAGGGAGTCCGCACGGGGCCTCCGTCCATCGGATTCAGTGGGTCGGCCAGGCCGATGATGTACAGCATGGACACGGGGCGAACCGGCTGGGGACTCTTCAAGCAGAGGTGGCCGGAAACCGGGGCGATGGCCGCCACACGGTCGGCCAGTTCGATGCCCACGCGAAACGTCATCGAAGCACCGTTCGAGAAACCGGTCACGAAAATGCGCTGGGCGTCGATGGCAAAGTTCGCCTGGAGGTCATCTAGGACGGCCGCCAGGTATCCGATATCGTCCACGTTGCGGCGCGCAACGGCACTGCGCGTGCCGCCGTCGTTCCAGATGCGTGGATTCTCCCGGACCGCCGCGGGACGCGTGGGATCTTCCGGGGTTGCTTCGGGAAAAACGGCCAGACAGCCTTCGCGTTCGGACAATTCGGGCCAGCCGTAGGCCTGAGACGCAAACGCGGCGGAACCGCCGCCGCCGTGCAATACCACCAGGACCGGAAACGGCGTCACCGCGTCGTAGCTGTTCGGCACGTGTACGAGATAGTCCCGGCGGGCACCCTCCGCAGGAACCTCGCGCAGATGGTCCCCCGGGCCTAAGGAAAATTGAGTCACACCATGTCTCCACAGGTCATATTGCTTCGATCTTTATTTTCCGGAACCTTCGACGATCGATAGCAGGTGATCGGCTTGCAGATCCTCCAGGATGTCTTGGCCGCCGCCGAGCCAGCGGATTTCGACGCGATCGACGCGGTGGCGCGGGCCAAGACCGAAGTGCAGACGCGATCCGAAGTGACTCTGATACCCGCGGCCGCTATGCACCTCGGCAACCTGGACCAGATCGCCTGCCACGACCGTGACGCGCGATCCAACTCCGTCGCGATTGGCATGGACGCCCAGCAGACGCAGCTGAATCCAGTGGTTTCCGCCGGGTGATTCGTTCCGCAGGACGGAGGGCTCGCGTCTCGAGTTCAAGATCACCGCGTCCACGCGGCCATCGTGATCCAGATCGTCGAACGCCGCGCCACGGCTGCTCCGTTCGATCAGCATCCCCGGGCCACTGACCGACGAGACGTCGCTGAACGTCCCGTCCCGGTTATTCGCCAGCAGGATGTTGCGGGCCTGATAGGCAGTCGACGTGTCCAGCCGTTCGATATTGTCCTGCAAGTGACCGCAAGCCATGAAGATGTCGCGATGCCCGTCGTTGTCGAAATCCACCAACCCGACGCCCCAGTTGACGTGCCGCAGGGCCGCGGTCCCGACCCCGGCTCGCACCGTGGCGTCCTCGAAGGTTCCATCGCCCCGGTTCCGATACAGGACCGGCAGTTCACCTTGGTAGGAAGTCATCAGGAAATCGGGCCAGCCGTCGTTGTCGTAGTCTCCGCAATCGACGCCCATGCTGCCCAATTCGTCGCCGAAGGCGTTGTAGGCCACTCCGGCCATCAAGGCGGCCTCGCGGAACTTGCCTGCGCCGTCGTTATCGAACAGGTAATTCCCCGCCACGTCGTTCAGCACGAACACGTCCGTATCTCCGTCGCCGTCATAGTCGCAGCAGACGGTCCCCATCCCCGAACTTGCCTGCGTGGCGATCCCCGACGCGACGCTGATGTCGGTGAACGTTCCATTGCCGTTGTTGCGGTACAGCAGATCGGGTTCGAACGGGTAGCTCCGCGGGCCGACATAGACCGGGTGTCCGTCCTGGTACTGAGTGATGTGCGTCGCGTAAGTGAACTTGACGTAATTGGCGGCGTACAGGTCCAGGTCGCCGTCGGCATCGATATCCAAGAAGCAGGCGCCGGCGCCCACTTGGCCGTCGCCGGCAACCCCCGCCTCGTGCGTCACGTCGCTGAACGTGCCGTCGCCGTTGTTGCGATAGAGGACGTTGGGTCCGAAGTTATTGACAAACAGATCGGGGAACCCATCATTGTCCCAGTCGGCGACGGCCACGCCCAAGCCGAAGCCCGTGTCCCCCACGCCGGCCTCCGCGGTCACATCGCGGAACCGCCACTCGCCTGCGTTGCGGTACAAGGCGTTGCGTGGCGGCAGGCCGGCGGCCGCGCCCGGCAGCGGCGCCCCGTTGAGCAGGTAGATGTCGATCTGCCCGTCCCCGTCGTAGTCGAACGAGGCCAGCCCGGCGCTGACCGTCTCGACGATGTACCGCCGGCCCGAACTCCCGTCCGTGTGAACGAAGGTGATCCCGGTTTGGTGGAGTACATCCTGCAGCTGGATTGCGTGCCGGGCGGCTGGAGGCGGCGGAGCAGCTGGGGATTGCCGACCGTCCGGCGGCTGGCGGAGATGCCGGACGGCGAGCAGCACGGCGACCGTCACACCGGCGGCCAGCATCAGCGTCGCGATGTACCGTGGGGGCGACTTCATGGGGTCGCATCCGCTGCCGCAGCGGGCTCCTGCGCTTCGTTCCGCTCTTGTTGTCGCGCCAGTTCCAGCAATGCCTCGCGCGACGGCCGGTGTCCCGGATCGAGCGCCAGCGCGGCTTCGAACCAGCCGCGCGCCAACAGCGGCCGCCCCAACCGGTTGGCCAGGACGCCAATCTCGTATCGTAGCTGAGGATCGCTCAAATCGTTGAAGGCCCGTTCGTGAAGCTTGGTGAACTGCTTGCCCAGCTCGCGCAGTTCTCTCATGATTTCGGCCTGCTCTTCGGCCTGGTCGTCGCGGCCCAAACGCCGGTAGACCTGGGCCAGCCGGTATCGGACCAGATCGTCGTGCGGATGCGCAGCGGCGGCCCGTTCCAGGATCTCTGCGGCCTGCTCCGCATCGCCGCCCGCCAAAACAATCTCGGCCTGGACCAGCAACGCCCCCCGGTGCTGCGGGTCCTTGGCCAACGCGCGGTCGACGAACTGGGTTGCCTGTGCAGGACGTTTCAACGCCAGTTGGCATTCAGCCCGCAGAGCGTCGGGATCGGGTTTTGCCTCGCAGGGCTCGAGCGCGGCGAGAGCCTCGCCGAACTGGCCTTGCCGTTGCAGGCATTCCGCCAATTCCACGCGGACCTCGTCCCAGCGATTCGCATCGGGATGACGCCGCAAAGCTTCGCGGTACTCGACGGCCGCCAGATCGTAGCGTTCGAAATCCTTGTGAATCAGGCCGCACAGCCGATTGGGCCGCGGATCATCCGGAGCCAATTCGGCCACCTTTTGCAGGTGGCGCAGCGCATAATCCATGGCTCCGATATCGTAACAGGCTGCGGCCGCCCAGCGGTGGGCTTCGACGTTTTCGGGGTCTGCCTGGACCGCAATCGAGAGGATGCGAATGGCTTCCCGATGGTTGCCCAATTGGTAAAACGCCTCGCCGGACAGACTGAAAGCCAGTTGCCGCGTGGCGTCGTGATGCCGGGCGTTCCAGAAGCGGTCCAGGGCCTGCTGCAACCGGCCGTGCCGCATCTGGACCATGCCGTCCAGCAACTGGCTGTGCGGTTCGTACCCCGGGAACGCGGCCAGAGCGTCGGCGCAGACGCGCACTTGCTCGATGCGATTCTCTCGAAACGCGGCGAGTCCCTGTCGGAAGTGTTCGTCCGCCGGTGTTCTCGTACTCAACCAGTGACGGACGCCCACCGCGGGGATCACCAAAAACGCCAGGGCCAGGCACCATCGCATCAGGCGACGCAACGGAAACGATGTGGGACGGCGGAGCACCATGCTATCATCGTAATTCTCCCGGCACTGCCGGCAAGGGCCCGTTGACCACGCGCGGGCGCCAAGCGACAATCGGAGCGAACGACCGGCGAGCATCCCCTTCCGGCCTTTCCCGTCGATTTCGATTCAGCGAGGAGCGTTTGATGTCTTCAGAAGGAACGTCCAACGACAATCGGCTGCCGGCCGATCAAGATGTCCCCGCCGACGAAACACCGGTGTCCACAGCCACCGGGATCTCTGCGTCCCGTCCGTTGGCCGGCCCCTTGGCGATGGGCGGCGCCGGTCTGCTGGCAGGCACCATCGGGTGGTTGATTTTGGAGTTCACCTTTCCCTTCTTCCAGGTGCCGGAGGAGGTGTCGCAGCGGATACCGCTGTCGTTTGCACCCGCCGGGCTATTGGCGGAATTCGCGGCTGAGAGCCAAGCGGTAAAGCTGAAGAACGCCGCGGCGACGGGCTTGTTGCTGGGGACGCTGATGGCCGCTGCATTCGCCGTGGCGCAAAGCGCCGTGCGAGGCGGCCGCCCATCGTACCTTTTGACGGCGTTTTGCGTCGTATGCGGCAGCGTGGCCGGCGCGGTGGGCGGCCTCGTGGGCCAGGTCTGCCTGAACCACCTGCTGTCCACGACGGAACCGATGACGGCTGCGGTTGGCTTTCAAGCCGTTTTCTGGACGTTTCTGGGCGCCGGCACGGGTGCGGGCGTGGGGTTGTTTTCCGGCTCCGCCAGCCGTTTTTTCGGTCTGTGGGGGCAAGGCATGCTGGCCGGCGCTCTGTTTGGGCTGGTCTACGCCGCGGGCGCGGCCTGGGCGTTTCCCGTGGACGATGCGGAACGCCTCGTGCCCGCGTCGCTGGCCAATCGGGCCGTGTGGTCCGTTGCCGGAATAGCCGTGATCGGGCTACTGCTGGGGACCGCCTCGCACCGCCGGCGGAAGCGGCGGGGAGTATCATGAACCAACGGGAATCGGCAACGTGAATGGCGGACGAGGGCCGAGCCAGGGCCCACCATCGATCAACAAGCGGCTCGTCCTGCTGGTCGCCATCGCGCTGGTGCTGGCCGCGGTCGGCGTGATCGTATGGCGTCCCCTGTTGCGGTCGCATCAATTATCCCAAGGTCGCCAGGCTTTGGAAAACCGCGAGCCCGGTCAGGCTCTGCAGTACTTCCACTCCGCGCGGCAACTGGCACCCGATCACGCGGAAACCCATTTCCAAATGGCTCGCGCCTACCGCCGCCTGGGCCAGTTGGACCGCGTCCATGAATCGTTGAAAACCGCGTGGCGTCTGGGTTACGACGTCGCGGCCCTGAAACGCGAGCAGTGGCTGGTCCTGGCACAGACCGGAGAACTGAAAGATGCCGAGCCTCACCTGATCGGGTTGCTGAGCGATCCAAACGAAACCAAGGCGGCGGAGATCTCCGAGGCGCTGGTCCGCGGCTATTTTGCCAACCTGCGCTTCACTCAAGCCCAGCAGATGCTGGACGCCTGGCAAAAGGACTATCCTCACGATGCGGAACCGCATTTTCTGCGCGGCTACTTCCACGAGGCGTTGTACCGCTACAAGGATGCGGTGAGCGAGTACGAGCGGGGCTTGGACAAATCCCCGCGCCGCACCGATGCCCGCCTGCGGCTGAGTGGCGTGCTGGTCCGGCAGCAGGACTTTGCCCGCGCCGAACGCGAGTTGTTGCGCTGCCGGGACGAACAACCGCTCGATCTGCAGGTCCAGGCGGAATGGGCCCTTTATCTGTTTGCCATCCGGCGAATCGACGAGGCGCGAAACGAGTTTCGGCAGGTCCTGACTCGTGCCCCGGACAACCCGGAAGCCTTGCGTCTGATGGGGCAGATCGAGCTGGCGGCTCAGCGGCCTGAGGAAGCCCTGCGCTGGCTGCGGCCGGCGGTGGAAAAGAACCCGTGCGATACGATCCTGCGTTACGCCTTGGCCCAAGCGCTGCAAATGGCCGGACGAGCGGCCGAAGCGGAACCGCATTTTCAGTTCGTCGAAGAAGCGGAACGTGCGTTGCGCCAGTTGGATTTCTGGTTGCCCGAGGTCCTGAAGCGTCCGGAGGATGTATCGCTCCGTTACCGGATCGGGACCACCGTGCTGCGTTACCGGTCGGTGTCCGATGGCGTGCGCTGGCTGAAATCCGTTCTGGAAATCGAGCCGGAGCATCCGGACACCCATCGCGTGCTGGCCGAATACTACACCGGGCAGGGAGACTTGCCGGCCGCCGAACGGCATCGCCAGCGGATCGGCAAGCCGGCGGCGGGATCATCGTAGAACGGCAAGCATTCCGTCGGCACCTAAGAGTGGCCCGCCGGGCTCCGGCGGTGGTCGTTGTGGCCGCCGATTCCCGCCGGGCCACAATTCCCCTCGCGGCGAAACCGGGAAGCCAAAACAACCTCCCGATTTCGGTACGATAGACTCGGTCGCGGATTTCGGGCCCCTGCCGAGCTTGCTCGGTAGAGCCCCTGATTCTGCACTAGCTGGCGCCTCCAACCCACCTTCCTCATTTCCCCCGCCGCCGCGAAGCGGCGGCGGGGGAAATGAGGGGGGCGCTTCGTTTGGACGGGCTAGTGCAGAATCACCGCTTCCACCGAGCAAGCTCGGCGGGGAGCCTCGAAAATCGGGTACTTATTTCGGCCGCCGTTGCAACGGAATGAATTCCGTTCTACGGTTCGAGGGCCAACGTGAACTCGTTCGGCCCCGCCGCGGTGACGTCAGCCGTCAAGCCGGAGGTCTGGGGGTCGGCGTATTTGGCGGGCAATTCACTCTTGACCGCCGGACGCGCGGCAGCTTGTGCCATGGCGGCCGCATAGCCTCCGTCGGGATCGTCCGGCGACATCGTTTCTCCGCTGCCGGTTTCCGTCGGCTTGGCAACGGTCACCGTGTGGTTTCCGACAACCGCGCCGTCCTCGGTGCCGAACGTCGACAGGCGGAACTTGCCTTCGGCATCCGTCACACCGAAGGCTGCCCGAGCCGCGTCCGGGGCCATGAAGGTCACCTGCGCCCCGACCACGGGCTTGCCTTGGAACGTCACCGCTCCGGAGACGGGAACCAAGTCGGGATGACTCGGGCCGCACCCGCAGGTCGTAGCAGCGATCAATGCCCAAGCAAAACCGGGAAACCAGGACTTCATCGTTACCGCCCTTGTGTCGAAAGCGTCAGTACGACCCCACCACGTTAGCGTCGGCGCGGGCCCCCAGGTACTGATACGTTTGATAGTTGACCGCATCGTTGATGAAGCGGACGGAGGAGTCGCAAAATACAAACTGCGCACCGCCGGGATGCTTCGACTTGAATCCCTGCGAGGTTTGCCAGTTGTTGTACGCAAAGCAGCTGTTGGCCTGGTGCTGGGGTTCGCCCTGACAAGTCGGGAAATTGATCGGCGCCGTGGTGGAGGTCCAGAGCGCATTGCCGTGAAACCAGCCCTCGTCGTGATGGTCCCCGCACCTCGGCCGGCAGCGGCGAAAGCCAGAACTTGACGGTTACGGCGACGAGCGGCAGTCCGCAGTTGGTCGCGGGGTTGTCCGTTACTTACGCATCGCCAGACGCGACGGGGATTCTGGTATTCGCGCCCGTGGCCAACCAAAGCGGCACTGGGCTCATCACCGTGACAGTCAGGGACGATGGCGGCACGGCCAACGGCGGCGTCGATTTGATCCAACGGACCTTTCAGATAACGGTTCATCCGGTGAACGACGCACCGTTCCTGGCGGACCCGATCGCGCCCATTGAGGTGGTCGTGAACTCGGTGCTGACGGTCGTGGGCCTCGACGGGTACTTTGGCGACGCGGATACCGCCACCAGCGGGGATCTGCTCGAGTACGCCGTCACCGTGAACCCGCCCGTTCCGGACGACCCGGATTACGACCCCGATTTGCTCGTGGCGAGGATCGTCGATCGGGCGCTGAATCTACAGTACGCGCCGGGGCGCACCGGTCATGTGGACGTGACGGTTCGGGCAAGCGACCAGGCGGGAACGTGGGCGGAAACAACCGTCCGCGTCACGGTCACGCTGCCGGGCAACTCCGCGCCTGTGGTGGCGGATCCGATTGCAGACATCTTGGTCGAAGCGGGCCAGCCGGACCCGGTGTTCGA
Organism: uncultured Pirellulaceae bacterium; assembly: GCA_964645045.1. Classification (GTDB taxonomy): domain Bacteria; phylum Planctomycetota; class Planctomycetia; order Pirellulales; family Pirellulaceae; genus Anammoximicrobium. The sequence continues at coordinate 14,437 of CAZXYZ010000124.1, read as the reverse complement.
CTTGTCCGAAGTTTTTGCGGACGCCGACGTCGTGGCCGGAACGGACAGCTTGGCGTACAGCGTCACGAACACCGCGCCGGCCCTGCTGACCGAAACGTTGAGCAGCAGCCTGCTCACCCTCTCGTTGATCCCCGGCAAGCTGGGCACGGCCGAGTTGACCGTCCGCGTCACAGACAACCAAGGTGCGTACGCCGAAACGAGCTTCGCTGTGACGGTCGTCCCGTTCAACAACCCGCCCGCCGCCACCTCGATTCCGCCGGTCGTGGTCGATGAAGATGCGGCCGACGTGGTGCTCAGCCTCCGCGACTTCTTCAGCGATGCGGAAGACCCGGACGAAGACCTTGTCCTGGAGGTGGCGTTGGCAGCGAGTTCCGAATTGAACCCTGTGGTGTTCGATTTGAACCCGAATACGGGCGTATTCACGCTGGCCCTTGTCGCGGATGGCTACGGGAATGCCGAGTACACCGTCACGGCACGGGACATGGGGGGCAAGGCAGTCGCCACGTCGCTGTCCGTCACCGTCAACGCCGTGAACGACGCTCCCACTGGGCCGGAGACTCCGGTCGAACTCCCCCTGAATCCATCGCCCGGGGAAACCGTAATCGATTTGTGGGATTACTTCTACGACGTCGAGGACGGATGGGACCTGACCTATGAAATCGTGGCCGGCAGCGTTACAAACTCGGCGATCTTCGGGGGACCGCCTGCAATCGACGGCGACGATTACCTATGGCTGGATGCGGCGGCCGATGCCAGCGGGACATCGGATCTCACGATCCGCGCGACCGACGCCGACGGCGCGGCGGTTCTCGGGATCTTCACCTTCGGCCCCGCAACAGGCGGCGATGGCGATCCGTCGCCTGATCCTGGCCCGCAACCCGTGGTCTCGATCGTCGATGTGAAGCATACGGGCGAGACGGCGGCGGCGGGCTATTTCCTTGTGCAACGTCAGGACAACAGCAGTGCCACGGTTACGGTAGGCTACGAATTAGCGGGCGATGCCCAACACGGCGTCGACTACAGCAGCGGGGCGGCGAATGGCACCTTGACCCTGGGGCCTCATGAGGCTGTGACGATCACGATCGTCGCGAACAACAACTCAGTTATCGATGGTCCGCGCACCGTGACGCTTAACCTAGTCGTCCCCGACGGAAGCAACGTCGGACTTGGTACGGCGAGCAAGGAGTTGTTCGTCAACGATGATGACGGCGGCGCGGTCGTCTACGTGGCCCATGCGAAGAGTACGTGGGAAGGAGCCACGGGGGATGACGAAGGGGCCTTCGTTCTGGAGGCGATCGGTAGTCTGTCCTTCGACTTCGATCCGATGTACTCAGGTTACACTGGCCCGGTTCCACCGCCCGGAGGATTTACGTGGTCGGGGTACGGTACGGCAGTCGGCCTTACCACGCTCCAAGTCCCGTACCAGATCACCGGTTCCGCGTCCGGAGCTGACTACACCGGCCCCGTCGGTAGCGGGAGTGTCACAATCACCAGCCCCGGTTCCGTGTCGATCCCCATAATCGCGCTCCCCGATGAGGTCCCCGACGAGGGTGAAGAGGTGCTCTGCAATTGCTGTTGAATCCCGATCCGCAACCGGGCCCCGACGAACCGACGTCGAAGTACACTGGGCACAATCCCGTCTATGCAGGGGATCAGTGGGCGGGCTGTCTGCAGGTCGGTACCTACGGCCTGGGGGCGCCGGCCAGCGGAACGCTGACGATCGAGGAAGGGTGCGGGTGCCCAAGCGAGCCAACCTCATTAACCGAATCAACCGCGGCAACTCATGCGTCTTCTTCAGCTCCTACGCCAGCTGCGGACCAGTCAGACGGCGATTATTATTCTGATAGTTCTGCGCTCATCCAGGCTGCAATCGCGCAGAGAGGAGTCTTCCAATTAACATGGAAGGGAAAGGGTGTCAAGAAGTATTGGGAAGGGGGACAATACGTGGTTCCAGCAGGAACCATGTTCGTTGGCAACATGGCCGATGTCACCCTCAAATTCAGCCCGTCGATTGTGACGAACCCACTCACGCTCATTCAGCTTGTAAGGATTACCGCAGTAGACAACAAAACGAACCAGCGAGTTCCGGTCACTCAATCCACAAAGCCGGAAGATTATCCCGATCTCGAGGACCAGCTGCGCAAACCTTGGGAGCTTCCGGCGATTACCACGTCGGACGGATGGCGAGTCGATGTATTCCCTCGTACCGTACTAAATGGATCGCCTGATTACGAATGCCAGGGCCCCGTCGAACCACCGGGCTCGCAACAGCTCAAAGACGCCCCGGGGTTTTGGGGCATAATACCCAAGAAGTACGACCCTGATTCATTGCGTTGGGAGTTCGAAACGTACGCGGTGTGCGAGGGACCTGACGGGAAGTTGCAGGTAATCGCGGGCCTTGCTTGGGGATTTCAGCTGGGCACCGTCAAGATAGAACCACTCGGGTGGGCACTGCCTCATGCATCGCAAGACATACACGTGCCCAGGCAAGCTTTAGCCCTGAACGGTCCATCCGCCAGCTTCCTCGCTGCGATGCAGAAATTCAATGCGCACTTCCATACAGCGTTTTCCGTGGAGTAGCTAGGCAATCCAGTGGAACGTGTGTCTCCAGGACGGGGCGTGCATTCCGGATCACGTGAGGAAATCCTCCGATGGTATCTGTTTCGAAGTTCTGGGCCTTGGGCCGTCGATTCCTTCGGTTCCGCCTGAGGGCTTTGTTCTGCGTCGTTACGATTGCGGCGATTGCTGCACATTGCGGCGCTGTGGTATACCGCAGACTAGCAGCCGAGCGTGAGATCTATGCCCACGGTGGTCGTGTCTATTTTGATTGGCAGATGGATGAATACGGCAAGTTAACCAATGTTTTCCGCGAGTGCAAAGGATGGTACCGAATCTCGCGCCAATTGAGCTTGTATCGGGTTCGCTACATTAGTGGCGGACCCACATTCGACGACGGCGCTCTGGCCCAGTTGCGCGCGTTTCCTGAACTCGAATATTTGTCCGCAGGGTACACTTTGATCACTGACCAGGGGCTGGAAGCCCTGGCGCGGTCAGGCCGAATGCACGAAATAAAGTCGCTCGACTTGAGCTACACAAAAGTCACGGACCGCGGACTGCCTCACTTGGCAGGATTTCCGGCATTGACGCGGTTGGGGCTTGACGGAACGACGATCACCGATGCCGGTGTCACAACGCTAGGTCAATTGAAGAATCTCAGGTCCCTTAACGTGGATGAGACAAGCGTTACGGCAAGCGGGATCCAAGCGATCCAACGAGCGAATCCCAGAATACGCATTTCGCACATCGGAGGCGTCGTCGAACGGTGGCCCTTCAGCGGAAGGTCGAATTCGCTACGAACCAACAAGACGCCTTCGCAAAGTCTTTTGAGATGGCTTTGGACCCGTGGGAGAGGAAAAGAGGACGGGAGTCGTTTCTCTCGAAACAGTTGCATTGTTTGGACCTTCGGGGCACGAAGGTATCGATGCGGGGACTGAACATGATTTCGCAGGCGCCAACCATCCGGGAGTTATACGTTTCGGCGGATAAGCTGCGCTGTTCGTCTGACGAGTTGAGACAAGAGCTGGCTGCTTCGACCGTAATTATCGTGCGGGTAGGCGATGACACGCGGGACTGCATCAAATTGGACCACGAGGACTTCCTTCTCCCGGCGAGCGCCCCACGGCTCTTCATTTTGTCTGACTTTTCTGGCTCACCCGATCGCAACCCATTCGGGTATTGGCCGTAATGGAGTTTGCTCGAACAAAAAGGTCGTGGACGCGGTCGGGGAATTGTATTCAGCGGAACGGTTCCCGAGCATCGGCTCGGCCAACGGAGTTCGGCGGCACTTTTCGGCCAAGGCTCTGGTGCATGATGAACGATGCAATGGACGATCGTGATGGCTTGCTGAGGAAAGCGACCGCACTGCACCGACGCGGCGACTTGTCCGCCGCCCAAGATTGCTATCGGCAAGTACTTCAGTTGCAACCGAACCATACCGGGGCGCGACACTACCTGGGCGTGATCGCGTACCAACGCGGGCAGTTCAACCAGGCTGTCGAGTTGATCGGCAACGCCATTACCCTGGACCCTTGCCAGCCCATCTTTTACAACAACCTTGGCCTCGCGCTGCGAGCGCTGGGGCGGCGGGACGAAGCCGAGGCGTGCTATGTGCGAGCCCTGCAACTCCGTCCGGAGTACCCCGATGCGCTGTCGAACCTCGGTGTTCTGTTTACCGATCGCGGCGAAGTTGAACAGGCGCTGCAGTGTTACGAGCAGGCCCTGCAACTCCAACCGCAGCACGTGGACGCGCTGTACAACTCCGGCAGCAGCAGCTACGACGTGTTTTCGTTCAACCAACCCCTGGTGACCCTGCCCGGCAGATTCAACATCGGCCGCTACACCTTGGCTTGCTATCGCAAGATGGGCATCTCGGACTTGATTGCCGCCTCGCGGCACGAGTACGTGCAACTGGCCACTCGGGTCGCCACGGACGGCGATTTCAGGCACTTCGTCAAATCACAGCTCGCCGAACGCACCGACGTCTTGTTCGAGGACCAAGGAGCGGTGGAGGAACACGTCCGCTTCTTCCGAGAGGCAGCAGGCTAAGCTCTCGGTTGGATGACAACCCGGTACATCAAGCCGGACGTGGATTTGTTCGCTTCCCCGCGTCGCCCGACGCAGGGCCGGTCAGGCAGCGGTGGGATCGCCGTAGCGGAGGCCCGGCGGGTGCAGCCGGTCGAGGTGACCGTGCTTGCTGCGCGGCGGCGGGCACACGACGGCAGTCCCTCGGGAATGGGCAATCAGCAAAGCGGGGCGGTTCGAGTACCACGTGTGCATCCATCGCTTCGACAATCTGGATGAGTACTTCGTCTACCGGTTGCGTTCGAAGTGTGGTTGGGGCACTCCATGCTCCGACCGCAGCGCGAGTACAGCCCGCCCTCACGATTCCGCCAGGGCCACTGTAGACGGCATAACGCCAAAAGCGAAGGATCACCCCTTGATATCCCGTTGCCGGCCTAACATAGGGTCCTGCGAGTTGTTCGCCGCCCGGCGGCAGTGTATCTTGAACCACATCAGCTGTCTACGTAGATGCGACGAACAAAGATGCGTCGAACACTGTTTGGCCCGGAGATCACGCATGCCATCGCCTTTTCCTGGTATGGATCCCTATCTGGAAGATGCGGACATGTTTCCGAGTCTTCACGGCAACTTGGTTTTTGCGATTCAGGAGTTGCTGCAGCCGCAGCTTCCCGAGCCGTACTTCGCCAAAACGAATGAACGCGTGTGGGTCGAGATGACAACGCGGTACATCGAGCCCGACGTGGATGTGTTCGCTTCCCCGCGTCGCCCAAAGCACGCACGGTCAGAGCGGGGCGGCATCGCCGTGGCGGAGGACCGGCGAGTACAGCCGGTGGTGGTGACCGTACCCCACGACGAACACCGCGAGACGCAAGTGGACATTTGGACGCGCCGCGGGTCGGAAAAGCGGCTGGTCACCACCATCGAGATTCTGAGCCCCTCCAACAAGACGCCGGGACAGCACGGCCGCGATCTGTATCTGAAGAAACAGCGGGAGATCCTGGACAGCCAAGTGCATCTGGTCGAGATCGACTTGCTGCGCGGCGGTGAGCACACGACGGCAGTCCCTCGCGAATGGGCCATCAGCAAAGCGGGGCGGTTCGAGTACCACGTATGCGTCCATCGCTTCGACAATCTCGAGGATTACTTCGTGTATCCGATCCAGCTTGCCGACCCTCTGCCGGAGATCGAGATTCCGCTTTTGCCTGGCGACGGAGACGTGCGGCTGGATTTGCAGGCCGCGATGAACCGAGCTTACGACGCCGGCCCCTACCGCCGCGAAATCGACTACGCCAAGGACAAGATCACCCCGCCGTTGCGGCCGACGTTGGCCAAATGGGCCAAAAGCGTCGTGTCGTCTCGAAAGTCGGCTGGAGGGCAGAAGCCATGAAAACGACCTCGGCTGGCCGCCCGGGAAGCTGCCGGTCATAGCCTATGCAGCTTGTCTCGAATAGAATCGGCTGTAGCAACGTGGGCCGAAATTACTTCTCGGTTGAGCCGTGGGAGAAAGTGGATCGCATTGGGAAATGGCTCACGTTCACGTTGCTTTCGCGATCGAAGGTTAGTCGGCTTCAGCCGACTCCCCGTTTGCCACCAGCTTCAGCTGGTGGAAGCGGTTGCCACAGGCCGTTTCAAGGAGCCGGCTTCAGCCGGGCTTCTCGATCCGGGTTTCAACCAAACGACGCGACCTGGGGAAGCCCCCGGTTCGCGAGAGGAACGTCTCAAGACATGACGAGAAGTCCGGCTAAAGCCGGCTAAGGCGAGGCTCGTCCTTGCTCCCCACCAGTTGAAGCTGATGGCAGACGGTGAGCCGACTAAAGTCGGCTAACAGAGAACATTTGACATGTCCAAAGATTCCACGAAATCAGGAAGTTGTTTTCGCCCACGGCGTCACGCAGGACTTGTTGCTCCCTCACCACGCACGACGACGGGCGATTTCACCACAGCATGCATACCGGTCTGATCTTCAACATCCAGAAGTATTCCCTTCACGACGGGCCGGGGATTCGCACCACGGTGTTCCTGAAAGGCTGCCCGCTGCGCTGTGGCTGGTGCCATAACCCGGAAAGCCGAGCAGTCGAGCCGGAGATCTCGTGGTCGGAAGCCCGTTGCATCCGCTGCGGCAAATGCTGGGAAGTCTGCCCGCAAGCCGCCGCGGAACGTCCGGCAACGGCGGCGATTGACCGCCAACAGTGCATTCGTTGTGGGCAATGCGTCGCAGCCTGCGTGACCGGCGCGCGGGAACTGGTCGGCCGTCAACGGACCGTCAGCGATGTCCTGGCGGAAATCCTCCAGGATCGCATCTTCTATGACGAATCGAGCGGGGGAGTGACGCTGTCGGGCGGCGAGCCATTGCTGCAGCCTGAATTCGCCGGCGAATTACTAGCAGCTTGCCGCGCCGAAGGGCTGCACACGGCGGTGGACACCTGCGGGTACGGCCGCCGCGAGGACGTACTGGCCTTGGCGGCCGTGACCGACCTGTTCCTATACGACGTAAAAATCTTGGACGACAATCGCCATCGGCAGTACACCGGCGTCTCGAACGTCGTTATCTTAGAGAACTTGAAGGCGCTGTGCGAACGGGGGGCGAACGTCTGGATCCGCGTGCCAATCATCCCCGGCTTCAATGACGACCCGCGCGACGTGGAGGCCACGGCCGCGTGGGTGGCGTCGTTGGGCAGCATGCAACGGATGCACTTGATCCCCTATCACGCATTGGGATTGAACAAGGCGGAGCGGGTGGGCTTGGTGCCGGCAATGGCAGCAACGGCCGCACCGTCGGATGATCGGTTGGAAGCCCTGGCCGAGCGGGCACGGGCTTATGGTCTTGCGGTTCAGATTGGCGGTTGAATTTATGAACGAAAGAACAGCGCGGCTGCGGCAGGCTAGCTTGGCGGCCCAGCCCAAAATCTCCCACGAACGGGCTTGCCTGCTGACGGAGTTTTATCGGGCTCACGACGGCAAGTACTCGATTCCCGTGATGCGCGCCCGGTCGTTTCTGTACTTGTGCGAGCACAAGACGATTTACCTGGGCGACGACGAGTTGATCGTCGGCGAACGGGGGCCAGAGCCGAAGTCCGTCCCGACCTACCCCGAACTCACCTGCCACTCGGTCGAAGACCTGCGGATCCTAAACTCCCGCCCCAAGACTTGCTACGCGGTGGACGACGAAACGCTACGGGTCTACGACCAGCAGATCATCCCGTATTGGCGAAACCGCAGCATGCGGGACAAGATCTTCGCGGCCATGTCCGACGAGTGGATCGAGGCATACGAGGCCGGGCTGTACACCGAATTCATGGAGCAGCGGGCGCCCGGGCACACGGTCTTGGACGGCAAAATCTACCGCCGCGGGATGATGGACTTCAAACGCGAGATCTGCGCGGCGATCGGGGCCCTGGACTTCGTGGGCGACGCGGAGGCTTACGAAAAGCGGGAGCAGCTGACCGCGATGGACATTGTCTGCGACGCCGTGATCCTGTTCGCCGAACGGCATGCCAAGCTGGCGGCCGAAATGGCGGGGCGAGAAGCCGATCCGGCCCGCAAGGCGGAGCTGGAAAATATCGCCGCTGTCTGCCGCCACGTGCCGGCCCACGCTCCGCGAGATTTTCACGAAGCGCTGCAAGCGTACTGGTTCTGCCACTTGGCCGTGATCACCGAATTGAACGGCTGGGATTCGTTCAGCCCCGGGCACTTGGACCAGCACCTGATTCCGTTTTACCGCCAAGGGCTGGCCGACGGCACGCTGACGCCGGAGCACGCCCGCGAACTGCTAGAGACGTTTTTCGTCAAGTTCAACAACCACACCGCGCCGCCCAAAGTCGGCGTCACGGCGGCGGAAAGCGGGACGTATACGGACTTTGCCAACATTAACCTGGCCGGTTTGCTGCCCGACGGCCGTGATGGCTCGAACGAAGTCACGCACCTGTTGTTGGACATCATCGACGAGCTGCACCTGCTGCAGCCCAGCAGCAACCTGCAGCTGTCCCGCAAGACGCCGGACGCGGTGTTGAAACACGCCTTGCGGGTGATCCGCAACGGTTACGGCTTTCCCTCGATCTTCAACGCCGACGCGGTGATCGAGGAGCAAGTGCGGCAAGGCAAGACGCTGGAGGACGCGCGCGAGGGCGGCTGCAGCGGCTGTGTCGAGACGGGCGCGTTCGGCAAGGAAGCGTACATCCTGACGGGTTATTTTAACTTGGTCAAGATCCTGGAATTGGCCCTGCACAACGGCGTCGACTCGCGGACCGGAAAACAGCTTGGACCGCGCACGGGCAGCGCCGCCGAGTTAGCGACGTTCGAGGACGTTTTCGCCGCGTTCCGCGCCCAGCTGCAGCACTTTCTCGAGATCAAAATCGCCGGCAATCAGGTGATCGAGCGGATGTACGCCCGCCTGATGCCGGCGCCGTTCCTGTCGGTCATCACCGACGATTGCATCCGCAAAGGCAAGGACTACAACGCGGGCGGCGCCCGCTACAATCACACCTTCATTCAGTTTGTCGGCATCGGCAGCTTGACGGACAGCCTGGCAGCCCTTCGGCAGGTCGTGTTCGACGAGGGCCAGTTGACTCTGGAGGAACTGGTCGCCGCTCTGGACGCGGATTTCGCCGGGCTGGAGCCGTTGCGGCAAAAACTGCTGAATCGCACGCACAAGTACGGCAACGACGACGAGTATGCGGACGAGTTGATGGTCCGCGCGTTCGACGCGGTCGTGGAAGACGTGGACGGCCGGCCGAACACCAAGGGCGGATGTTATCAAGTCGAAATGCTGCCCACGACGTGCCACGTCTATTTCGGCTCGGTAACCGGCGCGACGCCCGACGGCCGCAACGCGGGCCTGGCGCTGTCCGAAGGCATCTCGCCGGTCCAAGGCGCCGACCGCCGCGGGCCGACGGCGGTCATCAAGTCGGCTGCCAAGATGGACCACTTGAAGACCGGCGGAACGCTGCTGAACATGAAAGTCACGCCGGCTTTGTTGCAGGACGAGACCGGCATCGACCGGTTATGCCAGCTGGTGCGCAGCTACTTCAAACTGGACGGCCACCACGTGCAGTTCAACGTGGTGACGGCGGCCACACTGCGGCAAGCACAGGCCCAACCGGACGCCCACCGCGATTTGATCGTCCGCGTGGCAGGGTACAGCGACTATTTCTGCGACTTGTCACGGGAACTGCAAGAAGAGATTATTGCTCGCACGGAACATACGGCGATTTGAGAAAGGACATCATGGCGGAACTAACTTCGGTGGAACGGGTGATGCGGGTGTTGCGGAACGAGGAACCCGATCGCATTCCGCATTTCGAGTGGATCATCGATCACCGGGTCCGCGAGGCGATCATCCCCGGCTGCAGCATGGAAGAATTCACCGTGCGGATGGGCCTGGATGCCATCCTGACCGGCCCGGATTTCCGCAAGCAGCAGATCGACGAGCAGCGCTACCGGAACGAATGGGGCGTGGTCAGCCAGTACACGGCCGAAGAGCACAGTGTGCCAGTCGAGGCGCCGATCCAGACGCTGGATGACTTGGAACATTACACGGCGCCCGACCCGCACGCCCCGGGGCGCTACGCCAGTCTGGACCGGTTGGTCAAAAAGTACAAGGGCAAGCTGGCGATCGGGGTACACCTGAACGACGTCTTCTCGATCCCCCGCTACCTGATCGGTTACGAGGGTCTGCTGATGGCTTTGGCGGCGGACAAAGAACTGGTGCGGAAGCTGGTCGCGTTGTCGGTCGAGATCAACATGGAAATGGCCCACGAGGTGGCCCGCCGCGGCGCGGATTTCGTGTTCACCGGCGACGACTACGCCAGCACGACGGGCCCACTGATGTCGCCCGCCACGTTTCGCGAATTGTTCGCCGAACCGCTGAAACGCGTGGTCACGGAGTTCAAGCAGCAGGGCTTGGCCGTGATCAAGCACACGGACGGGAACATCATGGCGCTGCTGGACATGATTCTTGATTCGGGTATCGACTGCCTGGATCCGATCGATCCGGTCGCCGGGATGGATATCGAGCGGATGAAACGGGATTACGGCGGCCGCGTGGCTCTGAAGGGCAACGTGGACTGCGCCCACACGCTGACCTTTGGCAACGAAGAAGACACGGTCCGCGAGACCAAGGAAGTGATCCGCAAGGCGGCCGGCGGTGGCGGGCTGATCCTGTCGTCCAGCAACAGCATTCATTCCGCAGTCAAGCCGGGCAATTACCTGGCCATGTGGAATGCCATCCGGATGTACGGCAAGTACCCGATCTCGCTCGACACGTGGGGCGACGACACGGGAAACACGTTTGCGTGAGAAGACACCAACAGTCTGAAGGCATTTTCCAAAATTCGAAATCCGAAACACGAAATCCGAAACAAACCCAAAATTCGAATTTCAAAGGCTCGAAACGGCAGGCGAGATCCCCGCGGCCCCAACCGGCATTACCAGCGCCGTTTGGAACATTTATGTTTAGCATTTTGAATTCGTTTCGAATTTCGGATTTGAGATTTCGGATTTTCGATTTGGTTGCGGCCAGCGGTCGTATTGGGAGGCTCTCATGGATTACCTCGTCGGCATCGACCTCGGATCGACCAATCTGAAAGCGATCGTGTACGACGCCACGGGCCGGGTGGCGGCGCGCGCCAGCCGGCCTACGAAGCGGTTCAACCCCGACCCCGACCGGCCGCAATGGGCCATCTGGAAGCCGGAACAGATCTGGGGCGGCGTGGCGGAGTCGCTTCGCGAGGCGGTCAGCCAACTGGATGATCCAACTCAGATCCGTGGCGTGGCGGTCACCGGCATGGGCATGGACGGCGTGCCGCTGGACGAACAGGGCCGCTGGCTGTACCCGTTTATCTCCTGGCATTGCCCGCGCACCGAGCCCCAGCACAAGTGGTGGTTGGAACACGTCGGCGCGGAGCGGCAATTCGCCGTCGGGGGCAATCAGATCTGGGTCTTCAACACCGTCCTGCGGATCTTGTGGATGATGGAGAACGAGCCGCAGATCCTGGCGCGGACGCACAAGTGGGTCCTGATCGAGGACTTTGTGAACTTCATGCTGTGCGGCACGCTGGCGACCGATTACAGCATGGCATCGACCACGCTGTTGTTCGACCAGCGGCGGCAGGCGTGGTCTGACGAACTGGTTGCCGCCTCCGGCATCCGCCGCGATCTGTTGTGCGGTCCGCAGCCCAGCGGGACCGTGCTGGGGCAGGTTCACGCCGCCGCGGCGGAAGCCACGGGACTGCCCGCCGGCACGCCGGTCGTGCTGGGCGGCCACGATTACTTGTGCGGCGCGCTGCCGACGGGTGCCTTCCGGCCGGGCGTGGTTTGCGATGTTACGGGGACCTGGGAGATGGTCGTCGCGGCGATTCCAGAGCCGGTTTTGACGCCCGCCGTGCGCGAGATGGGCATCCTGGTCGACTCGCACGTCGCCCGCGGCATGTGGGCGGTGATGGGGGCCACCGTGGCGGCCGAACAACTGGAGTGGTTCCGCCGCGAGTACGGCCAGCCGGAGCGGCTGCGGGCCGAACAGGAAGGCGGCGTCGATTGGGATTACTTGATGCAGGCTGCTGCCGAGTCGCCCCCCGGCGCCCACGGCTGCCTGTTCCTGCCGCACATGTCCGGCAGCCACTGCCCGGTGGTCGATCATCGCTCGCTGGGTGCCTTTGCCGGCCTGCGGAACATCACGACCAAGGGCGACATGTTGCGGGCGATCATCGAGGGCTTGGACTACCAGTTCCTGCAAGTGGTTCGCGGTCTGGAACGGGGGTTGGGCGTGCAACCGGAGACGATTGTCGCCATCGGCGGCGCCATCCACAACCGTTTCTGGATGCAGAACAAGGCCGACGTGGTCGGCAAGCCCATTGAGGTCCCTGAGATTGAAGAGGCGGTCGTCCTGGGCGCGGCCTTGTTGGCCGGCATCGGCGTGGGCGTCTACCGTGACGTCGCCGACGCCTATGCCCAAGTCCATTGCCCGGGCCACATCTACGAACCCGACCTGTCCATCAACGCCCGCTATCGCGAATGGTTCCCATCGTTCGAGTCCCTGTACCCCGCACTCAAAGCCACGCACGCCGGCCTGCGCGAGCCGACCTGAGATCGAAGCTCTAAACCACCTTCGTCCAGCGCGACGATCGCCATCTGGAATCAGATGGCGTGTTGGTGGCTCCTTTGCGTCGACGAAGAAGTGAAGTCATCTGCTCAAGTCATCTGCTCAGCTTTCCCGCCGGCCAGGCTTGGGTTACAGTGGAAGGTCCAAGCACACACTCCGGCAGGCCGCTGAAATCGGGAATCATCTATGACTGCAAACGCTGTTCGATGTCTCCACGGATCGGTCCCGATACGTCCCCTCGTTGTCGGAATCCTGCTGGCGCTGGTCTCCGCGTCCGCGGCGACGGCCGACGTATTGGAATTGCTCAGCGGCGCCAAGCTGGAGGGCAAGGTTGTCAAGATCGACAAGGCCGCCAAGGAGGTGACGTTTGAAACGACCCTGGGCGGGCGGCCCTACGCTCGCGCGTACCCGTACAGCAGGATTCACGCGGTCACGCTGGGCGATAGACGCTACGTGCTGACCGAGAAACCGGACGGCCCGCCGGCGGGAGCGAGCCCCAGCAGCGGAGGCAGCAAGCCGGCAACTTCGCCGTCCCCGCGATCCACCCCTACGTCGGCTTCGGCATCCGGCGAACGCCGCTCGCGGGCCGAGCTGGAGAACTGGATCGACCAGCAGGGCAGCACGCCGCCCGACTGGTATGACGCCACGCCCCTGAACTACCCGCAGTCGCTGGATCTGAATTGGCCCGAACCAGCGCCCGGCGGCTGGAACAACCAAAAGAACATGGGCCAGTACATCTGGGACGTGGTTAATCCGAACCCCAGCCGCTGGCGCGAAGGCGTGCGACTGCTGCACCACTTGCTGACCCTTCACAAGGACAATCCCCAGCTGAGAACGCGCGTCATGAAAGGGCTGGCCGGAATGTACTTCCGCTTCTTTCAGGATTACGAGCGGGCGGCGTTCTGGTGGCGCAAGGCGGGCATCGGAATGCAGGACGGCGAGGCGATCCAGCTGGCCGAATGCTATTGGCAACTGGGCAACAAGCAGATGGCGATGGAGATTTTGAACCAACGCCAGTTGCGGATCGGCATGATCAAACTGCTGGCCGATATGGGGGAAACGGACAAGGCCCTGCAAGTGGCGGCCACGTGGGTCAAGGTCGGCGGCGAGCCGCATCCGGCCTACTTGGCGGCCGGCGACGCCTGCCGCCTGGCCGGACGGTTCAAGGAAGCGATTGCCTATTATCAGAGGGTCCTCAATACGCCGCCGATGACCAAACGCGAAAAAGCGGCCGATTACTACAAAAGGCGGGCTCAGTCCAATCTCGACGGGGTGAAGTTGTTCGAGCTGTGCGATGTCACGAAAGTCCCCGACGGTGTCTACACGGCCAGCAGCATCGGTTATGCTGGCGACGTCGTCGTCGAAGTCACCGTGAACGCCGGGCGGATCGAGGCGGTCCAGGTCAAGCGGCACGAAGAGAAGCAGTTCTATTCGGCCCTGACGGATACGCCGCGGCAGATCATCCAGAAACAAGGCGTCAAAGGCGTCGATGCCGTCAGCGGCGCCACAATCACCTCGGAGGCCATTCTGAACGCGACCGCCAAGGCCCTGGCCAACGCGGTCAGGTGAGGTAACGCCGTAGTTGCATTTCGCGAGGCGAACGGCCGGCGTAAGCCCGCCGGTTTTCCACATGCCCGCACATTTGCGCGAGGAGTTCGCTATATCACCTTGGGTGAAATCAGCAGACGGTCGGAAAATTGTTCGCCGAGACAATGCACCGATGGGCTGACGCCCACCGTTCGCCGGGGAGACAATGCACCG
>CAZXYZ010000123.1:3303-33419 GCA_964645045.1 uncultured Pirellulaceae bacterium | reverse complement strand
GCCACTTTGTAGCGGCACGGCGCAAGCCGTCCGGTATTACAGTCGGAAAACCGGGCGGCTTGCGCCGCTCCGCTAACAAGAACGCCCCCAATGGTCCCAAAGCAAGTGGCCTTAGGCGCGGGCCATCCTTGTCACACGGCGACGGCGTGATGACTGGGGGTGAGTGTGGCGGCTAGCAGATGTTGGGACAGCAGGCTGAGCGCATCCAGGTGCGCCGTGTGGTCATGCTCGGGCGACACCAGCAGGATGATCAGTTGGACCGCAGTGCCGTCCTGGCCGCCGAAGCGGATGCCGTCCGGACAGAAGGCCACGGCGGCAACGACTTGCCGGACCGCGTGATGCTTGGCATGGGGAATCGCGACGCCGCTGCCGACCGCGGTCGGGCTGACCGCCTCGCGTTTCAAGACGGCGGCCAAGACCTCGTCCCGCTGGACCGCAGGAACCGCCCCGGTTTCCGTCAGGCGATCCACCAAAGCCCGGATGGCGGCTTCCTTGTTGGTAACCCGTAGTTCCGGCAGAACGGCATCGGCGATGACGAAGTCGAGCTGCGCCGCCAGCGACCGGAGATCGACGGCCTGCCCGATGGATGGCTGGGCATGGGTCTGGTTGGGATCCGCAAAGATACGAGTCGCGATGGTCATGTTTGCTTCCTCGGGGGAATGGGAGATGGTACAATCCCTTACTCTTGCAACCGGCTTTGTAGACCCATGACGCAGAGAAATTTCCGGAAAATTCTTGGAGATTTTTCCAGAAATTCTTGGGTCTGATTCCGGTGGCGTGCGAGTCTGGACCAACGTGGTGGCGATTTCGCACAGTGGGAGACTGATAGTGGCCGAGAAACCTGACCCGTATGATCAGGAAATCAGGCGGCTGTTGGCCGGTACGGAGGCGGAAATTGGCGAAGCTATCGCTTGGATTTCCGAGGTCTATACCGGGCCAATTTGCGGCGGAATCCGCCGTCAATTCCGCTGGTTTCCTGCCGAGGACCTGGCAGATGCATGGCAGGAGACGCTGGTGGTGGTATTTGCGACCGCCACGGCGGGAAGACTGGATACGGAGCAACCTATCCTCCGATTCCTGTGGACCGTTCTGAAACGCCGCTGTTGCGATTTTTTGAACAAGGATGCTCGACGGAAAAAGGCACTTCAGGCATTTTGTACGACGCTGGCGGACGAAGCCAAACCGGAGCAGCCGCAAACGGCGGAATGGGCCGAATTATTTCACCTGGTGGACAAGGCGATCTCGGATCTCCCGCCCGTCCAGCAAATGGTCTGGGTGGCGTATCGCGAGCTGGGTTTTTCCGCCACGAACGAGCAACTCCTCAAGGAGCTAAAAGCGACAACGAAGCCGCGCAAGCCCTGGACAATCACCTCCGTGCGCCGTGGAAAAGAGGAGGGACGCAAGAAACTGAGGCGAATACTGAAGAAGCGAGGATACCTATGGTCGGTGCCGACAAATCCATCAAGCCGCTGGGCGTAGAGACTGGAGGCGACGGACTGGATCCGTTGCTGCTGGAACTCCATAGCGCCAGGCTGCAATCGTTGCCGGAGCCTCCGGATCTGACCGGTGCGGAGGCTTACCTGAGCGCTGCAGATTGGCGTGCTTTGAATGCCAGCCGTGCGCAATTGGCGAACAAGTTGCCTTGGAAGACCAGGCAGCTTCAGGCCGCCTCGGCCGCGGAAACGGACGTGGCGACGCCGGAGGAGACTGCCGCAATGAGCATGGCTTTGGAAGATACTCCCCTCCGCCCGCGCGGTGCGGGAGTGGGGATTGACGTTTACCACAGTACCTGCGAGCCCTCGATCCTGACGACCACGCTCGGCAGCGGACCGGAAGGACGGCCTGTGAAGGCCGACGCGGAGGTCCGCGAGGCCGTCGCGGACTACCACCGGGCTCTGGAGGACAAGTGCATCGGCAGCTTCCGCTTTTTGCGGTTGTTGGGGCAAGGTGGGCAGGGCAAGGTGTTTTTGTGCCATTGCCCGGGTGCGGATGGTTTCTCCCGCGTCGTGGCGTTGAAACTGTTCTCGCCCGAAGAGTATCCGACGCTGGCCAGCTATCAAGACGCCATGCGGCGGATTGCCCGCGTGGCGACCCGCGTCGCCTGCGAGTCCCACAATCACGTCGTGGACGTGCAGCGGTTCTTGAAACGCGGCCAGATCCGGATCATGTTGATGGAGCGGGTGAAGGGATTCGATCTGCGGCGTCTGCTGCAGCCGAAAATGCTGGCGCGGTTCCAGCAGCGTGCGCCGGGGGAAGCCTGGGACAAGATCAGTCAGATCGTGGTGACCGCCGGTCCGGAACATGCGCGGATTTGGCCGGGAGCAGCCGTGACGATCGTGCGCGACTGCTTGGATGGACTCCAGACGCTGCACGTCCGGGGCGTCGTCCACGGCGATTTGCGCCCGGCGAACCTGATGGTGCAACCGGACGGCAGCACGAAGATCATCGATCTGGGATCGGCGGTGGTCCAGGGCGAAACGCCGCGCGAACGCGTCTTCACGCCGGCGTATGCGGCGCCCGAAGTCCTGGAGTCCAGGGATTGGACGCCGCAGAGCGATTTGGCGAGCCTGGGCTACGTGCTGCTGGAACTGCTGGCCGGCCAGCGGCTGTTCGCTCCGACGCTGTCCACGAAGGAACTGCTGACCGAAAAACTCGCCTTGCCAGACAAGGTGCGGCAGCTGTTGTCGCCGGGTTTCTTAGGCAGCAGGCGGCTGGTCAAGTTCTGCCAGCGGCTGATCGCTCCCGACCCGCAACAGCGGTTCGGCTCGGCGGAAGAAGCCGACGTCGACCCGGATCACGGTGCCTACGCGTTCCTGCAGGAACTGGCCCGTGGCAAGCTGGATGCGGTCTGGAAACATGACATCAGCTTGTGGCTGAAGTACCTGCGGGCAGGGTAGGATGGACGACCTTGCGTCTGGTATCGTCAGCGGGTCGGGCGCAGTAGAATCAGCGGCACGGTGGCGGGAAGCACCCGCGCCGGCGGGAAGGTTCTATGGACGGTCGCCAAGTGCAGCTGGCAGCGAGCCCGGCCGAAGGAGCCCTGACGCAGCGTCTTTCGGACGCCGCGAGTTGGAGCCTCTGGCTGCTGCTGGCAGCGGTTTCCTGCAGCCTGTACGCGTTGTTGGCGCGGTGCAGCGCCCAGTTCGAATACACGGACGCCTGCAGGGACCGGCCGATTCCGGAGGCGCTGGCCTGGTTGGGCGCGGCGTTCGTCGTCTATTTGCTGGCCGTGCTGTTTGCGGCTCGTTCCCCGCTCCGCCGGGGGCAACTGGGCTTCCTGGTCGGAGCGGCGATCGCCTATCGGCTGATCCTGCTGCCGAGCGTGCCGATCCAGGAGATCGACTTCTACCGTTACCTATGGGACGGCAATGTCGTTTGCCAGGGGATTAACCCGTTTCGATACCCGCCGCGCGTGGTGCTCGCCGCCCGCCGCGAGCTGATCCGCGACGATCGGCTGGCGCGCCTGGCGGAACTGCGCGATGCCGACCCGCACCTTCGGACGGTGCTGGAACGGATTCACTATGCGGAACTCCCCAGCGTCTATCCGCCGGTGAGCCAGGCGGTATTTGCGGCGGCCGCTTGGACCACGCCCAGGCACGCGACCGTCGAGCAACGCGTGATCGTGCTCAAAATTTGGCTTGCCGTGTTCGATCTGGCGACCTTGGGGCTGGTGATCCTGTTGCTCCGCGATACACGACGCCCGCTGGGCCTGTGCATCGTCTACGGCTGGTGTCCGCTCGTGCTCAAAGAGTTCAGCAACAGCGGACACTTGGATACCATCGCGGTGCTGTTGACCACGTTCGCGATTTGGCTGGTTACGCGGTCACTGGCGGAACCTGCCGCGGCAGCAACAACCGCCCGCCCGCCCCGGCAGCACCTCGTGTTCCGCAAGGGCTTGGCGGCGGTCGCCGCCAGTGGAGCGTTGGCGCTCGCGATCGGTGCTAAACTGTATCCGGTCTTGCTGGTTCCGCTGTTTGCGGCCCTGGTGGTGCAACGTTTGGGTTGGAGGTGGTTTTGGGCCGCGGCCGACGTGTTCCTGGCGACCACGCTTATCGTCCTGTGGCCACTGCTGCCGCCGCTCGGACATCGCGGACAACCGCAACCGGGCGGGATGAACTCGACCGCAGCCCAGCCGGCTTTGACATTGGGCGCCGCGGCCGACCCCAGCCGGGGGCTGAAGATGTTCCTGATGCGCTGGGAGCGGAATGACTTTCTGTTCAAGATCGCGATCGAAAACGTGATGCCGGCGGGGGTCCGGCAGGACCGGCCGCAACCGTGGTTCTCTGTGGTTCCCGATGCGCCGCGGGCAGCTTTGATCGGACCTTTGGCGGCGCGGTTTGCCGGAGACCGTTGGCAAGCTTCGTTTTTCGTCGTGCGCGTAGTCTCGCTGCTGGCAATCGGCGTGCTTGCGGCTTGGTGCGTCCGCCGAACGCTGCGGAATCCCGGCGCCGAGGTGTGGCTCGAGTCGGCCTTTCTGATCCTGGCTTGGTTCTGGTTTCTGTCGCCGACGCTGAACCCCTGGTACTGGGCGTGGGTGATGCCGCTGCTGGTATTTGCCCGCAGTCGCGTGTGGTTGTGGATGAGCGGCGTCGCCTTGCTGTACTATTTGCGGTTCTGGTTCCTGTACCAGTTTCCCGACACGCCGGTGGCCGGGACGCCCTATGTCGGCGCCACGTTCTTTGACTTTGTCGTCACCTGGTGCGAATTTGGACCTTGGCTCGCATGCTTGTTCTTGAGTCACGTCATCCGGCGGACAAATGCGGGCCGCGTGCAGGGAGCGGATGGAACGGATACCCGGTCGGAAGGCGGGGCGGGGTAGCGACAAGTCCTCACGCTCCGCCGTCATTGGCGGTCGTCACGGCGGCGCGTGAGGGCTGCGATGGGCCAGTAGGGCTTCCAGCCGGTCGAGGAAAGGAAGCTGGTCGGGGTGAATCAGGCGGCGGGCTTCGTCCATCGTCATGAATTCAGCGCGGTCAACTTCCCAACACGCACAACTGGGAACTGCTTCGGCCGGCGCGGGGCCGGCAAAGCAGTGAATGCGTTTACTCACCTTGTGGTATTGAATGAAATCCAACGTCGTCAGTTCGCCGGCCGCGACGCCCGTTTCTTCGAGTGTCTCGCGCCGCGCAGCCTGCTCCAAGTCCTCGCCGTCGTCAGGTCTTCCTTTGGGAATGCCCCAAGGCGAATGGCGATGGGAGGCGCCGGAAGGGT
This sequence comes from uncultured Pirellulaceae bacterium, assembly GCA_964645045.1. Lineage (GTDB taxonomy): Bacteria > Planctomycetota > Planctomycetia > Pirellulales > Pirellulaceae > Anammoximicrobium. The sequence goes on along the minus strand of CAZXYZ010000123.1, from coordinate 28,208 downwards.
GAACAAGCAGCACCTCCAAGCCACCATCGCGGTAGCGATATAAAAGAGTACCGGCAGAATCGACCATGACCGGATGATACCGTTGGGATGGCGATCTGTGCAACCCCACAGATCGGCGATCGGGACCGACATCAAACAAGTGTCAGGTGCCAAGTGAGTGGCAAGCCAGCCGCCGGTTCTTCCGCCATTCCGGACGATGGGGGCGCTTTTGTTAGCGGAGCGGCGCAAGCCGCCCGGTTTTCCGACTGAAATACCGGACGGCTCGCGCCGTGCCGCTACAAAGTAAGTGGCATGGGGCTCGCGCCTTGCCGCTCACCTGTTCCTCGAACGTTGCTTACTTCCAAATCTCATTCAGCCGCCGCACCCAATTGCCGTGCAGGATCGCTTCGACGTCCTGCGGCGGATAGCCGCGGGCGGCCAGCAGGCCCGTCAGCCGCTGCAGATCGGCGATCGTTTCCAAATCCTGCGGGCACTGTTCGCGTCCGTACCCGCCGTCCAGGTCGGACCCGATGCCGCAGTGCCGGGCGTTGCCGGCCAATTGGCAGATGTGGTCGATATGCAGGACGATCCGCTCGATGTTCAGGTCCGCTTCCTGCGGCGTGGTCTGGCCGCGGATCCAGCCGGGATGCATCATCCAGGCGTCGAACGCCACGCCGATCACCGCCTTGCGTTCGACCAGCGCCCGGATCTGGTCGTCGCTGAACTGTCGGCCGTCGGGGACTAGCGCCCGGCAATTGTTGTGGCTGGCCCAAACCGGACCGTCGAACAATTCCAGGGCCTCCCAAAAGGCTTCGTCGGTCAGGTGGGTGGCATCCAGCACGATGCCCAGACGGCGCATCTCGCGCAGCAATTCGCGTCCCAACAGCGTCAAGCCGCCGCTGGCGGCGGTGCCGGGACAGTAACGGCCGGGGCCATAATGCGCGGGTCCGACGGCCCGCAAGCCGTCGGCGTAGGCCCGTTCCAGGTGCGCCGGCGTGAGAATCGAGTCCGCGCCTTCGAGGCTCAGGATGTAACCGATCGGCGCATCCGGTGGCGGATCGTTCTTCCACAGTTCGACGATCCGGTTCAGGCCCTGGCGGTCGACGATTTGCACCATCTGGCCGGCCTCCTCCATCGCGCGATACCAGGCGAGCTGGGCTTGCGTGACCGCCCAGGCGATTTCCGGGCTGTTCCAGCCCGGCAGCGGGTTGTCCGGCGCGACGTAGCGGGCGATTTGGGTGGCAATGCAGACGCCGATCTGCCCGCGGCGCATTTCGTCCAAGGTCAGCACGTTCTGACCCCGGTCCCGTTTGTCCGTCAGGCCCTGCTCGCGCTGCCGTACATCGGCCAGGGGCCGCGTGTAATCGCGGTTCCACTCGATGGCGTTCATGGCCAAGTCCAAATGGCCGTCGAAAATCAACATGACGGTGACTCCTTGCGGGAATGCTCGACTTTGCCGCCTCACCAGTCGCCACTTTACGCCGCCAAGCTGCCAGCGTACAGACGGCTCGCCAAAAACGGGAATTTGCCCTGACTTGTCGGCGAAAAACGATTATCATGGCGGCGTCCGCCACAGTCCGCGCGGGAGCCGCGCCCGTAGTGATGCCGTTTTCAAGGAAATGCGCGGTTTCGAGTCTCGTTGGAGTCCACGCTTCAGCGTGCCGGGCGCGCGATGCCCCTCGATCGAAGACGCGCTCAAGCGTGAACTCCAGCGAGGTTGTCGCCCTTACAGGGGTTGGTACATTAAAAGAAACCGATGCTCGGCAGCAAGACCCTGTTCCTTGGCTGGCGAAAGAGAGTTGCGAGATGATTTGGGAAGGCTGGGTAACGATCGCAGTCGTGGTCCTGTTCATCGTCGGGTTGGCCCGCAGCTGGGCAGCTCCCGACCTGTTGAGCTTGGCCTGCCTGGCGGCGCTCGTGACGGTCGGTTCATTGACAGGCAGCAGCCATCTGCCGAAGCCTGGCGACGCGCTAGCGGGTATGAGCAATTCCGGCTTGATTACCGTCGGCGCCTTATTCGTCGTCGTGGCCGGGCTGACTCAGACGGGAGCCATGGCCCTGGTCGTCCAGCCGCTGCTGGGGCGGCCCCGCACGGCCCTAGCGGCTCAAGTCCGGTTGCTGCTGCCGGTGACCACGTTGAGCGCCTTTCTGAACAACACGCCCGTGGTCGCCATGTTCATGCCCGTCGTAAACGAGATCTGCAAGAAGACGAACATCAGCCCCTCCAAATTGTTCCTGCCGATGGCCTTCGCGGCGACGTTTGGCGGAGTCTGCACGATGATCGGCACCAGTACCAACCTGATCGTCGGCGGGCTCGTCGCCAAGGCCAAGCTGCCCGACTTGCCAGCGATGCAGATGTTCGACGTGACTTGGGTAGGGCTGCCATGTGCCGTGGCCGGCGTCGCCTATCTGCTGTTTTTCAGCCGCCGTTTGCTGCCCGACCGGCGGCCCGCGATCAGTCTGACCGACGATCCGCGGCAATACACCGTGGAAATGCTCGTCCAGCCCGGTGGTCCGCTGGTCGGACAAAGTGTCGAGAAAGCCGGTCTGCGCCACCTGCCCGGGTTGTATCTGGCGGAAATCGACCGCCAAGGTGTCGTCCTGCCGGCCGTCGGGCCGGCAGAACGTTTGCAGGCCGGCGATCGGTTGGTCTTCGTCGGGATCATCGAATCGGTGGTCGATCTACAGAAGATGCGGGGCTTGATTCCGGCCACGGACCAGACGTTCAAATTGGACGCGCCGCGGACCCAGCGCAGCTTGATCGAAGCCGTCGTCTCGGACCGCTGCCCGTTGATTGGCAAGAGCATTCGCGAGGGCCGTTTCCGCTCCGAGTACAATGCGGCGGTGATCGCGGTGGCCCGCAGCGGCAAGCGGCTGGCGGCGCGGATCGGCGATATCGTGCTCCAACCCGGCGATACGCTGCTGCTGGAAGCCCACCAAGGATTCGTGCAGCAGCAGCGCAATTCGAGCCATTTCTTTCTGGTCAGCGGCGTAGAGAACTCGGCGCCGACCCGGCACGAGCGGGCTTGGCTGGCACTGGCCATCCTGATGGGCATGGTCACCGTCGCCAGCTTGGGATGGTTGGACATGCTGGCTGCGGCGCTGGTCGCCGCCTTGCTGATGATTCTGGCCCGCTGCTGCACCAGCGCCGAAGCGCGGCAAAGCATCGATTGGTCCGTGCTGCTGGTGATCGGCGCGTCGCTGGGAATTGGCCAGGCCCTGGAAACCAGTGGCGCGGCCCAAGTCGTGGCCGGCAATCTGATCGATTTAGCCAGCGGGCACCCGTGGCTGGTGCTGGTCATGGTCTACCTAGTCACCATGGTTTTCACCGAACTGGTCACGAACAACGCCGCCGCCGTGCTGGTCTTCCCCATCGCGTTGGCTGCCGCCCGTTCGCTGGAGGTCAGTTTCATGCCTTTCGCAATCACGATCATGATTGCCGCGTCGGGTGGTTTTGCCACGCCGATCGGTTACCAAACGAACCTCATGGTGTTTGGACCCGGCGGATACAAGTTCGGCGACTATGTGCGACTTGGTGTGCCGCTGGATCTGGTGTTCATGGCTGTCACGGTTTCGATTACGCCCCTGTTCTTTCCATTTTACCCAACCTGACATTGTGTCGGCTGACGTCGCTCGCGGTTCCCTTGATGCACTCGGCCGAGAAGCCACAATGGACCTATGAACCCCGTGTTGACTGACGTTTCGGGAGTGAATTGGAGCTTATGGCTCTGGAGCGGCGCGTTGATCGTGGCCGGGTTTGTGATCACGTTTACGCTCAGCCTGGCGGTCGTCGGCCTGCTGCTGGTACGGCTGCCGGCGACCTATTTCCTGGACCGGCACCAGCGAGACCTTTGGATCGACCAGCACCCGGCCGTGCGTTGGTCGGGAATCGTCTTGAAGAACGCGTTGGGAGTGGGTCTGATCGCGCTGGGAGCTGTGTTGTCCTTGCCCGGCATACCCGGCCAAGGTGTGCTGACGATCCTATTGGGCGTCATGCTGCTCGATTTTCCCGGCAAACGCGCGCTGGAACGTCGGCTCGTGGGGATGCCGCGCGTGTTGGACCGCGTGAACCGCCTGCGGGCCCGCTTCGGCAAACCGCCGCTGGTGCTGGAAGAAACCAAAACAGGATGCGATCATGGCACACAATGAACGACGGATGGTCCGCAAGCCGGCGATGAAGTTCGCCCAGCTCCGCAAGAAGATCGAGAAGGCGAAATACCTGCCTCCCGTTACGCCCAAAGGCGTCAAACGCAAGTAGGACGGATTGCCAATCCGTCCTACCACGTGAATCATTCGAGCCAAGCGTTCCGTCACGATCCTTCGCGAGCGATCCGGACTTCGATCTGTCCGGCATTGTCGCTCAGCCCGGCCGCCGACTCGTTCACCTTCAGGTAGAGTGTCCCTGGCGTGCGAACGGTCAAGATGGTTCCCACGCCGACAACTTCGGGCCGGGCCAGCGGCGTCAGACCGGTCAGCGGCTGGGTGTCGTCGCGCACGGCGCCCAGCAGCAGCCCCAGCGGGCTGCCTTGGCAATAGTGCAGCGTGATCCCGCCCGGTTCGCACCACCAAATGTCGCTCGACTTGCCGATCTGGTAACGCCCGGTCGCTTCCAGGCGGTATTTTGTGCCAGCTTCTAGCCGGATCCCGGTCGCTTGCCAGCCGCGGTCCGCCGTAATCGTTACCGTGGCTCCTTCCGGCGGCAACGGCTGCGCGGTCTTTCGCACGATCGCCGCGCGGCCCACATTGTACCCATAGTCCAAGTTCATCACGAACAGCTGCCACTCCTCGTTGATGTCCGGCCAATCGGCCTGCAGCTGTTGACGTAACCAAGCATTGAACTCCGGTTTGCGGACCATGCCTCGCAACTGCCGAAACGCCTTTTGACAGCGCGGATGCGCATCCAAGAACGAGGCCCATCCCCAGCACCAAGCATAAGGCTCGTTGCGCCGATGGTCGGTCGGGCCGTAGTCCATGATCGCGGCGGGCATCAGGCCGCGTCCGGCGGCCGCCTCGTCCTTGATGATCTTGATGCGTCCCCAACCGGGCGTCTCGGTCTTGTCCTGCGGCACGTAGCCGAGCGTCAGCTGACCGTCCTGCCAGCGGTTCGTGCCCAGCAGTTCCGCCATCCCCTCGGCGTACCAAGGCGGTCCCAGGGCACCCAGGAAGTGAGCCATGAACGCATGGGTGCCCTCGTGCAACAATAGATGCCGGCGGTAATAGCCATCGGGCTGGTTGTAGACCCACAGGCACTTCCCGCGTTGATAGCCGTTGGGAAACGGCGGCAGATCGGCAGGCAGCATGCCGGCCCCGACGAAGCGGTTCTTTTCCTGCATCAAGAAGCCGGTCAGCCTCCAATCGGCCGCCCGCTCGGCGGGAATTTCGAAGTACTGACACCACAGGGGCACCGCCGCATCAAAAGCGTCGGTCAAGTCGTCCGTGTCCGGCCCCGGCAAGACGTCGGTGTACAGCGCCAGGTGCTTGCCGGCCAGTTTGCGAATGCCTGCCGCGGCGGCCCGGCTGTCGTCGATCAGGAATTCGGCCGCTTCGCCCTCCTGCGCGGCCGAAATCGGTACGGCGGCGGGCGACTCGCCGGCTTCCTGACCGGATGCGATCAAGTCGGAAAAGGTGCGTGGCCCCGTGGGCATTTGGGCAGGCCCGAATCCCGGCGGAAGCCGGCGCTGTTTGGGCGAACCTTTGGCAGCGGGTCCTTGGGCATGATCCCCAACCGCCGCGGGATCGCTGTCCGGCGTTTTCCCCGCACCCGGCCGCACGGCGTCAGCGGAAGCGGGTTTTTCGGCCGGTGCCGAAGCGACCGCCGGCGACGGCTTCTTCTTCCGCGCGGCAGGCTTGCTGGCAGTCGGACCGCAACCTGCAGCGACGGCGCAGGCGATGACCAACACGGCCAACTCGATCCGACGCCAGCGGCGCAATAGTCTGAAACCCATATCGATCTCGCAAATCAAACGTCGCCCAATCTGTTCGTCATCTGTCCAAGTTGGAGTCCACGCTTCAGCGTGTATCCGCGGCGGGCGTCGCCCGCCCAGGCAGCCTAAAGGCTGGACTCCAACCAAATCATCCGCCGGATTCACTGTGATATTGTAGCGACTGCACGGCTATTGTGTCCGCGCGGCAGCCGTCGGGCAGCCGGCAGGAAATAATCTACCCAGCCGAATTTGGAGAGCTTCGGATAGCACGGATGGCAAAGCCGGGGCACGGATGAAAGGCAGGGTTCTTTCGTTATCCGTGCCCCGGCTTTGCCATCCGTGCTAGATTCGCGTGGGTAGTTCATTTTCCGCGGTGTGCCTCGGGTCCACTGCGACTGGTTCACTGCAGCTTGCAGTAGCCGCTTGCTACCCCTATCCTCACAATCTAGCAACTCCAGCCGCCTCCAGGTGAACCCATGATCCATTGGCTCGTTGAAATCTTTTTCTCTGCGGATCTGCTGATCAGCCTTTGCCTGGCGGTGCGGATCATTATGCGCCGCCGTCCTGTGGGGGTCTCGTTGGCGTGGCTGACGGTCGTGTTCGTCTTTCCGCTGGCCGGAGCCGCCGTGTACCTGACTTTTGGCGAGTTACGGTTGGGACGCCGGCGCGCGGTGTGGGCGGCGCAGGTCCGCGAGCCGGTGGACCGGTGGCTGCGAGGGCTGCAGACGCGCACCGCAGTGGACTGGGCCGCCCAGGGACCGGAATGCGAACCCTTGGCAAAGCTGACGGAAGCCACTTTCCAATTTCCGGCCCTGCCCGGCAACCAACTGCAGCTGATTCCGGAGACCGACGCCGTGTTCCGTTCGTTGATCGCGGACATCGATGCCGCCCAACGGAGCTGCCAGATGGTGTTTTACATCTGGCATACGGGCGGTCTCGCGGACGAGGTTGCCGAGGCACTGCTCCGCGCGGCCTCGCGGGGCGTGACGTGCCGGGTGTTGGTGGATGCCGTCGGCAGCCGCAGTTTCCTCCGGGGACCGTTGGCCCGCAAGCTGCGCGACGGCGGCGTCCAAGTCGTGGCCGCCCTGCCCGGTGGACTGTTCCGCGCGGCGTTTGTCCGCTTTGACCTGCGCATGCACCGCAAGATCGCCGTGATCGACGGCGAGGTGGCCTACACGGGCAGCCTGAACCTGGTGGATCCGCGTTATTTCAAACAGGACGCGGGGGTCGGCCAGTGGGTGGACGCCATGGTCCGCGTGCAGGGACCGGCGGTCGAAGGACTGCTCGGCACGTTCCTGGGCGATTGGACCTTGGAGGCGGGCGAAGGGCTCGAACACCTGGCGGATACCAGCGACTATCACCGGTTGACCGCCTGCGGTCCGTCGGCCGTCCAGGTCGCCGCTTCGGGGCCGATCGAGAGTAGCGATGCGATCCTGCGCAGTCTGTTGATGGCCATTTACTCGGCGCGGCGGGAACTGATTCTGACGACACCCTATTTCGTACCCGACGAGTCGTTGGTGGCCGCGTTGATGTCGGCCGCTCAGCGGGGCGTGGCGGTGACGCTGATCGTGCCCGGCCGCGTGGATTCGCGGCTGGTGCGGCTGGCCAGCCAGGCGTTCAAAGGCGATTTGCTGGGCGCCGGCGTCCGCGTGGCGATGTTCCACGGCGGGCTGCTGCACACCAAATCGATCACCGTAGACGGCGAGTTCAGTTTCTTTGGTTCGCTGAACCTCGATCCCCGCAGCCTGTACCTGAATTTCGAAATCACCTTGGTGGTGTACGACCGCGGTTTCACGGCCGCCTTGCGGCAACTGCAGCAATCCTATCTGGACCACTGCGAGTACATGGACTTGCAGCAATGGCAGTCGCGGTCGGGCTTACAGCGTCTGAAGGAAAACACGGCCCGGCTGCTCGGGCCCCTGCTGTGACGGCTCGTCCTCACGATCTGGGGAGAAACCTGTTGCAAATTGCCCGAACATGGGTATAGAATAACTTCGTTGTTAACCGCGTTGTCGGATTTCACCTTGAGGCGGAATCCGACGACGCGGCAGAAATGTACTTATCTTTCGTTTCCCGTGCGGGTTCGCGACCGGCCGCACTGACTTGCGGATGGAGGCGATCCCGACCCATCCTAAAGGAGAGCGTTTATGAAATCACCTCGAAAAAAGGGGTTCACCCTGGTCGAACTGCTGGTGGTCATTGCCATCATCGGCATTCTGGTCGCCTTGCTGTTGCCCGCCATTCAGGCGGCCCGCGAGGCAGCCCGTCGTACGCAGTGCAACAACAACCTGAAACAGATCGGCGTGGCGCTCCAGAACTACCACGACACCTACAAGATTTTCCCGCCGAGCTACGTCAACAACGGGCCAGACATCATGTGGGGGTGGGGGATGCTGATCCTGCCGTTCATGGAGCAACAAGCGCTGTTCGAGAAGATCGATCCCATTCGCTGGGGTGGCGGAGGTGGCAATCCTGTTCACCGTGCCGACCAGAATCCCGACCTGAGGGAGAGGATCGAAGGCTATCGCTGTCCGTCGGATCCGTTTCGTCCGGCGACCAGCGCCACGTTTGCCGGGACGGGGCAGGCGGGAGCCAGCAACTACGTGATCAGCGAAGGCGTCGCGGCGATGGATCGCGGCGTGCATGACGCCCACGCCCTGGCAGATATCCTCGACGGCACATCGAACACCATGCTGGTCGGAGAACGCGACACGTACGAGCATGCGGGAGCCATCTGGCCGGGACGACAGAATAGCACCTCTGCCGTGGGGTTCCGGTCACTGTACCCCCCCGGCTACAAAGGCGTCGACAATTGGAACAATCCGACGTGCATCCGCTACGTGCTGGCGAGTGAGCACCCGGGGGGTGTCAACGTCGTTTTTTGCGACAGTTCGGTGCATTGGATTGCCAACACGATCGAGGCCGCGTACGGCGGAAACTGCGGCGACAACACGACCGATCCCGTACACAAGTATTTTCCAAAGAACGATTTCGTGTTTCAGAAGCTGTTCAATATGCAGGACGGTTTGACCGTGGGCCAGTTCTAAAGCAGCCCGCAGAACGTAAGCTACCGGCAAGACGGACAATCCTGTCCGTCTTGCCGCCGACGGACGGAGATTGTCCGTGCGGCGTCCATGGAAGCACGTCGAGCCGGCGATCCGTGACGATTCCGCATCGCGAGCTTCCGATGTCTATCGCAGACTTGTTTTTCCACGTTCCATGCAACTGTCGGGGAGCGCACCGCCATGCCGAAGATGCTGTATTGCCGGGCCGTTGTCGCCATCGCAACGTTATGTTTGATAGCCGGTTGTGGTGGTGGCTACGAAGGTGGCCAACGGGCCGAATTGAAAGGCAAAGTGACCTTTGACGGCGAGCCCGTTACTCAGGGCGCCTTCAATTTGATTCCGGTTGGCCACGACGGAAACAAAGTGAGTGTCCCGATTACGGACGGAGTCATCGCCATCCCCGAAGCCAGTGGTCCGGCCTTTGGCAAGTACCGGGTGGAGGTCTACTATTTCAAGCCCATCAACCCCACGGCGGCGGATGCCGACGCGGCCTCCGCCACGCAACAAATGATTCCCGCGAGATTCAACGCCGAGTCGACCCTGGAACTGGACGTCGATGCGGCCAAGATGGAGAAAGATTTTGACCTGACTTCTCGATAACATCACGGGTTGACCGCGTCTCCGGTCACATTTCGCCGCCGTCAGCAGATGGATGAGAGAGCACATGCCTGCCCTGAAACGGGCAGCCGCAATGGACATCTAGCTGTAGGGGTGAAATGCGATGAGACGGACAAAGCTTCAGACGATGGCATCGGTCGGCATCATGGTGTTCTTGGTCGCGGCACTCGTCGTCCTGGCACAACCGCCGGGGCGCGAGCGGGCGCCGGACGAGTCCAAGGAAGGCCGCGGTGCGCCGGCGCCGCCGCCCGGTCCGTTTGGCCCAATGCGGATGCCCGTGATGACGGCCCTGGACGTCAACGGCGACGGAGAATTGTCCGCCGAGGAGATCGCGGGCGCATCCCAGGCTTTGAGCAAACTGGACAAGAGCGGCGACGGAAAGTTGACGCGAGAGGAACTCGCCCCCGCGTTTGCCGGACGCGGCGGTCCCCAAGTCCGTGGTCCCAGGCCCGGGGGCCCCGGCGGCCCCGGTGGCTTCGGCGGACCGGGACCCGCGGCGGGCGGATCGTCGCCCACGTTTGAGGCGGCCACGCAGCCTAAGGACGACGGCGAGCGGGCGATCCTGTCGGCACTGGACGATATCCAGCAGAAACAGGGACGAAGAATGAGTGTCCCTACGGCCGACGGCCGCTTGCTGCGGATGCTGGCCGAAGCCCTGGACGCGAAGACGGTCGTGGAATTCGGCACCTCCAACGGTATTTCGGCCATTTGGATGTCGCTGGCCCTGCGGAAAACGGGCGGGAAGCTGATCACGCACGAACTCGATCCGGAGACGGCCGCGCTGGCGCGCAAGAACTTCGTCCAGGCGGGCGTCGCCGAAATCGTCACCGTGGTCGAAGGCGACGGGCACGAAAAGGCGTCTGAGTTGAAAGGCCCGATCGATCTGGTGTTTATTGACGCCGACAAGGAAGGCTACTTGGATTACCTGCAAAAGACGCTGCCGTTGGTGCGTCCCGGCGGTGTGATCTGCGCGCACAACATGAATGCCCGTCAGGCCAGCGGGGATTTCGTCAAGGCCATCACCACGAATCCCGACGTCGAAACGCTGTTCTACATGGAAGGCGGCGGGATGGCCGTGACCCTCAAGAAGCGTTAGACGTGCTGCGCGATCACGCCGCACGTCTTGTCGCACGTCCGCTGGATTTCGCGGTCGGGGCAAGCTAAGATGTCCGTGGATCGAACACCGCTTTCCCATTCAAGCGTGGCCGCGTGAAACAAGTTATCGCCGTCTTCAAACCGTTTCTGGCCGAGAAAGTCCTGGAGGGGCTCAAGCGAGCGCCCCTCGAGGCGCTCAGCGTCCGTGAAGTCCAAGGCTACGGGCGGCAAAAGAGCTACTTGGAGGAATACGGCCGGACCGAGTACAGTTCGGCGTTCCTGCCCAAAGTCGAAATCACGATGTGGGTCGATGACTCGCGCGTCGAAGAAATCGTCCGCCGCGTCGTCGAGGTGGCCCGCACCGGCCGCATGGGCGACGGCAAGATCTTCATCCTGCCGGGTGAGTCCTACGAGACTGTGATCGACATCGGCGCCACCGAGCCGGAGCCCGGCGAGGACGACAAGCAGGCGCGCCGGAATCCCGCCCGGAAGAACAAGACCAAGTAGGGCCGCCGCCGACTTACTTCCCCGCCGCCCAGCGGATCCCCTGCTCCAGCAGCTTGGGATAATTCGGGTTGGCCCAGGCCTTCGAGTCGTGGCCCAGCATCAGGTGGAACACGCGGCTGTTGCCGTAGGTCTTGGTCCACGCGATGTTGGGGGCGTTCTTTGGATGGTCGGTCGTCAGCAGCACGTGGACGTCCGAGGCCGTATAGAAACCGCCGTAGGTCTCGTCGTGGATTTCAAAATCGCGGATGCCCTGCGTAATCGGGTGCGCGGGATCGGCGACTTTGACGTTCAACAGTTCGTCATGGGACCACGTCGAGGTCTTGTACGGTTTCCCCTCCAGCACCACGTCGCCGAAGACGAACTTGCCGCCGATGATCTTGGTGAATTCGGGCCAGTCGCGATGCGCGCCCAGGTTGTGGTGTAGCGAGACGACGCCGATCCCCTGCTTCAGCAGGTCCACGAACGCCTGCTGTTGCTCCGAGGTGATCCCGCCGACCATGTCGTACATGACCACGGCGTCGTGTTCCTTCTGCAAGCCGGGCTTCAGCAATCCCGCGTCCTTGGGCATTTCCGCTTTGGTGGTCTGGATGCCGGGCAACGCGTCGAACATGGCGAAGAACGGTTGCTCTTCAAACCCGTGCCCGCCGAACGTCAGCAGGATCCGGACCGGATCCGGTTTGTCCGCGGCCCCCGCAGACTCGATCGTTCCGGCGACACCTAGGGCGAGCAACATAGCAGCTAACCATCTCATGGCGTTTCTCCTGAAATTAAACCAGATTTTGGATCTTCCGATGGCGCACTCAATACACGATTTCGACTTGTTTCCAAAATACGTCGGCGGTCTCTTGGCCTTCCCGCGCTTGGGCGGCGATGGTCAGCCAGCCGGTGGCGCCGGCGGCGGGGCGGAGGTCGAGTTCCAACTGTTTCCAGGGCTGGGGATCGGTTTGCGCCGTGAATTCACGGCGGACGACCGGCGTACCATTCATGCGGACTTCCAGGTCCCAGGGCTGGTTGGGATCGTTGCCGACGCGCAGCCGCAGTTTCGGTGAACTGCCGGCGGGAAGATTGGTGCGACGGCCCAGGGTGGCCGGGACCAGCCGCCGCGTGCGGATGCCCAACGATTCCGCCTCGCCCCAGCGGTTGGGCTCGATGGGCTTGGAGCCGACCAATTCAGCTGCCAGCCACCGCCACTCGCCCAGCATCCGCGACGTTTCCTGCTGCAGCGGCGAGGGAATGTGCCGCGTCCAGAGGTCGCTGGCAACCAGAGGGACCGGCTTGTCCGCCTCGCCCTGCGGAACCAGCTCGATCAAGTCCCGCGTGGGGTCCTGATCGCCGCGGCCGAAAAAGGCCCACAAGCGGTCGCCGGCCATGACCAGCGGCCCCAAGAAAGGACTCTCGTGTTCGATGCCGCGCAGCAGCGTTTCCGCGAGAGATTGTCCCGTCGCGGCATCCAGCCACACCAGTTGCGGACGGAACTTGCCCGGCGCATCTTCGGCCGGACGCCGCCGTGCGTACAACACGGTGGCGTCGTCGCACAGGTAGGCGTCGAGGAAGTTCTCGACCGGATGCAGCCATTGCGGCTCACCGGTTGCCGCCGCCAGCGCTAACAATCCGCGGCCGGTTTGGACGACCAACCGCTGGCCGGCGAGGCCCCACAGCCGCTGGGCGCCGGGCAGCAGACGGCTCCAGATGACGAGTCCCGAGCGGACGTCCAGCCGGGCGACCGCGCAGCCGCCGGGCTGCAGGACGTACAGATCGTTGCCGGCCAGCAGCGGACCCTGGAAGCCCTGCGTTACCCAGCTGGGCTGCTCCGACGGCGGCAGGACGGTCTCGCGGCGGATCCAGCGCAGATTGCCGGCCACGTCGCAACACACGGTCACGCCCGACAGGATCGCCACGAAGCCGTCGTCCAGCGGCGTCACTTCACAGCACTGCCGCCGCCACCAGATTTCGTTCAGCCGCAGCAATTCGTTCTGGCTGATCACCACCCCGCTGCCGGGATCGAGAATCGTCCAGCGCAGCAGGCCCTCGCCGGTTTCCTGGCGGGCGAGCGTCAGGACGCCCAGCCGGCCTTGCAGCCAGAGCGGGTCCGATACGGGGGCTTCCTGCGCGCCGAACTCGACGGTCCACACCAATTGTCCATTGCTGCGGTCCAGGCACGCCAGCACGGGCTGCTGGCCGTACAGCAAGCGGGTGATGATGCGGTCGGCCGTGACCAAGGGCCGCATGCGGATCAAGCCCCAATCCTGGCTCCGCATGGGGTTGCCATCCGGCGTTTGGCTCTGCCACAAGCGGCCGCCCGAATTCGGATCGTAGGCTGCCACCTGAAACCGGTTGCTGACGACCATCGCATTGCGGTCCAGCACGACGGCGATCTGGCGGCCGGCCCAATCGACGGCCAGACGCCGCGAGTTCGGCACGGCTTCCGCATTGGGCTCCCGTCCGATCGGGCCGTCCAAACGGCTGCGCGACTGGACCGCAAAACCGCCGGGCTTGGGCATCGCCCGCCCCAACGACGGGTTGTCAAGCGCAGCGGCCGGGAGCGAAGCGTTCTGCTTCAGCAGTTGGGCCACCAGTTCCTCAAAGGCGGCGGGCGTCAGCTTGGTTCCGCCGATCTCGACTTCCGCGGCGGGGGGCTGGCCTAATTCTCGTCCAAGCATGGCCGCGGCCAGCCGATGGCGGGCGGCCAACTCGCGGACTTCTCCGGCGTCTGCCGACGCCGCCGCCTGGCGGTACTGGGCCAGCGCATGGTCGAACCAGCCGATGGACAAGGCGCGGTCGCCCAGCCAGTGGTGAGCTTCGGCGGCGGCCGGCAAGCCGGCGAATTGGACGGTGGCTAACTGCACGGCCGCCAGGCTGTTTTCCTGGATGGCCCGCCGCACGCGCAACAGCGACGTGTCCCCATAACGGGCTTGCACGGCAGCGCGCAGTTCGGGATGGGCGTCCAGCGCCATCCCCACGGCGGTAGGCAAGGACGCCAGCAGTCGCCGATCGCGGACGTGCGGTGCGACGCCCTGGAACATCTCCGCGTCCAGCGACGCAACCAGGCGGGCCGCATCGTCAAAGGCGGCGCTCTCCAGCAAGGCGTTCATTTCCGCCACGGCGTTGTAGGTTTCCTTGTTCAATTCTTCGATCAACGGCGGCTGCCAATCGTTGGACACCGTGGCCCGGCGTTTCCAGTTCATCCTGCCCACGGTCGTCCGCGACGAAACCACTTCGGCCCACCGCTGCAACGGGCAGACCTCGTGTTGCCGAAAGTAACGCAGCTGCTGGCAGAAGGCGTACAGTTCGTCCAGCCGATCCTCGTGGGCCAGTTGGATCAGTTCGGCGCGGATCAGCGGCTCGTCCGCCACCTGCACATCGTGAGGAGTGACAAGAGGGACGCTCATCAGATCTCGGCGGATCGACGAGTAGGGCCGTAGCCCGAAGCGTTCCTGGGCGTCGCGTCCCAGATCGCGATAACGCTGAAGCAACTTCTGCAGCAACGCGTGGTCGCTGGACGTGTCCCACAGCAAAGCCGCTTCGTTCAGCAACGCCAAACGCCGCTCGTTCGGCAGGCCGCGATCCGCGGCGTCGTCCAGCAGCAATTCCAGCAGAGCGGTGCTCAGGTCCCGCGCACAGCCGGCCCCCAGCGTGCGGACGGCACAGGTGCGGCGCCATGCCGCCCCGTCGGCCTCCGGTGGCTGGGCTTCGCAGACCTTGGTCAGCCAGACGCCCAACTGCGGCGCGTCGTGCAACGCGGGCGCGCGAACCAGCAGCGCGGCGTCGGTCAGCGCGGCCAATTCGGGCAGCGTCCGCAGACTGACCCGCCGCAGCCGGATCCGGCAATCGGGGCGCCGGGGCGCGTAATGCAGGCCCAGCGCGACCGCCGGTCCGGTCAGCGACGACCGCGCGGCATGCGGCTGCGCCCAATGCCGGCCGTCGCCGCTGATCCAATAACGGAGGATCCCGCAGCCGTACAGCAGCCGAATCCAGGCTTGGCCCGGCGCCAACGCCACCGGGCCTTTGTCGAGCGGCTGTTTTCGCGGCGTTTCGTTGGGGTCCGTCTGCAACCGCAAGTGCAGATCCCGACCGTCCGAATCGCCGACGAATCGCAGGACTTCGCGTGGTTCTCCGTCCTGCCGGCCGAGGAACACACCGGCCCCGGCCGTCGCCTGGTCGACCTCCAACACCACTTCGTAAATGCCCGCCTGCTCCAGCGGCGTGGCGACCCAGCCGGGGGCCGTCGCTTTGTCCGCCGCCAACACCACCGAGCCATCCGCAGAACGCTCGAATCGCCCCTCGGCCGTCAGCTTCTCGAGCCAGGGCAGACTGGCGGGCAGCGGGCGGTTCTCGTCCGGTACGGCCGGCACGGGCGTCACGGGAAAACCGCCGCTGCGCACCGCAGCGATCCCGCGTAAGACGGCCTTTCCCTCGACCAGCACTTCCTCCGGCATGCCGGCCAGCGGCGCACTCAACAAAACCACGTCGCCGCGACTCAGCGTCACCGCGCCGTCCCGATACCGCAATTCGAACGTGCCTCCGTCGCGGACCAGTCCCGTGCGCTGGGTGCGGCCTTCGTCGTCGGCGGCCAGCGCGAGTTCTTCGGGCGTCGCGCTGCCGGCTTTCCGCCGGCCGGCATAAGCCGCCCAGCCGCTCTCCCGGTCCCGTTCGTAATACGCCAACGTCAAGCCGTCGGCCCCGTGCAGAAAGTGAATCCGCAGACCGCTCGGCTTCTCCACCGCCAGCCGCAAGGCGACGTCGTCGCGCCATGGCATCGCCAGCCGCGCCAGTCCCTCGAATGCGGCCGCCTCGCCGTACTTGGTGCGCGAGTTGGTGACGTTCCAGCGCTGACCGGGCACCGGCTCGAACCACTGCTTCAGGTCGCCCGCCTGCGGCAGGAATTGCTCCGGATCGAAATCGTCAAAACAGACTGCCAAGGCGTCCGGGACGTCGCCGACGGCGTCGAACGCGGCTTGCCACGGAGGCGGAAGCGGCGGCTTGGGGGCGGCCGGTGGAGGCGCCGGGGCCGGCGCGGGTTTGGCTTCAGCGGCAGATGCCGCAGGCTCGGCGGGCGATTCAGGCGGCGCAGCGACGCCGGTGCTCGCCGCGGGCTGGCTTTCGCTCGGCGGGCTAACCGGTCCTGCTGCCGCGGGCGAAGCTTTCGGATCGGTTTGCTGCGCGACGCCGGCGGGTGCAGCGGGCGCAGGTTTCACCCCGTCCGGAGGCGACGTTGCTGGCGAGCCCTGCGGCGGCGGCGGAGCTAATTCCAACTGCAGACGAGCCAGCAGGATCTCAATCGACAGGAATGCCGGCCGCGACGGCTCCCACTGGAAATACCACGCCGCGGTCAATCCGCTGACCAGCAACAGCAACAGCCCGGCCAGGGGGCGGAGGACCGAAGTTTTCCTGCGTTGAGGCACTTTGTTCATGCAAACGTCCTTCGCGTCTCCGCTAAACCAAAATCATCCGCACGGCGGCGATGCCGGCCAGACTCAACACCAGGACGTCGAACACCGCCTGCGGAATCCGTTTCAAGATTCTCACGCCCAGGACCGCACCGGCCGCCACGACGGGCATTAACATCGCAGCAAACCGGAACGTTTCTGCAGTCATCATATCCAAAACCGCGTACCCGGGAATCTTGCTGACGTTGACCAGGAAAAAGAACCAGGCCGAAGTGCCCAAAAACCGGCGTTTTTCCATGTGCTGGCCGATCAGGTAGATGCCCATCACGGGGCCTGCGGCGTTGCTGACCGTCGTGGCAAAACCGGCCAACATGCCCGTGATCGCCGTGAACCACCAACGTTCCGACAGCTGCTGAAACCCGTACCGCTGGCGGACCACGTGCAGCGCCAGCAGCACCAAGATCAGAATCCCGATGGAGACGCGCAGCGTGTCGTCGTCGACAAAGCGGAGCACCAGGTAGCCCGGCAACATGCCGGCCACGACGTAGGGGCACAATTCGAGCAGCCTGCGCCAATCGGCGTGGCGACGGTAATACACGATCGCAAACACGTCGCCCAGGATCAGCAGCGGCAAGATGGCCCCGACCGACAGCTTCGTGTTCTCGCGGAACACCTCGGCCATCAGGGCCACCGCCGGGATGCCGGCACCGGGCATCCCGGTCTTGGAAAACCCGACCAGCAGCGCGGCAGCGGCGCCCAGCAAGATGGCCCGGGTGCTGAGGTCCATGCGTCCGAGCCTCAGTTCTTCTCGACAATCCACAGGTTGCGGTACTGCAGCGGGTTGCCGTGGCCTTGCAGCTTCAGCGCCCCCGGCGTGCCTTCCGGTTCGTTGCGGTGCCCGCCGGTCGGCCCGTTGATTTCCAGGTTCTCGTGGACCGTCACGCCGTTGTGCCGCAGCGTGAGCACCGCGTTTTTCACCTTGTTGCCGTCGGCATCGCGCACGGCGTTGGTAAACTCGATGTCGTAGGTTTGCCACGTCAACGGCCCGAAGCACATATTGACCTTGGGGTCCGCCTTGGTATACACGCCGCCGCATTCGTTGTTGACGCCATCCAGGCCGAACGAATCCAGGATCTGCACTTCGTAATGATCCACCAGGTAATAGCCGCTGTTGCCGCGCCCCTGGCCGCGGGCTTCCGGTCGGAAGGGCAGGAGGAATTCGAGGTGCATCACAAAGTTGTTGAATCTCTGCTTGCTCAAAATGTCGCGGCCGTCCGTGTTCAACAGGTGCGTCGCTTCATCCAGTCGCCCGCCGTTCCATTGGTCCGTGTTGCTGCCGTCGAACAAGACGATAGCACCCGCGGGCGGTGGTGCGCCCTCCGTCTGGCTCTTACGGACGACCTTCTTCAGCGCGAACGGCTTGCCATCGTCCGTCTTGCCGTTCATGGCTTGGCCGCAGGCGGTTGCCGTATACGGCTTGTGTCCCGCGGGCGGGAACTGCCGAGCCGCGGAAAACTCCAACGGGTTGGCGGCCAGGTACTGCCGGTTACCGCTGGCCGGTTCAAACACAGCGTGATCCCCGTCCAGACGCCCGTCCATCAGCATCTTGTTCTTGCCGTCCCAGCCGTCGCCGGGCAGTCCACCGGGTAAGAGCACCGCTTGAAAAGCACCCGGCCCCAGCGCGATGACTTGGCAGCCCAACGCATCGCCTCCAGCAATCTGGCCGGCATACTCGCCCTGGATCTTGAATTCGACCGGCAAAGCCGGGTCCTGCGGATCCGTCCACACACCCTTCGGCTTGTCTGCCGCCGACAACCCCAGCGACCCGGCGGCCACCACGGCCGCGAACCCTAAACAGACCACCATCACGCGATGCCAAGCCAAACGCCCAACACGAACGCTCATCACTCCGCTCCTCCAGAAAAACATCAATGCCGCCAAACCCAAGTGTCCTGTGAGGTTAATCTGTCCGACCGCCGGACGCAATGACCTCTGGGGCACGGATGTCGGGCACGGATGGGAGCAGACACACCATCACCGGGACGCTGGAATTGCGGAGTCCACGATTTTCCAAATTCTTCTGGCCCTTAAGAATGTCGCGACCGGACGTCAAGTGGTACAATGCAGCAAGGTCCAATGCAGCAGGGGGCCTTGTAGATTCAACTGCAGGATTCCATGTCGGCGTGAGGGAACCCATGACTTACTTGCGCAGCACACCGTACAGCGTCGAGGAAATTAAGACCATCCGATCGGGATCGTCGCCGCAGTGAGCCGCCGAAGGCGTGCGGTTCGGTCGGCAGCCATTGGAAAGTGAAAGAACCTGGAGGCACCACAAAATGGATGAGATTCTGACCGTGGGCGAGATGGAAACGAGATTCGTCGCCGAGTGGCTGCTGGTGGAAGATCCCGAGACCGACGAAGCCTTGGAAGTGCATAGCGGCAGAGTTCGGTTTCACAGCAAAGACCGGGATGAAGTCTATCGAAAGGCCGTCGAGTTGCGTCCCCAACGCTTCGCGGTGCTGTATACGGGGTTGATTCCCAAGGACGCGGCGGTCGTGCTATGAGCGTTTCCTTCGACGGCCAACAGGGACTCGTCGTGGTGCGAGTTCAGATCACCGGCCCCTCTGGTATCGCGGTTTTGCGGCTGGCATTGGATACCGGCGCGACGCGGACGCTCATCAATGTTGGTCTACTCGTAGCTGTGGGCTACGACCCCGCCGCTTCCCTGGAACGTACGGAGGTAACAACGGGAAGTGGCGTCGAATTCGCCGCCCTGATTTCGGTCAGCAAGATTGCCGCGCTGGGACGGACTCTCACCGATTTCCCAGTGCTGGCGCACACCCTGCCTCCGAGCAGCGGCGTGGACGGAGTGCTCGGGCTTGATTTCCTTCGCGGTCAGGTGCTTCGAATCGATTTCCCAAACGGACGTTTGGCTCTCGCCGAACCGGATGGATCGGAACGGCAATCTTCCGGCAGTTCGCGGTTGTAGGAAATGGTCATTCTCTCGGGCAGCAAGGACAAAACTACCCCGGCGCTCCGGCCCCGATGACGCGCCCGGCTTCCGCGCACAGCCGCTCGGCCTCGTCCCGCGCCGGCGCTTCGGCGATCGCGCGCACGATCGGCTCGGTGTTGCTGGCCCGGACGAGCAGCCATTTGCCGGGCCAGTCCAAACGCAGACCGTCCAAGCGGTCGGCCTGCGCGTCGCCGAACCGGGCCTGCAGCGCGTCCAAGACCGCGGCGGTGTGCTGCGGATCGAGCGTGAATTTCGTTTTGCACATCGCGTACTGCGGCAAGGTGTCCGCCCATTGACTGAGCCGCAGACCGCCGGTGGCCAGCGCGTCCAGGATCAGGGCCATGCCGACAAAGCTGTCGCGGACGTAGCCGACGCGCGGATCGATCGGCCCGCCATTGCCCTCGCCGCCGAACACGGCCGCGTATTCGAGCATCGCGCCCGTCACATTCGCCTCGCCGACGGCCGAACGGAAAAAGGGGACGCCGGCCGCGGTCGCGAGATCTTCCGACATGCGGCTGGTCGAGCAGTTGGTGACAACCGGTCCTCGCCGCTGCCGCAAGACGTGGTCCAAGCACAAAGCCAGCGTGTACTCCTCGCCGACGTAGCGGCCCGCCTCGTCGATCACGGCCAAACGATCCGCGTCGGGATCCTGGCAGAATCCCACGTCCGCACCGGCGGCCGTGACTTCCGCTCGCATGCCGGCCAGATTCTCCTCGGTCGGTTCGGCCGGATGGCTGAACCGGCCGTCCGGCGTCTCGCCTACGACCGTGACGTCGCACCCCAGCGTCTCCAACAGCGGGCGGCCCAACACGCTTCCAGCGCCGTGATTCGAGTCCAACAGCACACGAAAGCGGCGGTTCCGGATTCGCTGCACGTCGACGGTCGCCAGGACCAGCCGCCGATGTTCGACAACGGTATCCTCGATCCTCGTGGTGCGGCCCACCTCGTGATGCGCCACCCAGGCGGGCTCGCCGGACTGATAGCGATTCAGCACCCCTTGCCCGTCCGCTGCGCTAATCACGCGTCCGTCCGCCGAGAACAGTTTCAGGCCGTTGTACTCGGGCGGATTGTGACTGGCCGAAATCTGAACGCCGCCCGCGGCGCGGTACTGCCGGACCAAGACACCCGTGGTCGGCGTCGCAGCGATGCCGCCATCCAGGACTTCGCGTCCCATGCCGGCCACCGCGCTGTGTACGGCGGCGGCTAACATTGGGCCCGTGCCGCGGCCGTCGCGCGTCACGACGATCGGCCCCGGCCGCAAACCGGCAACGAAGGACGCCACATAGCGGATTGCCACCTGCGGATCCAATCCGGCGCCGACGATGCCGCGCAATCCCGAGACGCTGATAATCAGTTGGCGTTGCTGATTCATGAAGACCCCTTGGTTCTGGTTACAGGCATCACGATACCAGTGGAGGCGGATTCGCTCAATGTCCAACTCGCGTTTCATCGCAAGCCAAGCTCGACGGGAAAAGCCAATCCGGCAAGGGAGCGATCCCCGTTGGAGTCCACGCTTTAGCGTGTCTTTGGCGGCGGGCTTCGCCCGCCGGGACACGCTAAAGCGTGAACTCCAACAAGGCCCCATCCAGCCCTTTCCGTGTCGATCGGCTTGGCTGCACCGGCCGTGGGACCTCTTTGTCTAGCGATCGCATTCACCGCGATCTATACTTGTCTTCAGCCGAATTGAGTCCTTCGCTCCCAGGAGTTCCGCACCATGATGAAATCCATATCGACGTATCGTCGCGACGTTCTCCGTCCGCTGTGCCCAGCTCGCGTTTGGCTTGCTGCCGGGATCGTCGCGGGATTGCAGTTCCTCGCCGCGTCCGGTCTTGCCGGCGATGTGGTCTTTGCCCCGCGGCACGTGGCGCGCTTGCACAGCGTCATGTCCGCCGACGTCTCGCCGGACGGCACCCGCGTGGCCTACACACGGGCCGTTCCGCGGCACCCGTTGCAAGACGAGAACGGACCCGCGTGGGTCGAACTGCACGTCGTCGATACCCAGGGCACGTCGCGTCCCTTTATTACCGGGCCGGTCAACGTCAGCAGCGTGCGTTGGGCACCGGACGGACGTTCCATCGCCTTCCTCGCCAAACGCGGTAGCGACGCGGTGAATTCGCTGTACGCGATTCCGGTCGATGGCGGTGAAGCCCGGCGCGTGATTTCCTTCGAGGCGGACGTCCAGGCCGCCAGCTTTTCCGCCGACGGCCGCCGGATCGCCCTGCTGGCAGGCGAGCCGCTGGCCAAGGAGCAGAAGGACTTCCGCGACAAGGGCTTCAACCAAGAGATCTACGAGGAAGATTGGCGGCCCGTGAAGGTCTGGATCGCCGAAGCCGCAGGCGCCGGCAAGCCGCGGAAGCTTGAGTTGCCTGGCTCCGCGTCGGCCGTCGAGTGGAGTCCTTCGGGACGGCAGTTGGCCGTCGTCCTGGCCCCCACGCCGCTGGTGGACGACAGTTACATGTTCAAGCGTGTTTGCGTCGTCGATGTGGATACCGGCAAAATCGTCGAACGCATTCAGAACCCCGGCAAACTGGGCCGCGTGGCTTGGAGCCCCGACGGCAAGCACCTGGCCATGATCTCCGGCGCGGACTTGACCGACCCGTCGGACGGGCGGCTGATGGTCGCGGCGATTCCCGGAGACGGCAGCGTGCGGGATGTGATGCCCGATTACCAGACACACGCAAGTGCGTTCGTTTGGAAGGATGCTCAAACCTTAGTTTGGGTTGCCGACGAAGGCACTGCCACAACGGTGGGCCAAGTCCGCTTGGACGGTGGCCGCGAGATTCTGAACGGTCCGGGGACGCCCATCCTGACCGGCTTGTCCCTGTCGCAAGACGGCCGGACGCTGGCCTTCGCCGGCCATGCGCCGGAACATCCGGCGGAGGTATTCTTCCAAGGCCCGGACGACAAATCGCCCCGGCGGCTGACGAACAGCAATCCCTGGCTGGCAGACCTGCGGCTGGCCCGGCAGGAAGTCATGACGTGGAAAGCACGCGACGGACTAGCGCTGGAAGGCGTCTTGATCTATCCGCTGAATTACGAACCGGGACGCCGTTATCCGCTCATCCTGTACGTCCACGGCGGCCCGGAAGCCCACGTCAGCAACGGTTGGATCACGAATTACAGCTCGCCCGGCCAGGTCGCCGCAGCCCGCGGGTTTGCCGTGTTCTGTCCGAACTATCGCGGCAGCACCGGGCGCGGCGTGGAGTTCTCGAAGCTGGGTCAAGCCGACGCGGCGGGCCGCGAGTTCGACGACCTGGTGGACGCCGTGGACCATCTGGTCGCCGCGGGAATCGCCGACAAGTCGAAGGTGGGCATCACGGGCGGTTCGTATGGCGGTTATGCCTCGGCGTGGGCGGCCACCTACTACTCGGACCGCTTTGCCGCCAGCGTCATGTTTGTGGGGATCAGCGACAATGTCTCGAAGCTGGGCACGACGGACATTCCCGAGGAGATGTACCTGGTCCATCACCGCAAACGGCTGTGGGAAGACTGGAACTACTTCCTGGAACGGAGCCCGATTCACTATGTCCAGCGGCACCGCACACCGCTGCTCATTCTGCACGGCAAAGAAGACCCGCGCGTCGATCCGTCCCAGTCGCGCGAGCTGTATCGGCATTTGAAGACCCTGGACCAGGCGCCCGTGCGGCTGGTGCTGTACCCGGGCGAAGGCCACGGCAACCGCCGCGCGGCGGCCCGCTTTGACTATCACGTGCGGATGTTGCAGTGGATGGAACACTACCTGCAAGGCCCCGGCGGCGAGCCGCCCGGGCAGACGATCGATTACGCGGCGGCGTGGGGAGACGGGGGATAGGTTTGGCACCGCTCGAGGAATAAGTGGCGTAAGCTTCCAGCTTGCGAGGCCGCCACCGACCGCAAGCTGGAAGCTTACGCCACGGCGCAATCGGACAGTTATTTCTCGAACGGTGCTTACACGATCGGCGCATCTGGCTGGAGCATCCACCAGCGATTCAGTTCTTCCAGATCGCGCTCTGCCCAACTCTGGGTGGGAGAAAGGCTTTCGAACGTCTCGGTGTCCGCAACATGGGCAAACGCCAGATCAACGCCGACTCGCCACGAATCGTCCGCTCGATCCTCCTCTAGTGCGTCTTCTTGCGTTGACGCGGAGTCCGATTGCGGCGCGAGCCCGTTTGCCTGAGTCTCGTCGAAGACCGACCAGTCCGACGCGACCTGAATCCGCTGGATCAGATCGTCTGGGGCTGCCGTCGTTGGCTCTGCGCCCTCGCCTTCTCCGGCAACCGTCGCCGCGGCAGCGTTCAGATGGTTAATCACTCTCAATGCATCCAGCGCGGTGACCTCGTTGTCGCCGCTGGTGTCGTAGAACGGCGGCGACAGCTGGGCCGTCACCGGCGGAGGCAACGTGCCGGGACCGGATGAATTCAGCCGGTTGATCACGATCAGCACATCCAGCGGCGTGACGCCATTCTTGTTGTCCACGTCCAGCGGATTCGTGGCGTTTCTCCACGGCAACTGGCTGGCCATCGCCGCATCCACGAGCATGCCTCGCAACGTGGCAAGGTTAGCGGCGTTGCCCAGATCGTGCTGCGTGGCGTTATAGACGCCCACTTTGGCATTACTGCCATCCAGGATCACGATGTCGCGAAGGGTGACCTGCCAACTGGTAAACACATCCGACTTGCCGTCGGAATTGGCGTCCACGTCTTGCAACCAGGGCAAGGTGCGTCCCGCGATTGCCGACGCATTCCCCGGCTCCTGTCCCCGCTCGTTCACGCCCATGAGCTGGATCCGCAACGCCGGGTAGCTGTCCCGCAAGTCTTGCTGCAACGTATCCATGTAGCCAAACTGGCTACTGCAGTAGCCTCACGTCGCGGTCCCAAAGTACCAGCCGGAGACTTGTTGCAAATAATCGCGCGGCGAAACACCCAGGTTGGCCGTCGCGGACGCGGTGTTGACGTCGGTCAGCGAGAAGTCCGGCATCGCCACGGCTTCACCCTCGCCTGACAACACCGCGGGAATCCCGTCCCCGCCGTGCAGCAATTGGCGAGCTTCCAGCTTTTCTATAAACAGATTACGGTTCGTTCGGCTCTTCATAATCCCGGCAGTACTCAATTTTTCTGGAAATCAATGTCCGAAGATCATTGGACATATCGGGTTGCAGCATGAACGTTCGTGAGATTCCCACGGCACAATTAAAACTACGGCGGAAAGTCTCTTCAGCATATCCCTTTATCGAGCGATGCGCAAGGCGAACGGCGGGCGTCAGCCCGTCCGGTGCAGCGTCAACATATCCCTTTATCGAGCGATGCGCAAGGCGAACGGCGGGCGTCAGCCCGTCCGG
>CAZXYZ010000123.1:0-3203 GCA_964645045.1 uncultured Pirellulaceae bacterium | reverse complement strand
TGCAACGTCAACATATCCCTTTATCGAGCGATGCGCAAGGGGGAGGCGGCCCCCGCGCGTCAGTTCGACGTGCGACTTTGGATTTGGTTCCCTCTAATTGCGACAAGGTGATGCAGGTAAAGATATTTGATTTGGCGCCATTTGAGAAATAATTGTCCGACTTGCGTGAGAGGCCCTGCGCACATTCACGGCTGCGGAAGCTCAGTCGCCGGGGGTTTGCAGAATCAGGAGGGCCGACAGGACCTGGGCATAGACACGGTGCCCGAAGTCGTTGGGGTGATTCACGCCGTTGCCGGTCAGGTCCCAGTCCTGCTTGTGCGCCAACAACTCGGCCCAAACAGAAGTCATGTCAGCCAGCACAACCCCGGGCCGGCACAGCTCGGCCAAGGCATCACGGTACTGGGGGAACCGCTCGTGGCGCAGCGCCGTCCAGTCCTTGTTGCCCAGCATGGTCGCCACAAGGATGAACTCAGTCTGGGGACACGACTTGGACACCGTGTCGATCATGGCGCGGATGTTCGCCTGGTACTCCGGCGCCGGCCGCCCGGCCGCGTCGTTCATGCCAAAGGCCAGAATCACCAACTGCGGCTGAGCCTGGATCACTTTGTCGATGTTGGCCAGCCCCCAGGCAGTGTCCGTGCCGCCAACCGCGAAATTCTGCAGAGTGACCGGAACGCCGTACGCGGCTTTCAGATGCAGGACCAGCAGATCCTGGTACGGTGGTTGGAAAGGGGCCGTCTTCGCCCAGCCGGAGGCATTGCAGCCGGTGGAAATACTGTCGCCCAACACGGCAATCGTCAGCGGCCGCTTGGTCCGTAAGCTCGCGATCGTGCGGGGCAACCGATCGCCGGCGAAGGATGGCCGCGGGCCGGACCACGCGTCGGGCGCATGCTCGTAGGTGACTGTCGTCTGCATGTCGTGGTATTCGTGCCCGGCGCCAAACAGAATCTCGCCATTTCCGTCCCGATGAGTCAATGCGTAGCGTTGCGATTTGGCCGGACGGCGGAGGTCCTGCGGACTCTGGAAGCCAATCGCGGATCCCGGCGGCAACACGATCTCCTGCGTACCCGGCGTCCAAACGTAGTCCCGCCCTTCCTGGTACGTCACCGCTCCGGACGAACTGCATACCGACAGAATCCAAGTTGGCGAAAAGAGCAACGCCGCCCGTGGACGACGATCGCCGTGACCTTGGATGAACAACACACTCTCGCCATGCATCGTGGTCGAGAGCCAGAACGGACGGAGCTGCGCGGGAGAGAAACCCCAGGCCCCGGCCGAGCCGTCAGCCGCGGCTCCAGGAGAAACGGCCGTGAAAACGAAGGCGAGGCACAACAACACACACATTAGCCCCAGAATGCGGCAGTTCGACATGGAAATCCTCCTACCGGTTAAGTTTCCGTTGGTCCAACCGTTCGCCTTCGGGCCGGCGGACGGGCAGCACCAAGCCGCCGGAGGCTTCCAATTCATCGAACAACTGCTTCTGCAACGCGGCGATCGGTTCTTGGTAACTGGGGACGTCGATCAAGTTGTGGCGTTCATAAGGATCGGTCTGCAAGTCGTAAAAACCGTTCCGGTCCCAAATGCCTTGATAGAAGATGAACTTGTACCGGTCCGTGCGGATGGCCAGAGTGGTCGGCGTCGCGGGAAAGTTCCACTCCCAGTGGTACTCGTACAGAAGGTGATCCCGCCACGCCACTTGCTGGCCTTGCAGCAACGGCAGGAACGAGCGGCCGTCGATCCGCGCAGCGTCGGGGGCGCGCACGCCGCAGGCGTCGAGGATCGTCGGAGCGAGGTCGACGTTCTGCACCAACGGGCTGACTTTCGTTCCCGGCGGAATCAAGCCGGGGGCGTAGGCCAGCAGCGGCACGCGGATGGAAACCTCGAACGCATCGCGTTTGTCGTAGAATCCGTGCTCGCCCAGCGCAAACCCGTTGTCGCCCATGTACAGGACCAGCGTATTGCGGCTCAGGCCGGAGTCGTCCAGGTATTTCAGCACGCGGCCGAGGTTCTCGTCCAGGCTGTGCAGCGTCTCGCAGTAACGGTGATACAGGTCGTCAAAGTCCGGCACGGGGTCTTTGTCAAACGCGCCCGTCTCCATGTGATCGATGCCGTGGATGCTGTAGCGGCGTTCGCGGATCCAGCGCGATTGCGTCTGGTAATTACCCTCCGTGTTGGCCATGGTTTCGGGGTAGTCGATCGGCTCTTTGGCGTACCGGCCCAGGTGGCGCGGCGCAGGCTGAAACGGGTAATGGACCGACTTGTGCGACAGATACAGGAAGAACGGCTTCGCCGCGTCGGGCCGGTTCTGCAGCCAGTGCAGGGCCTGGTCGGTCAGCACGTCGGCCGTGTAGCCGGGAACCGCCTCCCGGCGGCCGTTGACATTCAGCACCGGATCGAAGTACTCGCCCTGGCCGCGGAAGCTGACCCAGTGGTCGAAACCCGGCTGCGGAGCATCATCGTCGTGGCCCATGTGCCACTTGCCGACAAAGGCGGTGGCGTAACCGGCCTGTTGCAGGTACTGGGGAAAGAACACGGTTCCCGCCGGCACGGGCCGCTGGTTGTCCACGACGCGATGGTGATGCATGTACTGGCCGGTCAGAATAGACGCGCGGCTGGGCGAGCACAGGGACGTGCTGACGAAGGCGTTGACCAGGTGCGCTCCCTCGGCCGCCATGCGGTCCATGTGCGGCGTCTCCAGGAACTTGGGAGCGGCGGGCAGGAAGCCCAGGAAGTCGTAGCGGTGATCGTCGCTGAGCACCAGCACGACATTCCGCGGCGCACCGCGATCGGCCGTCTCGGCGGCCACGGCGAACTCTAAATCCGAGCCCCCGGAAAAACTTGTCAGCAGGAGTGCCGCAAGACAATCCCATCCACAACGAGGGGATGGCTTACGGGGTATTCTCGAACACATCATGGCTAGAGTCTCCGCAGGTAGATGTCTTTGAACTGCACTCGCATCGGCGGGCCGACGTGGACCTGCACGGCGAGCCAGCCGTGGACCAGTTGTTTGGGATCGCGGTCGTCCAACTCGCACATCGTCACGCCATTGATCTGCAAGACCACGCTGCCCCGTTTGGCAATCACCGTGTAGTCGTTCCAGTCCTTGATCTTGACGGCCTGGAGCAATTCTGCCGGGTCGCCCAGCGGCGTGGCCTGGTTCTTGCCTTGCTCGTCGATCGCGACCTTTTGGCCGCGTTCGGCCA
>CAZXYZ010000122.1:11391-33668 GCA_964645045.1 uncultured Pirellulaceae bacterium | reverse complement strand
ACGACGGCACCTACACCCACTACCTGGTCAACCTGCCGTACAACCCCAGCGAATACTCGCTGACCACCAAAGACGGCCTGACCTACCGCTACGACCAGTTCACCGGCCTGCTGGACGTCGCCGACCGCAACCAAAACGTCCTCACCTACACCGCCGATGGCATCGCCAGTTCGACCGGCGTCGCCATCCAGTTCCATCGCGACCCTCAAGGCCGCATCACCGAAATTACCGACCCCGCTGGCAACGCCATCCGCTACACGTACGATGCGGCGGGCGATTTAGTGGCAGTGGAAGATCAAGTGGGAAACCGCAGCACGTACGGCTATCTCGCGTCGCCTCCCCACTACCTCACCACGAACTCTTGTCCCACCGGCATCTGTATTGCAAGCACCGCGTTCGACACTGCCGGACGCATGATCTCGATGACCGACGCGCTGGGCCATTCTGCGACGCGCGACTTCGATGTCCTCAACAACCTCGAAATCGTGGGCGACTTGCTGGGCAACGAAACCACGTTGCTGTTTGACATCCGTGGCAACGTGCTCGCTACGACCGACCCGCTGGGCAATACAACCAGGACTGAATACGACTCGAACGACAACCCCGTTTCTCAGACCGACGCACGCGGGTATACCACGCTGACGGGCTACGATGATCGCGGCAATTTGACAAGCTTGACCGACGCGATGGGGGGGACATGGCGGCGGATCTACGATCAACTGAACAACCTTGTTGACGAAACCGATCCGCAGGGGAACCGGACGCAGTTCACCTACGACACCGGCGGAAATCTTATCACCGTCACGGACGCTCGCGGCCACGAGACGCAGTACGAGCGAGATCTTGCGGGACGAGTCGTAGCGATGACGGATTTCAATCAACACGCAATCTCCTTCACATATCGTACACCCACCGATTCTCAGCCGGCACAAGTCACTTTCGCCGATGGCTCGACCCTGCTCACCGAGTACGACGCGTTGGGCCAGCCGACGCGTACGGTTAACGGACGGGGCGACGAGTTCGTGCTTCGGTACGACGCCGCCGGCAAGCTCATCGAGACCCGCGATCCGCTGGGCGGCACGGTCCGCATGGAGTATTCCGGCGATCAGCTGGTCCGGCTCGTCGATCCGCGAGGTTACGCGACGCGTTACGAGTACGACGGCGCCGGCCGGCTGGTTCGGATGGCAGACGCTACAGGCGAAAGCACGCTCTACGTCTACGATGCCAACGGGCGACTGGTGGAACAGACGGACCCGCTGGGTCGCGTCACGCGATACCGCTATCGGGCCGACGGACGGCGCGAGTCGGAAACTGATCCTCTGGGCACCGTGACCACCTACGCTTACGACGCAGCTGGCAACCCAACGGCGATCACCCAGACGCCAGGCGGGCAAATCGCTCTTACGATCCCGTACGAGCCCAATGACTTGGGGTCGCTGGGGCCAGCGTCGTCGAGTCCCGAGGTCGATGATCCGACGGGCGAGGATGGCGAGACGACGGCTCGGACGACGAGCTTCCGCTATGATTCGCTCAATCGCATCATCGAGCGAGTCGACCCGATGGCCCACCGCCAGCGATTTGCCTGGGATGCCGTTGGCCAACTGACCGAATGGACGGACGAAAACGGCTTCACGACAACGTTCGCCTACGATCCGGTGGGGAAGCTCGTTCAAACGACCGACGCACTGGGCGGCGTGGAGACACGCACCTACGACGGACAAGGAAATCTGCGGTCGCTCACGGACCGCAAGGGAGGCGAGACGCGGTTCGCATACGATGTCCGAGATCGATTGGTTGAGCGTCAAGACCCGCTCGGCGGCATCTTTCGCTGGGAGTACGACGAAGTCGGCAACGTGCTGGCGGAGGCCGACGAAAACGGACACGTGGGACGTTTTGCGTACGATGCGCAGAATCGGCTTGTCCAGCAGACCGATGCCCGCAACGGAAGTCAGACGTACTCGTACGACGAAATTGGCAACCTGCTGGTTTGGACGGACGCACGCGGCAGCGCCACGCACTATGGCTACGACGAACTCAATCGGCTGACTTCGATTGCCGATGCCCTGGGAGGCGTGAACCAGTTCGAATATGATGCCGTGGGCAACACGGTTGCTCTCACCGACGCCAACGGCCAGGCCACGATGCTCGTCTATGACGCGCTGAACCGCCCCGTGCGGCGTATTGACTCCCTGGGCGGGACTGAAAAGTTCGATTACGACGCGTTCGGTAACCTGCAAACATGGACGGACGCGAGAGAGAACGCAACACGCTACGCGTACGATGCGATGGATCAACGAATCTCGATCACCGACGCCCTTGGCGGGGTGACGGGTTTCGGCTACGACCCGGCGGGGAACTTGACCGTCGTGACCGATGCCAACGGTCACACCACCGCGTACGTCTACGACCCATTGAGCCGTCTCGTCCAGCGTACGGACGCCCTGGGAAACGTCCGCTCGCTGACGTACGACGCGGTCGGCAACGTGGCCTCGCAGCAGGATGAAAACGGCCATGTCACACGTTATCAGTACGATGCTCTGCACCGCTTGGTGACGCTCACCGACGCCATGGGCGGCATTACTGCATGGGCCTACGATGCGGTCGGCAACCCACTCGCGATCACGAACGCCAACGGGCATGCAACGCGTTACGAGTACGACGAGCTCGATCGGCTGGTCCGCCAATTGGATCCGCTCGGCTTCGTCCAGCAACTGGCTTATGACGAAGCCGGCAACGTGGCCTTGTGGACGGATGAGCTTGGTAACGCCACCACGTATGCGTACGATGTTCTGCAGCAACTGACCTCGGTAACGGACGCCGAGGGGCTGATCGCTGCCTACGCCTACGACGCGGCAGGAAACCTCACGGCACAGCGCGACGGATTGCAGCGGACCACCACCTACGCGTACGACGGATTGAATCGGCTCTTGTCCGTGACCGACCCTCGCGATTCCGTGACATCATTCACCTACGATGCCGTCGGCAACCGGCTGTCCGTGACCGATCCGTCGGATCAGACGACGCGGTACGCATACGACCGCTTGGACCGCGTCATTACCGCGACCGATCCACTGGGTCACGATCGGCAGTATTCCTATGACCCCGGAGGCAACCTGACGCAGTACACTGATCGCAACGGACGGGTCCGCACGTTTGAATATGACGCCTTGGACCGCGGCATCGTTGAGGATTGGTGGGCCGCCGGCGAGCTGGTTCGCAGTCTCCGATACACTTATGACCCCGTCGGCAACGTGACCCGCGCAGCCGATGCCGACAGCGTGTACGCTTTGACCTACGACCCATTGGATCGCGTGACGCAAGTCGACAACGCGGGAACCCCACGGGCACCGCACCTGGTCCTGGACCACTCTTACGACGCGGTAGGCAATGCTCTTTCGGTTCGCGACAACCTGGGGGTCAGTGTCACCTCGACGTACGACGCGCGCGACCTGCTGTCCAGCCGGACTTGGCAGGGCAATGAAATCGATCCGGCCCGCGTTGAATTCGCTTACACTGCGCGGGGCGAACTGACGGAAGTGCGCCGCTTTGCCGATGCCCGGGGACTCCAGTCCGTGGGACGTTCCACCTCCAGTTACGATATTCGCGGACGTCTGACGGAGTTCACGCACCGAGATGCCGTCGACGCGGTGCTGGCCGATTACGACTACACGTTCGACCTGGCCGACCAGCTGATCCGCGAGGTGCATCACGGGCAGATGTCCGAGTACACCTACGATCCTGCTGGGCAGCTGACCGCCGCCGACCACAGCAGCCAAGACGGCGAAACGTTCGCATACGATCCCAATGGCAACCGGGTCGGCGACCAGTACGTGGTTGGCCCGAACAACCAGGTGCTATCCGACGCAGCGCACGACTACGAGTACGATGCGGAGGGCAACTTGGTCCGCAAGGTCGAGCGAGCCACCGGCGTCGTCAGCCGATACGCTTACGACCACCGCAACCGGTTGGTCCACTTCGAGGAGCATTCGGCAGGCGGCATCCTGCTGGCGGAAGCCGAGTACGTGTACGACGTCTTCGACCGGCGAACTGTCAAGTCGGTCGATAGCGACGGGGCAGGTCCAGCGCCGGCGCAGGAAACGCGTTTCGTGTACGACGGGTTGAACGCGTGGGCCGATTTCGACGCCCTGCACCAAGTGCTTGCCCGCTACTTGCACAGTGAAGGGTTGGACAACCTGCTGGCCCGTTGGCTTCCGGGCGCAGGCACAGCTTGGTATCTGCCCGACCACCTGGGCACCGTCCGAGACATCGTCGATCCCGCCGGAGCCAACATCAACCACCTCGACTACGACAGCTTCGGGCGATTGGTCGCCCAGATGAATCCCGTCGTCGGGGACCGTTTCGGTTTCACGGCGCGCGAGTACGATCCGGAACTCGAACTGTACGACTATCGCGCCCGCTACTACGACCCGCAACTGGGCCGCTTCGTCAGCCAAGACCCGATCGGCTTTGCCGCCGGCGACAGCAACCTGTACCGGTACGTCGGCAACGCCCCGCTGACCACACGCGACCCATTAGGACTTGCCGGCAACGCCTTGTTCCATGCCCTAATGGCCCGCAGGGCGTCCATGGCCGCGGGAGCTGCTGTCGGAGGCGTGTTGGGCTTTGCATGCGGCTGGGTGGAGGGATTTACCGAGGTCGCGGTGTCCCCGGAGGATTCAGACGCTCCAGATGCCCTGACGGTGGCACGGCAGCGAGCGATCAGCTACGCCGCGATTGGTACATTTCTTGGCGGAACGCTTGCTGTCCTGCCGTCCGTAGCACAATTCTACGGAGGTGGAATCTTGTCGGGCGTCGCCGCCGGCCTGATCATTGGCCGGGCACCCAAGGATCCGTGGCAGGTAACCGCTGTGCGGGTAGGTTGTGTGGTGATCAGCGCCGCCATCGGCCCGGCGGCCCAGCGAGGGCTTGCGGATCGGATCGGTCGCTTGCCATTTATGGGCGGACGCAGTCCGAATGCGCCCCGTTCTCCGACGCCTCCTGTCCCACGCGGCCGCCCCAACGGCGTTCCCGAACCCACCCCAACGCCCAAGCCGCCGGGTCCCAAGGCGAATCCAGAACCCGCCCCATCACGTCCCACCGACCCTTTGCGGCAACAGCCGCGTCCGTTCATGGAGGAGGCTGCCCCAGGGAGAGGAGGCCCATACGGGCACCTTAATGACCATCCAAGCGTAAACAGCGGCAAACCTTTCACTCGAAGCCAAAAGGCGAAGATACTTACCGAGAATGAAAGGGCGAACGGTGGGCAACTCCTCGATGACGTAACAGGAGAGCCGTTGGTACGACCACAACAGCACAAACGCGACGTAACACCACCAGATAACGAAGCCCACATCGACCACGTTTATCCACGTTCTGAAGGTGGTCCCAATACGTTCTCAAATGCCGAGGTACGTGCTAGAATCCACAACCTCAAGAAGGGAAACAGGATCGAACGATGACTACGAATACCGATTGGCCGTTTTCGGATCAACGAAACGTAGCTGTGTTTACGAGCAAGAAGATCGTACATGAAGGCAACTGGATCTACTACGTTACCCATGACGAGGATGATGGTGCCTGGCAATTCCACCCCCATAGCGGTTTGACTCCTGAAAGTGAAGCAGCCGTCGTGAGCCTGCAGACGATGGTGAATCTCGACGATTCCCTTAAACAGCTAGCAGACCTTCCGGTTGGATGGCATGCTTGGCGACAGTCGCGTGACGCAGAATGGGAGCGAGCACCGAAGACGGAATAATTTGTCACCCCAAAACAGAGAATTAGCACCCGTAACAGGTGGCAGGAACCGTTTCTTGATCAAAAGGAGCGTTTGGCCAGACGTTGGGGGTTGAAACGGGGTCGCAGCTAGTTCCTTGGTTACTGTTAATACTCGCTGCGTCCCCGTTTCGGCACTCCCCGTTTCGAGACTTCTGGTGATTTGGAGGAACAGTTGGAATGGCGGAAGTATTTTTCACCAATGCTTACTACATCAAGCTCGGACGCGCAGGGATGTGGGAGGCTGACTCAATTGAAACGGGCAAGCTCCGCCTCGGATGGACGGAAACCACAGTCGACGACATCAATGCCGGGAACTGGAAAACCATACACCGGCAAATCCGGAAAGAGTTGAAGGGAAAACCAGCGGGCGTTGTTACAGCCGACTTCAACGCGTTGCGCCGAATTGCGGAATCTGACCCTAATGACGTATGGGTCACATTTCACCAGAACAAGCTCTGGTGGACTCGCCTAGCCTCGGGAAAGGTGAGGCAGGACAAGACCTCCAAGTATCGAGTGACCACTCAACCGTGGAGCGACCAATCGCTGTCGGGCGCACTTCTCACATTAAGCAATTTGCCCGGCAAACTGTGCCAGTTGCAGGGTTACCGAGCAACCGTTTGCCGAGTCAACTATCCCGATCTTTTGTTACGTACATTGAACGGCACGCCGAGCCAAATCGCTGAATCCATCCGAAGCCATCGCGCGACATTGGCGCAGCATCTTGCGGAGGCGATCAAAGAACTTCACTGGAAAGACTTCGAGACACTTGTCGATCTCGTCTTTCGTGCTGCCGGCTGGATTCGTGTGAGTGTTCTTGGGCAACATGCAAGAGGCTTAGACTTGGAATTGGTTGAGCCGATCATGGGTGACCGGTACATCGTTCAAGTAAAATCACGTGCCGGGTTGTCCGAAATTCGTGCAACGGCCGACCAGTTCTCACGACACGAGTACCGACGGATCTTCTTCGTCGTCCACTCCCCTGAGAACAGCATTACATCCGCAAAGAAGATCCCAAAGCACGTAGAACTCGTCCCCCCCGAACGCCTCGCGATTCTTGCCGCGAATGCCGGGTTGGCGGGCTGGATTGAGGATAAGGTTTCGTAGCTTGTGCGGGCAGGTCAGCAAAAAGGGGGCGTCCGGAAAAGGTGCTCGGAAAAGGCGGAAAAATGAAGGCGGAAAAGACTGGTAGGGACTCGTAGGTGCCAGCCACCAAGAATAGGCAAGACGGAGAATCGCGGCTTCCACGCGATACGATTACGACGCGCTCAGCCGCCTGGTGCGGATCATCGACCCGCTGGGTGGCCACTGGAGCTACGGCTACGACGAGGACGGCAACCTGGTTTCGCAAACCGACGCCAACGGCCACCGCACGGCATTCGCGTTTGACGATCGCAATCGGCTGATTCGCCAGACCGACGCGGAAGGCGGCGTGACAGCTTACGCTTATGACGATGCGGGACGAGTGGGCCGGGTGGACGGACGCGCTCGGCCAAACGACCACCGTGACGCGCGACGAGGCCGGCCGGTTGCTCACGCGGACCGACCCGCTGGGCGGCGCCGCGTCCTGGACGTACGATTTGGCGGGCAACGTTTTGTCCGCCAGCGACGAGATCGGCCGCACCACGAACTACGTCTACAACGACCTGGACCAATTGCTGTCGGCGACCGATCCCGGTGGCAGTGTCACTCGGTTCCAGTACGACGCCGTGGGCAACGTCACCGGATTGATCGACCCGGTAGACAACGCCTGGACCTTTGCTTATGACGCCTTCGACCGGTTGACGGCCGAAACCGACCCGCTGGGCCAATCCCGCACTTACCAATACGATGCCGCGGACAACCTGGTTTCGCAGACCGACCGCAACGGACGGCAGACGTTCTTCGCCTACGATGAACTCGACCGGCTGGTCGGCGAGACGTGGTACGACGGCAACACCGTGGTCAATTCGCTCGCGTTTGCGTATGACCCGGTCGGCAACCTGCTGGCCGCCGCTGACGCACACAGCCGGTACGCTTACACCTACGACGCGCTTGACCGCATCCTGACGTCCAACAACACCGGCACGCCCGATGCACCGCACGTGGTCCTGTCCTACGCCTACGACGCGGTTGGCAACGTGCTGTCGGTCAGCGACAATCTGGGTGTCGCACAAGTCTCGACCTACGACGGGCGCGGCCTGTTGACCAGCCGCGCGTGGCAAGGCGCCGCCATCGACGCGATTCGCGCCGAGTTCACCTACAACGCTCTCGGCCAGCCGACCGAACTCCGCCGCCTGGCCGGCGCGGTAACCGGCGCCCCGCAGATCGGCCGCACAAGTTTCGCCTACGATGCCCAAGGCCGCCTGACCGACCTGACGCACCGCGACGCTGCAGACGCCGTGTTGGCAGATTACGATTATGTCCGCGACTTGGCGGACCAGTTGATCGAAGAAACCCATCACGGCCAGACCTCCCGTTACACCTACGACCCGGCCGGACAACTCACGGCCGCCAACCATTCGTTCCAGCCCGACGAGGCGTATACCTACGACGCCAACGGCAACCGGATTCAAGCCACCCGCGGCGGTTCCGCGACAAGCTATCAAACCGGCCCCGCCAATCGCCTGCTGTCCGACGGCACATTCCAGTACGAATACGATGCCGAAGGCAATTTGACCCGCAAGACCGAGACGGCCACCGGCAACGCGACCGAGTACGCCTACGACCATCGCAACCGCCTGGTGCAATCCCAAGAAAAAAGCCCCGGCGGCATCATCCTCCGCGAGGTGACCTACAGAGATACTCGGCCATCCACTCGCCCGCGGGGACTCCCTGTTTCGCCATAGCCGTCACTACCCATCTTCACTAGATTCCAAAGCTGACTCGGCGCGCGCAAGAATGTCGGAAGGCATTTCGCCCAGCGCATTCGCAATGCGGACGAGGGTATCGATGGTTGGTGACTTTTCGGCTCGCTCAAGCAATCCGATGTATGTCCGATCCAAATCGCAAAGCCCAGCTAGTTTCTCTTGGCTGAAACCGAGACGCAGTCGAGTTTGTCGCAGTTCTTGGGCAAGCGATTGTCGAAAGTCAGGTGTTCGTGGCAACTCGTTCATGCAGCCAATATGCGACATGCGACAGCTCAGGCAACGGACTATAGTCATCTTTTTGTCAGGCGCCAGACTTTATAGTTCCCGATGAATTCCAGCCGCAGGTCATCATCGAAGCCACACTGACGGAGGATGACGGTACGGCCAGAGACAAAGCGACACGAATCATCCGGCTGTGCCAGATGTCGGAAGAGCGAATACGTGCTGGCCTTCCGGGATGCCAAGTGATCGCGTGCTTGGCTGGAAGAGGCTTTGGCGTACGCCGTGAGGACATGCGCCAGATGATCTTTCACACAAAGGGAAAGATATTTACTCCGCGAACGCTCGATCGGCTTGTGGGTTGTTCAGCGTTATCTGCCTTCCGCACAAAGAGCTAAGCAGAAGTCGGGCCGGTCCGCGCTCCGGGCGGGAGAAGGTCGGCCCGGAAAAGGTGGCCCGGGAACTGTCCCGGTTGACGCCCCTGGCTGACGCTGACGCACACGCAACGTTGGCACGCTCGCCGCCACAACACCGGCAGTGGCCACGTGTACCAAGGACGGTTCAAGTCCTTTCCGGTGCAGGAGGACGAGCATTTCTACACGGTTTGTCGGTCCGTCGAGCGGAACGCGTTACGAGCGAGTCTTGCCCCTGGTGCGGAATGCTGGCGTGGGGGCAGTCTGCATCGCTGGAAACTTCGGTACGGTGAAGCAGAAGTCGTTGTTGGCGATTGACAAAGAGCTGGAAAACCAACAAAATGGCCACATGAAAACCACACTTGACTTGCCTAACGATCTAGTGCGCGAGATCAAGCTTCGAGCGGTGGATGAAGGCAAAAAGCTCAAGGACGTTGTCGCCGACCTGATCCGAAGGGGATTGAGCCGGGACGACGTTGCACGGGCGATGTCGCCGCGGAAGGGCCACATCGACCTGCCGCTATTCCCAACGGCCGCTGACGCGCCAGCCAGTCACATGACCATCGGCGAGATCATCGCCGCGGAGCAGCAATACTTACTCGGGGAAGACCTTGAGCGACTCCGCGACTCTGTTTGATTCTGGAGTTTGGCTGGCGTTGGCCTTTGCCACCCACCCGCACCACGCTGCTGCGAGGCAGGCGTTCGAGGCATCCGATTCGGCGCACCCAGCCGCTTTCTGCCGAGTTACCCA
Organism: uncultured Pirellulaceae bacterium; assembly: GCA_964645045.1. Classification (GTDB taxonomy): domain Bacteria; phylum Planctomycetota; class Planctomycetia; order Pirellulales; family Pirellulaceae; genus Anammoximicrobium. The sequence continues at coordinate 23,664 of CAZXYZ010000122.1, read as the reverse complement.
GAGCAGCTTTCTCCGCCTCCTCACCACGCCAGCCATCCAAGGCATGTACGGAAGCGCGGTGATTACGAACGAAGAAGCCTGGAGCAAGTACCAGGACATCCTCGCCCTGCCGCAGATCGCCTGGCTTGGCGAGCCGCCGGGCATCGAATCGCAATGGAAGATTTGCGCTTGCCTGCCTTCGGCATCGCCCAAGGTCTGGATGGACGCCTATCTCGCCGCGTTTGCGATCACCGCCGGTCTGGAGTTCGCCTGCTTGGTTAAAGACTTTAGAAGTTACGAGAGGCACGGACTGACACTGCGGCTGCTGATTCGGTGACACCGGTCTCTCGGTCGATGCTTTCGGCGAGGTCCCGAGAGCTTGCTTCGCCAAGCGCGGTCTTCGCCAAACGAGCCCGGTTAGAAGAAAGGTGCCAGCCACTAGAAGATAGGCAAGATAGGGGATCGTAGATTCGCCAAATTATTCAGGTTTTGTGGCTGGCACATTTTCTTCGTTTTCTTCGGCCGGTCCTGATTCCCTTGTCCCCCATTCCGTTGCCCAACATTTCCCTGCCGCACATTCGCTTCCCTCGATGGACGGAAGAAGAAACGGTCTCGCGCAGAGACGCAGAGCCGCCGAGGAATCCCTCCGCGTCCCTGCGTCTCTGCGCGAGTTTCCGTTTCCTACTGGAGGGCGGGGAACGAGAACAAGATTACCCGTCCTGTTCCTCGTTGTCTATCACTCCGTCGCTCCCTCGGGCCAAAGCGACCCAAGGGGCCCGGTTTCAGTCGGGTCGATTGGCTCGCCGAGATCCGGATAGGTTCCTGGATTCAGTGATAACAGACGGTCGTAGTCGGCTCTGGCGGCGGCGCTGACGGCGGCGGTACGGTCGCTGGCGACGGCGCGGCTGGCGCGGCCTGCGCCGTACGTGACGGCGCGGACGACGCGGTCAGCGGAGTTGGGGTCGGCCCAGGAGTCCTCGACGGCGGCGATCGCTTGGGCCGCCGCTTGGGCCGCCCCCGCGGCAAGGGCGACGGCGGAGCCGCCGGCGAAGGACTGGGCGACGGAGGCGGCGCGGCCAGCGGCATCCGCGGCTCGCTCGGCGGCGTCAGGGGCGGCATTCAGGTCTGCGCCGACGCAGAATCGCTCTGCCAAGGAAATCGCTTGTTCGACAGCCGTTGCGTGCATGGCGAAGCTCGGTATGGTGTCAAGTACCGGCTGTGCCCGCCTCGCACACCGCACCGCGTAGGCAACGATTGCCAGAAGCGGCAGTTTCTTGAGGTCGTCTTCTGTCGGCAACGATGGCTGATCTGACATGGGTTCCTCCGGTCGCTGTTTGCGCCGATTATCGCCCGCCCGGTGGTAAGATGCAATCTTGGGCGGGAACGCTGCCGCGGGGCCGGAAAAGCAGGACTCTTTTCTCGCCGACCGAAGAACCGTCCTGCCCCCCCGTTTTCACATGTCAACGCCGCCCGATCACGTCATCAAATCAGAGATTGGCGGCCAGGATTCCGACATCCACACGAAAGTAGACCGCCAGCTTGCGGATGATCTGCCGGGTGAATGCTTTCCTACCGGCGAGCATTTCCGAGAGGGTGGACTTCGCAATTCCCGTATCTCGGTGCAGTTGTGCCTGCGTTATCCCCCTGGCCTCCATCAGGTGTCGAAGCATGTCGGCATCCGAAGCCGGCTCGATGGCATGGTGTTCGTCCTCGTAATCGGCTACCAGATCACTGAGCCCGTCAAGGTACAGTTGCTCGCCTTCGTCCAGGTCGCCCTTGGTAAGCAGCTCGTCGATTATTCCTTGGGCTGCCTCCAAATGTTCATCGGACCTGATCGAGGTCAAAGGAAACAGCAGCACGAGTTCAAGGTACGAGTCGCGCTGCTTTCCCGTCAATCGGAAGCTTGTCTTCATGGCCATTGGTCACCGTTCTCCTTGTTTTCGCCTGCGAGTTTTGGGTGTCCGTTTCCTGGGAGGCGGCGCGAAGCATCCGCACTCGTCCTTCCACTTGCCCGCGTCATATTCCGCGTGGGACATCACCCGCAAAATAAAGACCTTCTGGCTGGGATACAGGATGCGAGTGACCAGCTGGTACTTGTTGCCGCCAATGTTGAAGACTGCGCAACTGCCGACCAGGCTCGCGTTTCCGAAATCCCTTTTGACGTCCCCCCACGACTGCCAAGAGACCGTTCGGCTGTTCACGTGCGTGTACCACGCCCGGAGCGGGCCCTCGGCATCCTGAACGCCGGGCATCTGCCAGAACTGCTTCAGCCGAGCTTTGGAAATGATGCGCACCGTACCCTCGCTTCTCTTATCGGCATTCGACGAAATTATAGTTCGCAAAATACGAACAGGCAACATCAATTCCGGCCCCCTTCGTGCAAAACGAAGTCGCGATCTACTGCGGCGACGACTCCGCCAAGCGTTTCAAACCGGATTACGCGGCTTTCGAGCAGGTGCTCGAAGAGGTCGTGGAACATACGCAAATGCGGCTGTTGGCGGATTGCGTGTTACCCCACATTGGCATTTGGTAATCTGGCCGCGAGAGGACGGGGATCTGTCCCGGTTTACGCTTCTGGCTGACGCTTACGCACACGCAACCTTGGCACGCTCACCGCCACCGTTACCGGCAGTGGTCACGCGTACCAGGGACGGTTCAGGTTTTCTCCGGTGCAGGAGGAAGTCCGCGTCAGGCTTTTTGCTTGGCTTTCTTCGTCGGCTTGTCCGGTGCGTGGCCGGGTTGGGCCGAGTCACCGTACGCCGGATTCCAGATCCACGGAATCGCGTGGGCGCGCCGAGCCCAGGCTTCCCATTGGTCGAGGAGTTGCCGGACTTTGTCCGAATGTTGTGCCGCCAAGTCCTGCTGCTCGGTGCGTGCGGATTTCAGATTGTACAACTCCCACGGCTCGTCGAGCCCCAGGGCCACACGTTTCCAGTCGCCGTCGCGGATGCCGCGGTTGCCTTCGTGTTCAAAGAACAGCGGCTGCTTGCGGTCCAGGGGCTGCAATGCCAGCGCCGGCCGGAGACTGACGCCTTCCATCGGTAGAATTGGTTTGCCTTGGAATTCCCGCGGGTACGCGGCGCCGGACACGTCGACACAGGTCGCCATGACGTCCACCAAATGCCCCGGCTGGTGGCAGAGTTGGCCGTGGAGGGAATTCGGAATGACGGCCGGCCAGTGGACGATCAGCGGCGTGGAAATGCCGCCCTCGTGCGCGAAATGCTTGTAGCGTCGAACGGGCGTGTTCATCAGCGTGGCCCAGGATTGGCCGGAGAAACCTTCGGCTGCAGCCGGAAAATTCGGATTTTGAACAGGAGCAAACAGAGGCAACGGAGGCTGAAACGGCTCTGTTCTCTCGGTTATCTCCTGTTCAAGAATGCGTGCCGGGGCGTGTAAAGTGATCGTTTGCTGTACAAAGTGCGTCTGCACCCAAGTTGTCGCTGACGTGGTTCGTAAGAAATGGGTGCGAAATAACCCCAAAGCATCCGCGAGGCAATGCCGCTTGTCCTCGCTGACGCTTCGGGTTGCTATGCGCAACGTTACCATCACGGCGCAACGTCGGGGCTGTCCGAGCGCGCGGCTTGACACCGCTGGGCAACCGAACCATAGTCTACCCTTGGAAGGGTGTCTCCCGGCATCGGCCCGGAACATGGTTTTCGACGCTCGTCTTGCTACCACACGGGAGAGTACTGATGGCAGACAATCCTCGCCCCCGACGGCAGCGGAAACGCAAATTGGCCGGGGCTCCCGCCGATTCAGCGTCGCATGCGGCCCAGCCGACTCCGGTCAAACCTTGGACGTTCCTGCTTTATCTGTGCGGTGACAACCCCGACTTGGAGAGCTACGTCCAGATGCTTGTGGACGAGTTGCAGGCGTGGACCAAGCCGCTCGAGCGCGTCCACGTCGTCGTCCAAGCGGACACGTTGAATGACGGTGCGCAGCGTTTCCTGGTGGGGGAGACGAACCGCGCGGTGGACGAGGCCGGCGACGGCCGCCGGAAGAACAGGCCGGAGATCGTCCGCATCAACACGGGCAATTCGGACGAGGCCATTGAGTTCTTTCAGTGGGGAATTGAGCGTGCTCCTTCGGAACACGTCGCGATGATCTTTTCGGGACTGGGCATCAGTCCGCACTATGTGGCCGAGATTCTGGAACGGGACAACGATTTCGGGAACGCCGAGGCGAAACGGCGCTTGGCGACGCAGAACCTGTTCTCGATCTGCCATGACGTGTCGCATTTGGATGCGCTCGAAGCCCATGAATTGCGCCGCATTGTCGAGGCCCTTCATCAACGGCTGGGACGGCCGATCGATCTGGTCGCCTTCGATGCCGGTCAAACGGCGTTCATCGAACTGGCCTATCAACTCCGGCAACACGTCGCCTACTTCGTCGCGCCGCGGACTTCGCTTCCCGACGAGGGCTGGCCGCTACGGGAATTCCTCGACGCCTGGAATCAGCGGCTCGGCGGGCCGCAGCCCTACGTCGAGCAGCGGGCAGGCGAGGATCAGCAGGTTCCGCCCGGCGAAGTCCTGGCGCGGGAGTTCGTGGCCCGGCTCAGCCAGTACAACGTCATCGGCGAGACCGCGATCGCGCCGCAGTACGTGGCCGTCGATCTGCGTTTCATCCAGAGCGTCGCCCGCTGTCTCGATCACGTGACCTCCACCCTGCTGCAGTCCCTGGGCGATTGGCACGTTTTGCACGCCTTGCTGAAAGCCTCCGAGGCCGTCCGGTCGAGTGCTCCGCCGGAATGCGATTGGGAGCACTACATTCCCAAGTTCGGGCTGATCGAGGTCCTCCGGCAGGTCGGAACGTCGCTCCTGGCCGAGATTCCGGAAACCCCCGAGGAGTTTGGGCAGTTGGAGCGGGTCCGGCACGTCCACTCCATTATTGAAAGCTGCTTGCAATCGATTGATCCCCGCCATAGCGAGGACGCAGGGGAGGGTCTGGCGGAGCCCGCGCGCGCGGCGGGTGCGGAATCGATAGGTTTAACAGAAGACGATGAGCTGCAAACCGGGCTTGTTCCCTGGCTGGTAGCATCTGCCCCGGAACCAAATGTCGGCTTGGCCGTGCTGTTTCCCGAGGTGTTCGATTACACGCAGACCCGGCCGGCCGCCGGGAACGATTCCGCCAATCCGGCAGAACCGCGCGGCACCGAACCGGCGGCAACCGAGGATCCGGCAGCGAAACACGAGAGCTTCGAGATTCGCCGGAAGGCCGCAAGGCGGCTGCGAGAGTCGAACTACTACGAATTGGATTTCGCCCGGGACGTTCAGTGGGCATCGCTGCTGGGAGCGCTCCAACTGGTCATCGAAAAACCCCACGTGCTGTGGCGCGTGGTGTCCGGGATGCTGTTTGGACGCAGCAGTCTGAACCGCGACCTGTTGCTGCAGCAGATCCTGAATAAGAAGCAATCCGTGCTCTCGGATCTCAAGGTCCAGTTCGGGGCGTTCCAGAGCGATGTCGCACCGCGGCTTTCGCTGGAACCGCCGCCCGACAACACGCCTGCCGGCGACGGCACGACCGCCGTTGCGAAGAAAGCGGCAGTGCCCCAGGCAGGCCGGGCCGATCGCGAGGAGTATCGCGTACGCTATGAACCCGCGTTCAGCTCGGCGACCGTGTTCGAGAACATCAGCCCGGTTTACCGGTCGAACGTGCAGTCGGCGTTGGAGACGTTCGAGCGGCTGCTGAACAGTGGCGAGCCCGTCGATGACGCGGTTCTGGAACTGGAACGTCTGGGCCGTTCGCTCGGCGAAGACTTCATCCGCGATATCGCCGACCTGATGCAGTTGGAACGTCAACAATTGCTGGCGAATACACCGCTGGTACCTCATCTTCGGCTGCAGATCCCCGTCGAACTGATGCAGTATCCCTGGGAACTGATGTCCGACCGGCACGGCATGCTGTTCGAGCGGTGGGCCGTGGGGCGGCAGTTTTTCACCAGCAGCAAACAGCTTTACAGCCAGCGGGACCGCGGGCCGCTGCGCGTGCTGGTTTTGGGCGATCCGGAGTTCTCCAGCGAATTCCGCAAATCCCGCCCGTCGTTGCCTCAGCAGCTGGCCGGCGCGGTCGCCGAAGCGGAAGCGATTTGCGAGCTGTTCCGCGATCTGCGGGACCGGTTGACCGGCATCGTCGAAGTGTGGATCGAATGCCATATCCACAAACCGATCTCGGTCAACTTTGTGCGGTCGAAACTGCGGAGCGGCGAATACGACATCATCCATTACTGCGGACATGCCTGTTTCAACGCGGCGGATCCCGAAGGAAGCGCCTGGTTGCTCAGCGACGGTATGCTGCACGCCCGCGAGATCTATAACACGCTGCAATGGTGTCCCTTGCCGCCGTGGCTCGTGTACGCCAACGCCTGCGAAGCCGGGATGGACCGCCGCAGCGACGGGCGGCAGCAGTATCAAGGCGACGTCTACGGGCTCGGCTCCGCCTTCCTGCACAGCGGGGTGCGCGGTTACGTGGCGCCGCTGTGGCCGATCAATGATGATGTGGCCGTCCAAATGGCCACCGATTTCTATCTGGGCTTGTTGATCGACCGTTTGAGTTTAGGCGAGTCGCTGTATCGTGCCAAGCACAAGGCGAAACGCCTGGCGTTAGGCGCGGACGATGCGCGGACGCAAGGCTCCTTGATGCCCGCCAACGTCGCCTTGAGCTGGGCGAGTATCGTCTTGTACGGCGATCCCACTCAACGCCTGTTTCAGTCGTTGTGGGGTGGCAGTGCTGCGGGAAGTCAGGTGCATTCGAGGGGCGAACCCGACGGGCCATCGGCAGACCGCCTGCCACAGGGCGAACCCGCGGAGAGTGTGGCCCCCGCGCCCGGCACGGAATTTGAGCGGAAAACGCCTGGACGGTCCAGCGCGAGCAAAAAACGGCCCAAGTCGATGCCTCGGCTGGCTCAAGCGTCCACCCGAGCCATGCTGGAGCAACTGCCGATGTCCGGTTTGGACCGGCTGTCCCAGGTGCGTGGCGCCATCCCAGCCCAGATCACCGAACCCGTTTTGGAACTCGTCGAACGGGACGGTGTCCGCGCGTGGCGCATCGCGCAGGCGAGCGCCGATGGAGACCAAACGCGGCTGGTCTCGAAACTCCTCGATCAGACCCAGCATGTGGCCGTCCGTCAGCGGTTGGGGGTCAATCGTGGTTTGGCACAGGTTCCCGTCATCCTGGGCCGCTGGGCACTGAAGAAATTTGTCGGCGAGGATCAGGCGAACCTCATTCAGCAGTTCGACCAGGACGCGGTCCCCAAGGAACGCCTGCTGCTGATCCACAAGGATCTGTCCCTGGAGCCGCTCCGCGACGCGAGTCTGCCAGGCCGCGGGGCGACTTGGCGGCCCCTCGCCGGCAACGAACGCGTGCTCTTGTTCCTGCACGGAACCTTCAGCAAGACGGAGTCTCCCGTCACGGGGTTTGGGCGGACATTCTTGACGCGGCTGCTGGACGGAAACGCGGGCGGTGGGGCCTCACCGCCGTACAAAGCCGTACTGGGCTACGACCATTGGACGCTGTCCAAGTCGCCACTCGAAAACGCCCAAGACCTGCTGAAGTGCCTGCAGCAACTGAAGGACGAACGCTTGTTGAACGGCCAGCGGGTGGACCTGATCGTTCACAGCCGCGGCGGACTTGTCGCGCGCTCGTTCGTCGAGTTGCTCCAGCAGCAACGGGCGGTCCGCAACGTCGTCTTCCTGGGCGCGCCGAATGCGGGGACGCAACTGGCCCATCCCAGCAATTGGGGCCGGCTGGCCGACTTCCTGGTTAACCTCACCCATCTGGACGGATCGGGCCTGTTTGCTAGGCTGAGTGGCATGCTCGCTCAGTTCGTCGCCCGGAATCTGACCAAGACCTTCATCCCCGGCCTGTACGCCCAGAACCCTGAGACCCGCGATATCGACGCCCAGAATCCGGCCAACGTGCTCCATCGATTGCACCACGACCCAACGCCCGTTTTTACGGGCGATTCCCAGCTCGTCGCGGGTCCGGGCGTTCCGCGTTATGCTTGTATCGCGGCCAACTACGAACCGGACCTCACCGACGGAACGTTCGACCTGTCCGGATTGGGGAGGTTTCTCGCGCAGGAAGGGATCGATCGCGCCTTGGAGAGCTTCTACACCGTGCCGAACGACCTAGTGGTCGACACCCACGGCGCTTGGGCGTTTCGCAAGCCCTCGCAGCAGATGCGGACAACGACCGCTCCCATTCCGCCCGAGAACGTGCTCCTGTTCAATCCGGATGCCAATTTGGAGGTGCCCCCCGGAGTCCAGATTGTTCCCAGGCAGCGGATCCACCACTGCAGTTTGTTTCAACAAGAAGCCGCGCAAAAATTCATTCTCGGCCTGCTGGGACTCGACCGCGCCACCGTTCGCTGAATCCACTGGTACACGATCGAGAAGGCCGGCACAAGAAACACAGTCTGCCAGCCCCGAATGACAGGCAGGATGCCTGTCCCACTTCTATTCGTGAGCTATCCGGCTCAGGTTTGCTTCAGCGAAGGTTCTTCCGACAGAGTGACTTGCCGATAGATCTCGGACATCGGCACCTGGACAGGGATGCCGTCGAGGGCGACCGTTTCCTCCAACCGCGTATACTCGCGCAGCACCCAGCCGCCGTCCGGTTGACGCACGTAACGCTCGACGGACGGCTGGTCCTGCGCAATCAACACGTATTCCTTCAAGGACGGCAGCCGACGGTAGTGGGCCGATTTCGTCCCGCGATCGTAGGCTTCGGTCGAGTCGGAGAGGACGTCGAACAAGACGGTGGGGTTCAGCAAGGTGTCACCTTCGTCGTCCTCAAATTCCGGCACCCCGCAAACGATCGTCACATCCGGGTAGGTGTAAAGGCCGGAGGCCGTGATCTTGACCCGCATGTCACTGGGGTAGACTTCGCACTTGCGGCCCTTCAGTCCATTGCCCACCTCGCGGACGAGATTGCCGACGATCAGATTGTGTTCCCGTGTGGCGCCCGCCATCGCGAACGTCTCCCCTTGGTAGTATTCGCTCTTGAAGGCTGCACGTCGCTCTTGAAGCAAGTACTCAACGGGAGTCAGCAATCGCTTGGGTACGGTGGACATCAGCAACTCCTTGCATCACGGAAGATACCAAGGAGTCAGTATACCTGGTCTGTGTGCGAGGCGACAAGCGTTAACCCAAACGTTGCAGATATCCCGGCGAACGGTGGGCGTCAGCCCATCGGTGCATTGTCTCGGCGAACGGTGGGCGTCAGCCCATCGGTGCATTGTCTCGGCGACCACTTTTCCGATCGTCTGTTGATTTCACCAAAGGTGATCTTGCGAACTCCTCGCGCAACTTTACGGGCATGCAGAACACCGGCGGGCTGACGCCGGCCGTTCGCCTCTTGGTATGACGTGGAACACCGGCGGGCTGACGCTGGCCGCTCGCCTCTCGGGATGCAACTACGGGTTCGATTCGGCCGCAATCGGCACAAGGCCCTCATTGGCCAGAAACAGGGCGTCCTTCGCTGCGAGTGTCACGCGGGCGTCCACCGGTTGCCCGTTGTTGGTCGCGGGATCTTGGCTTGGGGAGCCGGCCAGACGCCGGTAACGCCGGCCGGGCGATATTTTGGACAAATCGAACGTGTACGGCTGCGGGCTCGGATTGGCCAGGACCAGGCCATGCTCAAACAGCCGCACCATCGAGTCGGGGTGGGCGTGGACGCTGATCTTCTCGAGCGTGACCGGCTCGCGGCCCTCGATCCGAAAGGCTAGATTCACTTGGGCGGAGTTGACCTCGCGGAAGTAGAACGAGGAGGTAAACGAGCGGTCGTTCACCCAGGTCATGTACGACTTGGCCGGAGTATCCGCCGCTTCGGTTATACCGGCGATGCCGAGCCGCACGTCGCCCCAAAATCCCTGGTCGGTGGTTGCGTTGTCCTGCGGGCCGCAGTCGCCGACGAATTTCAGCCGGACCCGCTTTTTCGCCCAAGCGGTCAGGGGCACCGTGCAGGGGAGCCATTCATGGGCCTTCGTCGTCTGTTCGAATACGCGTTCGTAATCGCCCGGTCGGCCCTGGACGACCTCGGCCACCCAGACCTGGAACCAGACCCCATCCGAACGCGACGGACTCCGCTCACTCATCTCCAAGCTGAACCGCAATTCGGCCGCTTCGGGAACCTCGACCTCGCGGCACCAATAGACATAGCCCTTGCCGCCTTGATAGGGCGGATGGATTGCGTAGCCCGCCATTGTCCGCGCGCCGATCGTTTCACGCGGCCGGTATTGGACCCTGGCGCCCGTTTCCGCATCCAGGGGCGTCTCGCGCTGTCCCCGCAGGGCCATCCCGACCTCGTCCGGATCTCCGCCTACCAAACTCCGTGCGCCGCCCGACACCTCCACCTGAGCGAAGCGGGCGACTTCCCGCGGGTAGCCGCGGAGCGGCTCGCCTTTGAGCGTGACGAGCACCACCAAGTCGCTTCCGTCCGTGGGGATGTCGGGAATGGAAAAGTCGACGGCGGATGCTTGCGGATTCTTCGGCGTCAACACCAGTGAACCCGCCGTCTCCCGAACCTCCACATCGCCGCGAATACGTTCCGACAAATCCGCGGATGGCACGAGGTTTGCCGTCGTGGCTGCGAGATGGATGGCTGCGTCTTCCGGCCGCCCGAGCCATCCCAGCCGATTGGCCGTACCGCAGCGGAATTCGTCCCAGATGCCAATCCGGCCGTTTTCGGCCCGCGGCGGAAACGAATAGCAGAGCATCGCGTCGGTGAACTGCGCGGCGGCAAATACCAGCCGATGACGAGCCGGCGACACCTCGGGATTCTTGTGCTCACCCGGCCGCCCCGGTAGCGGCTCGACCCACTTGTGATTGATGTAGTTGAACGCCGGCGGCCGGGCGTTGTCCTGCCAGAAGCTCTGGCGGTTCAATCCGCCCGACCAGTCGTCCATCTCCCACTGGTTCAGATTGGGCCAGCCCTCGCTTTCGATCCCGTTTAGCAGCCCGAAGGCGCGTTGCGAACGCGCCCCGCCCGGCCCCAGCGCGCCGTCGCCTTGGAGAATGAACGAGTCGCCCATCCGGGCCCGGAGCTGACGGGCGAATTCGACGGTTCCGATGCCGTACTGGTTGAGGCCCGCGACGACTCCGTTGTCCAGTTCCCCGTCGCCGTCGGTGTCGCCGTGGGTTTCATGGAAGAAGACATCGAATTCCAATCCGTCGAACGCCGCGAGTTTTCCGCCGGGACCGAACCACGCCGCCAGGTCGTCCACCAGCAGGTCTGCGCAGGTGCGGCCTTGCGCATCCCGGGGACAAAAGCGGCTGAAATTGTAGAACCACAGCAGGTTGTTGTTCTTGCCCCACGGACCTTCCACCATGTGCGCGGCTGCCCGCGATTGGCCTGCCCGGAAGGCCAGCGGTTTGGTGCCGTAGCAGCCGCGTTTAACCCGGATCGTGTTCGTCCGCAGGTCCACCGCCGTCAGCTGCACCTGCTCGCAGTAATTCCAGTCGTGCTTGCCCTCGGCCGTGATGCCGAACAAGCCGATATCGTCCTGCGACGTCTTGTAACGCCCGGTTTCGATCTTGAAATCCCGCGCGTCGCGGACCTGAATCTCGGTTTGGCCCATCTCGGCCGGGACATCCGCCGTGATCGTCGTCGCCCGGCGATAAATCCAATGGCCCGCCGAGTAGCGTTCGGTGTGGTACCGCGGGTCGCGCGAGTTGCCGTTCAGATGAAGCAGCACGACCTGCTGCGGGTGATCGTGTTTGAAGCGGCTGAAGAACTCCGGATTGCGTCGCTCGCGGCCGAGAACCTCCTCATCCAGGCATTTGCCCATGATCCCCATCAGCCGGCTGAACTCGGCATCCCATTCCTCGTAGCGGACCGCTGGCCGGCTGGGCCCGCCTTCCGCGGCCCGGAAGAAAAAGACCCGCGGATAGTTGGGCCCCAGGATGGTCAGATCGTTCAGGTTGCGAGGGTTCGCGGCGGGCGGCTCGGCTGCCCGGGCCGGGAATGCCGTGCCTGCGGCCAAGCCGCCCGTCAGCACCATTGCCACCAGCAGGACGATGCGAGTCATGTGTTTCTCTCCGTTAGCAAATGTGCAGGCTCCACTTCGTAGTTGCATACCGAGAGGCGAATGGCCGGCGTAAGCCCGCCGGTTTTCCGCACGTGCGCACATTTGCGCGAGGAGTTCGCAAGATCGCCTTCGGTGACCTCCGCAGACGATCGGAAAACTGGCCGCCGAGACAATGCACCGATGGGCTGACGCCCACCGTTCGCCGGGATCTCTGCAATGCACCGATGGGCTGACGCCCACCGTTCGCCGGGATCTCTGCAATGCACCGA
>CAZXYZ010000122.1:0-11291 GCA_964645045.1 uncultured Pirellulaceae bacterium | reverse complement strand
TGGGCTGACGCCCACCGTTCGCCGGGATCTCTGCAAAGTTTGGTGTCATTGAGTTCCGGATGGGCATCCTTTCGCCGCTAATTCGTCCCTGACCGTACCACTGAAGTCGCGCAGACGAAAATACGTCGCCTTGCCTGCGGGGTCGGGAAACTCGGTCAGCGTAAGTTCGTAGTCGGCTTTTGGCGACAGACCGAAGCCCGGCTTCCAGGCATGCACGCGGCAACCGAGGCCATCGGGACGGACGGAGGTGTCGGGCACCGGCGCGGCCAAGGAAGCCGGGTTGAGCGCGATGTAGCCGAGTTCGGCGCCGTCGAGTTTTTCCAGGTCCGGGTTCTGCGCGGGGTTGAGGCAGAAGACCTGGGGGCCGCGCATGACGGCGACGCGGCCGGCCTGGCGCTGGCGGCCTTGCACCAGCCGCCACGGCATCGGCAGGTCCAGCTCGACCATGTCTCCAGGCTTCCACTGGCGGCGCACTTCGAGAAACGTACCGGCCGTTGCGTCTTCGGGCGGCTGGCCGTTGACCGTGACACTGGCATTGGTCGCCCAGCCGGGAATGCGGAGCCGCAGCGCGAAGACCTGCGGCCGTTCGGGATCGACGCCGATGCGGACGCGGCCCGAGTTGGGGTAGTCCGTTTCCTGGCGGATGACGACCGGCAGGTTGTTGTTGAGGTTCAGTTTGGCCTGCGCCGGTGCGTACAAGTTCACCGTGATGCCGTCGTCTGCGTGGTAGAATACCAGCGTGGGAAGTTCCGCCATGATGCGGCGGAAATTGCACGGGCAGCAATAAGTGTCGGTCTTCCAGTAGACGCGGTCGCCTTCTAGCGGCGCAAAGTAGCGCAAGTGCCGGCCGTCCGGTGATTGCGAGGCGAACAGCGCATTGAAAATCGTCCGCTCCATCAAATCCCCTATACGCGGATCGCCGTTCAGGCGGAGCAAGCTGTCATAGACGCGAAGCTGGTAGGCCAGCGCACATGTCTCGCCCACGTCGCCGCGGGCGTCCTGATCGCCCGTCCAGATTTCGCATTGACCGCAGCTGCCGGTGGCGAGCATGCCATCCTGCTCGGTCATGAACTTCAATGCCCGGTGCGTCGGACCGAGCAGGCTTACAGACGGTTGCACCCGGTGCAGTTCGAGTTGGGCGAGGCAGCGGGCCATGTAGGCGTAGATGTGCCCTTCGATGCCGGGCCTGCGGCCGATTACGATTCCCAGATCCCACTGGGGCAACGCCCGCGTCTGGGTGCAGAAATCGAGGTAGGCCGTGTCGCCCGTGGCCCGGTGCAGGGCGAGCATCGTACGTTCCAGCCCGGTGAATGCCACGTGTGGCGCTACATCGGCGCCGACTGCCCAATCCGCCGGCAGCACCGTCCAGTTCTTGACCAGGTAATCCGCCGCCTTGCGGGCCGCGGCCAGCGACTGCGGTTTCCCAAAACAACGATGGTCTTCGAGCAAGCCCCAGATCACGTAGCCCAATTCATGCACGTCCCACAGCGTTTGGATGCGTTTGGGAGGAGCGAAGGTCCCGATATAGCCATCGGGTTCCTGCGCCCGCAAGATCTCCGCAACCAGGTGCTCTTTCAGCGCCAGAACCTTCGGATTGCCGCTGTAGGCGGCGAACTTGACCGTTGCATCGAGCAACATGCCAAGGCCGACGAACTCGCCGCGGCGCGGGTCCTCCAGGAACGGCCGCAGGAAATCACCGTCCACGTCCAGCACCAACAGGTTGTTGGCGATCGTGATCTCGATCCGCCGTCCGACCTCGCCGCCGACTTTGACGTCGCGCAGGTCGAGCGGAGCCAGCACATCGGCCGCCGAGGCTGGTTGCAGCAGGGCCAGTAACAGAATGGCGGGAGCGGTCAAGTGTCGTTTCATAGGGCGTGATCTCCATGAAGTTGTTGTGAACCTGTCCAGGGTGGGGCAGTTGCCCATCTCTGTAAAGCTGCGATTCTCCGGGAAATCCGCGGCGGCGGGTTGTTGGAGTTCACGCTTCAGCGTGCCAGGCGGGCCATGCCGGCGGAACAAACACACGCTAAAGCGTGAACTCCAGCGATACAACTACCGGACCCGCACACGGCGGCCGACGACCTGCAGACGCCCCTCGGCGAACAGACGCACGGCCTCGGGGTAGGCCTCGCATTCTTGCTCGAAGATCCGCGCTGCCAGCGTGTCGGGCGTGTCGTCGTCCAGCACCGGCACGGTGCGCTGCAGGATGATCGGGCCGTGGTCGTACTGGTTGTCGGCGAAATGGACGGTACAGCCGCTGATTTTGGCGCCGTAATCCAGCACCGCCTGGTGGACGTGGTGTCCGTAGAAGCCTTGGCCGCAAAAGGCCGGGATCAGGCCGGGGTGGATGTTCATCACGCGGTGTTCGAAGTCGGCCGGAATGAGGACGTGCTTCAAGAATCCGCCCATCACCACCAATTGGACGCCCGCCTCGCGGCACGGCTGGAACACGGCGTCGCGGTACGCTTCGGGAGTCGGGAGATCCTTGCTCCGCAGCACCAGCGCCGGAATGGATGCCTCGGCCGCATAGCGCAAGCCGCCGGCCGAAGGCGTGCTGGAAATCACCAGCTTGACCTCCACCGGCAGCTGGCCGGCAGCGATCTTCTGCAACATGTTCCGCAGCGTGGTTCCGCCGCCGGAGATCAACACGGCGATGGGCAAGGGTAGAGTTGGCTGGGCCATGGAGTCGTCTTTTCGCGAGGGGCTGCGGCGCTGAAAGTGGGGCGTTCGATTTTCATAGGACGGATTGCCAATCCGCCCCACATTCCGACACGGCTAAATGCCGCGCGGCCCGTTGGGCACGCGGTTAAACAACTAGGATGCGGGGACCGTCAGCACGTACAATTGAACCGGGCTTCCGGCGAGGTCGTGTTCGACGGGGACGGCGCCGTCCAGTGGGGCCGGTTCCAACCCTCTGGCCAGCGTCTCGCCGCAGATGAAATCTGCGTTCTCCTCAATCGCCTGACGCAGTTCTTCGGACTCCGTCACCAAGCCGACTTGAATGCGGTCCGTGTACTGGCAATCCAACTCCTTACGGCGTTCCTGGATCAACCGGACCACATCGCGGGCCAGGCCTTCGCGGATCAACTCGGGAGTGAGATCGATGGACAAGACCACGACGCAACTGGGCAGGTGCGCGGCGGCCCAGCCGGGCTTGGCTTGCAGCCGGACTTGCAGGTCTTCCGAGTCCAACTCGACGCACTGGCCTTCGACGTCCAAACTAACCCGGCCGGTTGCTCCCAATTCGGACAGCAACTGGCCGCCGTCCGCGCCGCCCAGCCGTTGCTTGACCTTGGGCATCAACTTGCCCAACTTCGGGCCGAGCCGCTTGAAATTGGGCAGGACCTCGTACGTGATGTAGTCGGATGCCTCGTGCGCGTATTCCACCTGCTTGACGTTCAACTCGTCCCGCAACAGCGCCTCGTGCGTTTCCAGCCAGGACCGGTGCGCATCCTTGGCCAAAATCACCTCGACTTTGGCCAGCGGCTGCCGGACCTTCAGTTTGGCATCCATCCGCGCCTTGCGGCCCAGCGAGGCAATCTCGCGGAGCAACGTCATCCGCTCGAGCAACGAGTCGTCCACGACCGCCGGATCGGCCACCGGATAGTCGCACAAGTGGACGCTCTCGGTGGCCCGGCTGCCAAAGGTTCCGGCCAGGTTCTGCCACATCGTTTCCGCCAGGAAGGGCGTACACGGCGCGATCAGCTTGCTGGTCGTCAGCAGGCACTCGTATAGCGTCCAGTAGGCGTCCAGCTTGTCCGGCGACCGCTTGTCGCTGCTCCAGTACCGGTCGCGGCTGCGGCGGACGTACCAATTGCTCAGGGCGTCCGCAAACTCGTTCAGCCGCAGGCAAGCGGTGAAGTTGTCGTAGGCATCCAACCGCTCGATCACGGCCGCGACCGTCCGATTCAACTCGCTGAGCACCCAGCGGTCCAGTTCGCTCCGCTCGGCGGGAGGCCGGTAACCTTCGCCCCGCGACAATTCGGCCGGCGTCAGCTGACCCGCATCGCCGGAGATCGACGCGGCCGGGTCGAAACCGTCGATGTTGGCGTAGATCACGAAAAAGCTGTACACATTCCACAGCCGCAACAGGAACTCGGGGATGCTGTCCTTGATCGCCTGTTCGCTGTAGCGGATCGATGACCAGGGCGGCTGGTTGGCGAAGAAGTACCAGCGCAAAGCGTCGGCGCCGTAGCGGTCGAAGATGTGCGACGGCTCGCGGTAGTTCCGCTTGCTCTTGGACATCTTGCCGCCGTCCTCGCCCAGCATCAGGCCCAGGACAATGCAGTTCTTGAACGGATGCGGGTAAGGGTGCGCGGGGGCCGGCGACGGCCCGGCCACCGACTGATCCGGCGAGGGGCTCGGCTCGTCCCCGAACAGCATCGTGCTGATTGCCAGCAAGCTGTAGAACCAGCCGCGGGTCTGGTCGATGGCCTCGCTGATAAAGTCGGCGGGGAACTGGTCCTCGAACCGCTCGCGGTTGGCATGCGGATAGCCCCACTGGGCGAACGGCATCGAGCCGGAATCGTACCAGCAATCGATCACTTCCGGGACGCGCTGCATGCGGCCGGCCGGGTCGAACGGCGATTGGTAAGTCACGGCGTCGATGTACGGTTTGTGTACCTTCAGGTCGTCCGGCAGTTTCGGCTTGGCGGCCTTGGCTTGCTCCCAGACTTCCACGCCCTGCACGCCGGGCTTGGCCAGCAGTTCGGCATAGCCCGCGACGGCTTCCATCTTCCCCGTCCGGCTGCAGACCCAGATGGGCAGCGGCGTGCCCCAGTAGCGCTCGCGGGACAAAGCCCAATCGACGTTGGTTTCCAGGAAGTTGCCAAAGCGACCTTCTCGGATGTGTTCGGGCAACCAGGTGATCTGCGCGTTGTTGGCCAGCATCCGGTCTTTGAACGCGGTGGTGCGGATGAACCAGCTCTGCCGCGGGTACTGGATCAGCGGATCGTCGTCCGCCCGCCAGCAGAACGGGTAATCGTGCAGGTACTGCTCGACGTGCAGCAGCAGTCCGCGCGACCGCAGTTCGCGGTTGATGTCCTTGTCCGTGTCCTTGACCCAGCGGCCCGCGTAATCCGGCGCCTCGGTCGTGAACTTGCCGTCGGGCCCGACGGCGCAGATCAAGGCCGGCCCTTCGCTGGCGACGAACCGGGCTTGCTCGGCCAGCAGCACGTCGTAGTCCACTTCGCCGAACGCCGGCGCCTGGTGGACCAAGCCGGTGCCGCTGTCGGTGGTCACGAAATCGGCCGCAATCACGCGCCACGCCCGATGTTCCGTGCCGCCACCGGCTAGCCGGCCCTGGGCGTCGCCCAGCGTCCGGTAGTAGTAATCGAACGGGGGCAGATAACGTTTGCCGACCAATTGGTCGCCGCGGCACGTGGATACCACCTGCAATTCGCGTTTCAGTTTTCCGGCGATCGTCTCGACCAAGGCCGCGGCGAGGATCAGCCGCTGGCCGGTTTCCGGATCCAGCACGGTCGCGTAGTCCAACTCGGGATGAACGGCGGCGAACTGGTTGCTGGGCAAGGTCCAGGGCGTGGTGGTCCAGACCAGCAGCGACGTTTGCGGGTCGTCGACCAGCGGGAACCGCACGTACACACTGGGGTCGGCCACTTCGCGGTAGCCCTGGCCGACTTCGCCGGAACTGAGCGCGGTGCCGCCCTGGGCCCACCACCAGACGATCTTGTGTCCGCGATACAACAGGCCGCGGTCGAACAGGTTCTTGAGCGACCACCAGACGCTTTCCACGTAGCTCTGGTGATACGTCACGTAGGCTTCATCCAGGTGGATCCAGAAGCCGAGCCGCTCCGTCAGCCGTTCCCATTCCTGCATGTACCGCCAGACGCTTTCCTGGCAGCGATGGATGAACGGCTCGACGCCAAACGCTTCGATTTCCTCCTTGGCGTGGATGCCGAGCTCCTTGCAGACTTCGACCTCAACCGGCAGACCGTGCGTATCCCAGCCCGCTTTGCGTTCACAGCGGTAGCCGCGCATGGTGCGGTAGCGAGGAAACAAGTCCTTGATCGCCCGCGTCAGGCAATGCCCGGGATGCGGCATCCCGTTCGCGGTGGGCGGCCCCTCGTAGAACACAAAACGCGGCGCGGCGGCGCGCCGCTGCAGCGATTGTTCGTAGATCCGCCGCTGTTTCCAGAACGCGAGGAGTTGCTCTTCCAAGGCGGGAAAACTGACACTGCTGGGCACCGGCTGAAACATTACACTTCGTCCTCGAGTTCTTCGAATTCCTCGTCGTCGTCTTCGTCGTCGTCCGCCAGTTCGCCGCCTTCTTCGACGGGGTCGGCACTGTCCTCGAACTCGTCCAAGTCGCCCTCGAATTCCGGCTCGCCCACGTCTCCGTCCGCATCCTCTTCGCCAAACTTTTCGTCGTCTTCGAAGTTGTATTCGTCCTCCATCTCCTCCTCGAAGTCGTCGTCAAAATCGTCATCGAAATCGTCGAAGTCATCGTCCTCGAAATCGTCCTGGTCGGACATTTCGGCCACGACCACAACGGGATCAGGGGCAGACTCGTCCGCCCAATCCGGCTCGACCAGCGGCAGCGGCAATTCCAATTCTCCGATCATGACGGCTTTCCGTAATTCTGGGGCTGAAAATGAAAACGAGAGGCACACTGTGGGGACCCAGCGAACGCGACCCGGCCCATCGCGAAGCTCAACAGGCTCACGCACGCGACAGGAATTCGCCGGTCCGCGTGTCGATCTTGATGACTTCGTCCTGTTCCAGGTACTCCGGCACCTGGACGACCAGTCCGGTCTCCAACGTGACGGGCTTGGTGCGGCCGGTCGCCGAATTGCCGCGCACGGCGGGATCGCATTGCGTGATTTTCAGTTCGACCGCCGTCGGCAACTGGATCCCGACGCACTCGCCGTTATAAATCAGGGCCATCATGCCTTGGAGGGATTCCGTGATATAGGGGAGATCCTCGGCCACGTCGTCGCGCGACAGGGAGTACTGATTGAAATCCGTTTGATCCAGGAAATGCACCTGGTCGTTGTCGGCGTACATCAGATTGACCTCCCGCTTGTGGAAATCGGCCTGAGGCAGCGCGTCGGTTCCCTTCAGGACGAAGTCGACTTTCTGCCGCGAGACCAGATCCCGGCCGCGGAACTTGTACAGCGTGGCCGCGCCGCGGGCCGAAGGACTCTGGACGTTCACCTTTTCAATCCGGACGGGCGCCCCCTCGTGATTCACGATCGCGCCGGGTTTCAATTCTTTTGCTTGCATATTCTGCCTTACATCAAAGCTCCTGTTTGCGGGTCAATCCCCACCCCGTGACACAACTGAGCCAAGCTCTTAAGCACGGCAATGAGGGACCCCGGATCCATGAACTCGTCCTCGTCAGCCGCGTCTTCGCCAACGATCTGTTCAAAATGAAAAACATCAAACCGCGCGTCGCACTCGGTCAGCCGCTGCAACTTCGTTTGTTCCTTCTTGCTCAGCGGCAGCGCCTTCCGTTCGGCCTGCAGCTCCTCGATCTGCTCCTGGACCTCCTCGCCCGAAACGTAGGACACGTCCATGCCCGCAAAGTCGGCCGGCGCGAGCACCGTCATGGACTCGACCTGCCCCGTCCCGTCCGTCGTGACGTCCGTCACGCGATAACCCTCGCCCAGTCCTTCCAACGCCTTGCGCAGGGCTGCGGCGGAGGGCCGGTCGGCTTCGCGAAACAGCACCGAATAAGTCTCCCGCCAGCGGTATTGGTCATTCGCAAATAAAGACATCGTTGGCTCCTCACCGCCATTGGTCCTCATTCTCCGGACTCTCCGGGCCGCCGCCCGCCCAGGCTTCCAAGGCCGCCAGGACCTCGTCCCGCTCGTCCCGATTCGCCCACACCGATTCATCCATCTCCAGCCGAATCTCGTAACGGCCTTCGCACATGCAGTCGTCGTTACCGCAAAAATGCGGCAGATCGGAAATCCAGAGGATCCGATACAGCGGCACGTGCTTGTCGTCGACCACGCAGAATACGGAGCCCATCGGCTTACCCCTTCGCTTGCGATAACTCTCCGGACCGCCTGGTCGCCGCCTCGACGGCCGCCAGCAGCGCCGCCCGCAAACCGCGCTCTTCCAACGCCTGCAACCCGGCGATCGTCGTCCCGGCCGGACTGGCCACCCGGTCCTTCAACACGGCCGGATGCTCGCCGCTGGCCAGCACCATCCGCGCGGCTCCCAGCACGGTCTGAGCGGCCAGTTGCGTCGCCGTGGCCCGCGGCAGCCCGGCCCGCACGCCACCGTCGCTCAACGCCTCGATGACCGTATACACAAACGCCGGTCCGGAACCGGACAGCCCCGTCACCGCGTCCAACAGGGACTCGTCCACCTCCAAAGCAATCCCCACAGCGCCCAGCAGTTCGCCGACCAGTTCCGCGTCTTGGCGACTGGCGCCCGGACCCAACGCAAAACCGGCCGCGCCCGCGCCGACCAGGCACGGCGTATTGGGCATCACACGCACGACCCGTTGGGTGCCCAAACCGGCGACCAAACGGGCCAACGGCGTGCCCGCCAAAATCGACACCAACAACTTGTCCGGCCCGCAACCGCCCCGGACTTCGTCCATCACGGTCACGGCCTTTTGCGGCTTGACCGCCAACACGACAACATCGGCGGCCGCCACGACCGCGCGATTGTCGCCCAACAGCCTGGCTCCCGCGACTTGCGCGGCGAACTCTTCCCGAGCCGCCTTAACTGGGTCGTACGCCACCAGCCGCTCGGCGCACGTCAAGCCGCCGCGGACCAGGCCACCCGCGAGCGCCCGCGCCATCTGGCCGGCGCCGATGAAACCGATTGTTTGCTCGATCATGCGTCCTCCCGCGGCACCCATTCTGCAATCCGCAGATTGCGGAACGAAATGTTCGTTGTCGGATCGTGGCCCTGAATCATGATCGTCCCCGGTTCCAGCCGCATTCCCTTCCGCGGGTTCTCGTGCGCCGGCCGATCATCCGTCCAATCGCTGACCTGGTATCCGTTGACCCAAGCAGCCATGTGCGGGCCATCGGCGACCAACGTCATGTGAAACCAAGTCCGATCGTCCGCCACCACCCGACGGGCATTTTGACGCCGGAAGAAGCCGCCGGTGCCACAGTCCTGCGGCTGAGTGCGGTCATCGTTCTTGAATCCGTTGTGAATCTGGCATTCGTAGCCCATCATGTCGTCGCCGGGAATGCAGCGGAAGAAGACGCCCGAGTTCAACTGCGGGGCGTGAGTCTGACACTCCAGTTGCAGGACAAAATCGCCGTAACTGCCTTCGGTTTCCAATTGGCCGCGCCCGTTCTGGACATTCAATTCGCCGCCGGCCGTCACGGTGAACTTGCTGGGCATCTCCGGATACGTCTTCCAGCCGGACAGATCCCGGCCGTTGAACAGGCTGGCGGTGCCCAGTGGCTTGAGCCGGATATTGCGAAACGCGACTTTACCGGAATTTAGCTGCAAGCCGATATGCCCGCGGCGCAGGGGTTTGGGATCGGTCCAGTCCAGCACCTGACGATCGTTTAGCTTGATGCCCACCCGATCACCGTCGACGATGACTTCGAACGAGTGCCACTGACCGCTGGGGGCATCGACCTCGGCTTTCTTGCGCTGGACCAGGCTGGCGGTCGGAAAGGGATTGTCCGCCTCGGCGATGTTCAACTCGTAGCAGTCCGCCGCGGGATCCTGCGGCTGGGGCGGCGTGTGCAGGAAAATCCCGCTGTTGGTCCCCGGTTCGGATCGGAAATCCGCGCGCAGGACATAGTTGCCGAATTGCGTCGTGGTGTACAGCAAGCCTTTTTCGCCCGAGCTGACGACAATGGTACCGTCCTCGACCCGCCAGTCGGCTTGGCTGCTGGCTTTCCAGCCAAACAGCGTTTGGCCATCAAACAGCGAAATCCACCCGTCCGCCAACTCGGCTGCGGATAACAGCACGGGTTCCGGATCGCTTTTTGGAGCAGGTGCCGCAACTGGCTGGTCAGTGGCCGAGCTGGCTGCCGGCTGATTCGCCACGGCCTGCTGTTGCGGACCGGCCGAATCGCAGGACGACAGAGTGGCGAGCATGCCGACGGCGAAAATCACGCAAATTGCCGTCGGCAGGCGATTAGGACGCGAAAACATCAAGAAATCCCCCTCAATGGGCCATGCGAAAAAACAGGCATACCACGGACTGCACGTCTTGTCCCGTTAAGCTTAGAATCTGACGGGCCAAGCACATACAAATCTAACACCAAGGCGTGTCCTGCAACAGGGTAAGAGACAATGAGCGAGCAACCTTCGTATGGCAAAGTTCTTCTGACCTTTGCGCGGAACAGCCTGATTCGCGACATGACGTTCCGCACCAATTTCATCCTGGACTGCGTTTCCTCCGTCGCTTGGTCGCTGATGAACATCGGTTTTTACCTGATTGTGTTCACCCATGTGGACTCAATTGGCCCGGAATGGGGCTGGGGCAAGAACGAGTTCTTTGTCTTTTTAGGAACTACTTGGCTTATCAACAGCTTGGTTCAGTCGTTTTGTATGCCCAACGCGAACGAATTCAGCGAGCTGATTCGAACCGGAAATCTGGACTTTGCCTTGTTGAAGCCCATCGATACGCAGTTCTTGATTTCGTTTCAGCGCGTCGAGTGGTCGTCGCTGATCAATTTGCTCACGGCGTTGGTATTGCTGAGCGTGAGTCTGTGGCATCTGACCACCCGGCCTGTCTCCCCCGTGTCAATTGATTGGATCGTCGTGGCGTTGTATCCGGTTTACGTGTTGACGGGGGCAGCGATTCTGTACAGCCTGACCATCGCGCTGGCGGCCACCAGTATCTGGTTGGGCCGCAATCAATCGTTGTACGACTTTTGGTTTTATATCACCAATTTCGCCCGTTATCCGATGGAAATCTATCGCCGCGGCTGGGGGATTCCGCTGTGGGGCTTTTTCACGTTCGTCGTTCCGGTGCTGGTGGTCGTGAACGTCCCGGCCCGCCTGCTGGCCCAGCCGCTGCACCCGCGCGCCTGGTGGGAATGGCCGCTGGCCGGCTTTGCCCTGCTGGCGACCGCGCTCAGCCTGCTGGGTTCGCGCTGGGTGTTCAACCGGGCGTTGCTCAGCTATCGCAGTGCGAGCAGTTGACGCGCCGCGGCCGACTGGCCGACATACGATATACATCCATCGAATTACAGTATGCACCCCTGTAAAGGTCGTTTTTCTCAAGAAAAGCTGGCAGACGATGCAGTTGGAGTACAGCCTTTAGGCTGCCCGGGCGGGCGAAGCCCGCCGCCGATACACGCTAAAGCGTGGACTCCAACCTATTTGACACCTCATCC
>CAZXYZ010000121.1:0-34137 GCA_964645045.1 uncultured Pirellulaceae bacterium | reverse complement strand
CCCACCGTTCGCCGGGACAATGCACCGATGGGCTGACGCCCACCGTTCGCCGGGATTTCTGCAACGTTTGGGAAGAGTCGAGAGCTGAGAAGTACGAACCAAGTTCCCCTTGGATTTGATCTATGACCCTCTGGGATCTCTGCATTAAGCGTCCGGTTTTTACGGTGATGTTAATCTCCGCGCCGATCGTGCTGGGGCTGGTCGGCCGCAGCCGGCTGGGCGTCGATCTGTTGCCCAACGTCGAGATGCCGATTGTGGTCGTGACCACGATGCTCAAGGGCGCCAGCGTCGAGGAGATGGAGACCAGCGTCACCAAGCCGATCGAGCAGATCATCAACACGGTCTCCGCGATCGACGAGTTGAAGTCGACGACCAAGGAGGGCATCTCGCAGGTCGTCGTGCAGTTCTTTCTGGAGAAGGACCGCGATGTCGCCGCGCAGGAAGTCCGCGACAAGGTCTCGACGATCCTCTCCCAGTTGCCGGTCGGCACCGATGCGCCGATCATCGACAAAGTCGATTTGAACGCGATGCCGGTGATGCAGATCGCCGTGGCCGGCCAGCGGCCGATGCAGGAAATCACCGAACTCACGCGCAAGAAGATCAAGGAAAACCTGGAGACCGTCACCGGCGTCGGCTCGGTGATTTTGGTCGGCGGCCGGCAGCGGGCCGTGAACATCTACATCGACACGGACAAACTGACCAGCTGCAATCTGGCGATCGACGAGGTCCGCCAGGCTTTGATTCGCCAGAATCTGGAACTGCCCGGAGGCCGCGTGGACCAGGGGTCGCGCGAGCTGGTGCTGCGGACGATGGGCCGCGTCGAGAACACGGCGGGCTTCCTGGACCTGATCGTCGCCAACCACGCCGGCTATCCCGTGCGGATCCGGGACATTGGCCGCGTCGAGGACGCGTTCGAAGAGCCGCGCAGCTTGGCACGGCTGGACGGCCGCAACGCCGTCAGCCTGATCATCCAAAAGCAATCGGGCTCGAACACGGTGGCGGTCGTCGAACGCGTGCGGGAACGGTTCGAGCAGCTTAAGCCCCTGCTGCCGCCGGATATCGGGACGTTCGTCATCAAGGACCAGTCGCGGTTCATCGTCAATTCGATCCACGAATTGAACTTCCACCTGGTGATCGCCGCCATCCTGGTGGCCTTCACGATCTTGCTGTTCATCCAGGACTGGCGGACGACGATTATCGCCAGCCTGGCGATTCCCGCCTCGATCGTCGCGACCTACGCGTTCATGTACTGGATGGGCTACACGCTGAACAACATGACCATGCTGGGCCTGATCCTGGCGATCGGCATCGTGATCGACGACGCGGTGGTGATCAACGAGAACATCTTCCGGCACATGGAAGAGCATGGTTCGTCGCCGCTGGAGGCGGCTGCGTCAGCCACCAAGGAAATTGCCTTGGCCGTGTCCGCGACGACCCTCTCGCTGCTGGTCATTTTCATTCCGGTGGTCTTCATGGGCGGCCGTATCGGACGGTTCTTCAGCAGCTTCGGCGGCACGGTGGCCTTTGCCATCGCCATGAGCTGGTTCGTGTCGTTCACGATGACCCCGATGCTCTGTTCCCGCTTCTTGAAACTGAAGAAGAAGCACGGCAGCAGCAAGGACAACTGGCTGTGGCGGGTCGTTGATGGAGCGTACGGCTGGCTCCTGGGCTGGTCGCTGCGTCACCGCTGGGTGATCGTGGTCACGTCGGTCAGCATGTTGGTGTTGACGGTGTACCTGTTCCGGATCGTCGGGTTCGACTTCATTCCCCGCGACGACCAAAGCGAATTCGAGGTGGCGATCACGCTGCCCGAAGGCTATACGCTGGACCGGGCCGACACGTTATTTGCGGAAATCGAAGGCCGCCTGGCAAACCTGAAAGGCGTCACCAACGTCTTCAGCACCATTGGCGACACGACCGGCCGCGTGTCGCGCGGCCAGGGCGACGTCACGGCGGGCACGATCTACGCGCGGTTGGCCGACCTCAAGCCGCGCACGCGGCAGTGGTGGGATTGGAAGTTCTGGTACCTGGGCGCCCTGAATCTGCCCGAAGACGACCCCCGCTACTTCACGCAGTTCGACGTCCAGCGCGAGGCCCGCAAGGTTATGGAGGACTACCCCGAACTGCGCTCCGCGGTCCAAGACTCGGCCGTGGTCTCCGGAGCGGGCTTCCGCCAGGCGATGATCGACCTGAACCTGCGAGGTCCCGACCTGGCCAAGCTACAGGAGTATTCGGACAAAATCATGACCTGGATGCGGGAACGTCCCGAGTATGTCGACATCGACACCAGCCTGTCGCTCCGCAAACCGGAACTGCGGGTCAAGATCGACCGCGAGAAAGCGTCCGACCTGGGCATTCCCGTGCAGACGATCGCCTCGACGTTGAACGTGCTGGTCGGCGGCGAGCCGGTCACCAAGTACAAGGAATTCGACGAGCAGTACGACGTCTGGCTGCGGGCCGAACTGCCGTTCCGCGACCGTCCCGAGGCGATCGGCCAGTTGATGCTTGACTCGCCCAAAGCGGGCCTGGTCCAGCTGTCCAGCCTGGCCACGCTGAACGCGGCCAAGGGGCCGGGGACCATCGATCGGTTTGGGATGCAGCGGCAAGTGGTCGTGATTGCCAACCTGGAAGGCAACAAGGCGCTGGGCGACGCGGTCGCGGAGATCAGCGCGCTGGTGGACTCGCTGAACCTGCCCGCCGACTACCGTTACGAATTCCTGGGCCGCGCCAAGGTGATGGGCGAGTCGAACCAGAACTTTCTGATCGCCTTCCTCACCAGTTTCTTGTTCATGTACATGATCTTGGGGGCCCAGTTCGAAAGTTTTGTGCATCCGATCACGATCCTGTTGGCCCTGCCGCTGACGCTGCCCTTTGCCCTGATTTCGCTGATCCTGCTGCGCACGAACCTGAACATCTACGCCATGTTCGGGCTGTTCATGCTGTTCGGCATCGTCAAGAAGAATGGTATCTTGCAGGTGGATTATACGAACGTTCTGCGCGGGCAAGGACTGCCGCGGGACCAGGCCATCTTGGAGGCCAATCACACCCGTCTGCGGCCGATCTTGATGACCACGGTGATGCTGATCGCCGCCATGATCCCGATCGCCTTGGGCCAAGGCCCCGGGGCGGCCAGCCGGGCCAGCCTGGCCAAAGTGATTCTGGGCGGCCAAACGCTGTCCTTGCTGCTGACCCTGCTGGTCACGCCCGTGGCCTATTCCCTGTGGGATGACGTGAGCCGAGTGTGGTGGCGTCTTATCGGTTGGGGCACTCGCAAGCCACGCCCTGCTCTCGCCGCCAACCCCGCTCCTGCCTTGATCCCGGCCAGCCAAACCGCGCAGCCAAAGCCGTGAACCTTGTCACGTCGTCGAGTACCTCCGAAATTCATCGTGCAAGAATCCGATGTGAGCATCCGGGCCGCAGAAATCAGGCAGCAAAAATGCCTCCGGTCCGCTTCGACCCGCCCGACGCCAAGCTTGCGACCGGTTGGTCCACGCGATCACCCGCCAGCCGCCAGCCGCTCGAAATCCCGGGGTGTGTCCAGGTCGTCGAGGACGTCGGGCGTGCCGACTTCGACCTCGTAAACATCTTCCGGATGGGCCTGCAGCAGTCCGCGCAGACCAACCGCTTCGTAGCGGGTCAGGATCTCGTCGCGGTAACGCAGCGCGAACAACACCGGATGGCCGCGGCGGCCGCCGGAGGTCGGCACCGCGATACCGCGGCCGGCGGTCTCGAAGGCTCGCAGCAACTGAGTCACCACGCCGGCCGTGAGGCCGGGCTGGTCGCCCAAGACGACGAGGGCCGCCGTGCATTCGTGCGGCAGCGCGGCCAAGCCGCAACGCACGGAACTCAACATTTCCCCGTGCTCGTCGGGGTTGACCACGAACGTGACGGGCCGGCCGGCCAACGCTGCGACCATGCGATCCGGATCCGCGCCGATGACGGCAAATACGCGATCGACCGGGCTGGCCAGCACCTGGTCGACAATGCGGGCAATCATCGGCTGACCGCCCACGGGCAGCAACAACTTCTGCGTCCCCATCCGTTGCGATCGGCCGGCGGCGAGCACCAGGGCGCAGATCATGGCTGGACTCCGGATTTGTTTCGGATTTCGGATTTCAAATGTCGGATTTTGCCTTCCCTGCTTGGCGCCGCACGGCGATCAGCTGGGCGACGATGCTGGTCGCGATTTCAGGGACGGTACCGGCGCCGATGTCCAGGCCGATGGGCGCGTACACGCGATCGAACTCGGCGTCGGTCGCCCGCCCCGAGGCGATGAAATTCTGACGCAACAGAGCCACTTTGCGGCGGCTGCCGATCATGCCGATGTAGGCGGCCGGCCGGCGCAGGCAAGCGGCCAGTGCCGCGGCATCGTGCTGGTGACCGTGCGTGGCGATGACCAGATACGTGTCCGCGGCGATCGGAAAGCCGGCAACTTGGTCGCCAATTGGGCCGCATTGCACAGTCACGTTCTCGGGAAACCTTGCCGGGTGTGCGAATTCGGGCCGGTCGTCGATCACGACGATCTCGAAGCCCACCAGATTGGCCTGGACGGCGACCGCCTGGCCAACATGACCGCCACCGACAATCACCAGCAGCGGCTTGGGGAGCAGCGGTTCCACCAAGATTTCCAGCCGTTCCTTGGAGGACGGTGTTTCCGGCACCCACAACTCCGGCTGCTCGTGCTGCAGCACCGCACGGAGCGCCGTAGGATCGGGGAATCCGGGTTCTGACGGCAGCGCGGTTTCGGCCTGGAATTGAACTGCGACACGGGGGTCCGGCCCGCCGCGGACCGTCGTCAGCAACAGGCCACGTTCCCGGCGTTGCCCAGCGGCCACCGCAGCCGCGTAGGCCGCGCGGTGTTGGGCGGCTGTCGGATCGATCAGGCCACGGACCCGGCCGCCGCAGATCGGACCGCTGCCGGCCAGCGCGTCGCCCTGCAAATCGAAATCGAGGACCACGGGGCGGCCCGTCCGAATCGCGTCCTCGGCCAGCCGCTGCGCCTCGGCCTCGATCATCCCGCCGCCGATCGTGCCGTGGATCCTGCCGCCGGCCTCGACGACCGCTTTCGCGCCCACTTGGCAGGGCGTCGAGCCTTCGGCCTGCAAGATGATTGCGACCGCGAACTCGCGGCCTTGGTCGGCGAACTCGACGATGACTTGATGCAGATCCGGGGCGGGGTGGTTGGGGGTCATCATTGCTCGGCCTCGCTTAGGATCTGGACTCCGGCGCCGGGGGCAATCGGATGGGCATGGCGCGGACGCGGACGCCGGTGGCGTGAAAGACCGCGTTGGCGATGGCGGGCGCGATGGCGATGATGGGCGTCTCGCCGCCGCCCACGCTGGGCAGATCGGGCCGGTTCAGCAGGTGGATGTCGAGTTCCGGCATGTCGCGGAAGCGGGGCACCGGGTACTCGTCGAAATTGGGATTCAGGAGTTTTCCGTTTTCGAAACGGATTTCCTCGCGCAGGGCCGGTCCCATGCCCATCAGGATGCAGGCCTGCACTTGCGTCCGCAGATTGTCCGGATTCAGCACGGCTCCGCACTCGAACACCTGGCACACCCGGCGCACCTGGATCTGGCCCCGGGGCCGATCGACGGCCACTTCGACGCAGGCCGCCACGTACGAGCCCTTCTCCGTGCCACAGGCCAGACCCACGCCGATCTCGGGTTGTTTCTGCTGCACCCGCTGGCGCCACGAAAACCGGGCGGCGGCCTCTTCCAGCACAGCGCGCAACCGCGGATCTTCCAAGTGCGCCAAGCGGAAGTCCAGCGGGTTGGCGCCGGCGGCGGCCGCCAATTCGTCCAGGAAGGCTTCGCGGGCAAAGTTGTTGGCGGTGGCTGCCAGCGCGCGGTAGGAACCCTGCCGCAAGGGGGCGTCGGAGGGAAGGAACCGGGAACGGGACCGCGTCACGCGGTACGGCGATTCGACGGCCGCCCCGCCCGAGTTGATATTGACGAAGTGCCACGAGGTGAGCGTGCCCCGGCCGTCCAGGCTGGCCTCGACGTCGATCACTGCGGCCGGGCGGAAATAGGCCCACGTGAACTCCTCCTCTCGGGTCCACCGCAACGAGACCGGACGTTTCGCCGCCAGCGCCAGCCGCGCCGCCTCGACAGCCGCTTCGCCCGTGTGCTTGCCGCCAAACCCGCTGCCGAAATCCGGCACGACGACGCGCACCTGATCGTTGGACAAGCGGAACGTGCGGGCGAGTTCGCCGTGGTATCCGAACGGCGCCTGCGTGCCGGTCCAGACCGTCAGTTTGCCGTCCTGCCATTCGGCGACGGCCACCCGGGGTTCCAGCGGTGCGTGCTGGACATAGGCCACCTGATACGTTTGGCGGAGCACTTGCTTGGCCCGGGCGAGTTCTTCCGGGAAGGGATTCGCAGGCACGCCGCCCTGAGCGTGTTGCCGCAAGTGGTCGAACAGTTCCCGGCTCGACAGCTGTGCAGCGGTCTCCCACTGGGCGGTGGCGGCGATGGCCGCCAACGCCTGCCGAGCCCGATGGGTGGTCGGCGCGGCCACGCCCACGAACGAACCATCTTGCACGCCCACGACGTCCGGCAGCTTTCGGGCCGGCTCCAAGTCAATCGACACCAGTCGCGCGCCGTACGCCGGCGGCCGCAAAACTTTGCCGTGCAGCATGCCGGGCCGGATCACGTCGGACGGGAACTGGTGCGTGCCGGTCACCAAGTCGCGAAGGTTCGGACGGGGCACCGAGGTGCCGAGGACTTTCCATTCCGTCACGGCCGTCACGGCGATGTCGGCGGGCACGGCTTGTTGGAACAGCTTGGGGACTTCTTCGCTTCGGGCCAGTTCGGCGTAGCTGAGCGTGCGTTGCGAGGCGGCGTGAGTCACTTGGCCCTCGCGCACGGCGACGGCACTGGGGTCGACACCCCAAGACTGGGCGGCGTACTGGGTCAGCAGTTCCCGTGCGGCGGCGGCGGCCTGGCGCACCGCCGGAACGGTCGACGGCGTCGTGCGGCTGCCGGCGGTGGTGCCGTCGTCGGGCACCAGCTGCGTGTCGGCCATCAGCATTTGAATCCGGCCCACGGGGACGCGCAATTCCTCGGCGGCAGCCTGAGTCAACTCGGCCCGGGAGCCTTGGCCCATTTCCACCTTGCCGGTCAAGACCGTGATCGCGCCGTCCTGGCCGAGGTGGATCCGCGCCGCGACGCTGCGCAATTGTCCGCCTCCGCGTCCCCCGCGCCGCTGCGCCTCCGCAGCGCCGGCGCTGGCCGTGATCAGCAAGCCCGCGCCGAGCACCTGCACAAACTCTCGCCGGTTGAGGGCGAAATCGTACGTGTAGCGTTCCACGGGTTCTTCGGATTCACTCGCCCCAAGTCCGTGCGCGGTTTGGTTCTGGTTCATGGCGTCGCTCCCGTCGCGTGCGCCGCAGCCCGCTTGACGGCGGCAAGGATGTTGGGGTATCCACAGCAGCGGCAGAGATGGCCCTGCAGGCCCGTCGCGATGTCGGCGTCGGTCGGC
The DNA here is from genome assembly GCA_964645045.1 of uncultured Pirellulaceae bacterium. Taxonomy (GTDB): domain Bacteria; phylum Planctomycetota; class Planctomycetia; order Pirellulales; family Pirellulaceae; genus Anammoximicrobium. The sequence goes on along the minus strand of CAZXYZ010000121.1, from coordinate 26,655 downwards.
TGGGGGGGGGCTTTCAGCAGGCTCACCGCGGCGAGCACCAGACCCGGCGTGCAATAGCCGCACTGCAGCGCATTTTCGGCCAGAAATGCCTCTTGGACCGGGTGCAACTTGTCGCCGGCCGCCAAACCTTCGATCGTCAGGACCGTCCGCTGGCCGACGGAGCCTACGGGCGTCTGGCACGAGTGTACGCTGCGGCCATCGAGCAACACCGTGCAGGCCCCGCACTGTCCCTCGCCGCAGCCGTACTTGGTGCCGGTCAACTGCAGGTCCTCGCGCAGGACTTCGAGCAACGGCCGCTCGGGATCGGTGGTCACCGTCCGGGGCTGGCCGTTGACGACGAACGTGACTGTCTTTTCCATGCCGCGTCTCCTGATTTCGGTGGAGCAACTGATGAGCGGCAAGGCGCCAGCCGCCGGGATTGCTGCCAATCCGGATGTTCGGGAACCGGCGGCTAGCGCCCAATGCCGCTTACTTTGTAGCGGCACGGCGCGAGCCGTCCGGTATTACAGTCGGAAAACCGGGCGGCTTGCGCCGCTCCGCTAACAAAAACGCCCCCAATGGTCCCAAAGCAAGTCGCATTGGGCTAGCGCCATGCCGCTCATTTGTTTCTCGAACGGTGCTTGCCCAACGCAGACGCGTCAATCCGTGACGCGGGATGACCGCAGCACGGACGGACGGGGCGACCGGTTCTGCCGCTCGCCAAGAAGTATAACGCATCGCCCGACCCAGAGCAAAACCGATGAGCAAGTCCTTTCTCATGGAGTTCTTTTCCCACCCCTGTAAAGGTCGGATCTCTCAAGAAAAGCTGACAGACGATTCAGTTGGAGTACAGCCTTTAGGCTGCCCGGGCGGGCGAAGCCCGCCGCCGATACACGCTAAAGCGTGGACTCCAACCTATTTGACACCTTTACAGGGGTGGGTTTTCCTCCCTGGAGTCCGCGGGACGTGTCACTCACGTTCCATCACGTGTCTCTCGGTAGTAGTCGCGAGGAAAGAACGCTTTCAGGCCGATGAACATGCAGGCGGCAGCCGCCAGATAAACGACGGACAGCGACGCCATGCCGAAAGTCAGACCGCGGGTCTCTTTGATCCAGCCCAGCAGCCACGGTCCCACGGCGCCGACCATGAACCCGAAGGCGAGCATGATGCCCACGACGGACGACCGCAACCGGGGACGGACCACGTCAAACTGGGCGGCAAACAGGTTGGAATCGTAAATCCCGCGGAACAGCCCAAAGCCGGTCAGGGCCACGTAACAGTGCCACAGGTTATCGGTCAGGCCCATCCACAGTACGAACGGCGCACACAACAGCAGGCCGAGCGTTTCGGTTTCCATCCGGGCCGTTGGCCGGCGGGCGGCCCAGTGATCGGACAGCCGGCCGCCCACCAACGCTCCGACCGCCGCGCCCAGCTGAGTGAAAAGCATCGACCAAAAACCGGCCTCGACCAGCGACAGCCCGAACTTCTCGTACAGGAACGTGGGCGTCCACGTGAGGAAGCCGATGCCCGCGAACTGGAATCCTCCGAAGGCCAGGCACAGCGTCCAAACCGTAGGCTTGCGGAAGATCTCCCGCGCGGCGACCAGCAGCGGAACGCGGTCCGAATCCAGGGAAATCGGATGTCCGCCGGGCACCGCGACGATCTCGGGGCCTTCGGCGTCCGTGCCGGAATGATCGGCCGCGGGCTGTGGGGTGTGCTTCAGCCTCCACACGCAGATCAGGGCCCAGAAGATGCCGAAACCGCCGAAGCCAAAGAAGGCGGCCCGCCAGCCAAAACGCTCGCCCAGGTAACCGGCGATCAACCCGCTGGCTACGATGCCCGTGTAGTTGGCGGTCTGGTGGATCGCCATCGCCAAGGCTCGGCTCTTGTGGTGCAACTGAGCGATCAGGGAGTTGGCCGCCGGATAATAGAAGGCTTCGCCGCCGCCGGTCGTCACGCCGCGAAAGAGGATCAGTTGAGCCAGCGAACTGCTGACGCCGGTGAACACGGTCGTCGTGCTCCAGAACAGCAGGCTCATGCAGACGATCCACTTGCGGCGCAGTACGTCGCCGGCGTAGCCCGCCAACGGCACCAGGATTCCGTAGGTCCAAGTGAACACCAGGACCACCAGTCCTAATTGATCGTCGCTCAGCTTCAGGTCGGCCTTGATCAGCGGCAGCACCACATTGTAGACCTGGCGGTCGGCTTGGTTCAGGAAGAAAGCGACCCACAGCAGGACGATCAGTTCCCACTTGTACGGCAGCCGTTTGGGTTTTTCCATGAGGTACACTTATTCCGTCCCGAGTAGCATGGCTCTCCAGAGCCGTGCCGGTTCTCTCGGGATTTCGCCCACATGCGTGCTGTTCACGGGTCTCCCGACCCCGCACCCAAGGCGACCGTTAGGTCTCAGGTATACGGGAGACCTGCGGTCGGCGGTTTCGGCGAGGTCAGGAGACCTGCGCCGAGCACAGGCCACAACCACACGGCTCTGGAGAGCCATGCTACGAGGGGACGGACCCTACACGTTCACCGGTTGCCCCCGCGCCATGCTCTCGTAACAGGCATTCATCGCCTCGATCGTCCTGCGGTGCCAGCGGAGGTTGATCTTGGGTGTCTTGCGGTTCCGAACGCAATCGACGAACTCGTCCACCAGCCCGATCCATTCGTCGAAGTACGTGTATTGCACGGTATAGCGGTCGCGGGGCGCACCGTTGTGGTAGACGTTGGGACCGAAGCAGTCCACCAGCAGAGTCCCTTTCTCGCCGTGCAAGGTCAGATTGACCTCCATCCGTTTGGGAAAGACCTCCCAGCCCGGTCCCGGCACGGCCAGGCGTTCCTCCAGCCGCGACCACGAGGGATCCAACAGGAACGTCGTGCCGTCGGTCATCTTGCCGTTCACCAGCAGCAAGTCCTCGACTTCCAAATCGGTCCGCAGGTTCGGCGCCTGTTCCGCGAAAATGGTTTGAAAATCGGCTCCGGTCAGCCAGCGGATCAGATCGAAGATGTGCGGGTGATCGCACAATGCCCCGCCCCGGAAACGGGGATTGCCAGGGGCCAGCGGTACACGCCGACCGTAGCTCAATTCCGGCACGCCTTGCCAGGGAAACGCCCAGACCGGCGCGAGGGTGATGTTGGTCGCCGCCACGGCTCGCAGGGGTCCGATCGTCCCTTCGCCCAGGAGCTTCATCACGCGGTACACGACCGGGTTGTAATGCAGTTCCAGCTCGATCTGGCAGACCACGCCCGCCCGATCCACCAGCTCGATCATCCGGTCGTACTCGGCCAAATCGAAGCTGGGGATCTTCATGGACAGGATGTGGATTCCGCGCTCCGCACAAGCCTGCACCTGTTCCAGATGCCGGCTGTTGGCCGAAGCCAGAACGACCGCCTCGAGATCCGGGTGCCGGTCAAACATCTCCTGTTCGTTGCGGTAGCAGGGCACATCGGGGTTCGTGCTGCGGAACAGACGCTCGACCGCGTCGTTTTCGGCACACGCGGCGACCCAATCCAACTTGGGCGAATCGCGGAGCGTCTGATAGTACTTGCGTGTATGACCGTGGGTCAGCGACAGCATGGCGATCTTCACCGGGGTCATGGCAACTCTCCTTCCACGACAAGCCGTTCGCGACGCCGGTCGGATTCAAAGGCCAGACGCACCAGCGCGGCGAGCCGGCGGTGCTGTTGCCGCAACGCCTCGGCCCGCTCGCGATGCAGCAACGTGTCGTACGCCGCGCGGACCAGGAGCGCCTCGTCGGGGTCCAGCCCAAATAACTCGGCGTCGGTGTCGGTGTACCGGTTGGTCCCGGTGGCGGTGAACGCGTACACCGAATTCTGTGGCACTTGAGTATCGACCACGCGGTCGCAGGCCACGCCGCGTTGGGCGATCAACTCGTGCCGATCGATCATCGCCGTGCCAAGCGGCAGCGCGGCGCCGGCCTCGACGCCGCACAGCACCCCGTTGGCCAGCCGGACGATCACGTTGGCGACCGGCCCCGTGATCGACGCCGCCACGGCCTGCAGCGGCGAACCGAGGAGCCACTCGGCCAAGTCAAATTCGCGGTACAGGATGGCGGCCAGGTCCAGCGACGAGCCATCGGTCTGGCAGGCGAATCGCGCCATGCACACCGGCATCACCACTTGGTCATCGACCAACCGCTTGAGTTCAATGAATCGCCGCTGACTCCGCCAGGGCAGCAGCGGGACGCAACCGGCATCCAAGGGACCGTTCAACGCTGTCCAACCGGGCAGCATCGCGTGCGGCCCGGCGGCGTCCTCCGAGCCGGTATGAAATGTCCAGCCCGGCGGGCCAGGCACGGCGTACTTCTGCACCAACCCGACTAGCGCGGGCCGGAGGCGATCGGCCAAGACAGAGGCAGGGATCTGGTTCATCAGCTATTCATTTCGCTTCGCCCAAGGAATGGATCTTCTCCAACAGTTGCTTCTTCAGCTCGCCGTCGGCGCGCGTGGCGGCTTGTTGGTAATAGATCTTGGCGAGTCCCGGTTTGCCGGCGTCCTCCATACCTTTCGCTTTCTCGATCCGCACTTGGATCTCTTCCAGCCGCGCCGCATCCTGGGCGGCCTGTTGGCGGCGGATTTCGGCGACGCTCAGATCGCCGTGGTTGGCCGTGCTGTCGCCGTCCGTGGCCGCAGCCGCCGGCCGCCCTGCCGCGGCCTGCGCCTCGACTTGGCCGCCTTGGATGACCAGCGGATCGGCGCCGCGGGCGGGTGCCGCGGGTGGCGCGACTGGCGCGGGATGGGGGTCTGCTGCGCCGGCAGCCGCCTGCGTCGCCGCTTGTTGCTGCTGCAGCTGCGCCACGCGACCGGCCAGAGGACTGATTGACGGCTGTGGGGCCATCGTCGGCCCGAAGGGTGCGTTGCCCACGACCGGAATCACGCCCGTGACGAAGGGCTGAATCGAGCCGCTGAACAAGTATCCGGTTCCGCCGTTGGGGATCACGATCGTGGGTGCGGTCACCGTATTGCTGCGCGTGCTGCCTTGGCCCGCCAACATATTGAATCCCAATCCAAACGGACCGCCAAACCGCAGCCCGAACCGGGCGTCGGCGCCCGGGTCATAGCCGCCAAAGGGCGGCGGCGTCGAAGTGGCCGGTCCGGTGTTGAAAAACCAGCCGCCGCCGGGGCCGCTGCGTCCAAGGTTGATGCCGCCAAACCCAAAGTTCTCGTAGAAGCTGTCGTTAATCGTCTGAAACGGCGAAGTGAGCTGGACCTGCTGAGCGTGGCTGCCGGTGTGTGGCCAGTTCGTCAGCCCCACCCAAACAGTAATTGCGATCAATCCGCTGCGCGACATTGGCTCTCTCTCCCGTATCCGTCCCGCGATGGCCCGTTTACCATACCTGTATGAATTCTAGCTGCTCGGGTGGTGGCAGGTCAATCAAGACAAGGAAGCCAATCGCACGCAATGAAGGTAAGCATCGTTCGAGAAATAACTGTCGCACACGATCGCTTCTCGGTCACCTCTCCCTCTGGGAGAGGTCGGGCTCTCAGGCCCGGGAGAGGGAGAGGGCCGGCGCCGTCGGCCCAGACGCGGAGAACGCCCGCTGAACGGCCCCCTCCCGGCCGCTACCGCGTCCGACCTCCCCCGCTGCGCGGGAGAGGTGTCATGTCTGACTGCCATGAGATGCGACACTGATTTCTCGAACGATGCTACCGGCTGTGCAGGGGTCTGAAGTCCTGATCTTTCACTTAATCTTTCACTTAATCTTTCACTTAATCTTTCACTTAATCTCTTCCTACTGCCTTGGAGCCGGGGGAGATTAAGTGAAAGATTAAGTGAAAGATTAGAGTGCTCGGCATCGTAGCGCCGTGCGGCTCACGATATCCGGTTGCGAACACCCAACCAGAGACTGACGCCCCTGGCGACAGTCTCGAACTAAGGCACCATTCCATGTTTCCCAGACTTCTTGCCCTGCTTGCGTGCTTTCCCACCATCGCCGCGCTGGGGGCCGCTCCGGACGACGGCCCGATTCCTGCTGCGTCCGCGATCAAGGCGGATCGGCCCAGGCTGTTGATCCGGCCGCGAACCACGCCGTTTGCGGTCTCGCTGGAGCAGCTTGCCGCGCTGCCTCGCGACGCCGAGTTTCAGCGAATGCTCGCTCAACTGCAAGCCCAAGACGACGCGGCGGCGCAGGCGATTGTCTGGCTGCTGACCAACGACGCCTCGGCCGCGGATCGGGCGGTGCGGCGGATGCGGAGTTACCGTTATCCCGGTGAAGTCGACACGTTTCACATCTTCGGCCACCTCACGGAATTCGGGCTGGCCTACGATTGGCTCTACGGGTATCCAGGCTTCACTCCCGCAATCAAGGCCGAAATCCGCGCCAACTTGGCCCCTTTGGCCGATCAGGCCATCCAGGTCACCAACGATCATGTCTTCCACAACTATATATGGATGTCGGCGGGCGGCGTGGGGCTGTGGGCACTGGCCACCGCCGGCGAAGACGCCGCGGCCGATCGGCTGTTCGAGCAGATTCGGCAGCGATTCAACCGTGGGCTGTATCCGGCCTGGCGGTACTTGGACGGACTGCCCAGCGAGCCGATGGGTTACTGGGCGCTGTACGTGTTCACGCCGGGCGTCTGGACGCTGCTGGCGGCTCAAAGCGCCAGTGAGACCGATCTGGTCGGCGCGGTTCGGACACAGCATGGCGACTGGCTCGACCGGAACTTCCAGAACCTGATCCACAGCACGTTGCCGGACATGCGGTACATTCCCTGGGGCGATTTGCAGGGCGGGCCCAACGGCAGTGTGACCCACGAGATGGCCGGCGTAATCGACGGTGCCACGTGGGCCCTGCGCTCCCCGCAGGGCGCGCGATTCAGCCGTTGGTTGCGGGATCAGCGCGGCCTGGCGCGATTCTACGGCGAAACGGCCATTTTCTACATGCTGTACGCCCGGCAGCCGCAGGCCGAACCAGCCGCCCCGACGCTCCGTTTCCTGGCCGGCAACCGGCACAACGGGCACTTCATCGCGCGGAGTGGCTGGGACGACGGCGCGACCGTGGTGGCTTTCCGCTGCACCGATCACTTTGGCGATCACCACCATTACGACCAGGGCAGTTTCTTCGTCTGGCGCAACGGCCCGCTGGCTGTCGATCCGCCCGTCTACCGCAAAGTGGGCGGCCCGCAACAGCTGACCGAGCACCACAACACGCTACTGCTGGACGACCGCCCGCAGCGTCCCGTGCGTGGGCAATGGTTCGTGACGATCGAGGATTTTCAGAAAAACCTGCAGGCCGGGAGGAAACTGGAGACCGGCGACATCCTGTTCTCGCACGACGCGGGAACTTGGGCGGCCGTCGCCGGGCAATTCGCTCCAGCGTACAACGAGGGCCTGCTGGAAAGCTGCGTGCGCCAGTTGCTCTTTGTCCGCCCGGACAAGGTGATTATCGTCGACCGGCTCCGCGCCGGGGCCGGCAAACCGTTGCCCCGCGTGCAGTGGCTGCTCCAGTTGCCCCGCGAACCGAGCCCGCAGGACCGGGGGCTCGTGGCGTCGAATGGCAACAGCTGGATCCGCTGCCGGGCCATCCTCCCTGCCGACGGCGCGATGCCGACGCTTTCCGCCACGCCCGTCAACACTCAGCGAGCCTCGTTCGAGTACCCGGGCCAAACCGAACTCGCGCTGGTCCACGCCCTGGACGTCGGCGACGGAACGGTGGCTGGCCCTTCGTCTGCAGTGGCGGCCCGGCAGACAGGACAGGACGTTCGCGTTGTCGTCGACGATTCGACTTTCGTGTTCGCGGGATCGGAGGATTACCGCGTGACCTGTGGCCGGTAGGGCAATTGCGGGAGAATGACCTCCTGCGTTGTCCAATCCGCATATTGGAGTCGCGCTGGGTGAGCGGCAAGGCGCTAGCCGCCGGTGACGTCCAGAACCGGCGGCTAGCGCCGAATGCCACTTACTTTGGGACCACTTGGGGGCGTTTTTGTTAGCGGAGCGGCGCAAGCCGCCCGGTTTTCCGACGGAAATACCGGACGGCTCGCGCCGTGCCGCTACAAAGTAAGCGGCATTGGGCTAGCGCCTTGCCGCTCACAACCCGCGGGGTTTGCGTGGACACGGCACCACCCGGCGCTGTGCGTGTGCTGCACACCGGCTTCGCCGAGCAGGGCCAGTCGTCGCCACCACCTTCCCCCCCACTAGCAATGCAGCGCTACGAATAGCAGAATAGAGGGTCGTACGAAAGGTCGTATTTCCAATCGCGCCGGATGTCTTCCGCCATGTCATCAACCTTCCGTGAGTTCCCGGATAAATTCCTCGTCGCGTTTTCCTTTGCCGGCGAACAGCGCGAACTGGTGCGCGCCATCGCCGAGGCCGTCGAGCAGCGGCTGGGCCGCGGCACGGTGTTTTACGATGCGTGGTTCGAATCGAAACTCGCGGGTTCCGCCGCCGATCTGAAGCTGCAACGCATCTATTCCGAGCAGTCCGAACTGGTCGTTGTCTGTGCCTCGCAGGCTTACGGTGGAAAAGCCTGGCCGATCGTCGAGTGGGATGCGATTCGAGCGCGGCATAACACCTTGCGCGCAGACCCCGACCGGCAGGCGGCGGATCGCATTCTGCCACTGCGTGTCGCGGACGGTGATGTCGAAGGCTTGCTCTCGAATACGATCTGGGTGGAAGCCCGAAATCGTCCGGCGAAAGACACGGCCGGCTTGATCGTTCAACGCTTGCGGCAATTCGTTCCCGACGCCGGCAAGCCCAGCATTTTCCTGGCCGAATGCACGTCCGATCTTGAAGACCCAGACAAACCGGTCAACCGCCAGCGGCTGAAGGCGTTCCTGGAGGAAGATCTCGATTGGTGCGTGCTGCCGCGCGAGGGGCTGAGCGAGTTGCCGGCGGACCAGTACCGATCACGGCTGGAAGCCGATCTGCGCCAGTGCCTGGCCTTCGCGCAACTGCTCGGCCCGTACCCGTGGAAAGGCGGCGGCTACGACCGCGTGCAATTCGACGCGGCCACTCAACGGAAACTGCCCTCGTTCCGTTTTCGCGGCGATATCGATCTGGACAAGGTGAAAGCCGCGAACCCGGCCCATCACCAGTTCATTACCGACGGCGTGATCGCCGCCGGCTTCGAGGACTTCAAGTACCTGCTCCGCGAGAAACTGACCGCGCTGGCCCAGCAGCGCGAGCAGGCGATCAAGCGGGCACAGGACGAAGAGCAGCGGCCGGTGGACGACGCCAACCCGCCGCTGGCCCGTGTGGCCATCCACGCCCAGCAGCCCGATGCGCTGTGGGAGAAGCTTTTCCAGCTGCTGTACGAGCAAGAGAAGATTCTCTCCGACCAACTGGGACCCGGCGAGACGTTCAAGGAAAAGCACCTTGGCGCCCCCTGCCACGGCTTTTTGATCCTGTGCGACGGATCGAGCCTGGCCGACGACCAGCATTCGCCACGCGGGGACATGGAGCATTGCCGGCTGATCCAGATGCAGGAAAAGGACCCCACGCGGCGCCCGCCGGTCGCGCTGGTCTACTGGCCGCCGCCTCAGCCCCGTTGGGCCAAGCTGTTGAGATGCACACCCTGGCGGCGCTGGCCGGGCGTTTGGAACCGAGGGCACGCCAAACGAGTCTGTTCGGACTGTCTCACGTACTGCGGAACAATTTGCCACGCCAAGTCGCGGATAACGTAAAGCGAATACTCGACGCCGCTATAATACTCGACGCCGCACTCTTGCTTCGTCGTCTGGACAAGAAGCAGTTGGTCGAGGTGCTGAAATGGCCGTTTTGCGTGGGGGAGGCAGAGAAGCTGGTGCTGGCGCAACTTGAGCGGAAGCTGACGGACGAGTTCAAGCGGCCGATCTTCTTCGGCGGCGACTTGGGGAAATTCGTCGAGCAGGCCCCGTCGCTGGGGATCAAGAACCACATCACCCCCGCCCAGCGGCCGCGACTCGAAGAAGTGCGGAAGGAACTCGACACACTTCGACAAGCTGCAGCACCTAAACCGTAAGACTAGTCGCGGAGCGACCTCATGAACGTAGCCGTGGGTTTCAACCCACGGCTACGTTCAGCACCCGCTACGCGGCAGATACCAACACGCCGCCTCGTTCAAGACTCCCGTAGCGATTCCATCACGCCTTTGTGGACTTCGTACCAGAACGCCAGCGCGGCTTCCTGCTTGTTGGTCTCGAACTGCTTGATCCAGGAATCCAGTTCCGGGCGTTGGACTCCGTCGACGGTCTGCTTGCGTTTCAGGAACGTGTAGACGTAGTCGATGCTCCGTTCCGATTCCCAGTACGCGGAGGCGTTGCGGCTGTTGATACGGCTGGCGGTGGCCGCGATTTGCTCCTGCAGGCGGTCCTTGAGCCCCCACAGCGACTCGACGATCGTCGGGATCATCTCCTCGGCCCAGCCGCGGTGGAAGCGGCAGAAGCCCAGGTTGTCGAGCGTCAGCTCGTTCTTCATCAAGGCCGCGTTCATCCGCCCCAACTCGCGCGGCGGCAGGAAGTCGTTGCCGTAGTACATGTAGTACTTGCCCATGATCGCCATCGGCGACATCGCGCCGGGCGTCCAATACTGGTTGGGCACCATCCAGCCTTTTCGCCCAAAGGCCGTGTACACGAACGGATCCAGCAGTTCGCGGCCTTTGTCGTGGGCCAGTCGCCGGGCAAACTTGCGGGCCCCGCCGCTCAGGTCCACGATCCCGCGCCGCTCGATCATTGCATCCAGAATCGCCACGCCGATGTCGGCGTTGTGAGCGGAATCGGCGACCACGTCGAAGCCTTCGGCGGAAAAGGCGGGGCGATCGGCGGCGCCGACTTCTTCCGGTTTCAGCCGGCCTTCGGCCAGGCACTCCATCAGCCACGACACGACCCCGCCGGCCGAGATCGCATCGAGCCCGTACATGTCCGCCCGGCGGTTCAGCCGCTCGGCCGCCCGCTGGTCGAAGATCCCGGCCAGCGGCCCCATCGTCTGGTACGGCTCGTAGTCCTTCTTGTATTCGTCCCGCAGCTTTTTGCAGACCGCCGCGCAAGGCTCGCCGCAATTCGCCTGCTGCTTGGGCTGGATCGTCTCTTCGTTGAACTGCTTCAGGTAGTGATTGACGATGAATTGGTCGTGGACTTGCAGCCGCTGCTCTTCGCTGGCGTAGATGCTGCGGTAGTTGAAGAACATCAGCCGCCCGCCGAGCGTCGCGTAGTTGACGCCCAACGTCCCGCCGGTCTGGAAGCGGGGATCGAAGCGGTACTTGGTCGTAGCCTCGAAATCGACCGCCTTGAGCTTCTTGTTGTACTTCTCGGCAAACCAGTCGTCCGCCACCTTGCGGTCGCGGAAGTCCTCGTCGACGAACGAGCCGCCGTAGATCACGGCCGCCAGATTGTGTTCCTGCAGCAGTTTGGAGCCGAAACCGCCGCGCCCGCACCAGGTATCGACGGGCGTGAGCTTGCCGCCGCTGATCGGCGCCGAACCGATGGCCCCGAAATCTGTCGCAGCGGCCGCCGGCCCGGTGGCCAGTACGCGCGGCTCGGTCGTGTACCGCTCGCCGAACCGCTGCAACACGTGCTGCATTATCGCGTACACGCCGCCCGGCTCCTGCAGCCAGACTTGCCGAATGTCCACCGGGACGATTTCCACCTCGATGTGCTCCCCGCCTTCGCGGTTCAGGAACAACACCGACGGCGTGGCCGCTCGGCCCACGATCGACAGCAGATTGACGCCCAGGTTGTCGAACACCAGCGCCGCGCCGCCCATCGTGGAAACGTAGAAACCACCCCAGCACGGCGAGAACCCGGTGACGATCAGCCGGTTGGAACCGGGGAAGATCGAACCGGCCAGGAGCCCTGCGCCCAGGTTCAGCGATTGGTGCTTGCCCGCCAGATGCAGCCCCAGATCCACCGGGCCGAAATACGGCTTGCCCACCGGATACCGATCGATGCGATAATACGAGGTTGCGGCATCGACCATCAGAACGCGAAGATGCGTGTCCATGTGCGTTGAGCTTGCCTGGAGAATTCGTGCAATGGTTTCCGCTGCGTCAGCCATTCCCGGACAGGTGCGATCCTCGCTGGAGTTCACGCTCTAGCGTGTCTTTTGCGGCGGGCATGGCCCGCACGACACGCTAAAGCCGAACTCCAACAAGACTCTGCAAAGGTGACTGCGGCGGCCAATCCGTCCTCCAGTTTGAAATTGTATTCTGCGAGGACGCTTCACTGGCTGCGCTCGCACCGCCTCACGTCTTCCGGCGTTTCAGGCCGGCCCGGTCCAGCAAGCTTTGCGACAGGATGTCGCGGACCGGTTCATCATCGGCGGGCGGCGGGCCGCTGGCCCCCAAGTCGTCCACCGGCGAGTAGCGGAGTTCGTACTTGTGCTTGGCGACCGACAGCGTGTCGCCGGGATCCAGTCGCTGCCGCATCGTGGCGACGCGGAGGCCGTTTACCTTGGTGCCGTTGCGGCTGCCCTTGTCCGACACAAACCAGTAGCCTTCATCCGCCGTCAGTTCGCAATGCTGACCCGAGACGTTGGCGAACCGCAGAACGATGTCGCATGTTTCCCGTCGCCCGATGATCAGCCGCTTTTTCAACAGCGGAATCGGATCTCCGCCGCCCAGAGGGACAAGTTCGCCGTACATCTGCCATGCTCCCCTTGTTTCATGCCGCACGATCGACTTAAGATCTATGTTGGCGGTGCCGAAAAGCCAATTCGCAAGTACCGATGATAAAACGCCTTAGGCAATCCGTCTGCTAGGTAATTTACATGAGGCTGAAATCGCCGTCAATCATGAACTCCGCGTCTGCTGAATCGGCGGCGGATTTCGACTGGCAAGCTGCCGGCCTGCGGTACTTTGCGTACAACTTCTTCCTCCGCCGCAAGTTCGGGCAGCGCGTCCAGCGGGTCAGCGTCGATGCCGGGTTCACTTGTCCCAATGTGGACGGGACCGTCGCCACCGGGGGGTGTACGTTTTGTGACAATCGAAGCTTCAGCCCCAGCCGCCGGCTGCCGCGGCGCACGATCGGCGAACAAATCGACGAAGGCATCCGCCGCATGCGGGGACGCTACGAATGTGAGCACTTCATGGCGTACTTCCAACCGGCAACGAACACCTATGCGCCCGTTGATCGGTTGCGGCAGGTGTACGAGCAAGCTCTCGCTCATCCCCGGATCGTCGCTCTGGCGGTCGGCACGCGGCCGGATTGCGTGCCCGACGAGGTGCTCGACTTGCTCGCGGACCTCGCCCATCGCACGTTTCTGTCCGTCGAGTACGGGATGCAGACGATGCACGATCGGTCGCTGGATTGGATGAACCGGGGCCACCATCACGCGGCGTTCGTCGACGCGATGCAGCGCAGCCGGGGCCGCGGTTTCGAAATTTGCGCCCATCTGATCGTGGGGTTGCCCGGCGAATCCCGGGACGACATCCTCGCCTCGGCGCGCGAGTTGGTCCGGCTGGACGTGGATGCGGTCAAAATCCACAACCTGTATGCCGTGCGAAACACGGTTCTGGCGGAGCAGTTGGAACGGGGCGAAGTCCAGTTGATGGAGCGGGACGAGTATCTGGAGACCCTGATCGCCGTCTTGGAACTGCTGCCACCCCGCGTGGTTGTCGAACGCATCAGCGGCGACGCGCCGCCTAAGTACTTTGTCGCCCCGGCGTGGTGCCTGGACAAGCCGGCCGTCCGCGCCGCGTTGGATGACGAACTGTGCCGCCGCGACACCTGGCAGGGAAAGCGGTACTCGGCCGGCAGCCGAGCGTCCGCGCAGGAAGAAGCGGTTCAATTCTCGTAGGACGGATTGCCAATCCGTCCTACATCGGGAAATTGCCCGGATTACTTCAGCGCGGGGCGGCTGCGCGGGGCGTCTCCGTTGCGGGAATTGCAACCTTGCACGATAATCATTTTAGCGAAGTTTGAGACTTTCCACGGACACGAAGGAGCATGCGGTGCCTGCCCCCAATCCCAATGAACGCCGACCGACATCCTCGGAAACGCCGCTGCAGGCGGCCCCGCCGATCCCGGGAACCGCCCCGTTGCCGAGTCATCCCGAACAGCCGCTGGGGCCCGCCCCCGCGCTGCCGGTCCGCGGCGGCGCGGCGGTTGGCGGCACCGCAGCCGAGCGGCCGCTGCCCTACGCTCCGCGGCCGGCAAGGCCCGCAATGGCGGTTCCGCAGATCCCCGCCGCCCCGGCGGTTCCACTGCCAGGTCCGGGCCGGCCCGGACCGCAGGAAACGCCGTTACGCCCCGAAGCCGGCGGGCCGATCGGTTCGCGGCCCGAAGTTCCGCTCGCGCGGCCCGGCGAAGGGCGCCCGGCAGCGTGGGTTCCGCCCTCGGCCGTCCCGGTTGCCGGCCAAGTTCCCGCGGCCGGCGTCACGCAGCCAATGCCGAATCCGGTCGCACGGTACGGTTCCTCCGCCGGTGCCGGTCCCCTGCCGGCCGCAGCTGTCGGCCAGCTGTCCGCCCCTGTCACGCCGGGCCAACCGACGCCGCCCTCCGGCCCCGCGTGGTTCCAGCCCCCGGCAAGTCCACCGCCGGTACCGCCGCCCAGCGCCGGCAGCCAACCGCCCGATCCGCCTCCGCCGCGGCCGATCGCCTGGTCGCCGCACACCCGATCCGGCCCCGTGGGATCGGGCGTCACGGCCGCCCTGAGCGGAAACGTCCAACCGGCCTCGGCCAAGACCAGCACCGCCAAATCGCTCCGCCGCGAATCCCGTACGCGTTCGTCGGTCCTGGCGGTAACCTTCCTGCTGGTCGCCGCCACGTTCCTGATCGGCATGGTGATCGTCCTGCTCATCTCGTTGGCGAGCTGACGAAATGCCGGACGCCAAGCAGCGGGCGAGCGGAGATCTTCGCTTGCGCGTTATGAAGCGGGGTATTTGTTCGAAGAGAGTCGGCCCCAACCAGCCAGACGCGTTGAGTTGCTAGCACGCGCCGCTCGCGTGGAAGAAACAGCCTGGACCGGCAAACGGGAAAGTGATACGATCTGCCCCCGCGCGAAGTGGGACCCTGCGATCAGGCCGAAGTATGAGGATTCCGTTTGTGTTTGAAAATAAGGTCTTGTTGATTACGGGCGGCACGGGGAGCTTTGGAAATGCCGTGGTGCGGAGGTTTCTGCGGACGGAAATCAAGGAGATCCGCGTCTTCAGCCGCGACGAGAAGAAGCAGGAGGATATGCGGCTCAGCTACAACCACCCGAAGCTGAAGTTTTACATCGGCGATGTCCGGGACTTCGCCTCGGTCAGCGATGCGATGATGGGGGTCGACTATGTCTTTCACGCGGCGGCGCTGAAGCAGGTCCCCTCGTGCGAGTTCTATCCGTTACAGGCGTTGATGACGAACGCGTTGGGCACCGAGAATGCCATGCACGCCGCCATCCAGTGCGGCGTCCAGCGGATGATCGTGCTGTCCACGGACAAGGCCGTGTACCCGATCAACGCGATGGGCATTTCCAAGGCCATGATGGAACGGCTGATGGTGGCCAAGTCGCGCGTGGCCACGGCCCGCGGGACGATCCTGTGCGGCACGCGTTACGGCAACGTCATGGCGTCGCGCGGATCGGTGATCCCGCTGTTCCTCAGTCAGATCCAGGCGGGGCAGCCGCTGAGCGTCACCGATCCGCAAATGACGCGTTTCATGATGTCGATCGACGACGCGGTCGACCTTGTCATGTACGCCTTTCAGCACGGCACCCCCGGCGACCTGTTCGTGCAGAAGGCCCCCGCTGCGACCATCGAGACGCTGGTCCAGGCGCTGACGAGCATCTTTGACGTGGAACAGCCTGTCCGGGTTATCGGCACCCGTCACGGGGAGAAACTCTACGAGACGCTGCTCACGCGTGAGGAATTGGCCCGGGCCGAGGACCGCGGCGGCTATTTCCGCATTCCCGCCGACCAGCGCGATCTCAACTATGCCTCTTACTTCACCGAGGGAGCGGTCGAGGTGTCCAAGTTGGAGGACTACAACTCGCACAACGTGCCGCGTTTGGAAGTGGCCGGCATGGTGCAATTGCTGCTGGCGCTGGAGTGCGTGCAAGAGGCGCTGCGCGAACGGCACACGGCGGTTCCGGATTTGACCATCCAAAGAAGGGCGGCCTAGTACTTTGTCAAATCTTGATTCCAGGATTGTCTTGGTCACGGGTGCTGCCGGTTTCATTGGCAGAAATCTGCGGGCGGCGCTGCAGCGGCAACCCGATGTCATCGTCCGCGGCTTGGATGTCGAAAACACGGCGGCGGACCTCGACCGGCAGCTCCGCGAAGCCGGCCTGATCTTTCATTTGGCCGGAATCAACCGCCCGCAGACCGAGGCCGAATTTACCTCCGGCAACGTGGATTTCACCCGCGCGATTTGTGAGCGGCTGAAGGGCCTGGGCCGGACGCCCAAGATCGTCTTCAGCTCGTCGATCCAAGCAGCGTGGGACAACGCGTACGGATTGAGCAAGCGGGCCGCCGAAGCGGAATTGGAGAGATTCGCCGCTGAAACCGGCGCCGAAGTCGCGGTTTACCGGCTGAAGAACGTCTTTGGCAAGTGGTGCCGTCCCAGTTACAACTCGGTGGTGGCCACGTTTTGTCACAACATCGCCCGGGGCCTGCCGCTGCAAATCTCCGATCCGCAGCGGGAACTGGACTTGGCGTACATCGACGACGTGGTGGCGGCGTTTCTGGGAGAAGCCGTCAGCCGGTCGGCCGGTCTGAGCTTCAAAGAGATTACGACTTCCCACAAGGTCACGTTGCGAGAACTTGCGGAATTGCTGCTGGCGTTTGAAGCGAGCCGGCGGACGCTGGTCATGCCGGACCTGTCCGGCCCCTTCGTCCGGAAGTTGTACGCCACGTTTCTGTCCTACTTGCCCGAGGACGATTTCGCCTACGCCCTGGCGAAGAAAGCGGATGAGCGGGGCGACTTGGCCGAGTTTATCAAGTCGTGCCATTCCGGGCAGATTTTCGTGTCGCGGACCAAGCCGGGCGTCACACGCGGCAACCACTATCATCACACCAAGACCGAGAAATTCCTGGTGCTCGAGGGCGAGGCGGTCATCCGGCTCCGGCAGATCGAACGGAACGAGATCCTGGAATACCCGGTCTCGGGACGCGGCCTGACGGTCGTCGACATTCCTCCCGGCTACACGCACTCGATTGAGAACGTGGGCGACCGCGAACTCGTGGTCCTGTTCTGGGCCGGCGAGGTCTTCGAGCCGCAGCGTCCCGACACCTATTTCCTGCCCGTCGCAGTTCCTCCGGAGGAAGCGCATGAAGGTCGCCACGATCGTCGGCACGCGGCCTGAGATCATCCGGCTCTCCCGCGTCACGGTCGCGCTGGACCACGCGGTCGATCACGTGGTGATCCATACCGGCCAGAACTACGACTATGAACTGAACCAGATCTTTTTCGAAGACCTGGAGCTGCGCAAGCCGGACCATTTCCTGGAGGCGGCGGGCCGGACTGCGGCCGAGACGATGGGCCTGGTGATCTCCCGGTCCGATGAGGTGCTGGAGCGAGTCCAGCCGGACGCGGTGCTGATTCTGGGCGACACCAACAGCGCCCTGGCCGCGATCGCCGCCAAACGCCGCAAGGTCCCCGTGTTCCACATGGAAGCCGGCAACCGCTGCTTCGATCAACGGGTCCCGGAAGAAATCAACCGGCGGATCGTGGACCACATCAGCGACATGAATCTGCCTTACTCCGACATCTCCCGTGAGTATCTGTTGCGCGAAGGTCTGCCGCCCGACCGCGTGATCAAAACGGGCAGCCCCATGTACGAGGTCCTGCAGCACTACCTGCCCAAGATTCAAGCGTCCACGGTGCTCGACCGCCTGGGATTGAGCGCGGAGGCGTATTTCGTGGTCAGCGCGCACCGGGAGGAGAACATTGACTACCCCGACCAGTTCGCCCGGTTCATCCGTGTGTTGAACGCTCTGGCGGAGGAATACCGCCAGCCCGTGATCGTTTCCACCCATCCGCGCACGCGGAAAAGGATGGAGGCGGAGCGGGTCACCGTACACGCCCAGGTCGGACTCCTCAAGCCGCTGGGGCTGACCGATTACGTGCAGCTTGAATTGCACGCCAAGGCGACGCTGTCGGACAGCGGCACCATCACCGAGGAATCCTCGATCCTGAACTTTCCCGCCTTGAACATCCGCCAAGCGCACGAGCGCCCGGAAGGAATGGAAGAAGGCGCCGTGATGCTGGTCGGCCTGGAGTGGGAGCGGATCCGCGAGGGACTCAAGGTCCTGGAGGGCCAACCTCGCGGCCCGGACCGCCTGCTGCGGATCGTCCCCGACTACAGTGTCCCGAACGTTTCCGAAAAAGTCGTGCGGATTATCCTGAGCTACACCGACTACGTCAACCGGGTTGTCTGGAACAAGAGACCGTGAGGGCGGCGATGCGGATCCTGATGCTGGGACAATTCTTCGACCCCGAGCCGACCGTCAAGGGCTTGGGGTTCGTGCAGGCCCTGGTCCGCCGCGGCCATCAGGTGGATGTCCTCACAGGGTTTCCGAACTACCCCGGCGGCAAAGTGTATCCCGGCTACCGCATTCGGCCGTGGCATCGGGAAAGTATGGACGGCGTCACCGTCAATCGCGTTGCGCTCTACCCCAGTCACGACAAGTCACGCCTGGGGCGTGTCGCCAACTATACCAGCTTTGCCTTGACCGCCGCGCTGCTGGGGCCCTTCCTGGTACGGAAACCGGACGTCGTTTATGTGTACCATCCACCGGCCACGATCGCCTTGCCGGCCTTCGTCCTGCGCGCTCTCCGTTGCTGTCCGTTCGTCTACGACGTGCAGGATCTCTGGCCGGACACCGTGGCCGCGTCGGGAATGATGCACAACCGGCTTGTCTTGGGGATCCTGGGGCGTCTGTGCCGTCTGGTGTACAAGCGGGCCGATCGCATCGTGGTCCAGTCGCCCGGTTTTGGCGGGGTCTTGACGGAGCGCGGAGTGTCCGCGGAGCGGATCCACGTGATCTACAACTGGGCTGACGAACGCAGCATCCGCCCCATCCCCCGGGACGAAGAGTTGGCACGCAGGCTCGGCCTCGCGGGGCGTTTCAATCTGTTGTTTGCGGGGACGATGGGGCTTGGCCAGGCCCTGGATGCCGTCCTGGATGCCGCCCAAATCTGCGCTCAAACCGCGCCCCTGGTCCAGTTCGTGTTCGTGGGAGGCGGCGTGGACCGGGACCGCTTGGAGGAGCGCGCGCGGGACATGGGGTTATCCAACACGAAGTTCTTGCCGCGGCAGCCGATGGAAGCGATGAGTTCGATCCTGGCCCTTGCCGACGCCGTACTCGTGCATCTGAAGCTGGATCCGCTGTTCCGGATCACGATCCCGTCCAAGACGCAGGCTTATATGGCGGCCGGCCGGCCGCTGCTGATGGCGGTGGCCGGAGACGCAGCGGAACTCGTCCAGCGCTCCGGAGCTGGCGTGACCTGCCCGCCGCAAGATCCGGCGGCCCTCGCGGCGGCCGTCAAGGATCTATCGGAGCGGGGACGGGAGGAACTGGAGTTGATGGGTGCCAGAGGCCGTGCCTTTTACGAACGCGAACTCAGTTTGCGCGTGGGCGTCGAACGGTTTGAGGAAGTGTTCCGCGACGCGGCGGAAAACGCCGGCCGGAGAAAGGCGAGTTGATGAACACAAGTTCTTGGTCACGGACTGCAAAACGTGGGCTGGATCTGGCCGCTGCCGGCTGCGGCTTGGTGCTCTTGTCGCCGGTCATGCTCTTGGTGGCGATCGCCATTGCCGTCAGGATGGGCCGTCCAGTCCTGTTCCGCCAGGTCCGCCCCGGACAGTTCGGAAGGACTTTCTGCCTGCTCAAATTCCGCACCATGAGCGAGGCCTGCAACCCGGACGGCACGCTCCGGTCGGACGCCGAACGCCTGACCCGCCTGGGTACTTTTCTCCGCCGGTCCAGCTTGGACGAACTGCCCCAACTGTGGAACGTGTTCCGTGGCGAGATGAGCCTTGTGGGACCGAGGCCCCTGTTGACCGAGTATCTGGCCCGTTACACCCCGGACCAAGCGCGGCGACATGACGTTCCTCCCGGCATCACCGGCTGGGCCCAGGTTCAGGGCCGCCAGACGATTCCCTTCAGCCAGCGGCTGGCGTTCGACGTCTGGTACGTCGATCACTGGAGTCTCAGCCTGGACCTTAAAATCCTCGTGTTGACGCTGGTCCGGGTGTTCAGTGCGCACGGTGTCAAACCCGGACAGGATGTTGCGGAAGTGGATGACCTTGGTCTGTCGCGTCCCGCCGACGGGTCCGGCGCGACTCCAGGAAGGAAAGCGGCGTGATTCTCCAATTGAGCAATGTCCGCTTGCGGAAGCCGGAGCCGAAGGACCTGGCGCCGCTCTATGAACAGAAGAACGACCCGGAAGTGGCGGGCCTGCTGGGCGGATTCTCGTCCGGTTACGCTCGGGCGGACTTGGCGGATTGGATCGAGTTTCATCGCCAACGGAAGGACGAAATCGTCTGGGTCATCGCCGACGCCGAGACGGACGAGTGTCTCGGCCACGTGGGCCTGTACAAGCTCGACCACCGGATCCGTTCGGCCGAGTTTGCCATCCTGCTGGGTGACAAGAAGCGATGGGGACAGGGGATCGGACGCGAAGTCACCCGCCGCGTGGTCGATTACGGTTTCCAGATGCTGAACCTGAACCGGATCGAACTGAACGTCTTGGAGTACAACGAGCGGGCGCGGAGGCTGTACCAGTCGCTGGGGTTCCGCGAGGAAGGGCTGTTGCGCCAAGCCCAATACAAGGACGGCCAGTATCTCAACCTGGTGCTGATGGGGCTGCTGCGGGAGGAGTATCAGCCGGAGCGTCCGCCCGTCGCGGAGCGTCTTTCCCTGACAGGATTGCGGGCATGAGACCTGACATCGAATGCGTGGCGGGCCGCTGGGAATACGGCAGTGAATTTCACTGGCCGTCATTCCACGGGCAGCCTCGCGCGCCCATCGTTCCGGCAGACGCCCTGATGTTTGCCTCCGGACGGGATGCCTTCGCCGCGCTGATCCAACACGGCTGCCAGCAGCGTGGCTGGCGGCGCTGGTTCATGCCTACCTACTTCTGTCCCGACGTGGCGGCCGCGATCGCCGCGACCGGCCTGGAGGTCGTGCGTTACGACGACTCGCCCCGCTGGCCTGTGCCCGTCCAGCCGGCCGTCCCATTCCGGACTGGCGACGTGTTCCTGCTGGTCAACTACTTTGGCTTGCGCGGTCAGCAGGCGGCCGGTGCCGTCGACCTGGGAGTGGCGGAACTAGTCGAAGACCACACCCACGATCCGTGGAGTGATTGGGCCCGAAGCAGCGGGGCCGCCTATTGCCTGGCGTCCCTGCGGAAGACGTTGCCGATTCCGGACGGGGCGGCGCTCTGGTCGCCCGGCGGGCATTCGCTCCCCAGCCGTGCCGCCGTCACCGCCATTCGCGATTCGGCTTCGCAGAAGAAACTGGCGGCGATGCTTCTGAAACGGCTCTACCTGCAGGGCGAGTTCGCAGACAAACCGGTGTTCCGCCGTTTGCAGGTGGAGGGTGAAGGCGGGCTCGCGGCCGGGCCCGTGTCCGGGGCCTCCCGGGTGGCGGAGCAACTTCTGCCAGTCCTGCCTTGGGACGATTGGCGGATGCGGCGGGCGGAGAATTACGGAACGCTCCGCCAGGCCTTGGAAAACGTCGCAGGGACCCGGGTTCTCGGTCCAGCGGGCGCGGGCTCATGCCCTCTGGCCCTGATTCTGGAGTGCCAGACCAAGGAGCTGCGCGAGCGCATCCGCACGGGGCTGATCGCAGCGGCGATGTACCCGGCCGTCCATTGGCCGATCGAGAGCCAGGGCTGCGAGGCCCTGCAGTCGGCCGAGCGGCTGTCGCAGCGTCTGCTGACTTTGCCGTGCGATTTCCGGTACGGCTCTGCGGATTTGATGCGGGTTGTGGAGGTGGTGCAACGCTTGGCGCGAGGCGCAGTGTGAGGGGAGGACCATGATGCAGGTTCGTTTTCTGGACCATGCCGTGCCCGCAGAACGGGCTCAGTGGATCGCTAGCTGGGAGGCGTGGCCGGAACGGGAGGTTGTCGCTCATCCGCACTACGTCGAGCTGTTTGCCCGGCCGGGTGACCGCGTGCTCTGTGCCGCAGGACAAGCGGATTCCGGCGGGGTCCTGTTTCCGTTTCTCCTCCGTCCCCTGACGGCCGAACCCTGGTCCGACCCGGCGGAGACGGCTTGGGATTTGGTCAGCCCGTACGGCTATGGCGGGGCTTTCGCTTGGAACTACCCGGCGGACCAGGCAACCGAGTTCTGGAAGCCGGTCGAGGACTGGCTGCGCGGACACGCGGTGGTGTCGTCTTTCGTGCGTTTGTCCCTGTTTCCGGACCAGTTGCTCGCGTTCCCCGGCACGGTCGAGCTGAACGCTCCGAACGTGGTGCGGAGTCTGGACCTCGCCCCCGATCAACTTTGGCAGGCCTACGAGCACAAAGTCCGCAAGAATGTCAACCGCGCCAAGCAGTCGCAACTGGCGGTGGAAATCGATCCCGCGGGCCGGCGGCTCGACGAGTTTCTGGCGATCTACTACTCGACGCTGGACCGCCGCGAAGCCTCCGGAACCTATTTCTTTCCGCGGGAGTTCTTTGCGGCCATGGTGAGGAACCTCGCCGGTCAGTTCGTGTTCGTGCATGTCCTGCATAATCAGCAGGTGGTTTCTTCGGAACTGGTCCTCGTCTCCGCGCGGCACGTCTATTCGTTCCTCGGCGGCACCCTGGCCGAAGCCTTCCCGCTGCGGCCCAACGACCTGCTCAAGCACGAGGTCATCCTCTGGGCTCGGCAGGCGGGAAAACGGGCCTTTGTCCTGGGGGGCGGCTATGGAGGCGAAGACGGCATCTACCGGTACAAGAAATCGTTTGCTCCCCAAGGGAGCGTGGATTTCTTTGTCGGCAAGGCAATTCACGATCCGGCCGGCTACGAGCGGCTGCTGGCGCACCGCAGAGATTGGGAGGCCCAGCAAGGCAGCGTTTGGCAGCCGAAGCCCGGCTACTTCCCCGAGTATCGTGCCTGAGGACGCCGACGAATGACCCCATCATCAATCCCTTTGGTCCAAGGAATTGGCATGAATCAACGTGTGTATCTCTCCCCGCCCCACATGTCGCCGCGCGAGCGTGAGCTCCTCCTGGAGGCATTCGATTCCAACTGGATCGCTCCGCTGGGCCCCCACGTCGACGCGCTGGAACGGGAGTTCGCCGACGCGCTCGGGGCGGCGGAAGCCGTGGCCCTCTCTTCCGGTACGGCCGCCTTGCACCTCGCGCTTTTGCTGCTGGGCGTCGAGCGGGGCGACGAAGTGCTCACCTCGACTCTGACCTTTGCGGCCACCGCCAACGCGGTCACGTACACCGGCGCCCAGCCCGTGTTCATCGACAGCAACCGCGAAACCTGGAACCTGGACCCGAATCTCCTTGAGGAAGAAATCGCGGCCTGCGCCCGGCGCGGAAAGCTGCCCAAGGCCGTGGTGACGGTGGATTTGTACGGCCAGTGCGCGGACTACGCACCAATCCTGGAGATCTGCCGGCGCTATGCCGTCCCCGTGATCGAGGATGCGGCCGAAGCCTTGGGCGCGACGTACCGCGGACGCCCCGCCGGCACGTTGGGAGAAATCGGCTGCTTTTCGCTGAACGGCAACAAGATCATCACGGCCAGCGGTGGCGGACTGCTGGTGTCCGACGATCCGCAACGCTGCAGCCGCGCCCGGTTCCTGGCGACGCAGGCCCGCGACCCCGCGCCGCACTACCAGCATTCCCAGATCGGTTACAACTACCGCATGAGCAACCTGTTGGCCGCCGTCGCGCGGGGACAAATCAGCGTGCTCGAGGACCGCGTCCGGCGGCGGCGGGCCAATTTCGATTTCTACCGGCGGGCGTTGGGAGGGCTGTCAGGAATTGAGTTCATGCCGGAACCTGCCGGCAGCCGCTCGACGCGCTGGTTGACGTGCATCACGGTAAATCCGGCTGAGTTCGGCGCCACGCGCGAGGACATCCGCTTGACGCTGGAGGCCGAAAATATCGAATCACGCCCCGTCTGGAAGCCGCTGCATTTGCAGCCGGTGTTCGCAGGTTGCCGTTGCCGCGGGGGCGCGGTGTCCGAGGACCTGTTCCGGAATGGGCTGTGCCTGCCCAGCGGGTCGACCTTGGAGACCGCCGATTTGTCACGCGTCGTGCAAGGCATCACCGCCGTCCACTGCCGCGGCCGGCGTGCGGCGGCCTGATGGCCGCCTGCCACGGAAATTTGCCATCGTCCGCAGGAGACTACCCAGCATGTGCCAAGCTTCGTCCGGTACCCGGAAGCCCATAATTCTGTCGCTGTGCGACTACTATCTGCCAGCCTACAAAGCGGGCGGTCCGCCGCGCAGCGTGGCGAATATCGTCGAGCAGCTCAGCGACGAATTCACCTTCCGTGTGGTCGCCCGCGACCGGGACCTCGGCGACTCCGCGCCGTTCCCGCACTGTCAGCCGGGCACCTGGCAGACGGTGGGAAAGGCCGAGGTGCTCTACTTGCCTCCGGAGCGGCTCCACCTCCGGGAATTCCACCGCATCCTCGGCCAGACGGAATACGACGTGCTCTACCTCAACAGCTTCTTCGCCTTCCGATTTGCGATTCTGCCGTTGACGCTCCGCCGCCTGGGGCTCGTGCCCCCGCGGCCGCTGGTCTTGGCGCCGCGCGGGCAGTTCTCGGCCGGAGCACTCGAGTTGAAGAAGACCAAGAAGTGGGCCTTCCTACAGGCCGCCCGGCTAGGCGGCCTGGACGGAGATGTGTTTTGGCAAGCCTCCAGCGATTTCGAGCAAGAGGATATCCGCCGGGTCATTGGCAGAAACGCTTCCGTCTTCGTCGCCCCCAATCTGCGCGGCCCCGCCCGGGAGGGGCCGTTCCCCGAGGAGCAGCGGAGCAAGGCCCCAGGCAGCCTCCGCGTGGCCTTTCTTTCGCGGATCAGCCCCAAGAAGAACCTCGACGTTGCCCTGCGTATGCTGGCGGGCCTGAAAGGCCGGGTCGAATTCCATATCTACGGCCCGAAAGAAGATTCAGACTACTGGAATGAATGTGCTCACCTGATCCGGAACATGCCGCCCAACATCCAGGTGACGGACCATGGTGCGATCCGACCCGAGGAAGTCCCGGCCGCGTTGCGGCAGCACCATCTGTTCTTCTTCCCGACACGCGGAGAAAACTTCGGCTTCGTCATTCTCGACGCACTGCTGGCCGGCTGTCCGGTGCTGCTCAGCGATCAGACCCCGTGGCGGCAGCTGCCAGAAAAAGGGGCCGGTTGGGACCTGCCCTTGGAGCCGCGCGAGCCGATGCAGCAAGTGCTCCAGCGCTGTGTGCAGATGGATGACCAAACCTTTCAGCAGCTCTCTCGCTCCGCCCGTCAATACGGCCAAGCCGTGGCCTCCGACCGGCAGGCAGCGGACGCCAACCGGGTGTTGTTCCGCTTCGCCGCTGAACGGCTTCCTCCTAGCCCCCGGGCGGGCGAAGCGGAAAAGCGGCCGGCCTCAGGGTGCCGCCAGGTCTGACAAGGAATCAGGTCTCGCTCCAATCGCTGTCCTCGAACACCGCATCCAGGTCCGCCAGGGTCGGCAAACGGCGGGTGCCGGGCAGCAGCCAGCCGGACATCACGTCCGTGCTGTCCGCCGCGACATACTCGTCCGGCAATCCAGCCAGATGCCCCAGTTCGTGTACCACCGCCGTTAACAGGTCCATCTGCAAGGCGGGGACCTCGGGACTCTGCGGGCCAGCTTCGACGTACCAACCGTAACCAGCGGCATTCAAGTCCAACACGATGACGCTCGAAGTGGCCAACCCCAACTGGAGGCCCGGGAGATCCGCAATCGCCACCTGCACATCCCGGAATAATGCAAGCTGGGCAGCAGCCAGTCCCACGGTTTCCCATTGCTGGACGGCCTGCTCGAAGACCAATGCGAGTTGCTCCGCGCTCAGAGGATCCGCGGCGACCTCACTTGGTGGTGCCGCCAAGGCCATCAGGGCGGGGGCGGCATCCTGTCCCGTCACGTCTGCGGCATGCACGTCGGACCAGATACCCGGATCCCAGTGGCCCCACTGCTCGTTGACGGAACCCGTCCCTGTATCGTTGGTTTTCGCCACCCACCAATCACCCCATTCCGTCCGGCCCACAATGTCGGCCCGGCCGTCGCCACTCACGTCGGCCGCCTGCACGTCCAGCCACGTGATCGGCGACCAGAAGCCCCATCGCTCGTTGATAAAACCCGTGCCCGTGTCGTTGGCTTTCGCCACCCACCAGTCGCCGTAATCCACTCGTCCCACGATGTCGGCCCGGCCATCGCCACTGACGTCGGCGACCCGGACATCAGCCCAGGGGATCGGTGACCAGAAGCCCCATCGCTCCATGAGGAACCCCGTGCCTGTGCCGTTGGGTTTCGCCACCCACCAATCACCCCACTCCGTCCGGCCCACGATATCGGCCCGGCCGTCGCCACTGACGTCGGCGACCTGCACGTCCAGCCAAGTGATCGGTGACCAGAAGCCCCACCGCTCGTTGATGAAACCCGTGCCCGTGTCGTTGGCTTTTGCCACCCACCAATCGCCGCCATCCGCTCGTCCCACGATGTCAGCCCGGCCATCGCCATTGACGTCGGCGACCTGCACGTCCAGCCAATTGATCGGTGACCAGAAGCCCCATCGTTCGTTGACGAAACCTGTGCCCGTGTCGTTGGCTTTCGCCACCCACCAATCACCCCAATCCGTCCGGCCCA
>CAZXYZ010000120.1:0-35739 GCA_964645045.1 uncultured Pirellulaceae bacterium | reverse complement strand
GTCTTCCGCCACAGCTTTGCGACGCACCTCTTGGAAAGCGGAGAGAACATCCGCACGGTACAGGAGCTGTTGGGGCATAAGGACATTCAGACGACGATGATCTACTTGCATGTCATGGAAGGTGGCACGACGGACGTGCGCAGTCCTCTGGATTTGTTGGAATCGTGAGGGCCGAGGGGGATGGCGGGTTCAGGGCGGCGGCCGCCGCCCTGAACCCGTCGGTCAACGCGATACTCTGGCCAGCTTGGTCACCAGCGAACTGGCCGTCAATACCCGAATCGTTCCGTCTCCGTAAGGCACCTCGGACACGAGCGTTTGCGTCATGCGCGATTCGGCGAGGAAGCCCGCGGTGGCGTCGAACAGGTAGCTGCCTTCGAGTTGTTGACGTTCGACGCGTTTCGGTGGTCGCGAGGGGGCGGCGGCGTCCGGCAGCTTCAATTGCGTCGCCACGCGAATTCGCTCCAACCGGTGCTGGCTGTCTGCGCTGGGGCCTTCATAGGTGTAGGTGTCCGTGGCGGTGATCGGACCCAGCGGCGATTCCAATTGGCGGACGATGTTCCACGTGCTTCCGACGTCGACGGGGCCTGCGGGCAGTGTCCCCAGCGCCTGATGCAGCGTGCGTTGCATGCCGTCGCGTGTCAGCAGGGACTTCCAGCCGGCCAGGGCGGGCAGGTCGCCCAGCAGGCTATCCGTTTCCGACGGACGCTGGACAGCGAGGATTTCGCCGCGTTTCGACAGGCTGATGGAAACCCGCAGTTGCAGCAGCATCCGCACGGCGTCGGCAATCGCTTTCGTTTCCGCGGCCGAATCGGGAGGCAACGACGAGTCGTAAGCCGTGGTCTTCCCGTCGGGGGAAACCGACCGCAGCCACAGCCGCGAGAACGCTTGCGTCACGTGCAGCGTGCCATCGGGATCCACGCGATCCACGTTCCACGGCAATTCCAGGCCCGTGTCGATGGCGACGGCGGTGACCCGATCTCGGATCGTCGTCTCGGTTTTCGAGGTCTGCGCGAGCTGGATTTGCAGCGCGGTTCCGGGGGCCAGTTGCCAGCGGAGTTGGATTTCGGCGGCCCGGGCGGAGGGCGGGGGGCAAAGAACGGCTGTCAAGGCCGCGGCGGCCCACACGACGGCCCATACTCTCACAGATGGCCTGGCTACGAAGCTCTGCCTCACAACCCCGTAGTTGCATACCAAAAGGCGAACGGCGGGCGTGAGCCCAATGCCACTTACTTTGGGACCATTGGGGGCGTTTTTGTTAGCGGAGCGGCGCAAGCCGCCCGGTTTTCCGACTGTAATACCGGACGGCTCGCGCCGTGCCGCTACAAAGTAAGTGGCATTGGGCGTGAGCCCGCCGGTTTTTCCTATGTCGGCACGTTTGCGCGAGGGGTTTGCGAGACCGCTTTCGCTGAAATCAGCGGACGGAAGGAGAAGAGCCCGCAGAGACAATAGACCGGTGGGCTGACGCCCGCCGTTCGCCAGGATTTCCGCAACGTTCGGGGGAACCCAATGTCGACGAGGCTCGGCCTCGCTTCCGGCCGGCGGAGCCGGCAAGGCAGTGCGTTCCCAGGCGGGAGCCTGGGAACGAGGACGCGGCCCTAGTGTTGTCACGGCGGACCGCAACGTGCATGATAGGGACATGAGCTGGCTATCCTCCCTGGTTCAATCGCTGCCGTTCGCGAACACCGCCATGTTGTTATGGGGGCTGGCGGCGAGTCTGCCGATTATTATTCATTTGCTCAGCCAGCGGAAGTATCAAGAGGTGTCTTGGGCGGCAATGACGTTCCTGCTGGCTGCGATCCGCAAAAACGCCCGCCGGATCCGCGTCGAGCAATTGATCTTGCTGCTGGTCCGCGTGGCGATTTTGCTGCTGCTAGCTGCGGCTTTGGCGGATCCCGTGTTTTCGCTGTTTCCTTCGCTCGGCGCCGCGTTGGGGACGCGCGAGCGGACGCATTATTTGCTGGTCCTGGACGTCTCCTACTCGATGGATTACCGCGTTGGGGACAAGAGCCGACTGGACCGCGCCAAGGAGATGGCCGTGCAGGTCGTCAACGACAGCCGCCAGGGCGACGGGTTTACCTTGGTGTTGCTGGGCGATCCGCCTCAGGCCGCGATCTCCGATCCGGCCTTCGATCCGCGAGACGTGGTGGAAGAAATCGAGAGCACCAAAGTCCGCCACGGCGGGGGCAGTCTACCGCTGACGCTGACGGAGATCGAGAACGTTTTGCAGTCCGTCCGCCGGCAACAGGTCGGATTGACCACCACCACGATCTGCTTCTTTACCGACCTGGGACGCACGACCTGGGACGATGTCGCCACCCGGGATTGTCGTCTCCGCATCGGCCGACTGGCGGAGAACGCCTCGCTGGCGTTGTTCGACGTCGGCCAGGACGGCACGACCAACGTGGCGGTGGCCTCGCTGGAACTGCGGGATTCCCTGGTCACGACGGGGCGCGAGGTCAACTTCGTCGCCGAGCTGCAAGCGTTCGGCACTCGCGAACGAACCAGCCAACGGATCGCATTCCTGGTCGATGACCAGCAAGTGCGCGCCGAGACGATCGACGTTTCCGCTGCAGGCCGCAGTACGGTGTCGTTCGCGCACACATTCGAAGCCCCCGGCGAGCATCAGGTCGAGGCACGCCTGGCCGACGATCCGCTGTCGATCGACAACCGCCGCTGGTTGAGCGTTCCGGTGCGGGAGGCGATCGAGGTGCTGTGCGTCGAGGGCCGCGAGGGAGCGGCACGCTACCTGGCGTTTGCGCTGGAACCCAGCCGGGCTTCGACGCCGCGCGTGCGGCCGGTGATTCGCCTGGAGAGCGCGCTGCTGGAGCAGGATCTGAATCGATTCGATTGCGTGGCCCTGTGCAATGTGCGGCGGTTTACCCGCGAGGAGGCGGCGGTCCTGTACGACTATGTCCGCAACGGCGGCGGCCTGCTATGGACGCTCGGCGACCAGGTGCAGGTGGACAGCTACAACCAGCAATTGGGCGGCGAAGCGTCGGGCCGCCGCGTGTTGCCGGCGCGGCTCGAAAGCGTTGCTCCCACCGGAGTCTACTCGTTCGATCCCCTGGACTATCGCCACCCGATCCTCGCGCCGTTTGCCGGACACCCGCAAAGCGGCTTGCTGACGACTCCGGTCTGGAAGTACGTTCAAGTCCAGCCCTTCGACTCGGCGGCCGCCCGGGTGGCTTTGGCGTTCAATAACGGGGACCCGGCGATTGTCGAGGAGCGGATCGGACGTGGGCGCTCGATCCTGCTAGCCACGGCCGTCAGTCCGGATTCCCTCGACCGCGGCACCGATCCTCCCACGCCCTGGACGGCGTTGACGACGTGGCCCAGTTTCCCGCCACTGGTGCAAGAGTTGCTGGCCCACGCCGTCCGCCGCCGGTTCGAGGCCCGGAACGTGCTGGTCGGTGAGTCCCTGGAAGGCTCGCTGCCGGGCGCCGGGCCGAACGCGGCGCTGACGATCCGGACGCCTGGCGGCGAGGCCGAGCGGGTGGCCGTGCGGCCGGCGGGCCAGAGCAGCACCTGGGCGTTCAGCGGCACCGTCTTCAGCGGCGTATACGTGGCCAGTTTCGGTCCATCGGTAAATCACGATCAACGTTTTGCCGTGAATCTCCATACGCGCGAGAGCGACCTGGACCGTTTCGACTCCGAGCTGTTGCCGGGCCAGTTCGACCCGGAATTCCACATCGACAAGGTGGTTGGCGGGTTGCCCTCGACCAAGCCTGCACAGTACTTTCGTTACCTCCTAGGGTTGGTCTTGGTGCTGTTGCTGACCGAGACCACGCTGGCTTGGCACTTTGGAAACGCTTCGGCATGATGGATACCCTGGTACAGACGTGGAACGATTTGCGCGACTTTGTGCTCGCCGGCGGCGGCGCGGGCACGGAAGTCACACGTTCCCATTCGTGGCCTTGGGGTCCGTCCGTCACGCTGGTGCTGGTCGCCGCGGCGGCGGCCTGGGTGATTACCATCTACGCTCGCGAGCGGGGCCGGGCACATGTGCTGACCAAGACCGTCCTGGCCTCGCTGCGGATCACGCTGATCGTGCTGGTCGTGTTCCTGATGTACGGCTGGATGCTGAATCGCCATCGCACCGACTTGCCCGACCTGGTGCTGTTAATCGATGATTCCGCCAGTATGGGCACCGTCGATGACTATAGCGACGCGAAGCAGCGGACGGAACTGACGCGCCGGCTGCAGTCGGCCGGATTGCAGCAGCCGGCGCGCATCGAATTGGCCAAGCTGCTGCTGTTGGAACGCGACGCGGATCTGCTCCGGCAACTGCAGCAGCGGTACCGGCTGAAGGTATTTCGAGCTGGCGGCGCGGCGCGACCGTTGACCGGCAGCGACGCTGCCTCGGCGGACGCGGCGCGAGGATCTTCCGCGTGGATTCCAGCCCTTCGCGGTTTGGAGGCTGGCGAGCCGTCCAGTCGTCTGGGCAAGAGCCTGCAGGACGTGCTCGCCATCCAGCGCGGCCGCCCCACCGCCGCCTTGATCTTGTTGTCCGACGGCGTGACGACCGAGGGCAAGACGATCTCCGAGGCCGCCTCCGAGGCGCGACGCAAGGCGGTGCCGTTGTTCCTGATCGGCTTGGGCAACAGCCGGCCGGCCCGCGATGTGCGCGTGGCCGATCTGCTGGTCGACGACGTCGTGTTTGCCGGCGACCTGGTGCATTTTGACTTCAAAGTCGCCGCGGCGGGATACGAGGGTCAGCAGGCGACGGTGCGTCTGGCGGTCAAAGGGCAGGAAAGCCAAACGTTGGCCGAGCAGCAGATCACGCTCGGCAAAGACGGCGTGCCTCAGAGCGTCCGGCTGTCCCACCGTCCCACGGACAAAGGGGACTTTGAGTTTGCGGTGGAAGTCGAGCCCTTGACGGGCGAAGCGAACGCCGAGAACAATCGCCAGACGCGGGTGGTCAAGGTCCGCGACGACGCGCTCCGCGTGCTGTACGTCCAAGCCTACCCCAGTTACGATTTTCGTTACTTGAAGACCGTCTTGGGCCGCAGCCTGAAACGCGACTCGAAAGACAAGGCCGTGGAACTGACCACCGTGCTCCAAGAGGCCGATCTGGAGTACGCGGAACTGGACGAGACGGCCGCCCGGGTCTTTCCCGTCAATCGCGAGGAGTTATTCACCTACGACGTGCTGATCTTTGGCGACGTGAATCCATCGTTCCTCAGCCGTTCCGTGATGGAGAACATCGTGGCCTTTGTCGAGCAGCGAGGCGGCGGCCTGATCGTGTTGGCGGGGCCGCGGTACACGCCGCTGGCCTATCGCGATACGCCCTTGGCAGCCCTGTTGCCGATAAACATCGAGACGGCTTCGACGCCCCTGCCCGGGGCCGTCCTGGACCAGGGACTCGCGCCGCAGCCGACTCGGTTGGGCATCGCCAGCCCGCCCATGCAGCTGGCCGATTCGCTGCCGGCCAGCTTGGCGGTTTGGCGGGAGATGCCTCCCTGGTACTGGTCCCTGACCGCGGCCGACCTGCGGCCTGGTGCGCGAGCGTTGGCGGCGGACCCCGGGCGAATGGGGGCCGGCGGCGAGCATTTGCCGATGATCTCGATGCAGTTTATCGGGGCCGGCAAGGTCATTTTCCACGCTTCGGACGAAACCTACCGCTGGGCGCGGCATCCCGCCGGGGAGAGCTACTATGCGAGGTACTGGATCCAGACCCTGCGTTATCTCAGTCGCGCGAAATTGCTGGAAGGTGGGCGATTGGCCGAATTGACGTCGGAACGCACCGAGTACCGCCGCGGCGAAGCGGTCCGGCTGCGCGCCAGGTTCTTCGACGACCGCTTGGCCCCGGCTGCCGACGATGGCGTCACGATCATGCTGGAGTCGGACGGCAGTCAGCGGCGGCAGCTCGCGCTGCACCGCGACGCGGTCAATCGAGGCGTGTTCGAAGGGTTGGCAGGCAATCTGCCAAACGGCAAGTACCGGGCCTGGATCGCGAACCCGACACTCGCCGGCCAGCCACCTTCGCAGCGCTTCGCCGTCGTGGCGCCGCCGGGCGAGCAGGCGCGTTTGGAGATGGATGCCGCGGACCTGCAGGCGGCGGCAAAGACGTCTCAAGGCCGGTTCTACACGATCGGGACGGCCGCCAACTTGTTGCGCGATTTACCGCGTGGCCGCCAAGTGCGAATCGAATCGCTGCCGCCCGTACCGATTTGGAATTCCGCCGTGTGGGCCGGCCTGTTTGTCGTGTTGATTACCGGCGAATGGCTGCTGCGCAAGCGCGCCGGGTTGTTGTGAACCGCCTGGAACCAAATTGATGAATCGTTCCTTGATCAACAAATCCATCGCCGAGTCGCGGCTGTTGCTGCTGTCCTGCATGACCGCCTTGTTTGGCTTCTGCTGGACCCGCGTATGGCTGGTCAGTCAGTTCGAAATGAGCCGGTTCCAGACGATCGTCGAGCAATTCCAGGAATTCGAGCGATTCTTCCCGGTGTCGTTCGAGCAGCTGTTCACTTACGCCGGCCGCATCGCCCTGACCTACGACGAACCGATTGTGATTGTCTGCATGTCGCTGTGGGCCATCGCTCGAGGTTCGGACTGTATCAGCGGGGAAATCGGGCGGGGGACGATGGAAATGCTGCTGGCTCAGCCAGTCAGTCGGTTCCAGGTGCTTTGGTCCCCGTCGGCGGTAACGATTATCGGCACGGCCTTGCTGGCCCTCGCCTCATGGCTTGGGGTTTATGTGGGCATTCAGACCACGATAGTCGAAGAGCCGGCGCCGGCTGCGACCCTGAACGTCCCCTGGTTCGGGATCGAACTGCCCAACCCGCTGGCGAAAAGCGAAATGCAGCGTGTGCCGATGAGTGACCGTGTCGACGCCGCCTGGTTTGTTCCCGCCGCGTTCAACTTGTTCTCCCTGGGCGTCTTCGGCGCCGGTCTCAGCACCCTGTTGTCCGCGTGCGATCGTTATCGTTGGCGAACGATCGGCATCGTCGTCAGCTTTTACATTGTGGAGATGACCCTCAAAATCGTTGGCAGGGCTGCCGATCACCTGGCATGGCTCGGCCGGTGGACGTTCTTTACCGCTTACGAGCCGGAGCGATTCGTCAGCATTTCCGTGAACGACCCTCAGCTGGCTTGGGCCATGTGGGTGCGCGACCCCCAGGGCTTGTGGGAGTTGGGACCGCTTGGCTACAACGTCATCTTGCTCGGGATCGGCTTCGCCGCCTTCGCCGGAGCCACCGTTGCCTTCCGCATCCGCGACCTGCCGGCGCCGCTGTAGGCTTGACCCGGACAGCGCGCGAGGGCACTATATTAGCACTGTTCGAGAAATAACTGTCCGATTTCTGCGTGGCGTAAGCTTCCGGCTTGCGGCAGATAGCGGAATCGCGAGCTGGAAGCTTACGCCACTTATTTCTCAAACGGTGCTTAGCCGTTTTCATCTTATTCTCGCCCGGCTTGATTGCCGGGGCTTTCAGCGCTCGTTGGCAAGTTTCTGTTTTAGAGGAGGCTTTCGGGATGTGTACGCAACTGGCGAGCGGCCGGCGTCAGCCTGCCGGTGCTGTTGAAGAGGACGCTTTCGGGATGTGTACGGAACGTCCGCGGCGTCGCGCGGTCGGATGGCTGGCGCTGGTCTTGGTGCCGGTCGTGGCGGGCTGTGGTGGCAAGAGCGTCAGCGATCTCGCTTCTTCGGTCAAGGACGCGGCTTCGCAGGGCGTCCAATCGGTCAAGGACAAGGCTCAGGAGGTTTCCCAGGACGTGGCCGGCGCAGCACGAGGGATGACGGACACGGCGGCTGAAGCGGTCGAACTGTCCGGCACGATGAAGCTGACCATCGACCAGCCGCTGGAGGTTTCGGCCTGCTACGTCAGTTTCTCGCATCTCCAAGCGGCGGGCGCGGGCGTGCTGCAATTGCAGAGCTATCGCGATGCCCAGCAGGAATCCTTCCCCTCGGTGTTTGTCCGGGCTCCGTGTTCGGCCGGCACGCTGGCGGAGTTGACAGGTCAGACGATCGGCGCCCAGATGTTCGTCCAGCCGCAACAAAACGGCCCGCTCTGGACCGCCACGGCTCAGCCGGTGCAACTGAAGATCACATCCATCGAGGGAAAATTGCTCAAAGCGGAACTCGCCGGCGGCAGTCTGACGCACAGCGTCACAGGGGCGTCACAAGCCGTGACCGGAACGTTCGAGGGCGTGCTGCCATAGGCCGCCAGCCGGCCGGCGGCAATCCTGGCCGCGGTGTTCGATCTTCATCGATGTTTTTTTCGCCGGAGTCAATCCATGTCAAGTCAGTCGTTGCGGTGTGGCGTCGCCGGTTCCGCGGTCGCCGCGATCCTGTTCGCCCTGGGCGTGAGCCCCGTGGCCCGGGGGGCCAACCCCAATACCCGTGATCCAATGCTGCCGTTGGAGCTCCATAACCTGACCAACGCCCAGCCTACGCTCAACACGGCGAACACCCTGTTCACTTCGCTCCTCAAGGATCTCCAGGCAATCGGCGCCAACCCCTCGCGGGTGGCCGGGAAGAAGCTGAGCGAGTTGCACATCCAGATCCGCCAATTACGCCGCGCCGCCTTGGACCTGCAAATGCTCGGCGAAACCGCGGGCGTCGACTACGGTCTGCGAGCCGTGGTCTTGACGCAACTGTTTTCGCCCATCGTCGTCACCGCTCGAAGTACCCCAGCGGGGCAAGCCTACGCCAACCAGGCTCAGCAGTATCTCATGAGCCCCAAGTCCACGCAGGCGCGAAAGGCGATGGTCCAGAAACTGCAGGTTCTGCTGCAGCAACAGAAGTTGGAGGAAGCCTACCAGCAATTTCACGCTGCGCTCGACGAGATCACCTCCCTGACGCTCTTCCTGGATTCTGCCGCGGAAGATAATTACACGAGGGAGTTTGCCGCCGTGCGCAATGCCATCCTCGACGCCAGGAACAACGCTTTCCGCGGGCAGGTGCAAGCCTCCCTGGATCAGCTCGTCACGTCCCAACTGCCCGCGACTCAGGAACTGCTGAAGAACATCGCTGCCGCCGCCGCTGCGTTGCAGTCCGCGCCTCAGGCGGCTGTCGGCGAGCAGAAACTGGGCGGGCCCCAATGCCTGGAACACTTCGGCGGCCTGTGGAAACAGCTGCATCTGTCGGCACTCCACTGCCGTGCGATGGAGTGGGCCCGGATCACCAACATTCCGGACGTCACCAGCCTTGCCCAGATCGATCCGCAGCAGATTCGCATGAAGGACGACACCGTGTCGCAGTTTTACGGAGACGTGGTGAAAGCGTTGGCAACCTTGATCGATGCCGATGCCCAGCGAGCCGCCCCGGCCGACGTGCCTGCGCTGTACCAGCAGTACCTGCAGGTGCTCGCTCCCTTGGTCGCCAGCACACCCGACGACAAGTTGCCGCAAGCCGTTCAGCCGGCTTTGGAGAAACTGGCGGGCAAGTCGGCGGCGTTTGCCGCAGAAGTCAAGTCCTACCAAACCGCGACACATGAACTGTTGCGGTGGCGGGAGCGGCTCGCACAATCCGCTGCTGCCGCTGCCGGGGCTTCGTTTTCGTCCAGTGACCAAGCCGTGCTCAAATTCTTTATGAGCGAGGGGGACTTCCGCGGGCTGTACATCTCGAGCGACACCGCCCCGAACCGGGCCGTTTTGCCCGCTTCCTGCCCTCAGCTCATCCCGACGGCCAGTCAGCGGGCCCTGGAGCAACCGATTCTGGTTCGGAATCTCGCCGGTTTGGCCGGTGGCAAACTTGCGGTTGCCCGGTATCACAGCCGGCACTACGCGACGCTTCCGCTGCCTGACGCCGCCGCGGAAGTGACGCGGCTCCAGCAGGAGTTGCTGGTCACGGCCCAGCAGCCGGCCATGACCCTGGAAGCGGCCGTCGCAGTGGACACGGCGCAACGCGGTAACTACGTCGCGGCCGGTGGATCGGTCACAGGCTTGCACCTGGAGGGACTGATTCCCAGGTTTGCGGCTTTGCGACCCGAGGCACAGCAATTAGCCGCGCTCGGGCCGTTGCCGGTGGAAGTGCCGCCGCTCGGGTTCATCAGCCAAGTCCTCGTGCGGCTGGACGTGGCCCCCGCTTGGGTTCAGCACAAGTATTTCTTCCTGACCGTTCCCAATGCGGTCCCGGCCGCCCCCAAATAGAGACTGGCGAAAGACTGGCATGCACGGACGTGGGATAGGCTTCCAGCCTGTCAAGAACGGAATGTAGGCAAACGTGGAAGCTCGAAATGCACAAAACTTGACAGGCTGGAAGCCTATCCCACGGCCTTTTTCAGCCGTCTCAAATAGGCCGCGGGGCAACCATGCGTCGCCCGCCGTCAGACGATCCGGCGGACAGCGCGCTGGATACGGTCCAGGGCCTCGTGAAGCATGGCCCGCGGACAGCCGAAGTTCAGCCGCATGAAACCCGGGCCCTGAAAGGCGGCGCCGTCCGACAGTTTGACGCCGGCCGTCTCGAAGAAAGCCGCCGTGTTTCGCGGGCCCAGCCAGCGCGTATCCAGCCAGGCCAGGTAAGTCGCCTCGACACGGGACATGGAGAACATGGGCAGGCGATCGGCGAGAAACGATTCCAACGCCGTGCGGTTTCCGCGCAAATAATCGAGCAACTCCGCGCGCCATTCCTCCCCGTGCTCGTACGCCGCCCGGCAGGCCGCGAGTCCCAACGCATTGGGATGGGGCACCAGACCGTGCGCAGCCTTCTGGAACTTCCGTCGCAGTTCCCGGTTCGGGATTATCGCCAAGCCGCAATTCAGCCCCGGCGTGTTGAACGTCTTGGCGGGCGACATCAGCGTCACCGTGCGGTCGGCCGTCGCCTCGCCCAGCGTGGCGAAGGGAATGTGTCTCCGTGGTTCCAGCATCAGGTCGCAATGGATCTCGTCCGAACACACCACCAGACCATGGCGCTGGCAGACCTCGGCCAAGGCCGTTAACTCGTCGGCTTCAAAGGCCCGGCCCACCGGGTTGTGCGGGTGGCAGAACAGCAACAGCTTCGTCTGCGGGGTCAGCGATCTGGTCAACGCCGCCAGATCGAACGTCCAACGGCCCTGCTGCCGAATCAACGGGACGGTCCTCAGGATTCGGCCCGTCGCGGCCGGCGCCGAGAGAAACGGCGGGTAAACCGGCACGAAGGAAAGCACCTCCTCCTGAGCCCCCGCGTACGCCAGGCAGGCAACGTGCAGCCCCGGAACCAACCCGGGCAGCCAGACAATCCACTCCGGGGCGACCTGCCAGCCGTAGTGACTCGCCGCCCAAGCGACGACCGCCTGGTGGACCTCGTCCGTGGCCACCGGATAGCCGAACACCTCTTGGTCGACGCGCTGCCGGAGCGCCTGCAGGACGCACGGCGGCGAGGCGAAGTCCATGTCGGCGACCCACATGGGAAGCACGTCCCGGTCGTGAAGGCCACGCCACTTGAGACTATCTGAGCCGCGTCGTTGGATGGGACGGTCGAAATCCAATGCCATGTTCTGCCCCGGAAGAATCCCCTCGATTCAAGAAGCTGTCCTGCTCCAAACAGTCTAAGGTCCGCAGTCTACCATGCCAATCGCCGATGCTCCGATTGACGTTTCTTCCGTTCCACCACGTCGCGTACAAGCTAGCATGCGCCGTTTAGGGACGGGCGGCTCAAAACCGCCTTGACACCCGCGTCGCAATCCGGAACAATTCCCGGACGATCCAACGGCAGCGGCTTCAACCCAGAACCAGATACGCTTTCACGTTCGCCGTCGGATCCTGGCGGAAGGGACATTCGCCAGACTGGAAGTAGTGCAGACCAACATCCCGCACTGCATGCAAGGCAAGGAGGCCGAGATCATGCAAACCAGCACACGTGCTTCACGCGTTAGCTTGCGCGAACTCTTTCCCCAAGGACGCATCGTCGGCAGCCAGGATATCCGCATTTCCTCCTGCTGTGACGACGCGCGCCGGTGCCGTCCCGGCGACCTGTTTGCCGCCGTTCAGACTGCTACAGGCGACGGTCATGCGGCGATCGACGAGGCGATTCGGCGGGGCGCCAAAGCGGTCCTGGCCGAACAATTGCACCCGGTCGACGTGCCCGTCTGCCTGGTCGCGGACACTCGCGCGGCGTTCGGCCGGTTGTGCCAACGCCTGGCAGGCGATCCGACGGGAAAGATGCGAACGGTGGGCATCACGGGAACCAACGGCAAGACCACCACGGCGTGGCTGTTGGATTCGATCTTTCGCGCGGCAGGCCAGCGCAACGGACTGCTCAGCTCGATCGTCAACAGCGACGGTTCCGAGCGTGTGGCAACATCGCGCACCACGCCGCCGGCACGCGAGCTGGCTTCCTGGCTGGCTCGCATGGCGGAAAACGACTGCGGAACGTCCGTCGTCGAAGTCTCCAGCCGAGCGTTGGCCGAGCGGCGCACGGCGGG
Organism: uncultured Pirellulaceae bacterium; assembly: GCA_964645045.1. Lineage (GTDB taxonomy): Bacteria > Planctomycetota > Planctomycetia > Pirellulales > Pirellulaceae > Anammoximicrobium. The sequence goes on along the minus strand of CAZXYZ010000120.1, from coordinate 23,392 downwards.
CGTCGAGTTCGACGTGGCGGTGCTGACCAACCTCCGCCGGGACCACCTGGACTATCACGGCTCGATTTTCAACTACCGCCGCGCCAAATCGCGTTTGTTCGAGCATCTCAAGCCGGACGGCGCGGTGGTGGTCAACGCCGATGATTCGGCCAGCCGCTTTGCGCTGCAGCGTTTGGATCGGCCGGTCCTGACTGTGGGCCTGCACACCCCCGCCGAATTGACCGCGACCATTGTCGAACGCTACCCCTGCGAGCAGACGTTCTTGCTGTCCGCAGGCGACGAAACGGCGGCGGTCCAGACCCGGATGATCGGCGACCACCACGTGTACAACTGCTTGTGCGCCGCCGCCGTCGGCCTGCTGCTGGGCCTGCCCTTGACGGCCATCGCGCGGGGACTGGAAGCGGTCGACAAGATTCCCGGCCGGCTGGAGCCGCTGGTCTGTGGCCAGCCGTTCGGCGTGTACGTGGACGCCGCCCGGTCGCCGGACGCCTTGGCGGTCACCTTGCGGACGCTGCGTCAAGTCACCACGGGCCGCGTGATCTGCGTGTTCGGTGCGGACGCGGCCCATGATCCGGCCCAGCGGCCGCTGCTGGGACGCGTGGTCGAACGTGTCGCCCATCTAGGAGTGATTACCAACGACAATCCACGCGGGCAGCAACCGCTGCAGATTGCTCACGATATCCTCGATGGCTACGATCGTCCGGCCCGGGCGCACGTGCTGCCGAACCGGGCCGAAGCAATCCGCTGGGCGCTGTCGCAAGCCCGGCCCGGCGACGCGGTGCTGATCGCGGGCAAGGGCGAGCGGCAGTACCAAGTCATCCGCAACGAAAAGCATCCGTTTGACGATCGAATTGTCGCCCGGCAATGGCTGCAGCAGGTCGGCTCGCGAATCGACTATGAAGAAGAGTCAAGACCGCGCGTGATTTCGTTTGCGGCGCGGGCGCCTATGGCGAATTGACGTGGCCTCAGTCCGGCGGGCGGGCAAGACGGACTTACCCATCGTAACCCGAAGCGTCAGCGAGGAATTCGTCCCTTGCCGAATCACCTCGCTGACGCTTCGGGTTGCTTTGTTTCTGCCGCTCACGCTCCGTTCAGAAAAACGCAAGAAACAGTCCTTTTCGATCTTGTGCCAACCCGGGATTGGCGTTATTTACTCGCTCGCTGAAAACGTAAATCTGATTCGAGAAATACCAAAGCTTCACCGTTCGCACCGTGTTTGCGGGAATGCGGAGCAGCCCTCCCTCCTGGGTAGAAGCATCAAGCTTGAGCAGGCGGTTTCTGGGTCAACTGCCTGCTCGGGCGCTTCACGGTGAAGCTTATGACTGTGCGTCGGAGCGGCCACTCGGCCGCTCCGACGCCAGGGAACACGCGAGGGCGAAACCGGCAACCGCTGGTTTCGCCCTCGCTTTGTTTTTCGCCCGGCGTTTTGTTCGGCCCCACCACTTGTGACACCGGCCCCGTCTCGCCAAAATAGTCCTCGTCAGTGTCCGCTTTCTATCACGAACATCGATCGGGGATTTCTCATGCCAAAGTGCGTGCTTGCCTACTCGGGTGGATTGGATACGTCCGTCATTCTCAGCTGGTTGATGGAGCAGGGTTACGAGGTACATGCCGTGTACGTCGACTTGGGCCAGCCCTGCGAGGACCGCGAGGCGATCCTGAAGAAGGCCCGCGACGCCGGGGCCGCCGGGGCCCGGATTGTCGACGCCCAGGAGGAATTGTGCCGCGATTTCGCGTTCCCGGTGCTGCAATGGCAAGCCAAGTACGAGAGTATCTATCTGCTGGGCACGTCGATCGCCCGGCCGCTGATCTCCAAGAAGTGCTTGCAGGTGGCGCGCGAGGTGGGAGCGGATACGTTTGCCCACGGGGCGACGGGAAAAGGGAACGACCAGTGCCGTTTCCAACTGGCCGCCGAGGCGTTGGAACCGGGCATCACCGTGGTCGTGCCGTGGCGGCGGAAAGCGTTCCGCGACAAATTCCCCGGGCGCACCGAGATGATCGCGTATTGCGAGCAGCGGAAGATCCCGGTCAAGGCGTCGGTCTCCAAGCCGTACAGCTCCGACGAGAACTGCCTGCACATCAGTTACGAAGCCGGCAAGCTCGAAGATCTGAATGTCAACGGCGTCGAGCTGGTCGAGTTTGGCATGACGGTGTCCCCGCAGCAGGCGCCGGACAAGATCGAAAACGTCAAGGTCGCGTTCGAGGCCGGGGTGCCCGTGTCGGTCAACGGCCAGCGCGGCAGCGCGTTTGAGATCGTCCGGAAATTGAACGAAATCGGCGGACGCAACGGCGTTGGCCGCGTGGACATGGTCGAGAACCGTTTTGTGGGTATGAAGAGCCGCGGGGTCTACGAATCGCCGGGCATGACGATCCTGTACGAAGCGTTGCGCCTGCTGGAACAGGTGACGCTGGATCGCGAGCTGATGCACCTTCGCGATCGGCTCGTGCCCGAGGTGGCCGAATTGGTTTACTACGGCTTCTGGTACGCTGCCAAGATGGACGCCCTGTTCGCTTTTATCAAACAGGCGCATCGCAACGTGACGGGCGAAGTGAGTTTGAACCTGTACAAGGGCAACATCATGGTGGCGGGGCGGCAGAGCCCCTACAGCCTGTACGACGAAGGCATTGCCACGATGGAAGGCGGCGGCTCGTATAATCAGGACGACGCCGAAGGCTTCCTCCGCATTCAGGGCTTGCCGGGCCGCGTCCAAGCCCGCGTCACGCCGCGGACGTACTGAAGCGCTCAGTTGGCCTTCTTTTCGCCTTTGAGTTGCTCCAAGGCTTCCTTGGCTTTGGTGTGCCCTTGGGCCGCAGCCTTGTGATACCACTTCTGGGATTCGGCCAAGTCGGCTTCGACGCCGATCCCGTAGCTGTAGCTCATGCCCATCGCGTATTCCGCTTCGGAGTGGCCCTGTTCGGCCGCCTTGCGGTACCACTTGATCGCCTCGTCATAGTCCTGCGGCACCTGCATGCCGTAGGCATAGCAGGTCGCCAAGGCGTGCTGGGCGTTCGCGTGACCTTGCCGTGCGGATTTCTCGTACCATTTCCGCGCCGCGGAAAAATCCTGGACCACGCCCCGGCCGTTCTCGTAACAGCAGGCCAGTTTGTACTGGGCTTGGGCATCGCCCTTGCCGGCCGCCGCACGATAGGCGTCGGCCGTGTCCTCGTCGGCAACCGACTCGCTGTCGGCGCCGTCGTCCTTGTGCCTGCCTTCGCGCCGAAACACCTTCAGCGCCTCGTTTTCATCCGCCAGGATTTCCGCCAGCGTGTCCAGTCGGACAATCCGCAGGACTTCCCGCATCGTCTCGGCCACCGTACACATCTTCAGGCCGACATTGTGCGAGATGCAGCGTTTGGTAAGGATCGCCAATTGGCCCAGCATCGCCGACGACATGAACGACACGCCGTCAAAATTCAGCAGCAACTGCTTCACGCCGGGTTGACTGGCCAGTTCCACCAACTCGGCGCCGATCTCCCGAATCCGGAATTCCTCCGACAACTCGGTATCCACGAATCTGACGATCAGCACCCCGTCACGCGTCTCGGACAATGTCGCTGCCATGAAAACACCCTCTTCACGATGACGCTTCGGTACCCTCCCTGGACGAGGAAAGGCTCCACGACCTCCGAGGCGTAATGTATCGAAAGGTATCGATTACAGCGGTTGCGGTCAATAATGGCACGCCTAATTTGCTTCCTCTGGGGCAGTTCACCGGGCTGGTCTCGAGTAGTTCTCACCATTTGCTGGGGAGAGAAGATCCACGAAAGAAGTGCCCCCTGGAACACGCGGATGAATCCCCGGCATGGGGCCGATCCGACCGCTGCCGGACGGGAGAGTCAGGGCTACCGAAGCAAACGGGCCGGAGGCGGAGCCGCCATGCCCCGCCGAACGCTTGCGGCTCGCCGTGGACCGCAGTATGCTCACTTCGTCCGGTAGGGATCACCGAGCGGACGAAGGTTGCCGGAGGGAGGCTGCGGGCGTTGAACAGAAAAAGACGGAAACCGGACTCATCCGGCAGAAGTGAGGAGCCGCCGGAACAGGAAACGGCAGTCCCTGGGGGGCGCAGCATGCGCGGGATTCCGCTCCGGCGCAAGGCATTGTACTCGTTGGTCGTCGTGGTCCTGTTCTTCAGCGGCGCTGAACTGATCGCACGCTGGGGCGGCGGAGCCGCGGCGCCGGGACCGCCGCCCGTGGGCACGCGGAAGTTCGTGACGTGGCTGGCGGGTCTGTCGTCGGACGAGGCCCGCGGTCCGGCGCTGTATTGCGAAGATCGCCAGTTGCTGTGGAGGCTGGTGCCCGGTAGCCAGGTCACGACCTCGAACCATCACCACGCCCCGGCGGGCGAGCGGCAGCCGGTTAGGATTACGATTAACGGCGCGGGCTACCGAGGCCGGGAAGTCAGCCTTGCTGGCGACGGTTCGGCCTTGCGCGTCTTATGTTTGGGCGACTCCAATTTCTTCGGGTATCCGCTGGACGACCAGTTCGTGTTTCCCCATGCCCTGGAGAACGCGTTGACTCGCAGCCTGCCGAGTCGTCCAATCCACGTAATCAATGGCGGCGTTCCCGGCTATACCGTCGTCCAAGGCCGGCAATGGTATTTGGAACGCTTCGGCCGGCATCGCTTCGACGTGATCCTGCTGTCGTATCTGAATAACGACGCCTGGTTGCAGCCGCAGACGGACGCCCAATTGATCGAGCGGTACGCATCGGCGTCCTATTCTGCGTCCAAGTTGTTGCAGCATTCGCAATTGGTCTCCCGGTTGACCAGCTGGCTGGCGCCCGTGGTTTCACCAAGCGAATACGTCCCGCGCGTCCCGCTTGACCAATTCGTGCGGTACACCGAGTTTTTTCTCGAGACGGCGCAAAGCCGCCAAATGCGCGTGATCATCGTCGACCACCGCGCGTACCCGGAGTACGAGCCGTACAGCCGGCAGTTGCAGGCACTCGCCCAGCGATACTCCGCGGATTATGTTCCCGTGGCGGAACGGATCGCCAAGCGGCTGAAAGATCTCCAGACGGTGACGGAGTACCCGGAGCTGGCGGAACTGGCCTATCGGCGCTGGGGCGAACTGCTGGGACAGCGGCCGTATCTCTGGTACTATGCCGAGTATTATCCGGAACACCTGAACGAATTGGGCGTCGCCTGGCTGGCCGACCAGATCGCACCGCTGATCCGGGCGAAGCTGGAACCTCCGTCGGCGGACAAACAGCTGGAGAGCCGGGCAAAGGAACCGGCACAGTCTGAGGCCATGAGTTCTTGAATCCGTGTAGCATGGCTCTCCCGAGCCGTGTGAATTGTCTGAGGACTGGCGACTATCAACGCTTCATCAACGCATCTTGGCGAACAAGGACGCGATCTCTCCGCACGCGAAGACCGCCACGCGCGGCTGGTGCGCGTGGGCTGCGTTTTGGGAATCGTTGCCGCGTTGCTGATCGCCGCCGCCTACCGTCTGCTGGCTGCGCTGGACGACTTCTGGCTGGACGAAATCTGGTCCTGGCTGATTGCGACCCGCATCGACTCTGCGAGGCAGATTTTCACGGAAATCCGCCACGACAACAATCATTTCCTCAATACGTGGGTCATCTACTGCCTGGGAACCGGCCGCCATTGGTTGTACTATCGGTTGCCGGCCGTCGCCGCCGGCGTTGGGACGGTGGTGATTTGCGGGTTGTTTGCCCGGCGTTGGGGCCGTCCCGGGGCGCTCACCGCGACGTTGATCACCGGCGCATCCTTTCCGTTGATTCAGTATTCGTCCGAAGCCCGCGGCTATGCCTACGCCCTGCTGCTGGCCGTGGCGGCCTTCGAGATTGTGCAACGCTCGATCGACAAGCCTCGGCTCTGGTGGGATGGATTGTTCGCCTGCTGCGCCGTGCTGGGGTTTCTCGCACACGTGACGTTTGTTCTTGCATACGGGGCACTGGTCGCCTGGTCCCTGTGGCGTTTGTTCCGCGATCGGGGCGTCTGGTCGTCACGGCACTGGGGCGTGCTGGTTGGGCAGGTCCTGGTCCCGTCCGCCGTGCTGGCGTGGCTGTATTTCGTCAACCTGCGTTACCTGGCGGTGGGGGGAGGCGACGAGTTACCGCTGGCGACGGTCGTCATGCAAGCCCTGTCGCTGGCCGTCGGCGGGCCGCAGACGGAACCCCTGGCGGCGATCGTGGCGATGGCCGTACTGATCGCGGCCGGAGCGGCATTGTGGGAACTTTACCGCAGCGGCTCCGACCTGTGGCTGCCGCTGGCGGCCGGGATTTTCGTGCTGCCCGCCGCCGCGCTATTGATGTACAAGCCGGCCGTGATCTATCCGCGATACTTCCTGGTCAGTATGCTGTTTCTGCAACTGTTAATCAGTTGGGGGCTGGTCCAACTGTTTCACCGGGCGCGGCACGGCAAAGTCCTGTACGTGCTGTTCTTAATCGCCATCCTGGCCGGCAACGCCATGGCAACAGCACGACTGCTGGCCGTCGGCCGAGGCGGATATCAAGCGGCCGTGCGGTTCATGCTGGAACACGCCTCGGACAACGAACTGACCGTCGGCAGCGATCACGATTTCCGCAACGGCTTGGTACTGCAGTACTACTTCCAGCGATCCGGCAGCCACCGGCGCTTGGCGTATTACTCGCTGGGGCAATGGCCCCAAGCCGGCCCTGAGTGGGTCCTGATCCATAGCCAGGAGGCAAACTTCGAACCTCGGGAAACGCTCCGAGACGAAGCGGGGAACGCGTATGTTTTGCAGGCGTTCTTCCCCTACGCCGGCCTCTCGGGATGGCATTGGGCGGTGTACCGGAACGGAAGATTTACCTCTGGAGACCAGAAAACATGACAGCGCCCCAAGTTGATTTGATTTTGGACGTTCGAGCGGCGTTAGCCGAAGGCCCCGTGTGGCATCCCCGCGAACAGCGGTTGTATTGGGTGGACATCACCGCGGGACACGTTCACGTTCACGATCCTCACGGCGAGCCCGACTTGGTCTACCGGGTCAATCAAATGGTGGGAGCCGCGGTGCCGCGACGCGGCGGCGGCCTGGTGCTGGCGGCCCAAAACGGGCTGGGGACATTCGACCTGGACCGTCAGGAGTTGACGCTGCTAGCTACCCCGGAACAGCACTTGCCCGACAATCGGTTTAACGACGGCAAGTGCGATCCCCGCGGACGGTTCTGGGCGGGAACGATGAGCATGATTCGACAAGCGGGTGCCGGCAGCCTGTACTGCTTGGACACCGACGGCACCGTCCGACACGTGTTCGGCGGCGTGACCACATCCAACGGGCTGGACTGGAGTCCGGATCAGCGGATCATGTACTACATCGACACGCCGACGTTGCAGGTCGCAGCCTTTGACTACGACGCCGACTCCGGCACGATTTCCAATCGCCGCGTCATCATCACGTTTCCATCCGGCGTGGGCCGTCCCGACGGCATGACCGTCGATGCGGAGGGCCGGCTGTGGATCGCGCATTGGGACGGCGGCCGCATCAGCCGCTGGAATCCGGAGGACGGCCGAATGCTGCAGGAAATCCCCTTGCCCGTCGCCCGCGTGACTTCTTGCGCCTTTGGCGGTGCGAATCTGGACCGCTTGTACATTACCACGGCGCGGCACGGCTTGACCGAACAGGAACGGGGCGAACAACCGCACGCGGGCAGCCTGTTCGCCGTCACGCCCGGCGTCGTCGGCCTGCCGGCAAATGAGTATCTGGGGTGATGTCTCCCGCATGCGGCAAATTAAACCGGACAATCAGATACACATCCATGCCGCTCTCAAATGCGGCATCAATCTCCGCTCGCTTCGCTCCTTTTGGCGACAAGACACCTTTCCAACGGCGAACGGTTTCTATAATTTAGACAACCTTCGCTGTTGAAAATTTTGTCACTACTAGGTCGGAGAGGGATGATGGCGATTACGATCACAGAACGTGCGGCGAGTGAAGTCAAGCGGGTGAAAGACGAACAGCAGTTGGATACGGAGCTGTTTCTGCGGATTGGAGTCGCAGGCGGCGGCTGCAGCGGCTTCAATTATACGCTCGGTTTTGACAGCAACTTCGACGCCAAACTGGATACGAAGTACAACTTCCACGGCGTGGATGTCGTGGTCGACAAGAAAAGCTCCTTGTACCTGGACGGAACGACCGTCGATTGGTTCGAGAGCATCGAGCGGCGGGGATTCACCTTCGACAATCCCAACGCGGTCAAAACCTGCGGCTGCGGCAGTTCGTTCCAGGCGTAGCGGACGCCGGATCGTCGAAAACCGGCTGGACGGACACGGGGACTCCGTGTCCGTTTTTTGTTGTCCATGACAGGCTGGAAGCCTATCCCACGGATCAAGACCGGTTGCGCCGGCTGATCAGATATTCCAGCAGGGCCTTGTCGAATTGCATGCTGGTATCCACTTCGACGTAATCGACGCCGATCTGAAAGCACTCGCGGCGGTACGTCTCCCGGAACGCTTGGATCTCCTCGGCGTATTCCGGCCGGTAGTTGCTGGCGTCCACTCGCACCCGCTCGTCCGTCTCCGGATCCTCGAATTCAATCACGCCGTCGAACGGAAAATACACCTCGGCTTCGTCCAGCACATGGAACAGGATTACATCGTGCCCGCCGTGGCGCAGCAGCCGCAGGCTCTGAATTACCGGTTCCGTGTCGCACAATAAGTCCGAGAAGATCATCACCAGACTGCGATGCCGCAGCATGGCGGCGATCTGCCGGAGGCTGTTGGCGATGTCGGTCGCACCGGCCGGCTGCAAGCGGGCCAGATGCGAGAGGACGTTGCCCAGCTGGGTGCGTTTCGAGCGTGGCTTCAGACTGTCTCGAACTTTCTGGTCGAACGTGATCAGCCCCACGGGGTCCTGTTGGTGGATCATCAGGTAGCACAGCGACGCGGCCAGGCAGATCGCGTAGTCGAACTTGGTCAGTTCCTGGCGGTACGTGTAGCCCATCGAGCGGCTCAAGTCCATCGCCAGGTAGCCCGTGATGTTCGTCTCGGCCTCGAACTTTTTGACGTAGTACTTGTCCGTCTTGGCGTAGACCAACCAGTCGATGTCCTTGGGATCGTCGCCCGGCGTGTAGCGGCGATGCTCGGAGAATTCCACCGAAAACCCGTGGAATGGGCTGGCGTGCAGCCCTTGCAGGAAGCCCTTGACGACGAATTGCGCGCGGAGGTCCAGACGCTTGATCTGGTTGATGACCTCCGGTTTCAGATACTTTTCGACGGACATGGTTTGACCAATATGAGCCGCCGGCTGCGCTGGTGTCAAGCAGACGTGCCGGAGCGTGGACCTCTCCGCAGTCGCGCGGCTAAGACTCCTGGCAACCTCTTCGTAGCCGCCTTCGCCAGAATGCGGGCTTTCCCGTCGCTCCCGAATTCTGGCGAATTCGGCTACCTGCCAGAAACCGCGGCCACACGTTCGCGCGGCAACTTCTGTGCAGCCAAGCCGTTTGCGGGTAGACTGTACCGCTCGCAGTTCTCCCCCAACCTCAACCCCCAGGGTGCCCCGATGATGCGAGCTTACCATGTTGCCGCCGTGTTCCTGTCTCTCGTTGCCGGCCCCGTGCTTGCCGTCGAGCCGCCTCCGCCGTTCGGTACGGTGCCGACCGAAGCCCACCTGGCATGGCACGAATTGGAGTTCTACGGCTTCATCCACTTCACGCTCAACACCTTTACCGACCGCGAATGGGGCAATGGCGACGAGTCGCCGCAGCTGTTCAATCCCAGTCAGATGGATGCCGACCAGTGGGCACGCGTGGCCAAGGAATCCGGCATGCAGGCCTTGATCCTGACCGCCAAGCACCACGACGGATTCTGCCTGTGGCCCAGCAAGTACACGGAACACTCGGTCAAGCATGCACCGTGGAAGAATGGCCGGGGCGACGTGGTCAAGGATTGTGCCGACGCCTGCCGCAAGCACGGACTGAAGTTCGGCGTGTACCTCTCGCCCTGGGACCGCAATCATGCGGAATATGCCCGTCCCGAATACATCGAGTACTACCGCAATCAACTCCGCGAGTTGATGACCGACTATGGCACGATCTTCGAGACCTGGTACGACGGAGCCAACGGCGGAACGGGCTACTACGGCGGCGCCAACGAGAAACGGACCATCGATAACCGCACGTACTACCAATGGCCGAAAGCTTGGGAGTTGGTTCGTGAGCTGCAGCCCGGCTGCATCCGGTTCAGCGACGGCGGTCCCGATATCCGCTGGGTCGGCAACGAAAGCGGCTTGGGCTACGACCCGAACTGGGCGACATTCAACCGCGAAGGCCGCTGGCCGGGGATTTCCGCAAAGGAATCGCTGTGGCACGGCGATCAAGGCGGCACGCACTGGGTGCCGGCCGAGTGCGATGTGTCGATCCGTCCCGGCTGGTTCTGGCACGAGTCGCAAAACGACAAAGTCAAATCGTTGGACCAGCTGCTGGAGATCTACTACGCCAGCGTCGGCCGCGGCTGCAATCTGCTGCTGAACCTCCCGCCCGACCGCCGCGGCCTGTTCCACGAAAATGACGTCGCCCGCTTGAACGAGTTCGGACGCGTGCTGCAAGATACTTTCCGCACCGATCTGGCGCGGGGCAAGCCGGTGACCGCCAGCAACGTGCGAGGCGGCGGCGAGCGTTTTGCCGCCTCGCTGCTGACCGACGGCGATCGCAACACGTACTGGGCTGCCGACGACGCCGTCCGCGAGGCCTCGGTGGAAGTGGACTTGGGCAGCGCCGTCGAATTCGACCGCGTGCGGATCCAGGAGTACATCCCGCTGGGCCAACGCGTCGAAGCGTTTGAGATCGAAGCCCGCGTCGGCGGCCAATGGCAATCGTTGGCCAAAGCCCAAACGATCGGCCCCCGCCGGATCCTCCGCACGGACCGAGTCCAGGCCGACCGTCTGCGCGTCAAATTGACGAAGTGCCTGGCTTGCCCGACGCTGTCGACGGTCGAGGTGTACAACTCGCCGCGGTGATGATGTTGCTCAAAACTGCGCTCGGCGCGGGTCTCCCGACCCCGCCGAAACCGCCGACCGCAGGTCTCCTCCCCGCCTGGGCTCGGCGCGGTTCCTGACCCCCGCCAGCCAAAGGCAGGTCAATCTCGCCGTCTGCATCGAAGACGCTCGCCGTCCCGGCTGCGGCCGCCGCTCACCGTGAGGGAGACCGTCGCCTCGCCCGCGGCGCCGCTGTCGTCGGTGGCGACGGCCTTGAGCGTGTACCGTCCGGCGGCCATGCTCTGCAGACCCCGGTCGTCTTGATCCGCGGCGCCCCACGCCTGACACAGCCACACGGCGGTATCCTATAATGCCGCCGGGCAGCGCAGCGAGGCCCGACAGATGTTTAAGTCGGTCAGCGGTCTGCAATAACGGCCCGAACTTCATTTACTCGACAAGGCCGCGAAATGGCTAAACCATGAACCAAGACTCGATCGACGATTCCGGCAAACCGTTTGAACCCGAAACACCTGAGGCGTTCTTCCAGCGCCGTGAAGAAGCGTTTCAGATCTGGTGGAGCGAACTCGATCCTCCGGGTGTGAGCGGCGGCCTGAAACTCGACTACGAAGCCGCGAGGGCCGTTTGGTCCGCCGCCTGCGAATACTGTGCGACCTACATCGCGCTCATCTACGACGGGGCCGACGCGAACGCTGACGGGGCACATTCGACAGGCGAAATGCATTTGGCTTGCGTCGTCGATTGCTATCACAGCGGGAGCGTCACGTTGCCCAGCCGCGAGTTCCTTAATTGGGTTGCCGAGCACGAGGATCACATTCGCCGAGAGTACTTCGAAGATGAACACGATGCCGACCCGGGGGCGGTAACGGTATGGATTGACCACGCAGGGCAATCCCCTTCGAGTGCCATCCCGACTCGGCGTGTGCGCCCGACTTCCTCCGAGCAGTTGCGATCCGGCGCCGAAAAGGAGTTTGCCCAGTGGTGGAAGCAGCTGGATCCATCCGGAACGCTGGCCTTCACGAGCCTTGACCGCAAAGAAGCCCGGGTCGTTTGGCTTGAGGCGTACGTCAGACTGTGGGAGGAGCTCGAGGTGGTCCATGACAGCGCCCGGGCCTACGCAGACGTCGTCGCCGAAACCGCGTGGCTGGAGTTGGCCTACATCATCGATCGCTTGCACAACGGCAAGCTGACCGTCGCCGTCAGCGACATGATGCCATACTGGAATGAGAATGTGTACACTCTGGAACGGCAGCGAACGGACGACGCGATCATCCTGCGAGTTCTCCGCGTGAATGAAGACAGCGACGAGTGAGCTGCCTGGGGGAGTACTCTACGCTGTCACGGCTTGGACCAAAGATCATGAGGCAGCCACCGACACCGACTTCGATCAGGCCGTCAAGCGAATCCACGACGCGGAGACAGAACGGCCGAGGCCGCCTCGACGGCGAGGGAAGGGCCAAGAAGGCGACCAAGCAGGAAGCGACGAATGAGTCTGGCCGGCTTTCGATTGTCTGAGCGCCTTTGCGTTTTGCCAAGATGGTCGCGCGTTTCGGTCGATGCAGTCCGTGAAATCGAGGAAAACTCCCCCAGGTTGGACGCAGGATGTCCAACCTGTCCGGTATCCTGGCGGGAGACTTATCCCAATCGGCAGTCCGCAATCTCGTGAGCGGCGCAGAATCTGTTATTCTGAGGGGGCGCGGGAAAAGAATCTTGTTTCGGGTGTTGATTTTAATTTACTAAACGCGTAAACTCTTTTGTGAGACGAGCCGATCATGGAGATATCGTTCGCCTCCGGTAAGTTGGCGAAGTTGTGCAACTCGCAACAGGAAATGCGGGGCAAGCTGGGACCGCGGTGTGCCGAGCGATTGCAGCAGCGGCTGGAAGAATTGCGGGCAGCGGCGACCCTGGACGACATGCGTTCCTTGCCTGGGGCACGATGTCACGAGTTGACGCAGGACCGCAAGGGTCAGCTCGCCGTCGACTTGGTCCACCCGCGGCGGTTGGTCTTCGAGCCGGCGCATGATCCCGTACCGACGAAGGCCCACGGCGGACTGGATTGGTCGAAGGTCACGGAAATCGTGATCCTGGAGGTCGTCGATTACCACTGACGCGAGACTTGTCATAGGTTGGCGGAGGGACTGGAACATGGCACGTACAACACGAGAACAGCAAGAGCGTTACGCTTACGAACCGGACTTCGCCGTTCCGCCCGGTCGAACGCTGCAGGAAACGATCGACGCCCTGGACATGGATCAGCGAGAGTTGGCCGAACGCACGGGACTGTCGGTCAAGCACGTCAATCAGGTGATCAAGGGCGTTGCGTCCATCACACAGGACACCGCCATCCGCCTGGAGCGAGTGACCGGCGTGCCGGCGCGGATGTGGAACAGCCTGGAAGCGAACTACCGCGAGCGGCTGGCAAGGATGGACGAGCGGTCCCGGCTGCAGGGCAGTCTGGATTGGCTCAAGACGATTCCGGTCAAGGAGTTAATTGAGCGTGGGAAGATCCGCGAGCAGCCTGATCCCTTGAGCCTCCTCGAAGAAGTCCTGCGTTTCTTCGGCGTGGCCGACGTGGACGCCTGGAGAGAAGGCTGGGAGAAGCCGCAGTTCGCATTCCGCAAGTCGCCAGCGTTCAAGGGCCAGACGGGCCCGATGGCGACGTGGCTGCGGCTGTGTGAACTGAACGCGGCTGCTGTCCGCTGCAAACCGTTCAGCCGGGCGCGCTTCCAGGCTGCCTTGCGCGAGATCCGCTCGTTGACCGAGGCCGCACCGGAGGAATTCGTGCCTGCGTTGCAAGACCAATGCGCCGAGGCCGGTGTGGCGGTCGTCCTCGTCCGGGAAATCAAAGACGCCCCGGTCAGCGGTGCGGCCAAGTGGCTCTCGCCCCGCAAAGCGATGATCGGCTTGAATCTGCGCGGCAAGAGCAACGACCGCTTCTGGTTCAGCTTCTTCCACGAAGCCGGCCATCTGCTGCTGGACAGCAAGAAAGAAACCTACATCGACGTCGACTCGGTCAACGATCCGCGTGAACAACAAGCCAACCAGTTCGCCGCCAACACGCTGATCCCGCCCGCGCGGGCCGCTGAGTTACCGAACCTGCGCAGTTCCGCCGACGTGGAAGCCTTTGCCCGCTCCATCGGCATCGCCCCCGGCATCGTCGTCGGCCGTCTGCAGCACGACGGGATCATGGGGTTCAACCAACTGAACGGACTGAAGACTTGGCTGCGTTGGTCGCAGGAAGAGCCCGCGTGACCAGTAGTCCGGATTTGGCCATGTCGCCTACCCGCGGTCTCAGGGCCTGCGGCTTTTGCAAAGCGGTCCGAAGACGCCGACCGCGGAGCGGTCTCAGAGGTTAGCCGGTGGTCAAACGCAGCGCCGACCACCGGTACGCGGAGATGGCGAGTCCCCGCATCCCGGAGGGATGCCAGAGCCGACGCAGCACCGAGGATTCGCACCGCACCTGGCGACGGGCACGCGCCGGAGGTTGTTCCTCTGGCACGCCTCCGGCGTGCGGAAACCATTGGAGGCCGCCGTGTCCGGTGGTGTCGCTGCGCTCGACCACCGGCTAATTCCTGGGAACCCTCCGGGGTCACTGCGCGGCTACGTGAAACGCTCAACGACACGCCATCAACTCTGACCCGAGCGGCGAGGCGAAAGGGGCCAGGGTTTCGCAGAGTTCCGTTTTCCACTCGGTCGATCGTGCCCCGAGAAAAATGGTCTCGGGTATTGATTTAGATTTACCAATCAGGTAAATTATTTGAAAATCCCGCGAACCATTTCGATCACCATGGGTTCCTGAATACGGTCGCGGTTGTTACTCAATCGGCAAAGCGAGAATTCTCTAATCCCAGGAGGTTGTGTCATGTCCGTCGAGTTCCCGCAGGTTCGAGTTGGCCAGCCCGTCCGGTACCAAGCCTTGTCCGTGTTTCCGCTGTTCGACGGGGCGATGACGCCGGTCGAATACACGCTTTCGGACGAAGGCTTCGGGTCGGGGGCCGTGACGGTGGTAGAAGTGTCCGAGGCCGGATCGGTGCCGGATCTGTTGGTCGATAACCAGGACGACGTGCCGGTATTGTTCCTGGAAGGCGAGGAACTGGTCGGCGCGAAACAGAACCGCGTCCTGAACGTGTCGGTGCTGATCGCCGCCCACAGCAAGACGAAGATCCCGGTCAGTTGCGTCGAGCAGGGCCGCTGGGGATACAAGTCCCGGAAGTTCGGCTCCAGCGGCAGCCATTCGTCGTCCAAGTTGCGGTACTTCCTTAAAAAGTCCGTCACCCGGTCGGTCATGGCCAAGCGGGGCCATCGTTCGGACCAGGGCAAGGTCTGGGAAGAAGTCGCACGCCAGCAGACGGCGTTGGGGACGTCGTCAGGCACCAGCGCCATGGCGGACACCTTTCGGGCGTATGAAGACGACGTGGCCGAGTTCCGAAAAGAACTGCAGTACGTCGACGGGGCTTGCGGACTGGCCGTAGCCATCGGCAAGAAGGTGGTCGCCGTCGATCTGTTCGACAAGGCGGCCACTTGCCGGAAAGTCTGGCAGCGGCTGCTGAGCGGCTACGTGCTCGATGCGCTGGAGGCGAACGCCGAGGCAAGCGAAACGGAACCCAATCAGGCCGCGACGGCCGACGTCGAACGCCTGCTGGCAACGGCCAGCGCCATGCCCTGGCACAAGGCCGACCCAGTAGGCGAAGGCGACGAGTATCGGGCCAGCCAGGGTGACGACGTCCACGGTTCGGCGCTGACGCTGGACGGTTCGCCGGTGCATGTCAGCGTCGTGGTCGCGGGGTAACTCACGTAGCCGCGTTTCTCCGAAACGCGATTGCCCGTCCCGGTTCGTAGTTCCGCCTTCAGGCGGTTCGGAGAAAACCGGCTGAAGCCGGCACTACAAACGCCGGTCGTGGAGAGACCGGACTATGTGGAAAACAAAGGCAATCAACAACCGGAGGCACGGGTATGGCTGGTTACAGAGCACTGCAAGCGCGGCTGGCGAACTGGTCGGGGACGATCGCCGACTTTTCCAAGAAGCTCGATCGCGAACATGTCCCATACCTCAGCTTCTCGAAAGTCGGGTGCGTCGAATTCTGTGGATACCGATATCTGCTCGAATACGTCAAGCTCAAGCGTCCGTCTCCTGAGCCGGACTACTTTGTCAAGGGGCAAGCGTTTCACGAGACGGTTGCCAGCTTGTATCGGGATCGGACACAAGGCCGCCCGGCAGACGCGGAAGGCTTGTTGGCCCTGCTCGATCCATCGCTGCCTGAGCGGATCGAAGTCGAAAACGCGATCCAGCTGGCCGCACAGAACGCTTACGAGGGCGAAGTGGTCGCCGTAGAAGAACCGTTCGTGCTCTCGCTGGGCCGCAACCTGCCGCCATGCGTGGGCGTGATCGATCTGATCCTGCGCCGCGGAAAGACGTTTCTGATCGTCGACCACAAGACGGGCAAGCGGTTCAACGAAGCGGACGAGCTGCAGTTGGTCTTGTACCGCGAGCACGTTCGCCGCCGGTACGAGGCCGTCCGCTGCTTGACGTTGGTGGACCAGTACCGCTGGGTGCCAAACTTGGACAGAATCCGCAAGCCGGCGTTTCAGCGAACGCAAGTCCGATTGGCCCCGTCCTCCTGGCCGCAGGCCACGAAACGACTGGCTCGGGCGCACAGCAGAATCCGGGAAATCGAAACGACGCAAGATGCTTGGGGCAGTGGCGAGTGCTACCTGTGCCCGTACAAGTCGACTTGCCCCAAGGCGACGGTGGGCTACTCCAGTTATTGGTCCTGACGGGCAAGGGAATTGGGGGCAAGGGAATGGGGGACAGGGGAATGAGGGGCTTGATCGTAACGTTGCGAAATGCAGTCAGTGCTAGCGGTTGGCGCGAGGAATTCACTTTGGCCCGAAACGCGAGTTTTGACGTTGCCCATTTCTTCGAGAAGGGCGGGCGCCGTCTTTACGCCGTAGGCGTTACACCCCATAGCCCAGGCTTATGCGACAAGTTATTCACTTGGCGCAAGGTGATTTCCCCGTGGTCAAGGTGGAACTTGTCGTCGCCGTTCCGTTCCGACCAAACGTCGATGCGTTCCACGGTGTTGCGGATCAGTTCCCGCACTTGCTCAGGATCGGCTTCGCTAATGGCGTCCCGTAGCCCCAGGAACACGCGGAACGATTCTTCGATGATTTGATCGGCTTCGCACAAGACGGCTTCCACGGGCGTACTTGCGGCCTGCAATGCGGCTTGTAACCGCTCCCGTTCCGAGAGTAGCGCCCGCAACTGGTCTTGAACCACGGGTAGCAGGTCGGTATCGACTTCCACCAGCCGACGTTTGGCCTTGCTCACCTTGGCGTCGATGGTCGTCAACTGGTTGCGGATCGTAGCCGGGTCGGCTTGCGGGATTTCCTCTCGGATCAGCCGCCTAGCACGTTCGCGGAATTCCTCGACCACGGTAGGATCAGCCGCCCAACTCACGATGGCGTCAACCACGGTGGCGAGTAGTTCGCGCTGGTTGATGGCGTTGCTCCCGTCGCACTTTGCTTTCCCGTGCCGACGGAAACCGCCACAGATGTAACGGTGTCCCGCGCCGTTGTGCCGATGCGCTGCCATGCCGGTCTTGCACTTGCCACAGAACACGATTTTGGAAAACAGGAATCCGCCGCCGCCACGGATCGGCGTTGTGTTGGTCTTGCGGCTTTCCAGTAGCCGGCCGATCCTGGCGAACGTCACTTCATCCACGATGGCGGGATGGTGGTTCGGCTTCTCAATGTCTCGGTGGCGATACGTGCCGACGTAGGCGGGATTGCGTAGCATCCTGGCTAGCGCCGCTGAACCCCACAGCTTGCCACGGGGGGCGGGGATGCCTTCCGCGTTCAGGCGTTCACAGATACCGCGTAACGATCGGCCTGCAACGCACTCCGAAAAGGCTCGTTGCATGGCGGCGACTTCGGCGGGGTCACCCAAGATCAAACGACGGTCAGCCCCCAGGCGGTAGCCGTATGGGATCTTGCCTTGCCAGAGCCCCTTTTCCGCAGCCGCCCGTTGTCCGCGCTTCACGTCCTTTGACAACTGGAACCGATGTTGCGCGTCGGCGTGTTGCTTGATCGAAGCGGTCAGCCATCCCGCGATGCTATTCCAGTCGAGCCGCCCTTGATTGACGGTTGCCAAGTGGACGCCGGCGCGGTCGAGCAAGAACCAGTAGTGGTTTGTTTCCAACACCGGGAACCGGGAAAAGCGGTTCTGGTCCCAGCACAGCACGGCTCGAAAGTCGTGCCGCTTCTCCAGGTCGGTAATGAGCCGCTGGAATTGCTCGCGGTCTTGTTTCCAGCCGGAAATACCCTCGTCGATGTACCAACGCAAGATGCGGTAGCCGTTGTCATCGGCCCACTTCTGGACGGCAGTTTTCTGCGCCGGGATGCTGGCGTCTGTTTGATGGTCGTCGGAGCAACGCAAGTAGCCGACGGCGGGAATCAGAACTTGATCGGCCTGCGCGGCCTTGCTACGATTGGCGGTAGCCATGACTTGTCCTTTCTCATCCAAAGGCGGTTATGGTCAGAGCCGCAACGGGTGTTGACGCACCCTTGCGGCTCGGTCATTGTACGCCCGCCGCAAGAGCGATTGCAACATCCGGTCAGCAGTTCCGCCGCTTTTTCTTCTCGCCCGTCCCGATGCCCAACTCCAGCCGGGCCAACGCCTCGGCCAACGTCTCAGCGTCCCGAACATTGGCGAACCGCAGTTCTTCGGCCACGTCCGGTGGCAGTCCGCCACGGGCCAGCATTTCGCCCCGGTGGTCAATCCGCAGCGCCAACAGGTAGCAGAGAAACCAGTCACAGACTCGCGGATCGTTCGCCACGATTGGTGGCCCCGGTGGCAACGGCAAAACGCTTACCACGGAAACGCACTCGCGGTCTTGTCCGTCACCTTGGAACGTAACCGCCAACGTCAGCACAAGCGCCGATGCGAATGTCATCTTGCAGCCCTCCCGCTCGGATCGTGATTACGGGTCGTCACGTCCGCCAGCGCATCCTGAAACGTCCCGCCCGTGCCAAGCAAGCGGTCGTCAACCATGATGCGTATGTCGCCCGGTTGTCGAACCGTGCCGAACGAACCCGCGATCCGTGCCGATGGTCCGAATATCCGCTTGGCGTAGTCGTCGAACCGCTGGTTGATCTTGTCCATCGTTCAGCCCCAAAAAACATTGCACAGATTGCGCCACGAATTGCGCCGACGGGGCAACTCGACTCGGAATACCTGTTGCCGCCCGATGCGGTAGAACGCCACCTAGAGCGTTATTGAAAAAGGGGGCGGCTCATGGGCACCGCACCCCCAACGGCGGAAACAATCCGCCGCCATCCGTTTCATACTGCGGGCAGGAAGTTAACGCCGCTTCGCCGCGTCGCGCGCGGTTCGCCACTTGTCCACTTTGCTTTGCCGTTCCGCCCGCTGCCCTTGCCGTTCCGCTTTCCGGGCTTCCCGTTGCCGGTTGATCTCCGCCCAACGTCCTTGGCGGTCTCTTGGTTGCTCAGACATAACGTCACCTTGTAGAAAAAAACGCCGACGGGAGCGGTGATCCCGTCGGCGTCGAAGGAGGGACGCCCGATGGCCAAACCGGACGCCCGACTTGTACTAGACTTCGCCCTTGCTCTTGACCGCGCCCCGGTGATCGACTTGGCAAACCCCAAAGTCGAGATACCCGCGAAACTGAATTCCCAAGGTGTTAAACGGCGCGTCGTCCGACTCGACCACCGGGCTGTCAACACCTTGCAGGAAGGCAAGCCCGAACGCCGCAACGTCCGTCGGCAGTCCGAAGAGATACCATGCAAGAGCCGAATTGCCGGTGTAGGTGGCGTTGCTCAAGTGCGGGACCACCAGCGGTTGATACTTGCCCTTGTGCGGGTTGCCGTCCGGCTTTTCCACGTCCGTAACACCCGCCAACGCGATGTTGGTTGAAGTGTACAAAGCGTCAGCGGTGCTTTCCAACTCGGGCGGGACAACAAGGAACTTGGGTTGCACCATAATCGGCGTCCCTTCCGTGTCCGTCTGCTGTCGCATTTTCGCAACCGCAGCGCCTAGGCTAGCGATGTCCAACGGCGTATCGGCACCCTCGATGTAGTTGCCGTTGGTCGCATGGAAGAAGTTGCCCGTGTTGGCGAGAACGAGCTGCCAGAAAGCCTCTTCCAACTTCATGGCAGCACCACGCCCGATGATTTGCGGGATGGTCGCGAACGCGCCTAGGTCGTCGTTGATAACATCCTGTCTCGTGATCCCGAACATGCGCGCGAACGTGTCGATTTTGAAACTGAACGTCTGCTCGGTTAGCGTCCCGTGCTGAATTTCTCCGCCGGGTGGCACAAGCCGGAACTTGGAATCGCCCGTCAACCGTAGCCCCGTCGCCGCCTTGAAGTCGTTGGCGGAAAGGCGGGTCGCCACTTGTTGGGCAACGCTCGGAAACGCTTGGTAGCTGTCCAACAGCAACTTGTTCGCGGTGTTGCCCAGCATTGTCGGCAGGTCGCTTGTCGAGAACACCGCCTTAATCATGTCGTCTCGGCTCGTCGGGATG
Organism: uncultured Pirellulaceae bacterium; assembly: GCA_964645045.1. Lineage (GTDB taxonomy): Bacteria > Planctomycetota > Planctomycetia > Pirellulales > Pirellulaceae > Anammoximicrobium. The sequence goes on along the minus strand of CAZXYZ010000120.1, from coordinate 2,933 downwards.
TCTCGCCCGCTCGCCGTCAAGGACGCCTTAACGATGTCGATAAACGACGTGCAGCGCAACGCGGACCCTGCGCTCATGGCGTCCGCGCCTAAGATGCGCTCGCCTAACGATTCAGCACCCAGGTATCGAAAGAAAGCAGCTTGGACAGCGGATTTCCCGTCGTGGCTCGTCCCGCTCACGATACGCGGACCCAGCGGACGGGATGCGCGCAACGCCTCTAGGTCCTGCTTGGCTTTCACACATTGGTGCAAATGCCGCTGAAACACCGGATAACTGATCTCGCCGCTCAACGCCTGCGCCCGCAAGAGCGTAGCCGCCTGCGGGGTAACGTCCGATGCCTGAATGTCGGCGTCAACAGCTTGTTCAAGTTCGGGGGTGATCGTCTTTGTCATTGGTTTTTTTCCTTGTGCCGATGCGGCGATGGTAACTGAGGTATGCTCGTCCGCGCCGCGCGGAACGAAACTTACGCCGTACAACTCGGCCCGCCGTGCCACCAGCACGGGACCGCTGAATGTTTGCCCGTTCACTTTCACCGCTTGGTCAGCCGGGATGAACTCAGGACGATCCAGCGGACGGGCTTCAACCGATGCACGCCACGGAAACCCCCGCTTGCAAGACGTGACAAAATTATCTGACTCTTGCCCCGCAGCCGACACTATCCCGTCGATGCTCAGCGTCCGCCCGTCGTTGTTGATGCGCGTTGCGTGCCCAACAAGCCGGGCGTCATCATGCTCGATGCTCGCGGTGATCGTTTGCGAATTGAGCGACAACCCGGCAAGGTCGATGATAATGCCGTCAGGGTATCGCTCGGTGCGCAACGGCCCGCCATTGTACGCGGGAGCGATCGAGAACCGGGGTATCTGCTCACCCGGCATGGCAGCAAGGATGCGAACCGCTCCCGTCGCGCGGATAGGGTACTCAGCCATCGACCGTCACCTCCTCGGCAGCAAAGACGATAGGCTTGCACTCGTCCGCCGCAAAAACCGCCTCAATAGCATCGGTCGCCGCGCGGTCGAAGTGGGCAACGCCGTTGATGATTGCCACGGGCTTCAGTCCCAACGACTCGATAACGGCCCAAACTTCGCGCACGGGTTTTTGAGTTTGGCTTGCGATACGGCTTGGACTATTCCAGATGAACATGGGCAGTTCCCCTTTGCTTGTGAAGGTGTCGTTTCGTGAATCTTAGCAACACCGAATACCGGCTTTCCAATTTCTGGTATGAATCTACTCGACCACTAAGACGAACCGCGCGCCGCAGTCTTTGCACTTGGCATACCTCGTCAGTGAACCGTCGCCGTTGGGCTGGCTGCGATACGCCCGCAACTTGACGCTGCCACAGTCCGAACAACGGGGGCGCGTCACGTAGATGTACCGCGCCGCCGGGCGCTCACTCGTCGGTGGTTTTGTCGTCGTTGTCATCGTCGGTGCCTTCCGTGTTGTCGGTGGTCGTCGTCGCCGGTTCCGTGGTCGGTACGCGCCGGGCGATCTCCCGATTAAGCGCGTCCGAATACGCCTGCAGCGCCTCGTTCAGCAACGCCTGCGCGCCCGCCCCAAACTGCCTGCCCAGCGCTTCGCCGCACTTTCGCAACGGCCCGGCAACGCCAGCTAGGACCGGCAACAGGTCGGCAAGCGGAACGGATGACTTTGAGCGCTCTTCCAAGTCCAATTCTGCCATCCGTGCCTTGGCTGTCCGCAATCGCTCTAGGGCGGGGCTTGGCGCGCCAGTCCAGATATCGGCGTCCGTGGTATCGTCGTCAGCACGCCGCACCAGGATCTCGACCACGGCGGGGGCGAAAAAACTCCAAGGGTGACCACGCCCCGACGAACGGCGCGCATGCTCCGCAGACAGCGCCGGCTGTATCGCCGTGCGGAAATGTTCGGCACCCGCGCCGATTAGCGTCAAAATCTCACCCTTGGTCATCCACAATCGGGAATCAGCGTCCATTACCACCACCTCCAAAAAATGCCATGCCGTGCGTGAAAAAGTCTCGGAAGCGAAACTACCGTCAGCCCGCTGGAACCGGGCGTCCAGGACCCGCTAGCCCCTCCCGTGCCACGTCCGCCCCGTCGCTCGTCCCGGAAGTCGTCTCGTCCTCCCCGCACTCGTCAACGCCAGCAGCCGCACCCGCCCTTGCCGCCTTAATCCGTTTGGCTCGCGCGATGAACGCCTTAGCCTCTCTGATTGCCGCTGTGTTTTCCATGTTCGCTATCCTGTCTAAGCTCGCACTTCTCAGGACGCTTAGGACACATAGGACGGATGTTTTCTATTGTGCCCCTTTAGTAGTTCTCAACTTAAACTCACTTCAAGGGTACAATAGCCTTCATCCGTCCTATCCGTCCTTCCCGTCCTAGAAAGTAGTTTGCATTTCATCCGTCCTATCCGTCCTAGCACGCTCTCGAACTCTATTTGGCAGGTCCACAGCGGTATGTGTTCCAAGCCATTTTTCGCCCGTCCACAAGAATCCACGTCCCCAACTTCGCCCGGTGGAGATGCCCAGCCGCTGCAACCGTCCTTCCGTCGCCAACTGAGTCAGCATTCTTGATGCTGCGATAACGGCGATGGTTTTCTGATTGGTCGCCCAGCCGAACCAACGCGCGGTAATCTGCGATGGAATGAACACCCGCTCGGCGTCCACGTCGTAGCCGAACCCGCGTAACTGGTCTGCAAAGTAATCCTCGATCAAAGTCGATTCTTCCGCGTCCACGTCAACAACGGCTTGCCGCTCTAAGATGACTTTCTGCGCGTCCGATGGCTCTGGCAGTCGAGATAGGATGTCACGTTCCCAAGATGCCCAGCGGCTGTACTCTGGCAGCTTGCCCCGCTCTGAGCGTAGGATACCGATGATGTCCCCAAGGATTCCCCGTTGATGTTCTCGAATGTTGGGGCCGGCACGGGAATCGCCCGCAGTTTCGGAACGGGCGTGACCCTCGGG
>CAZXYZ010000119.1:0-35765 GCA_964645045.1 uncultured Pirellulaceae bacterium | reverse complement strand
GTTACGCCTGGAATTTCAAGCTCTACACGACGGTACACGTGATGTTGGCGGCAGCGGCTTCGTTTCTTCTCGCTCGCCGCTGGGGCGTGTCGAGCTGCGCGGCCGGCCTGGCTGCCATGGCCTATGCCTTTGGGGGCAGCGTACTGTTTCAGTACTGTAACGTCGTGTATCTGGTCGGCGCCGCTTGGCTGCCGCTGGCCCTGGCGGCAGCGGACCGGATGCTGGTCGATCGCAGTGCGCGCGGGGCGCTGCTGCTGGGAGCCGTCTTGGCTCTCATGGTCCTGGGCGGCGATCCGCAGATGGCATACCACGCCGGATTGCTGGCGGCCGGCTATGCTTGGATGCTGTGGCGCAGCGACCGCCGCGTCCGCGGGCGTGGAACCACAACCATCCAGTTGCCGCGCAAGACGTCGGCGAGCTCTAACGTGGGCCAAGAAACACGCCGCACCCCCAACCGTTTCGTCTTGCTAAGCCTGGCCGCCCTGGCCGCCTTCGCCCTGTCGGCCATCCAGGTGCTGCCCAGTTCGGAATGGTCGCGGCGGTCGGAACGGGCCGCCTACCGAAGTCCGCGGTCCGTTTACGAGATCCCCGGTTACCTGGCACGGGACAGGTTCGAGAACGACCGTAGTTCGATCGCTCGGGGCCTGTTTGGTGTGCCCGAATCCGGCATGCACCACGACCACATTTACGAGTTCAGCGTGGGCCCGTGGCGGCTGCCGGAGTTGATGTGGCCCAACTTTTCCGGCCAGATGTTTCCCACCCATCGACGTTGGGCCAGCGCGATTCCCGCCGAAGGCCGCGTGTGGACGCCGTCCCTGTACCTCGGGCTGGTGCCGTTACTGCTGGGCCTGAGCGTTTGGCGCGTCCGCGGCGGTCCCGTGGCCGTGCGTTGGCTATCGTGGGCCAGCTTGTTCGCGACCCTGGCCAGTTTCGGCGGCTACGGCCTGGGCTGGTTGCTGCAGGAATTCCGCTGCAGCGTGCTTGGCGCCCAGCCGCAAGATGCGATCCTCGGTGGGCCCGTCGGCGGATTGTATTGGCTGCTGGTCGTGATCCTGCCGGGCTACGCCTACTTCCGTTATCCGGCCAAGCTGATGGTGATTGCGGCGCTGGGACTCAGCCAGCTGGCCGCGTTCGGGCTGGACCGGCTGCGCGAGCGCGAACCCGAAACCCTGCGACGCTGGACGCTCGGATTTGTGATTTTTAGTGCGGCCGCGTACTTGACCAGTTTGGCGATCAGCCCCGTGTGGAGCGCGTGGACTCAGCACGTGCGGCCCAACCCGCTGTACGGGCCGTTCGACGCCACGGGATCGCTGATCGGCCTGCGCGCGTCGCTGCTGCACGCCGTTCTGCTGGGCGGCATCGTGTGGTGGCTGCTGGGCGAAGCCGGCCGCCAGTCGCCGCGCTGGCTGGCTCCCGCGTTGTTGCTCCTGACGGCGGCCGATATCAGCATGTCCAACGGCTGGATGATCCTCACGGCTCCGGACAGCGACTGGCGGGAAACCTCGCGCGTGGCGGCGGGCCTTGCCGAGCGCGAGTCGCGCGACGGAGACGGGCAGCCCTATCGAGTCTTCCGCGGCTCGCGCCGCGATTGGTATCCGGAGCAATGGTCGCGGCACTCGTCGCCGGATCGCCACCGCGAAGGCTTCCGCTGGGACCGGCAGACCATGTACCCGAAGTACCACCTGGAAAACGGCTTGGCGATCGTCGAAGCGTACGGCAGCTCGGCCTCGTACGATTACCTGGCGGTACTGGGCGCCGCGCGCCGTTATGGCTGGCGGCGTCCGGACGGTGTCGGCGAACCGAACCCGCTGGTGATGGACGTTTTGGGTGTCAGGTACTCGATCCTCCCCGACGGCGCCCGCTGTCCGCAGGCCGAGCCGTTGCCGTTGGCCGCCGGCAGTCCGCCGGTGCCTAACGCGGCGCTGTGGCGGAGTCCGCAGTCCTATCCTCGGGCGTGGGTGGCCCACGAGGTCGTCACCGTGCCGCCGCTGCGCCGTGCCGGCCCCGATCAGATTGCGCGGCGGACGCGGCAAGTGTTCTTTCCCGGCGGCGCCCCGTACGACTTGCGCCAGACCGCGGTCGTCGAAACGGACGTGAAACTGCCGCTGCCCCCGCTTCCGCCCGCGCCGCAGGCGACCGCGGGCGAGACCTGCCGCGTCATCGTTGCGGAACCCGAGCGGCTGGTCGTGGAGGCCCGGTTGCGGCAGCCCGGCCTGCTAGTCGTCAGCGACTTGTTCTATCCCGGCTGGACGGCCGAAGTTGCCTCCGCCGATGGGACTCGAACGCAAGTCCCGATCCTGCGCACCAACCGCATCATGCGGGGCGTGGTCCTGACCGCGGGCACGCACCGGATCGCGTTCGTCTACCGGCCGCTGTCGTTCTACGCCGGCGCCCTCATCAGCGTGGCCGCATGGCTGATCTTCGGCGCCGTTTTCTTTCTTGCCGGCTTCTTCGGCTCTGTCTTCGGCTGCAGGAATCGCTTCCAGTTCACCGGCACATCATTGGGTTGAGCCGCACCGGGAGTGCTGCGGCCGTCCGCGACGATGCGGTCCATCAGCGCCGTGAGTTCGGCCACGATCTCCGGCTTGTCCGCGTACAGGTTTTTCGTTTCGGCCAGGTCCTCGGCCAGGTTGTACAGCTGGGCGGGATGCGCGCCGCTTCCCTTGCTCCAGCCACCGGAGCCGGGACCGAAAATCAGCTTCCACGGCCCTCGGCGGACGGCCGGCAAGCCGCCCGACGATTGATTCACGGCGGATTCGCGCACCGGCTGGTCGCCGCCGCGCAGCAAAGGCAGAATGCTCACGCTGTCTTCGCCGGCGTCGGCCGGCAACTTCGTGCCCAGGATCTCCGCGCACGTCGCGATCACATCGGCATGCTGGACGAGCTGATGATTGACGCTGCCGGCCTGCACCACGCCCGGCCAGCGGGCAAGGAACGCCACGCGGTGCCCGCCTTCCCAAACATCGGACTTGTAGCCGCGCAAAGGACCGCTGGGGAAGTGCCCCCGTTGCTCCAGTTCCGCCGCGCCGACGTACGGTGCGCAGCCGTTGTCGCTGGTGAACAGCACCAGCGTGTTGCCCGCCGCACCGCTGGCGTCCAATGCGTCCAAGACACGTCCCACCACCGCGTCGGTCTGCATGACGAAGTCGGCATAGGCATTGAGCCCGCTCTTCCCCTTCCAGTCGTCGGTTACCGCCAGCGGCGTGTGGGGCGCGGTCAGCGGCATGTACAGGAAGAACGGCTCCGGTTGCCCTGCCGAGCGGCTGATGAACTCGCAGGCCCGTTCGCCCAGCGCGGGCAGGATAGGTTCCAGGGTCCAGCCCTCCAGCGCGGGGCCTTGCAAGCTGGCTTGATGGTTCTTCAGCAGTTCCGGCCGCAAGAATTGGGTCGGAATGCCGATGGTACGGTCGTTCTCGATGAAGCAGTAAGGCGGCCAGTTGGGGACGCACGTCCCAAAGTAGCTGTCGAATCCGCGCGTCGTCGGCCCGCCGGCAATCGTTTTCGAGAAGACCTGCTGCCACAGGGCCTGCTGGGCTTCGTCCGGCCCAAATCCCGCGGCTTTCGGCTTGGCGTGAAACAAGGCCGCCTGGTCCGGAGGAATCGGCCAGTCCCAGCCCAAATGCCATTTGCCGACGCACGCCGTCCGATAGCCGTGCTGTTTCAGCAACCCCGCGACGGTCAACCGGTCGGGGGCGATTAACGGCGTCCCGAACACACCGACGATCCCCGCCTGCAAGCGCGTCCGCCAGTGATAGCGGCCGGTCAGCAGCGTATAGCGTGAAGGCGAGCAGACGCCGGAGCTGGAATGCCCGTCCGTAAACCGCATCCCCTGGGCCGCCAGCCGGCCGATGTTGGGCGTCGGGATCTTGCCCCGCTGAGGGTTGTAACACTGCACGTCGCCGTAGCCCAGGTCGTCTGCAAGGACGACAACCACGTTGGGATGTTTGGCATCGGCCGCCAGGGATTGCCCGCAGAGGATGCCGATGAGTGCCGGAATGGTCAGAAGCGGTCGCATGGCTAGTCTCCCCCATCTTTTTGAGTTTCGCATCTCCTCTACGGTACCAATCTCACGACGGACAGGAAACCCAAACGTCGCAGAAATCCCGGCGAACGTTGGGCGTCAGCCCATCGGTGGATTGTCTCTGCGAGCCCTTTCCCGACCGTCTGTAAGTTTCACCGAAGGTGAGATGGCGAACCGCTTGGACAAAGATGCAGGCATGCGGAAAACCGGCGGGCTTACGCCGGCCGTTCGCCTCTCGTTATGCAATTGCGGCGGGGACACCTCAGGCGTCACTCGACCCTGGGGCGTCGATGCTGTCGATCGGATTGTGAATGGGCGGATGCGACGCTTTGGTGCGTGGAAAACACCGAGGCGCGAAGCCACAGAAGGCGCAAAAGGATTATACTTTGTGGGCCGCCCCTGGCGGAATTGGCGGCGGCCGAAGACGAACTTCCGTAAAACGGATGTCGCCTTGAGTGCAGGTTCCCTTTTGCCGCCGGAGTACCCATGCGTCTGTTCCGTTTCTCACGCTCGAAAAAACCAGAACCGGCCTTTCCCAACGTCGATTTTGCGCTGGGTGTCCCTGAGGGGCCTGGGCTCCAAGAGGGGGCTTTGAAGCCGGGTGGAAGCATTGCGTTCATCGTCCCCGGGATGACTGGGGGAAGTGGGGGGCTGACCTCCATTTTGCGTCTGGGCACATGGCTTTCCCGTTTCGGTTACAAGGTCGTCTACGTGTCGTACCTGCCGCAATCGCGGCACGATCTGGAGGCCATCGCGCGACGGAACTTGCCGGACTGGCGGGGCGTGTTCATGGAGTGGGACACGTTCCGCTCCGGCGGGGGGCGTTTCGATGTGGGCGTGGCGACGCTGTGGGTCAGTTGTTACCACCTGATGAAGTACCTGGATCGTTTCGGGCGGAAGGCCTACTTCATCCAGGACTATGAACCCTATTTCTATCCGGTTGGGGATCACTACTGCCTGGCTGAAAACACGTATCGCCTGGGGCTCCACCACATCAGCCTCGGGGCCTGGAACCTCCAACGCATCGCCTTCCACACGGGAATCGGGGATGGAACCGAGGTGGTTTTTCCCGTCGAATTGGAACAATATCCCCTGGTTCGCCGCTCGTTACGCCGCGAGGGAGAAGTGCGGCTGGCCGTGTATCTGAAACGGGAAGACAAACGGGCGGGGTCCCTTCTTTCCCTGGGCTTAAAGATCGCCGAAGACCGATTCCGGAACCAAGGCGTTCCGATGGACATCCGCGTCTTCGGCTTGGATAGCTCCCGGCCCTGGTCCCTCCCCGCGGGCCAGAACCTTGGGCAATTGAGCATGTCCCAACTCCAGGAGTTGTACGCGTGGGCCGACTTCGGCCTTGTAGCGTCCCTCACGAATATCTCGCTGATCAACTACGAGATGTTGGCCTGCGGACTGCCGGTGATTGACTTGGCGGCCGGAAGCGCCAGCGTCTTTTTCGACGAGACCGAGATGATCTTTGCGCGGACCGCACCCGAAGGGGTCTATGAATCCCTCGCGACATGGCGAGGGCGGAAAGCCGATTTGGAAGCCATGGTGGCTCGGAGCCAGGATAAGATTCACCGCAACAATTGGACCTGGGAGCAGACGGCTCGGCAGTTCGAATCCGCCCTGCGATCACCGCCGACATGAGATGCCACACTCATCCACCTTGAAGACTGTCGCCGAGAAGCCACAACGAATGGATGCGATAGTGACTAGCCCTGCTGCTTCGCTTGTTCCAGTTGCTGGAGCAAGCGGTTGTAGTTGGCCAAGCAGGTCTGGACGGCGTTCTGGAGTTTGTCCAGGTCGCGACACGGGCCTTTCGAGGCGCTCAGCAGCGGTTCCAGCAACCCAGTCGCCATGCCGTTTGAACAGGTGAAACACTCCTGCGGAAGGCCATTTACGTTTCGGTCTTGGCTTGCCACCAAGATGCAGCATTGCCAACTTCCGAAGGAGGAGTCCTGTCCGCTTTCGCCATCCGCTGTAGGCACATCGATGGCGTGGAACTGGCCCTTCTTCCCGTTCGCCGAGGATGGTAAAATGGCGACAGGTTTGGAGAGGAGCAAATCATGACCCACGATCCAGATGTGCTGCACGGGCTGAGCGAAGGGGAGTTGGAGGCGTTGGCAGACGGCCTCTTGGCTCCATCCCTTCAGGTGCGTCTCGACCAGTTGATCGCCCGCGCCAAGGAGGTTTCCCTGTCCGGCGTGGAAGAGGCCGAATTGGATTCGCTCTTGACGCGGGTGGACCAACTCACGCTTGTCAAAACCCGGGCCAGATACACGCTGCAGCGCCAACATGCGGGAGTTGCGCCCTAGTGAGCGTCTACGTGCCGGTCGAACTGCAGCGTTGGGTGCGTGCTCGATGGGAAAACTGCTGTGCCTACTGCCACACGGCGGAAGCCCTGACCGTCGTGGTGTTTGAATTCGAGCACATTGTCCCCCGGGCGTTGGGCGGTGCGACGGTTCTTGAAAACCTTTGCCTGGCTTGTCCCACATGCAATCGATGCAAGGCGGACCGCACGGACGCCCGTGATCCCGCGACCGACCAACAAGTGCCGTTGTTTCACCCTCAGCATGATGGCTGGACGCACCACTTTGCGTGGAATGAGGATGGCACGCGAATCGTCGCCCTCACGCCAACGGGTCGGGCCACCGTGGCTGCGCTTCGGATGAATCGACCGCCATTGGTCCGCATGCGCAGGATGTGGGTAGCGATGGGCGAGCATCCACCCGAAATCACTTGAGAATGCCTCACCGTCTGCGCTGCCTGTCCCTACGAAAGACTAGCTCTGCTGCTTCGCTTGTTCCAGTTGCTGGAGCAAGCTGTAGTAGTTCGCCAGGCAGGTCTGGACGGCGTTTTGGAGTTTGTCCAGGTCGCGGCGCTGGCCCTCCGAGGCGGTTAGCAGTGGTTCGAGCCACGTGTTCATCACGTCAAATTGGCTCTTGACCACGTCCAGCAGCTCGCGCGGAACGCGATGCTGGACGACGACTCTTTGTGCGGGCAACTCTGACGGTGCGATCGATTCCCGCGGCTCGGCCTGACGCTGGCTAACCTGGATGGAAGCATCTCTCAACGCGGCCCCAATGGCTTCCAACCCGCGGCGCAGTTCGCCCACGTGCTGCAGCAGGGCCGACAGGACGACGTTCTTGTCCTCCGGTTCCTTCTTCGTCAGATGCTTGACACCTTCCGCCAGCGATTCACGAATCGCGTGCAGGCCGTCGCCGAAGTCCCGCAGTTGGACGATCACTTGCCCGACCTGATCGTCGGCCGCAACGCCGTGCATCTTTACGTTTTGCTGGAACGTCCGCTTGATGCCGGCCCAGCGTTGGGCTTCGTCCGGAGTCAGAATGCCCATCAGTTCCTTGAACTTCAATAGATTCGACTCGGCATTGGTGGTCAGCGTCTGAGCGTCGTTTTCATAGTTGGAAACGATCAGCGTCTGTAGTTCCTGATCGTTCATGATCGGCAGGACCTTTTCCGCGATCCGGTTCATGTTGCGGTAGCTGCCCTGCAGCAGGAACGGGGGCTCGGTGCGGTAGGCGTCGGCTTGGGCGGCCGAGCGGATGTACTCGCGGTTGACGCGCAAGACGACGTCGCGGACTTGCATCAGCTTCTTCATGGCGGAGACCATTTCGTTGATCTCTTCCAGCGAGTAATTGCCCTCCAGTTCGACGCCTTCGCGGCTGTTCTGGGCCGCGATGCGCATGATGCCGTACACGTCCTTTTGGCTGCGCGCGGCCAGCTTGTTCAACGCCGGGTTCGACGTCAGGCAGTTTTCCAGGTAGCTCATCTCGAACACGTCCTGGGTGTCGCCGATGATTTCGCCCAGGTTGTAGATGTCGGCCCGGTTGGACAGCATGTCCGGGATCCGGAACATCTCGCCGCTTTCCGTGTACGGATTGCCCGCCATCACGACGCAGACCTTGCGGCCCCGCAGGTCGTAGGTCCGCGTGCGGCCTTTGTAGACGCCCTCGATTTTGCGCTGTGCGTCGCAGAGCGAGATGAATTTCTGCAGGAACTCGGCGTGGCAATGCTGGATATCGTCCACGTACAGCATCACGTTGTCGCCCATCTCGAAGGCTAGGTTCAGCCGTAACAACTCCTCGCGGGCGGCGGCGTTGGGGGCTTCGGCCGGATCCAGCGAGGTGACGCGGTGGCCAATGGCCGGGCCGTTGATCTTCATGAAGATCAGGCCCAGCCGGTTGGCGATGTACTCCATCAACGTGGTCTTGCCGTAGCCGGGCGGCGAAATTACCAGCAGCAAGCCCATGCGGTCGGTGCGTTTCTGTTCGCCGGCCACGCCGATCTGCTTGGCTAGGTTGTCGCCGATCAGCGGCAGATACACCTCGTCAATCAGCTTGTTGCGGACGAACGACGTCAGCACGCGGGGACGGAACTCCTCCAGTTTCATGTCGTCGCGGGCTGCGTCGACCAAAGCCTTTTTGCTTTGCACGAAGCGGTGGTACAGGGGCACGACGCGGCGTTCAAACTGGTCCAGCTTGAACATGAAACGGTTGTAGTTTAGGTGATACCGCCCGCCTGCCGTTAACGAGTGAGATCCAGCCAATCCGGTCAGCTCCCGCGTCACCTGACCGTCGACAATCAACTCTGGCTCCCGGGGTCCGTCCAGCAGGCAGGCCACCACTTCGTCCACGTACTCCCAGTCGTCAGGCTGGGTTTCCGGCCGAGGTTCCAGGAACGCTTCGACCCAGTCGCGCAACAGGAGCACGCGATCCACGGGCGTTGACTGTACGGCATGCATCGAGGCCGTGAACGTTTCCGCAAAGTTGTGCTGTTGCAGGTGCCGTTGAAAAGCAGCTGCCAGATCGGCCGCGCGGCGGCTGACGATGAACGCTTCGTGCTGGCCTTCTCCTCCAAACACCGGGGGGCTGACGCCACCCCGCTCGCCCGCACTGCGGCTGACGACGAACGTTTCTTGCTGGCCCTCACCCTGCCCGCTCTCCGAGGGAGAGGGAGCGTCCCGGCCGGCGCCGGTCAACTCGCAGAACAGGTACTCGGCCGCTTCGTCGACCAGGAAGTCCGGGTACAGTTCCGTTTGCGTTGCGAAGCCTGCCAACATCGTGCGCAGGCCGGCGACGTATTGGGCTTGGGCGGTGGCGTTGGGGAACAGCCGCACGACGGTCCCGAAGCCGCGCAGCGTGGCGGCCATCCGTTGCTTGTCGGCCGGGTCGCCGAACTGGCGCCAGAACACGCGAGCCATCGCGCGGGCGCGCGTCTGGAATCGCAGTAGGCCGATGTTGGTCTTCATCTCCAACAGGGCCCGCAACAGGATCGCCGCATCATGATCGTGGACGCCCTTGGAGTACGCTTCTTCGTAGCGGGGCCCCATGAAGCGTTGGAGGTGTGCGATCAGCTGCCGGTCGTCGCAGGCCAGCAGGTCTTTCGCGGAGCCATTGAAAAGGGGTCGGGAGTCATTTTCGGGTTGACCACTATCTTGTCCTTCGGCCTTTTGACCGAAAAAGACTCCCGACCCCTTTTCGGGTCCCTCGGCCACGGGGCGGTACAACTCGCTCAAAAACTGAAAGGCCAGGTACTCGGCGCGGTATACCACGCGGTTCTCCGACACGATCTGCTGGTCCCAAACTTCGCGCGTGGCCAGCAATGCCTGGTCTTCGATCGGCTGGAAGAAGTTGGTGCCGGTCAAGTGCAGGAGCATCTGTCCGTCGCGAAAGACTGTGGTCAAATCGAGCGGCTGGGCGTTGACGGAGAAGCGATGCTGGCCCAGGCGAATAACCATTTCGCCTTCGACAAACAGCTCCTGCCGGTCCTTGAGCTGGCGGACGGCGTCTTCGCGGACGGTTTTCAAGCGGCTCTGGATGTCATCGGCCTTGACCGTGTCGCCCAGTTCCTGGAGTTGGGCGATCAGGCCGCGGACCTTTTCGATCATCAGGTCCGAGGCGAAGTAGCCGTGGATATCGTTGATCGACGACAGCGTTTCGACGCGGGACTTGATCCCCTTCAAGATCCGTTCGGCGGCGTTTTGCAGCGCGGCGGTGCGTTGATTTCGGGCCTCGACCAATTGGACCTTGCGGCTGTCGAAGGCGTTGTAGACTTCCTCGCGTTTTTCGGTCAGCTGGACGACGAACTCGTCGAACTCGGCAAAGCGGCCTTCGAGTTCTTCGATCTGGACCATCAGCTTGGTCAAAAACTCGTCGCACTTCTCCGGCGAATCGGAGACGTCCAGGAAGTTGACGACGCTCTGGTTCAGCAACCGCAGCTGCGAATTGAACTCGGCCACACCTTCGACCGACAGCAGCTCTTTGGTCTTGCGTTTGAGCGCCGCCCGGGCCGTGTTCACTTGGGCAAAGATGGCCGAAATGTTGTCGATGATCGTGATTCGATGCGTGGCGTCGTCGATCTTCAGGTTGCTGACGATGTCGATCAGCATCTCCAGTTCGCTGGCGCCGGCTGTCACGTCCGCCTCCAGTTGCCTGGCGTCCGCGACGCGTTCCAGGGCGTCGATTTTGGCGGCGTCATCCTGGACTCGCTGCTCGTAGGGCTGCAGGGCGGCGGGCTGTAACAGGAACTGGACGCAACGGTGCGCCAGGCGATCGGCTTGTTCGACGATCTCCCTCTCCAGCGAGTCCACGAGGGCCGACTCGCTGTACCGCAGGTCCCGCAGCGCGATCGCCTCGCCCCGCGAGCGCCGCAGATCGGCCAGCGAACGAACGAAGTCGTTGACATGATCGAATCGTTTGCGGTGGATCGTGGCCAGGATGCCGTGGACCTGCTGCCGAACGCGGTCGGTCTCGGCGGCCGTGTTCCGCTTGACCCGCACGACTTTCTCGAATTCATCGATAGCCGCCGCGGCGGCGTTGCGGATCTCGCCCAGGGGTTCGCCCAAGTTATGACAATCCGGACTACTGATCCAGAAATAGCTGTCCTTGACGTCGCCGGCCAGCTTGGCCAGATCGACGAACAAATTGGCGTAGGTGTCCTCTTTGGCAATCAAGTTCAGGACTTCGTGGCATTCCGCCATGCCGCGGACCAGGTCGCGATTGCCGATTTTGTAAAGGAAGGAATCGGTCTTGGTCGCGGTGACGTGGTCCGGACCCACGTAAGGTGTCTGCCAGATCTGCAGCGCGTGGTGTTTCTGGGGTTCGGTCTGCGATTTGAAGCAGACCAATTCGCCGCCGCGGAAGAACGCAGCTCCGTGACAGCGAATCGGCGTCTCGACGGCCTGTTCGATCAGGTTGTATCGCAACAGGACGTGGTCGCCCGAATCGCGATTGTAGAAGACGAACAGAAAATCTTCGCCGTTGGGGGCCGCCAACCGCCGCTCGAACAGCATGTCGGTCAGCCCGCCCTCGAAGACTTTGCACTCGCCGGTCTGCAGGTAGTAGCCGTCCGCAAAAATGATCCCGTGGTCATCGGGCAGCAGCACGCAGGCGTGGGCGATGGAATCCAGCCGCATGGCGCGTTGGACTTTTTCGCTGTAGACGATGTAGCGAAAGGCGGTTTCCTGGTAAGGGCGGATCTTCAGCAGGACCAGGTTGCCGACCAGCGCGTAGTAGACCTCGGCGTCGTCCAGCGTTTGGTCTTTGTTCTCGACCGCTTCGGCATAGATCCCCGCGCCGCTGTCCGTGTTGTTCTCGATCTTGATCGTCAGATCGCCGCCCACCGTCTCGACAAACACGCGATCCTGGATCGAGATGTGAGGGTGCATGCCGGTGCGGTGCCAGTCGCGGGTCGTGCGAATCCACTCGAACTCGTGCTGAGGCGGGAAGCGGAATTCGTGATCGCTGCGGTTGTCCAGATAGACCAGTTTCTCGCCCTGCAACGACCACTTGAACGTCTTGATGTCCGTCGGGTTGGGGCCGACGCGAAAGACCATGAACAGGTGCGGCCCGAGAAGGGAGAACTTGGCGAACGTGGCGTGCCGGTAGTAGCGGTAGATTTCCTTGAAGTCCCGCTCGAACCGCGGATCGGCAATCAGCTCCAGCGGCTGATGCGTAAAGACGCGGTCTCGGAATTCGTACACGGCAAAGACGTCGGACAGGGCGGTCTCGGTCTTCAAGCCCAGGTGGACGTTGTAGCCAAAAATGAAGCGGTTGCCGATCGCCACCATGTCCCGCGGGACACAGTTGT
Source organism: uncultured Pirellulaceae bacterium (assembly GCA_964645045.1). Classification (GTDB taxonomy): domain Bacteria; phylum Planctomycetota; class Planctomycetia; order Pirellulales; family Pirellulaceae; genus Anammoximicrobium. The sequence goes on along the minus strand of CAZXYZ010000119.1, from coordinate 23,638 downwards.
GATCGGTGGCGATTCGCTCGGTGCTCAGCAGCTTGGTCTCGATGGTCCCGAAGACCTCGCGGCGGGCCTCGTTCAACCGGTCCAGGCGCGCGCGGAGTTCCTTGGCCTGCTGGTTCAGCCGGCCGCGGATGATCTCGTACGTGCTGCCTTCGAGTTGGACAGCAGGTGCGGCTTGGGTCGTGTCAGCCTGTTGAGCCATGCGGTGCGGTCCTCAACTCTAGTCCTTCGCGGCCTGCACCGCCGCCACCTTCTTGTTCGACAGGCCCAGGTTCTTGACCATGTCGAACAAACGGGTCAGCTCGCCGCGCGTCTCGTCGCTGTCGGTCATGCCCATCATCTTCATCAGCAAGGCCGCGACCGTCAGGTCTTTCACGTCACCGGCGCTCAGGTTGAACTGGGCGATCAGCTGTTCGAGCTTCTGCCGGAAGTATTCCGGGTTGCCGTTGAAGAACGTGTTCTTGACATCCGTCAGCGTTTCGCTGCTGTGGACAAAGCGATCGACGGCTTTGCCGCCCTTGACGGCGTCGACGATCGTGTCAAAGAACGTCGTCTCGCCGCCGACGATGTCGATGCGGGCCGTCTTGAGGGCCTCGCCGACGATCCGCGACTGGGCCTCGGCGATTTCCTGCTGGGCGGCGATGGCCGCGATTTCGATATCCTTGTCCTTGTTCAACCGCAGCTTGAATTCCTCGTGCTCCTTGCCGACGCCGTCGAATAGTTTCATGGCGTTGGCCTTTTCCTCGATGCCCTTGGCCTCGCTGTGGAACTTCAGTTCCATCACGGTGGCCTCGGCCGTGCCGTCCTTTTCTTTGGCGGCGGCCATCGCCTCGACGCCCTTGGCCTGGGCGACGGCCTTCCGTTCCAGGACGACGGCCTCGGCGGTGCCTTGCTTTTCGACTGCCTCCGCTTTGACGGTCATGACCTTGGCTTCGGCCAGCCCGGTGGCTGCTTCGTCGGCGGTCTTGGCTTCGGCCATCATCTTGGTGGCTTGCATTTGCCGTTCCGCCGCTTGCCGGTCGGCGTCGGCTTCGATCACGATCTGCTCGGACTTGAGCGAAGCCGCTTGCTTGGCGGCGTCGGCGGCTTTGACCTGCTTGATCAACGCCTCTTGAGCCTGCATCTCGGCCTGGGTCACCTGGACGCGTTTCTGCCGGTCGGCGCCGGCGAACTGCTGGGTGTCCTTGATGCGTTCTTGTTCTTCGACCACCGAACGTTCGACGGCCACGCGTTCGCGGATCACCTCCTGGATGTTTCGTTTTTCGACTTCGATGGCCTTGTCTCTTTCGATCTGGGCCAGCGAAACGACCCGCTCCCGCTCGGTTGCTTCCAGATCGCGATCTTTCTGGACGCGTTCGATTTCCACGCCGTCCGTGCGTTCCTTGTTCCGCATCGCGACGATGATCTGGCGATCGCGATTTTCCTCGGCGGTTCGGACTTCCTCCTCGGTGCGGATGCGGGCCTGTTCGGCTTTGAGCCGCTCTTGCTGCTGGACGATGTGCGATTCGGCCTGTTGGCGGGCGGTGACTTCGGCGATCTCGCGTTTCTGCTTTTCTTCCGCTTCGATCTGCTGCCGCTCCAGGACCAGAATGGCTTCGCGGGCCTCGACGTCCTGCTTCTTGATCGTCTTTTCCTTCTCCCGCCGGATCTCGTTGGCCAGGATATGTTCCCGCGACGTCAGCTCGGTGATCTTCTTGATGCCTTCGGCGTCCAGGATGTTTTGAGGGTTCATCATCTCCAGCGGCGTCTGCTCGAGGTAGTCGATCGCACAATCGTCGAGCTTGTAGCCGTTCAGGTCGGTGCCAATGACCTTGATGATCTCTTCCTTGAACTTGTCCCGCTCCTCGTACAGTTCCTCGAAATCGAATCGCTTGCCGACGGTTTTCAACGCTTCGGAGAACTTGGCGTCGAACAATTCGATCAGCGCCGGCTGCTCCGAGGCGCGACGGCAGCCCAAGGATTGGGCCACTTGCAGAATGTCCTCGCGCGTGTTGTTGACGCGGACAAAGAAAGCGACCTCGATATCGGCGCGAATGTTGTCCTTGCAGATCAAGCCCTGTTCGCCCTTGCGGTGGATCTCGATCCGCTTGACGGACAGGTCCATTTTTTCCCAGCGGTGGACCACCGGGATGACCACGATGCCGGCGCCGGTGACGGCTTTCAGTCCGCCATAGCCGGAACGAATGATGGCCTCCTCAGGCCCCACCTTGCGATAGAATCGCGAGGCTAACAGGCCGATGGCCAGCAGGCCGAAGAAGACGGCCCCGACGGTCACGGCGACGACGAACATCAATTCGGTATTGATCTGTTGCGCCAAAATTCCCGCATGCATGCCTACACCTCAGGTTGTGCTTTCTCGATGAAGTAGACGTTCTTCTCCGGATCAAAATCGACGATCACCGCCGGCTCGCCTTTGGCCAGCGGCGTTTCTCTCACACGGACGTTCAACAGCAAAGGGGCGGCCTCCGTCGGCATTTGAGCCTGTCCGAAATTCGGGGTCACCTCGCTGGTTGTAATCTGGCAGCGGCGTCCGATCAGGTCTTCGGCCCGATTGGGCTCCACCGGCTCGAACTTGTCCCGCAACGGCTGCGTCACGAACTTCGTCAGCAGCGTACCAATCGCCAAGTTGCGGACCGTGTACTGTGCCGCGTAGAACAGGCTGGCCCGCGTTTCCGGATCGTCTGCCAAGCGATCCAGCAACAGCGTGACCAGCCAAAAAGCCACGGCGAACGCGCTGCACCAGACCACCAACGGCACACGGCCGATATTCAGGAACCGCAGGACCACCAGTCCCACGCTTAACGAGGAATCGAGATCGGGCTCGCTGTTCAGGTCGAGGTCAAAGTCGAACAGGTCCCAATCCAATCCGGCGACGATGGCCAGCAGCCAGTACAGCATGGCCAACAGCAACACGACGCTGGCCGGCAGGCATGCGCCGGTGAAACAGACCTGCAGGAACCCCGTAACGTCGGACCACATCGCTGGTCGGCACCTCGCTGACAAGAGGGTTGAATGCGTTGACAAGGCCGGTTGACTTGGACGTTATTCGTTTCCCGGGTGCGAAAATTCGATGATTGCGCGGTAGTTTTTCGCAAGTGTCGATACCTCTTGAGTTTAGTTGCGAGAGCCAGATTTGGAGAGGCGCCGAGGCCAAAAACTCGGGAAAGGCGGGAAATGAGCGCAGAAATGAAAAAGGGCTCAGACGTACAGAATTCAGAATTGGCGGGGGAATGCCTTCAAGGAGGTTAGAACGCTGTGCCCGCCAATTTTGAATTCTGTACGTCTGAGCCGGCCCTAGCCTCCGCCGATCGCGGAGAACAGATCGACGCGCTCGCCATCGGCGAGGATCCGGTCCAGTTCCGCCGCGCGGCTGTTGACGAACACGATCTTGGTCCGCTCGGCCGGGATCTTTAACTGGGCCAGCAGCGTGCCGACCGTGCCGCCTTCGGTTAGGTCGACTTCGATCGCCGCCGAGCCGCCAAGATACTGCCGCAAATCGGCGTAGGCATGAACACGGACTCTACTCATGATCGTGGGTCATCCGATCCCGGCGAACACCTGATCCAACTCCTCATCGGACACGGCAAACGTGATGTTGTGCGGCGGGAGCTTCTCGGTGCGGAAAAAGTCCGGCAGCCGGTCGTGGGCCGCCGTGTAGCCGACCGCCTTGTTAAAGCCGCGTTCGACCGCCAGCGTCTGCGTGCCCAGCGCCAAGAAATCCTCGGCGCTAACGCGGCGTCCGTGTTGGCCGCTGAGCATCTCGCAGATGCCCTCCAGCGCGGCCGGGTTGTCCAGGACGGCAAAGGCCACGAACAAGCACAGTCCGGTGGTGTCGATCGCGGTCGTGGCGATTTGCAGGTTGCGGCTCAGTTCCACTTGTCCTTCGGGCCGCAAGGGATCGACCTTGCCGCCGACGCTCAGCACGTTCGCCGCGACGGCGTAACCGGCGGTGTGATCGGCGCCCATGGTCGACGTGGCATAGGTTACGCCGATGCCCTGAATGGCCCGCGGATCGTAAGCCGGCATGGATTGGCCCTTGACCGTCGGGATGCGTTCGATGCCGTACGTCCGGCCCAGCACCTCGGCGCCCGAGGCGATCAACCGCCCCAGCGGCGTGCCTCGGCGGACTTCGTCCAACAGTTGCAGGGCTCCGGCTGCGTCGCCAAACGGAATGACGCCGGCTTCCATCGCCACGGCAATCGTGGCCCCGGTCTCGATGCTGTCCAGGCCCAGATCATCGTCCATCCGATCCATGCGGGCGATGGCGTCCAAGTCGTCGATGCCGCAGTTGGCGCCGTGCGCCCAAACGGTTTCGTATTCCGGGCCTTTGGTCAAGTACTCGCCATGCTCGTCCATATAGATTCGCGAACAGCGGATGGTGCAGCCGCGATGGCAGGCGTGCGCGACTTGGCCGCCGCGTTCCAAGATCACATCGTGCTGGCGTTCGCCGCTGATCGGCTCGACGCCCTCGAACTGCCCGGCGCTGAAATTCCGCGTCGGAAAGCCGCCGGCGGCGTTGATGACATTGGCCAGCGAATTCGTCCCGTACTTGGGCAAACCTTCGCCGGTCAGCGGATGGCCCATCAAAGCCCCGTTGAACTTCTGCACGCCCTGCCGAAAGCCGGCCATGTCCGCCGGTCGCGGCCGCTGGCCGCCGGCCGGATCGACGACAATGACTTTCAATCCCTTGGACCCCATCACGGCTCCCAGTCCGCCGCGGCCGCAATGCCGAGTCGGCCGCAGTTCGACGTCCGTCACCGCGATGCTGGCACTGCACGCGCGCATCTCGCCAGCCTGTCCGATGCTGATGCACGAGACCTTGTCGCCGAATTGCTCGATTTGCCGAGCCACCGTGTCGTAGTTGCCCAGCCCTGCCAGTGCATCGGCAGGCTCCAGCACCGCCTTGTCCGCACTAACTCGCAAACAGTACCATTTTCCGGCGGCCGGCCGGCCTTCGACCACAATCGCTCGAATGCCGCAGATCGCCAGGTCGATGGCCGCCATCCCGCCGGAGTTGGCTTCCTTGATCGCCCAGGTCAGAGGGCTCTTGGCGCCGGCTGACAGCCGCCCGGAGCACGGCGCGCCGGTGCCGGTCAGACTGCCGGGCGCAATCACCAGCTTGTTGGCGGCGGACAGCGGGTGGCAGTGCGGTGGCACTTCGGCGGCCACCACGGCCGACGTCAGGCCGCGGCCCCCCAGGCCCCGATATTGTTCTTCGATCTCTTCCCGGCGGATCGAAAGATCGGCCATGTTCACGCGCAAAATGGCGGCCATGCGAGTTGATTCCCCCGAAGTTGGTACGCTTTGAGAAAACGAGTCATGATTCCCAACGATGGGATTGTAGCATATCGGCAGACGACGGGAACTCGCCAACCCCCCACGCATCGAGTACACTTTGGCCTGGAGTTACTCACCAGTGCGGAGTCGTCTATTCCGTGGCCCCTAAGTACCAGCCGAAAACGATCGCCCTGCCGGGGGAAATGATCCTGTTGGGAACCGGCACCTCGGTCGGCGTGCCGACGATCGGTTGCGGCTGCCGCGTGTGTTCGAGTTCCGATCCGCGCAACTGCCGCACGCGCTGTGCTGCGGTCCTCGGACTGCCAGCCGGCAATCTGTTGATCGACACGCCGCCGGATCTGCGGTTTCAAATGCTGCGCGAAGGGCTGGGCGTGGTGCACGCCGTGCTGTACACGCACGAACACGCCGACCACTTGTTTGGCTTGGACGACTTGCGGATGATGCCATTCTTCCTCGGCCATGCGTTGCCGCTGTATTGCGAGCAAGTGGTCGAAGAGCGGATCCGCACGGCCTACGACTACGCTTTTACCAACCGCGAACCGACGCACGAAGGGGCCGTTCCCCAGCTGACATTCCAGCGCATCGATACGCGGCGATTTCAAGTGCTGGGCGCCGAAGTCATCCCCGTCCGGCTGCAGCACGGGCCGCGGTTTCAAGTGTTGGGCTTCCGCATCGGCAACGTCGCCTATTGCACGGACGTCAGCGAGATTCCGGCGGAAAGTTGGCCGCTGCTGGAAGGACTGGACATGCTGGTGCTGGATGCACTCCGCATTCACCCGCACCCGACCCACTTCTGCCTGAACGAAGCAATCGCCGTTGCCCAGCGGTTGCAGCCGCGGCAAACGCTGTTCACCCACGTAGGCCACGACTTGGATTACGCGGACGCGAATGCCAGACTGCCGCCCGGCATGGCGCTGGCCTACGACGGCCAGCGCGTGCCGCTGACGTGAAGAGACTGGGGTTGCCGAGGTGAAGCAAGCCCGACTCCTTGGTATAATGTCAGCGACATGGCGGTAGACGCTTCGCTGCCTGTACGAGTACACCACCACCACGAGGAGGCCGCTTTATGGCAAGCCCGTTTCCCGGTATGGACCCCTATCTCGAACAGTTTTGGCGCGACGTACATGCCAGCTTGATCATTTACGCGAGGGACCAGCTACAGGGGAAGCTTCCAGGCGACCTGCGGGCACGCGTGGAGGAACGGGTAGTCGTCGAGCCAGGGGAGGGGGAGGATCGCAATATGTATCCCGACATTCGCGTCGTGGAACGTGGGCGCGGACCCTCCGCGGCCGCGACTGCCATGACGGATGTCGCCGTGCTGGAGCCCGTCATCTTGCAACTGGAGGACGAACCCATGACGGAGACCTTCATCGAGATCATTGATGTCGGTTCCGGAAAGCGGGTGGTCACGGTGATCGAAGTCGTGAGCATGGCGATCAAGCTGCCCGGAGATAGCCAGCAGAAGTATCGCCGGAAGCAGGAGGAACTGAGCGCGGGCGGCGTGAGTCTGGTCGAGCTCGACCTGTTGCGGGCCGGCCAGCGCCGGCTCGGCATCCCCTACCGCCGGCTGCCGATTTCGCGCCGCACGACGTACCAAGTTTGTGTCCGCCGCGGCTGGCAACCCGCGGCAGTCGAGATCTATCCGGTTCCGCTCCGCCAGCGGCTGCCGATCGTCAAGGTTCCGTTGCGCAAGACCGATGCCGACGTTCCGCTGGACCTGCAAGCCTTGATCGAACAATGCTACCGCAACGGCGGTTACGACGCCGACATCGATTATCGCTGCGCGCCCGTTCCGCCGCTCTCCGCGGATGACGCGCAATGGGCCGATGCCCTCCTCTGCGGCCAGGGGCGGCGGTAATTCTCGTGTGGTGCGGGAACGATCATTCACCAAAGTGAAACAAGGACTGCCATGAGTACTGTTCATATTGGGTGCATCGTGCTGCTGACGTGGGGGCTGACAAGGGTTTCGTTTCGTGATGGGTAGTCAGAAAGACCACTATGCAATGGCTTGCATGGACATTATGATGCGTTTCTTCCGTTCGGTATGTGTTGGACAGGCTGGCCCGGAAACATCGCGCGTCCCGACCGGGTCCAGGCAACGCCAACTACGGAGATGAGGCGAAGACAAACCTGGGCAACGACCGCTGGCTGTCGGTCGAGGAGATCGCGACGTACCTCGGAGTCAAGCGGGACACGATTTACAAGTGGATTGACCGTAAGAGCGTGCAGGCACACAAGGTGGGCAGCCTCTGGAAGTTTCGAAAGGACGACGTGGACATGTGGGTCCGATCCGGCAAAGCGAGTGACTCCGCCCAGCCGCAGAAACCACGGTAGACTTTTCTGACGACAGAGCAACTCACCCCGAATATACCCGGTTCTTGTTGGAGGTGCGCTGATGCGAGTCAGGGGGATTACGGTATGCGTCAACTATCACGACTTGTTGGCGATAACGCTTGTTCGCAATATCCGCTTTCTTGAGTCTTGCTGGGTGGTAACGCACCCAAATGACCACAGTACGAAAGACGTATGCCGTAAAGTGCCAAATGTTCACGTTCTTGAAACGAATGCGTTCTACGAAGGCGGCGCAAAGTTCAACAAGGGTCTTGCGATTGAGCAAGGCTTTGACGCGATGGGGCGTAAAGACTTTATTTTGATCTGGGATGCTGACATTCTATTGCATGATCAGTTTACGCTGCCACCTCTTGAGGTAGACAAGCTATATTACTCACAGCGTCGAATTCTCGAAGACCCGCATTTATGGACACCAGCATTTCATTGGGATTATGCCGAGCCAACAACGGACAGGGACGGTGTGGGGTTCTTTCAGTTATTTCATGCTGATAGTAACACGATAAAGGCGCGCCCTTGGTACGACACGACGTTTTGTCATGCCGCCGGTGGTGATGGGTATTTTGCTGCTCGTTGGCCAGAACACAAGAAGCACCTACTGCCGCTCCCAGTGTTGCATCTTGGGCCACGTGACCGAAATTGGTTCGGGCGCGCAACACCACTTCTTGATGGCACTCGAGTGGATGGCGCAGAGGCTGCTGCTGCTGAGCTTGCTCAGTATCATGTGAATATGGGTTGGATTCCAGGGACCAAGACCTTGCTCGAAGAGCACGTGAGCATCCCTGGTCACAAGCCATCTGGTTACCAGACTGGAGCAGGTGTTTTGCCCGACGAAGAATCGTAGGTGAACATATGGACGAGCATCCTGGCCTCAACACAGAAGCCGATGGGCTGCGTTCGCGATCATATTCATCGCCGCGCGAAGTAGAGCGTTGCTTTGGGGCAGCTGCCTGTCAGGCATTGGGAAAGAAGCAGCCTTTCGACGTCCGCTACCCGCTGAAGACCCCGGGCAACGTCACCTTTTTTGTCAACGCAATATGCAACGCGTTCTGCGAGCACTGTTTCATTATTCATGATCAGCCGAAATCTCAAGATAAGACACAGCTTTCTCTTGAAACGAGTCTTCGCATCTTCCAATCCTGCACAAATCCAACCGCAATCATGCTGACGGGAGGCGAGCCCCTCTTACGAAACGACATTGAAGACCTCTCCATAGCCCTGCTGGCCCTCCCTCTGACGAAATCTCTCGCTCTGAATTCGAACGGGTCATGTCCGGAGAAAATCGAGACTCTGCTCCGACGTGTCTGTCATGGCCAGGATAAGCCGGTCCATCTTCAACTTTCGCTCGACGGACTCGCTAGAACAAATGACGAGATTCGCCGGATTCCTCGAGGATTTGCCAAGGTAATGGAAACCTGTGGGAGATGTCTCCAACTTGCAAAGAAGTACGGGAACCTGAGTTTCGTCATTGGTATTACCCTGATGAAGCAGAATGCCGCGGAGGTTGAATTCCTGGTCGACGAATTGGAGCAGAGAGGCTACCCCAGCAAGATATCCTTAGCTAGAGGAAATGACTTCAGCACGTTTGATGTCCCAGAAGATTTGCTCGAGCCGGCTTACAATCCAAATCAAGAGGTTCAGATGCCGCCGAGAGACTTGAGGGCCGTCCTCGCGCAAATCGAGCGCAAGCATCCCCACTATTTCGACGACTTCCAACGGAAGAAACTCGATACCATGATCGGTGTGCTCGAAAGGAAGTCAAGGCTTATTCCGTGCTACGCTGGGTATGAAGATGGCGTGATCTACGCCAATGGCGACATCCTCTTATGTGAACAGGTAAGGCCTTTTGGCCATTTGAGCAAGTGGGATTGGAATATGGCGGACGCCTGGAATTCTCGCGAAGCGATGGAGCACCGGCTAAAGCTGTGCTCGTGTAGTTGCATCCACGGGTGCAATATCTGTACGTCTCTGTGGCGCCAGGATCATTGCTGACTACCGCGTGAATCGACAGCCGAATAAGGGAGGTTTGTATGGGAACGAGTAATGGTCCGATCAATGTTGCAATGGTGGGATGCGGCCACATTGGGTGGATCCATGCGGAGAACATTGTGCAGTCGTCGCGTTTCCGTCTCGTTGCCGTGTGCGACGTCGTCGAGGCAGAAGCAAAGTGCATGAGTTCCCATTACGGCATCGGTAGGTGGTGCACGCAGATTGAGGATGTGTTGACTTCTGACGTTGAAGCAGTACTTATACTCACACCGCCTGACACGCATGTTTCGCTCGCCAAGCAATCGCTGAAAGCTGACAAACACGTTTTCTGTGAAAAGCCACTTGCCAAGTCGGTGGATGAATGTACGGACTTGCTAGCAGCACTTTCTACAACTGACAGGGTGTTCCTTGTCGGTTACCCAATGCGGTTTTCGCGCGATGCGGTCTCTCTCCGCGAGAGCATACTGTCCGGCCGAATCGGTCGGCCGGTGTTCTTTCGAGATGTCTGGGCGCTATGCAAGGGATCTGAAAGTCGCGCTATACATGATCTTGCTCAAGGCGGAGGTGTTTTATTTGAGCATACGCATTGGCTGGACTTCGTTGTTAGCCTCTTCGGCTCCGTCGATACGGTCTACTCTCAGGTCATGAGGCTCAAGCCGGAACAGACAACCGCACTCGATACATTCGTCTTGACGTTGCGGTTTTCGTCCGGCGACATTGCGGTATGGTCCGAATCCTGGGCTGCGAGGGGCTTTGGGTGGTCGCCCCTGGCATTCGCGAGGAAGTTCCGCCCCACGCTGGATGTGATTGGCCCTCTGGGGTCAATTCATTTCCCAGATCCGGCCGGTAAGCCGCGGTTATCTCTTTACACGCACGAGACCGGGGACCAACCGGCGGAGTCGTGGCGTTGGGAGACGGACTGGGGGTTCAACGGTGCCGCTTACCCCGACGAGTTAGATCACTTCTATTCCTGCGTGCGACATGGTGAGCAGCCGCGATGCACAGCGCGCGACGCGACCATGCCGATACGCATTGTCGAGGCGGCGCTTGAGTCGGCAAAAACTGGCGAGGTGGTACGGTTTGCGACAACATGACGGCAGCTACAAATGCGACTTCAATGGCAAGTACCGCTGGTGTGTCACCCAAGTTCTTTCGTAGGGGGGGACACAATGTCGCGCTGCGCGGTCTCACGTATGGGCCGTTTCCGACGAATAACGGCCAGAACGGATTTCCCTCTCAAGAGGTCGTACGTGCGGACTTCGATTTGATTAAATCGCTTCACGCGAACGCGATTCGGTTATATACGATTCCCACATTGGAGTTCCTTGACCTGGCAGCTGATCGGGACGTCCTGGTGTTGGTCGATATTCCCTGGCAAAGACATCGATGCTTTCTGGAGGATGAGGCCACGCCCAAGGAGGCTCGGGACATGGTTCGGTGTGCGGCGAATGAATTGGGGGGGCACCCGGCGCTGTTGGGCCTAAGTGTTGGAAACGAAATCCCTGCTGACATCGTCCGTTTTTATGGACACCGCCGGGTAGAGTCATTCCTTTCGGAGTTGGTGGACGTGGCAAAGAGCGCGTGTCCGGAAGTACTTACGACTTACTGCAACTTTCCTACAACTGAGTACCTTCACCTTCCCTTTGTCGATTTCCTTTCATTCAACGTCTTCCTGGAGGATGTTTCACGGTTCAGGCAGTATCTTCAGAGACTAATCCTGACTGCGGGCGACAGGCCCCTCGTGCTCAGCGAGTTCGGTATTGATGCCTATCGCCATGGGGAGGAACAGCAGGCGGAAATTGTGAGTCAGGGGGTGACCGCGGCACGCGACCTCGGGCTAGCTGGAACCTTCGTTTTTTCCTACTCAGACGATTGGCACACCGGAGGAGCCGCGGTCGAGGAATGGAGCTTCGGAGCGACGACGCGAGAGAGAGTCCTAAAACCCCTGGCACATTCCCTTGCAAACATCTGGAATGGTCATCGCTCTCGTTCTGCCGAGCCGCCGGTTTCTGTTGTGGTGTGTAGCTACAACGCGGAGGCCACGCTTGCTCGCTGTTTGGAATCCCTACGTGGGCTGCGGTATCTAAATTACGAAATTATCGTTGTCGATGATGGTTCGACTGATTCGAGTGCGGAAATAGCAATGTCTGCGCCGGGCGTTCTCTGTGTTCAAGTAGAGCACTGCGGCTTGAGTGCGGCGCGGAATGTCGGGTTCGCTCGCGCGAGCGGTGATGTGATCGCCTTCGTTGACGCGGACTGTGTTGTTGATGAGGATTGGCTTACATTCTTGACTCGGCCGATTGTTGAAAGGACGTGTGACTGCGTTGGTGGCCCGAACATAGGACCGGATGAGCCTCATTGGGTCGCGCGAGCGATAGCGATGTCTCCGGGAAGTCCGCAATGTGTAATGCTCGATGATGTTGCTGCCGAACATGTCCCAGGGTGCAATTGTGCGTTCACTCGTGAATCGCTAACGGCAGTAGGTGGTTTTGATTGCCGGTTTCGTACCGCGGGGGATGATGTTGACCTCTGTTGGCGTTTTTTGGATCGCGGCTACCGAATCGCTTTTGCTCCCGGTGCCTTTGTATGGCATCACCGCCGTAGAACAGTGCGCGCCTACTTCCGCCAACAGAAGGGGTATGCGCGAGCTGAGTCGCTCCTGATGGTACTACACCCGGAGCGTTTTTCCGATTCCGGCAGCGCCAAATGGAGCGGAGTAATCTACCAGGACTGCCGCAAACGAAGCAACGGTTCGGTCTTCTACGGCGTTGCGGGCGACGCACCGTTCCAACGCGTCTACAGCGGAGGGACAGCCGGCGCGTTTCATCTGTTCACCTCTCTCAGATGGTACCTTGTCTCCTTGGCATTTTGGCTTGCGGGAATTGTAGCGTGGAAGTTCTGGCTTGTGGCGGCGGGCATGCTGGCTCCGTCCCTCGTAGCAACGATTGTCGAGTCTCGAAAGGCGCACAACTTTCGTCGGGAAGAGTGGCGCGTAAGGATGCTCGCCTTCATTCTCCATTTGGTTCACCAGGCTTACAGGGATATGCATCGGTCGCTCGCGGTGCTCTCCTACTATAGAAGGCACCGCTTTCCAGGCGACGAAAGGTTACAGAACAGTCAACGGCAAGCTTGTGCCGAAACCGGTGATTGCTGTCGGGCCGACGTTCTAGACCGCTTGGCCGTGCTCCTGACGGAAGCTTTCCCCGCGGTCAACACGAAGTGTTTGTGGAACTCGTGGGATTTGGAGGTGCATACGACGCCCATTACTCGCGTACGCGTGTACGTTGTGAGCGAAGTCTTGTCTAGCAGTTCGCGATTTGTTCGCATTCGCCATGAAGTCGTCTTCAACTCACTTTTCGTGCGGTCTCTTGTCGGACTCGCCTGCGTTCCCGTCACTTGTGTCCTGGCTGGGCGACCGGAGGCGGCCGCTGGGTCACTCGCGGGTGTTGCGGTTGCCTTTCTATTCGGCTGGGTCGCGAGGGTACGATCAAGCCGTCGCGTATCGCTCGTATGCAAGGCTGCGGTCTCGGAATTCTGACCATCGTGAGATCCTCCAGTGGCAGAGGGAACAAAATGAGACAATTCGACAAGAGGTATCAAGTGTTCCTGAGTTCTACGTTCGAAGACCTTGAAGAGGAACGTAAAGAAGTCATGACGGCTCTTCAGCTGGCCGGATACTTCGTGGCAGGTATGGAGTTGTTTCCATCAGACGATGACGAATCGTGGGAAGTGATCAAGAGAGTAATTGACCAGTCTGACTACTATGTTCTTGTCGTTGGCGGCAAGTATGGGTCGATTGGCAAAGGGGGAAAGAGTTTCACAGAGATGGAGTACGAGTATGCAATAAGCCAGAACGTGCCGCTTTTAGCGTTCCCCCATGGTAATCCTTCAGACTTGCCACACAGGAAGACGGAAACAAAACATCCAGACAAACTGGCAGAGTTCCGTAAACGGATAGATAGACACCAGCGACAAACCTGGGCGACTAAGCATGATCTAGCGACTATGGTCTTAGCGTCATTGTCTCATGCGGTGAATCTTAAGCCGAGACCTGGATGGGTTCGGGGCGATCTTGCCGTTCGGCTCGAAGAAATACGACAGCGGTATGATAGGATCCGAGAAGAACGTGACGTGCTACTGCAGAAGTTGAGTGATGGGCACCCAGATACAGATCTAGCTGGGGACGATGATGTCATCGTCGTTCCACTGGTTGTTCATTTTGAAGGCAAAGACCAGACAAAGTCACTGAAATACACAAAAGAAGTGAGTTGGTCAGTGATCTTTGATGCGATTGCACCACAAATGATCGGCTGGACTTATACGAATCGACTTGAACGGTTGATCCTCGATTCCATTGGGGGAGATCTGGAGCCTGGTCCCTCAATTGCCGAATCACAGGGGGCAGTTGCCTTCGACGACGATTTTGTGACCAAAATCAGGAACCAGTTCGTCGCGACCGAATTGATCATGGTAGATCGTACCGAGGTATCGGAGGCCCACGGTGTCGAGAACCTGGAGATTTGGAAGCTGAGCGAAAAAGGACTTCGGAAATGGTGCCTGAAGCAGGCGATTCGCCGGGCGCAATCACCGTAGATGAGTCATGAGTCGCTGTGAGAAGGGATTTCTTTGAAATGAACTCCAAGTCGTTGCAAGACGAGAAACTCGCGGGCGACCAACTGTGCATTATTCAGTCGTCGCGTGATGTCCTAAGCAAACGAGTGTTCGGTAGCGGATACTGGTGCCCTGCAACTGCCCGTCTTTTGATTGACTGGGCTCTGTTGGCGCGATTCCTCGGGTGGAGGGCCTCGTTCACCACACTGAGGCCGATGCAACGTAGCGTGAACGGAGACGGATACCCGCGGATATGGATTTTGTGTTGCGACCGAGACGAGATTACCGGCGACGTTGCGAACTGGCTGCGCTTTCTTCTGGATCGCGAACCCGTTTTGGTAGTCGCTCCTCCGCCCGCACAGAATTCAGCCTTAGCGTCGCTTGCGCAGGCATGCTGCGAAAATGAGTGCGTCGTTGCAGCCGAACTTACTTGGTCTGGACCGGGACCCTCCCAAACATGGCGATCTGGGGCCCCGCACGTGTCAGTCGGCATGCTTGCGAGTCACCCATCGAATGAGATCTGGGGCTCCGCCGGAGGGCAGCCCGTGATTTCCGTGCGTCGCTTTACAAGGGGAATTCTCGCCACTCTCGGAGTTCATGCGAGTTCGGCGCGCGACGCGTCGCCCGCTTTCACGCAAATGTTTAAGCACCTGCTTATTTGGGGAAGCCCTGCTCCTGCAGTTGCGTGGGTTGACTTCGTCGGAACAGTGGTGCTACGAATGGACGATCCCGGCGGTGCTCAGAACCTCACGTTGACAAACTGGACCTACCACAAACTGGATTCTGTCAAGTGGGAACGACTTGGGGCCGAACTAGCGTCGCAGAATGCGCGAATGACGGTCGCGTACACACCGGCATGGGTCGATGCTGTGGACGGAGGACGGCTATTCTTGGATGGTTTGGAGCTTCGGCATCGCCAACACGGCATCTACCCAACGCCAAGTGTTCGGTTCATCGATACAGTAGGGGAATGTCACGATTACGCTGATGAGTTTCGGGGAATAAGGGCCCTCATCAGACAGCGCATCGCGTCGCCGGAAGTTCACGGATATACCCATACGCATCCCGACGTTGCAACGTGGCTTCAGGCGGCAGACCGATACGACTCCGTACATTGGTATCGCGATTTCAATGACGTTGCACAGGAGTATCTAGCCCGTATTCCGGAACATAAGCATCCGTTGGTGCAAGCAACGCGTCTCCACCTGCAATTGTTTCGACAGGCCTCGACCTCCCTGGTCTGCCCAGGTAATGAGTGCGACGACCAGCTCGCTAGTCTGGCGTTGTCACTAGGCTTTCAAACGATCTCGAACTACTACCTTGCGGTACGTGACGGTGACCGTTTCCTTTGGTGTAACCATGTTTGCGCCCCCTACGCAGACGAGGCGTGCGAGTATTGGCTGGAACACGGACTACCTATCGTCGCCTACTTTCACGATCGTGACATCGCTCTGCACGGCGTCCAATGGCTATCATCTGCACTTCATCTTTGGCGCCAGTCGGGAGCCCGTCGCTTCATTAGCCTTTCCGACCTAAGCACGTTGCTCCAGATGCAACTCTCGATCGAACAATCCCAACTGCAACTCTCAGGTTCAGAACTTCCACACACGAATGTGGAGCTCTTCGTGCGGTCTCACGCCACGACAGAAATGCCCGTTGTGTGGAATGGACAACACGTGCATACCATGCGATTCACAAATGGCGTTGCGAGCCTGAAGCTTTCCGCCTTACTCGAAGTCTCACAGAGGAGTCTACCGTGACCGGAAAAGCCGTATTCTTGGGAATCATGGGTCGGTATCCGGTGGGCGGAGTCTCCCTGTGCGCGATTCAATTTTTGAAGGCGCTACAAAACCTAGGTTTTTCGGTCTTCTATGTAGAGGACACAGGTGAATGCAATTACGACCCTACAATCAATGGTATCGCGACTGAGCCTAGCTACGCGGTGAGCTTCATAAAGCACGAGCTTGAGAGAATAGAACTAGGAGACTCCTGGGCATACGTGGACTACGAGGGCACCTACTTCGGCAAAGCGCGAAGCGAAGTAGCACGAGCGTGTGCCAGCTCCGACCTGCTAGTCAACCTGTCCGGTGGCTCTTGGTTTTGGAGGGATGAGTATCTCGGAGTCCCCCGGAAGATCTTTGTTGATTCCGATCCCGGCTTCACTCAGCAGGCAATCGCGGACGCAGGACAGGGCTGGTATGTCGACTTCTTCGCTGCCTTTGACGCCCTGTTTACGTTTGGGACCAACATCGCTTCTTCCGAATCGCGGATAGCTCCAACACCATACACTTGGCATCCGACCATTCAACCAATTGAACTGGACTGGTGGAGCACATCCAGCGCACCCAGCTCGCTGGAATGGACTACCGTCATGTCCTGGCGCAATGACAGTTTTCCCGGCCTCGACCCCGGCAAACGCAAGGAACTGCAGAGGCTTATGCAATTGCCGCAACAAACACCGTGCAAATTACACCTAGCCCTTTCCGGTCCCGCGCCATTCGACGAGTTGAGGCGACATGGTTGGAATGTGTCCGATGGTCTCTTTATCAGCGCAAGCGGTAATAGTTACATGAAGTTCATCACAGATTCGCGAGGAGAGGTTGGATTTGCAAAAGACCTCTACGCTTCGACTCGGAGCGGCTGGCTTAGCGATCGGACGCAGTGCTACATGGCGGCGAGTCGCCCCGCCATCGTACGGGATACGGCGATTGGTTGGATACCCTCGGGTGAGGGCATTTTGTTCTACGAGACCCTTGAGGATCTTGTGGCAGCCCTGCAACACGTTGAGTCGAACTACGAGCTGCACGCCGCGCGAGCAAAAGAGATCGCACAAGCCCTATTCAGGGGAGAGGAAATTGTGAAGCGCGTTCTTGCGACGGCCGGGATGATTCTTTAGCGTTAGGGGCGAGTTATGCGAATTGCGTTGGTTTCCACACTTCGCACCGCTGTTCCGCCGAAGGGAAGTGGATCCGTCGAACTACTAGTGGCCATGCTCGCTGAGGAGTTGCTTCGAGAGGGGCACACCGTGACTGTCTTCGCGACGGGTGACTCTGAAACGTCTGCGAAACTTGTCGCGACTCTTCCGAGAGGCTATCACCATGACGACACCGTATGGGACTGGCAATTGGCTGAGTTCATGCAGCTTGGCGAGGTGTACTCAAGGGCACACGACTTTGATATTATTAATAGCCACGTTTACTGCTATGCCCTTCCGTTTTCCCGCCAGTGCAAGACGCCGACGGTTCACACCTTTCACATCTGCCCCACGCCCGACTTTCAACGCTACTGCTCAATGTTTCCGAACCAGTACTACGTCTTCTTGTCGCACTATCAGTCGCACGTCATGCGCGAAATTCCCGCCGCGCGCATCATCAGCAACGGAATTGACACCAATGCCTTTTCTTGGTCTCCTGTTCCCGGAACGTATCTGGCTTTTCTCGGGGAATTGCGTGAAGACAAGGGACCGTTACGTGCAATTGAATGCGGCGCACGTCTCGGCCTTCCGGTGCGCCTGGCCGGTCGGCCGACTGAGTTCTTTCGGGAACGGATTGAGCCACTGGTGGATGGTTGCCAAGTGGAGTACGTTGGCGAACTCCAGCATGAGGCGAAGAACGTATTCCTGCGCGAGGCGCTAGCGCTGCTCTTTCCGGTTCAGAGCTTCGAAGCGTGTCCACTTGTCGTGCTGGAGGCAATGGCATGCGGGACGCCCGTCGTCGCGTACAAGACTGGCCCACTTCCCGAGCTTGTTGCGAGCCGCGTTTCTGGGCTACTGATTGACTCTGATCGGCCCTTTGTCCCGCAGGTACGTGACATCAGTTCCTTGAGCCGAGAGCAGATCAGAGCTATTGCGGTACGGGACTTTGATAAGCGAGCCATGGCGGCGAAATACCTCGAGTTATTCCGCGAAATTGTGACAGGAGGATAATGTGCTTCTCGGAACATGGTTTCACAACGATGATGGGTGCCTGAACGGCCAGCACGTTGTATCGGCGCATCGTCGCGGGTTTTCGCTGGTCCGCAGTTACACGTTTGAGCACATCGCTCCCGTCGTTGACGTCATACGAGGGTGTGACATGCGAGTATTGGCCGGTGTGCATGTGGACCCTGAAGAAGTACTGACGCGACCAAACGATGTCGCTCTCGAGGGAGAACTTAGGGCATACTTGGAATCCGGCGTACACCTGCATGCTGTCTGCATCGGTAACGAGTTAAGGGATCCCTGGACGGAGATTGGCCAGTGGACGTTTTCGGAAGAACTTTCGACCAAGTTCTGCATCGTATTGGATAGGGCACGCGAACTTCTGGATAGGCTTGGGGTGGGCGACCTTCGAGTCACGTATGCGATGGAACGTCCGTTCCCCTGGGAATCATGGCTCCAGCCAGTAGTTGATGCGTGTGACTTCGTGTCGGTTAACCTATTTCCAATCGAAAACAGGCATTGGTTTGGCCCAGATAGTATGGATGCTAATCGAACGATGCTGCTGGGTCGAAACGAACAAAAGCTCTTGTTGCTTAAGTTCGAGGTTGCGCTTCGAGAGGTGTTGGAGCGTACCTGTGCCGTGGGGAAGCGAGTTGTTGTGAGTGAGACAGGCATTCCGTCCGGGGTTTCCTACGAGTGGCGCGGCGAACGTGTCGTGTCCCAGCATCTTCTTGAGCCTTGGCGGGAGATGCTGTGTGAAATGATGGACATAGTCGCGCGGGCAAATGACGATTACGTTGGCGGTATAGAGGCCGTGTATTTGTATGAATGGCGCGACAATTGTTGGCATTCAAAGAGGATGGTTGAGGATAGTCCGGCGCACGCCAGTTTTGGGCTATGTTTCGAGGACGGCGTGGAGAAGGTGGACGTGACGCAGGTTGTTTCTCGGCTTTTCAGACGGGAAATGTAACAAGTGAATGGTGTCTGAGATTCGCCTGAGGAGGGCATGGACGTCCTTCGCACTGGGAACATCGCAGACGCGGGTGGGGCTCTCGCCCGTAGTTGGGGCAGCGCAAGTAGCTCGCGGGTTGGTGGTGAATTCGAGCCTGCCTTTTCAATATGTGAAGAAGTCCGAATCTGGAATGCTCAGACTGGCCAGTTGTTACGAACGCTCGAAGGCCATGAACACGATGTCTGCTGCATCGTTTCTTCGGCGGGGACAGCGAACGGATTGCCAGCGGGTTGCGGAACTTCGTCCGGATTCGGGAATTGGAAAGCAGCCACCTACTCCAAACACCCAGCGATGAACCTTACGTGAATAGCCTTGCTTTCTTCACGGACAGCAAATGTATCGCCACTGGAGCGTGGCTTGGGCCGGTGAGGATTTGGGATGTCGAGAGTGGCCAGTTACTCCGAGAGTTAGAAGGTAAGCTAGAAGGCATCTCCTTCTCAGGGAACAGCAGGCTGATCGCATGTGGATCAAAGGACACGGTGAGGATTTGGGATTTGGCGAGCGGGCAGCTACTCCGTATGGTCGGAGCGGTATACTCCTTTTCCGACGTAGCATCCATTACGTTCCACTTGGATCAGGGGTCGCGATTGTCCTCTCTGCTGCCGACCAGACACCACTACCTCGTCAGCCCCACTTCGCCCAGCTCCTGGGCAGCGCACATAGGGAGGCATATGATGATGCGCCGAATTGAGGACGGACACGCGGCAGAATAGTCTCAAACGGATCCCAAGAAGAATCACCGCTCATTCATGCCGGCACGGCCTCAATGGCGCCTATTCTCTCCAACACGGCTCGCCCGTTGGAGTAGAAAACGCTCTCAAAGTTAGACCCGAACCCCGCATTTGCCAATAGCTTCCGGTGGCTGGCCAGAATCCTGTCCAAATTGGTCGTGTCCGCTCCCCACAGGAGTTTGTCCGGAGGCACCGTGGCCGCCATCGGCCCGGCCGCCTCCAGCACCCACTCGCCCTGGCCTGGGGAACAGTCCAGGTACGTGTTGGGCGTGCGCGTGCTTAGCATGATGGCCTCCAAAAAGCCGGAAATGCCGCCCATATGGGCCAGGATGAAGATCGTTTCCGGAAACAAGCGGATGAGTTTCTCAAAGCGTCCGGGAGAGGAGTAATACGATGCACACTCCGTGTTCGGCGCGGCCCATGCCCACCCGCAGTGGCTCAGCACCGCCATCTTCAATTCGGCCACGGCTTCGAAGAACGGCCGGAGCGACTCGTCGTCAGGGAAATACCCGTAGTTGGGAAACAGCTTGACGATGCGAATGCCCTCCGCGTGCCAACGGCGAAGGTCGGTCACGGCCTGCGGTCCCCGTCGGGGGTCCAGGAAGCAACCGCCAACGAACCGGCCTGGATGCCGACGCACCATCTCCAGCATGCGGGCGTTGGTTCCCCAAGCGGACCCTGTCCAATCAGGGGGCGTTTCGTCGGGCAGGCCCAACAACACCATCACCTCAATGCTCAAACGGTCCATGCGGGCGAGCCACTCCGAGCCATCGCCTTCGAACCACGCGTGATTATGCATGTCGATCAGCCGCGCCGGCAGCGCCGGCAAGTCGGTCGCCTCGTCGGTGCGTACATTTCTGAAAGTCGTCATTTTTGTCGTCTCCGGCGAAACGCATTGGACGTTAACCGCGAAAAACTGTCAAGCCCGCCGAGACCCTGGGATGGGCACCGGGTACTTGCCGTCGGCGTCCGGCACAATGGGCGGCGTGGCATCCCAATCGTAGCGTTCCGGGGACAGGTCCAGCTTCGAGGCCAAGGCGTCGTCCCAGCGGATTCGCTGGCCGCTGTGCGTCGCCATCCGGCCCAGGATGGACAGCATCGTGCTGTGCGCGATTTGGACGCCCTCGTTCACCGGCGTTCCCGCGCGAATGCCTGCAAACATCTCGCGGAACGTGATCAGTTCCGGATGCTCCTGGTCGGCAGCGCCTTCGTAGTTGGTTTCACCGGTCAACGTGAGACGCCCCAAACCTCCCGTTAATCGGCCTTTGGTGCCGTAGGCGATCAGCGAGACGTCGTTCCAACAGTTGGCTTGTTGCCGGCAAATGCCGTAGACGCGCGTCCCCGAGGCGTATTCGTACACGACCGCGTGATGATCAAAAATGTCGCCCCATTTCGCTTCGACGCGCACCTGACGCCCGCCCACGCCCCAAGCGTCCACCGGCGGTTCGTCGCGGAGGATCCAAGCGGCCAGGTCCATCAAGTGGCAATGCTGTTCGACGTTGTGGTCGCCGGACAGCCAAGTGAAATAGTACCAGTTGCGCAGCTGGTACTGCATCTCGGTCCAGTCCGGCTGGCGGCCGCGATGCCAAAGGAATCCCGTATTGTAGTTGCACTGAATCGCCTGAATCTCGCCGATCGCCCCGTCGTGGACCCGCCGCATGACTTCGCGAGCGCCCGGACGGTATCGCGTCTCGAAGCCGCTGACGAAGCTGAGCTTCTTCTCCTTCGCCTTTTCGCCCGCGGCCAGCAGCCGGCGCACGCCCGGCGCATCGACGCCCATCGGCTTTTCGGCGAACACGTGCAACCCGGCCTCAATGCAAGCGTCGACGTGGATCGGCCGAAAATGCGGCGGTTCGACCAGCAGCGCCACATCCACGGCGCCGCTGTCCACCAGTTTGCGATACGCGTCCAGGCCGGAGAAGCAATGGGCGTCGTCCACGGCCACTTGTTCGTCCGCCTTCTTCTGGAGCGTCTTGCGGGCAAACTCCGTCCGGTCGGCAAAAGCGTCGGCCACGGCGGTCAGTTGTGCCGCTGGATCGGCCGCCAGCGCGCTGGCAGCAGCCCCACAACCACGCCCGCCGCAGCCGATCAGCCCGATCCGCAGTCGATCGCTGCCGGCGGCGTGGACGCTACGGGGAATCGCCAACCCGGCGGCCACCGGAACGGCAGCCAAGGCAGCCGATTGAGCCAGGAACTCGCGACGCGTCGGAGGCGATACGGGCGGTTGTGGTGGGTGGTGCGACATCTTCAAGCCTTTCGATAGGGGAGGGAGGAACGATGGTTCTTTCTCTTACGCCTTGCATTTGTCCGGCGGGTGAGAACCCGGATTGTAGCTGACTTGTTCGGCAGAGCAAATCTACTGGCGATGGGCTCAGACGTACAGAATTCAATTTTCGCGGCCGACGGTCCAACCACATGGAAAACGTTGTCTCCGCGAAAATTGAATTCTGTACGTCTGAGCCCGGCTTTGCAGAAAGCCCCCTTGGTCCTCGTGTTGCGTTCGGCGAAAATGTCCGGGGTTGGCCGCATTTTCCTTGGAGGCTCGAAGACATGAGAAAGTACGTCGGCTCGGTCTGCGGAGCGTCTGCTTGGTTCCTGGTTATCGCGGCTTGCTGCGTATCCGCCAGCGGCCAACCGCCGCTGGAACGGCCGGAGATCGACGGCGACTGGTGGACCGTGGCCGGCGATCCGGATTTGGGACGTTACACCACGCCCCGGCAGCAACCCGTGGACTTTGCGATTTGGCAAGCGGCCGACGGCACCTGGCAGATCTGGTCGTGCATCCGGCAGACGAACTGTGGCGGCAATACACGGCTGTTCTATCGCTGGGAAGGCCGGAAGATCACGGACTGCGATTGGCAGCCGATGGGGATTGCGATGGAAGCGGATCCGACCGTCGGCGAAACGCCCGGCGGCCTACAGGCGCCGCACGTGATTCGCTGGCAGGGCAAGTTTTGGATGTTCTACGGCGACTGGCAGAACATCTGCCTGGCCGAAAGCGACGACGGCAAGAATTTCCGGCGCGTCCTGAACGATCAAGGAAAAGCCGCCCTGTTCAGTGGTCCCTACGGCAATACACGAGACGCGATGGTGCTGGCCATCGGCGAGCGTTTCTATTGCTACTACACCGGGCACTTGGCGAAAGACGCCCCGGAGAAACACAAATGCGCCGTGTTCTGCCGTACCTCGACGGATCTGCGTATCTGGAACAAGCCGGTCATGGTGTCAGCGGGCGGCGTGGCGGCAAGGCAATCGAATTGGTACGGCGGCGACGCGGAATGCCCTTTCGTCGTCCACCGCGGCGGAACGTATTACCTGTTCCGCAATCAGCTGTACGGGCGAGACAACCTCAACACTCAGTACGCCTCGAACAATCCCTTGGATTTCGGGATCGATGACGACCGCTGCCGGATCGGCACGCTGAGCGTGGCCGCTCCGGAGATCGTGCTGCACGACGGCCGGTACTACATTGCCGCCTTGTTGCCGTCGGTCAAAGGGATCCGCATCGCGAGGCTGAAGTGGGTGGCACGATAGCCTGCATCCCGCCGTCCGAGGGCCGGTCGCCGTCCGCTACGCCTGGGAGGACAACCCGGCCTGCAATCTCCACAACGGCGCCGGCCTCCCACCTCACCGTTCTTTCCACGCCCCGGTTTTCCGAAAATGACATAGCAGGTATAGTTGCGATGAGAGGTTGAAATGGAAAACTGTGCGAGCGTAACCGATGTCCGGCCG
>CAZXYZ010000118.1:0-36340 GCA_964645045.1 uncultured Pirellulaceae bacterium | reverse complement strand
GTTGCTCGGCATTCCCGAGACGATGTCCCGGGATCTCCCGGCCTACGAGGCCACCACCAACCTATTGCCCGTCCGGGCCCCACTCGACGCAATCATCGTCGAGCGGCAAGTCGTGGCGGGCGAGGTGGTGGATAGCTCGCGCGTGTTGTTTCAATTGGCCGACACCAGCCACATGTGGCTGACGCTCCACGTACCTTTGGAGCGCGCGGGTGAATTGGCGCAGGGTCAGGGGGTTCGTTTCCGGCTCGCGGGCAGTCAGGAGGAGGTGACCGGGACGCTGGTTTGGATCAGCACGGCCGCCGACTCGCAAACACGCATGGTCGCCGTTCGCGCCGAATTGCCAAATCCGCAAGGCAGGCTCCGCGACGAGACGTTTGGTGCCGGCCAGATCATCCTGCGTGAAGAGAAAGAGGCCATCGTCGTGCCCAACGACGCCGTGCATTGGGAGGGCTGCTGCCACGTCGTTTTCGTTCGCGACAAAGACTTCTTCCGCACCCAAGACAGCCCGAAAGTCTTCCACGTCCGCACGATCCGGTTGGGCGTTAAGAACGAAGAATACACGGAAGTGATCGCCGGAGTCCTGCCGGGCGAGGTTGTGGCTGGCAAAGGCAGCGACGTGATACGAGCGGAATTGCTCAAAAACAGCCTCGGTGAAGGCTGTGTCTGCGGCAAGTAAGGTGACTTTATGCTCAACTGGTTGATTGACTTTTCGCTGCGGCACCGCGCCTTGGTCATCCTGGTCACGGCGGCTCTGGCGGCGATAGGCGTCCTGTCTCTCACGCATTTGGACATCGACGCTTTCCCCGACACGACACCGGTCCAGATACAAATCAACACCATCGCTCCGTCGCTGGCGCCGGAAGAAGCCGAGCGACAGATCACCTTCCCGATCGAGCAGGCCATGAGCGGCCTGCCGCACCTGGAAACACTCCGCTCGATCTCCAAGTTTGGCCTTTCCCAGGTAGTCGGCACCTTTCGGGATGGAACCGACATCTACTTCGCCCGGCAGGTGATCAACGAGCGTCTGGGCACCGTGGAACTGCCCGAGGGGATCGAGCGACCGCAGATGGGGCCAGTGTCCACGGGGTTGGGCGAGGTGTTCCACTACGTCCTGACCTACGAGGGCTTTGATTTTTCTACGCTGTCCACCGAGGAACGGGTCAAGAAGCTCACCGAGTTGCGGACGGCTCACGACTGGATCGTCAAGCCGCAGCTGCGCTCCATTCCGGGCGTGGCCGAGGTGAATAGCTGGGGCGGGTACGAGAAACAGTACCAAGTGCGGATCGATCCCGAACGCCTCATCAAGTACGCCTTGACCTTCGACCAAGTCATCCAGGCCGTTCGGGACAACAACCGCAACGTCGGCGGTGGAAGCATCAGCGTGGGCTCGCGGATGCTCTTGGTCCAGGGCCAAGGCCGTACCACGAACGTCGAGCAGATCGAGAACATCGTGATTACGGCCAAGGATGGCGTAGCAATCCGGGTCCGTGACGTGGCCGACGTGCAGACCGGACACGAGATTCGCCTGGGGGCGGTCACCGCCCACGGCCGCGGCGAAGCGGTGCTCGGCCTGGGTTTCATGCTCATGGGCGAGAACGGACATGACGTGACCTGGGCGCTAAAAAACAAGCTCGAAGAGATCAAGGGCACGCTCCCTCCCGGCGTGAAGATCCAGACCGTTTACGACCGCACCGAGTTGGTGGACCATGTCATCGACACGGTGCGTAAGAACCTCTTTGAAGGCGGCCTGTTGGTGATCTCGATCCTGTTCATCTTCCTGGGCAATCTTCGGGCGGGGCTGATCGTGGCCCTGGCCATTCCCCTGTCGATGTTGTTTGCCTTCTCCGGGATGCTGCAGTTCGGCATTACCGCCAGTTTGCTTAGTCTTGGCGCGATTGACTTCGGTTTGATCGTCGATAGCTCGGTCGTGATGGTCGAAAATTGCGTCCGGCATTTGGCTCACGGAAACGCGCTGGGACGGAGCCGATTGGACGTGATCCGAGATGCCGCTATCGAGGTCCGCAAGCCGACGATGTTCGGCGAGTTGATCATCATGATCGTCTACCTGCCGATCCTGGCGCTGGAGGGCGTCGAGGGCAAGCTGTTCCAGCCGATGGCCTTGACCGTGATCTTCGCCCTGGCGGGGTCAATGGTGCTCTCCTTGACGTTGATGCCCGTGCTGGCGAGCCTGCTGCTGCCGAAGCGAATCGAGGAGCGGGAGCCGCTGGTGATTCGCGTGCTCAAGCGGCTCTACGCCCCTGTGCTTCGATTCACGATGCACCACAAGTTGGCCGTGATCGGCTTTGCCGTCGGCCTGCTGGTAGTCGCCTTTGGTATGATCGCCCCGCACCTCGGCTCGGAATTCATCCCCAAGCTCTCCGAAGGTTCGATTGTGGTTAACATCGTGCGGCTGGCAGGCATCGACCTGGAGGAGTCGATCCGCTACAACACCCAGATGGAGAAGGCTCTGCTGGCGGCCTTTCCCGACGAGATCCAATATGCCTGGAGCCGAATCGGAACCGCCGAGGTCGCGACCGATCCGATGGGCGTTGAGTTGTCGGACATCTTCATCACCCTGACTCCGCGGCAGCGATGGAAACGCGCGCAGACCCAGGGCGAGTTGACCGAATTGATCCAAAAGGAACTTCGTGCCCTCCCCGGCCAGCGGGTCGCGATGACCCAGCCCATCGAGATGCGGCTCAATGAGATGATCTCAGGGGTCCGCTCCGACGTGGCCGCTGTGCTGTATGGCGACGAGTTCGACGTGCTCGTGGCCAAGGCCGCCGAGATCGAGCGCACGCTCAAGGCGATTCCCGGGGCGGCCGATGTCAGCACCGAGCAGGTGACCGGCCAGCCTGTCCTGCAGATTCGCATCAACCAGGAGGAGATCGCCCGTTACGGCATTCCCGCCAAACTGGTGCTCGACGTGGTCGAGTCGATCGGGACCAAGACGCTGGGCGACGTCTACGAGGGGCAGTTGCGGTTCCCGCTCATTGTCCGGCTGCCGGAGACCGCCCGCGCCAGTCCGGAGGCCATCGGGGCCATCCTCGTCACGACGCCCGCCGGCGAGCGAATTCCTATGGCACGCTTGGCCACGATCGAAACCGTTGAAGGGCCGTCCACGATCAAACGCGAGTGGTCTCAGCGGCGAATCACCGTCTCGGCCAACGTGCGAGGACGAGATCTGGGCAGCTTCGTCGCGGAGGCCCGAGCGAAAGTCGCGGCCGCTGTGCAGTTGCCTCCAGGCCGGTATCGCGTGGAATGGGGCGGGCAGTTTGAGCATCTCCGGCGGGCGCAACACCGCCTGATGATCGTCGTGCCGGTCGCCCTGGCGCTCATCTTCGGGCTGCTGTACATGACCTACCAGAACGTGATCGACGCCTTGCGCGTGTTGACGGGAGTGCCTTTCGCCTGGGTCGGCGGCATCTTTGCGCTGTGGATGCGCGACATGCCCTTCTCCATCTCGGCGGCGGTCGGGTTCGTGGCCCTGTCCGGGGTTGCCGTACTGGATGACATGCTACTGGTCTCGACCATCCGGCAGTTGCGCAAGCAGGGCGTGCCGCTGGAGCAGGCGGTTGAGAACGCGGCCATGACCCGCTTACGTCCGGTGTTGATGACCGCGCTGGTGGCCAGCCTGGGATTCGTCCCGATGGCTTTCAACACGGGGATGGGTGCCGAGGTGCAGCGTCCCCTGGCCACCGTCGTCATCGGCGGTGTCTTCAGTGCCATGGTGATGAGCCTGCTGGTGCTGCGCGTGTTGTACATGGTTTTTGCCGGCCCCGTGGGGCCGCGGCGGAACGATACTCTTTCGGCCGAGACGGAATCGCGGCGCGTGCCCGAACCGGTTGAGGCGTATTTGCTCGTAGACGTGAACCTAAAGGAGAAAAAATGATGGTTTCGATCCGATCAGTTTCGTTCGCCTCGCTGTCCTTACTCGCCTTGGTGCTCGGCGGTTGCGGAGACGCGACCAAGCAAACCGATGCGACAAAACCGGCCAAGCCGACGGTCGAGTCGCCCGCTGCAGTGGCTGAGAACTGGTGCGTCGAGCACGGCGTGCCAGAAGACATTTGCGGCCTCTGCAACGCGAAGGTCGCCGCGGACTGCCAACGGAAAGGCGACTGGTGCAAGGAGCACGACCGGCCGGAATCGCAATGCTTCCTCTGCAATCCCAAGCTGGCCGATAAGTTCGCCGCCGAGTACGAGGCCAAGTACGGGACGGAGGCCCCCAGGCCCTCCGAACAATAGGCTCGGTCACCGAGACAGATCAACGTCCTTCTCCGAGTCGTGATTTCGCAGATGCATGAATGGCCCAATCGCGTGGGAAGTGCCGCGACACGGGCGGCTCAACGATCGCATGCCGGATATCCGACCCGCGTGTTTGCCGGCGTCATGCGCCGCCCCTTATCATGGCGGATGCCTCGAAGACCCGTCCACGCCGCACGCGTCGAACCGTGAACTCGACACCGTCGTGCGGCAGTACTTGGCCTGGCTTGGGCGGCTGGCCCAAGCCCTTTTCCAGCCAGGCAGCTAACGTCCCGCCGACTGCGACCGGCCGCCCGCCGAGTCTGGCGGCAACCTCGCTCATCGGCACGCCGCCGCCGAACATCCAGGTACCGCTGCTGAGCGAATGGACGTGATGAGGGAGTCGGTCGAATTCATCCTCAAGCTCGCCAACCAGTTCTTCGATAAGATCTTCCAACGTAATCAGGCCCAGAGAACGATCCTCGCCATCGCGCACGATGGCGATGTGTTCGTGCTGATCGATAAAGGTCTTGAGCAGATCGGATGCAGAACTATCGGGTTCCACGAAGTGAACCGGGCGGATGATCCCCTTCAGGCTCGGATCGCTCGGATTGGTGCTCATGAAGTAGATCATCTCTTTGAAGTTCACGTACCCGATGACGCGATTTCGGTCGCCGTCCTGGCAGACGGGGAATCGGGTGTGGGCGTCGATGTGGGCTGCGACGAGCGCCTGGGCCAGAGTCTGCGCCGTGGAAAGCACCGACACTTGCTCGATCGGGATCATGACCTGCCGGGCGCTGGTTTGGGAAAGCTTGGCAGCGCGGTTGATGATACGTTCCTGGTGCGCTCCGATGTGCTTGGACAGCCGGGCCATCGCCGCTAGCGAGGTGATCTCCTCCAGCGTGGCGGGCGGCCGCTGCTCGGTGCGGCGTCCCTCGAACGGCCGATTAAGCAGGTGCAGAACATAGATCAGCGGTGTGAAGATTCGGATCGCCAAGAACAGCGGCCGGGCGATCCACAACGCAATCGTCTGGTTGAAGTACACGCCGATGGTCTTGGGCAAGATCTCGGTGTACTGGAGCATGGCGAACGTGAACAGGAGCGAGAACAGCCAGATCCATTGGTCGCCGAACAATTCATCGAACTGCGAGCCGGCCACCGCTGCGCCGACCGTGTGTGCGGCCGTGTTCAGAATCAGGATCACGGCGATAGGCCGTTCGATATTGGTCTTGAACCCGCGCCAGATCGCACCGATCCCGGGGTGACGTGCCGACAGGTTCGCCAACTGGCTGGGCGTCAGGCTCAGCAGCGCTGCCTCCATGAGCGAACAGAAAAACGAAACCGATAGCGCGACAGCAACGCTAACAACAAAGATGGTCACCTTGTAATCACCTCACACGCAGGCAGTCGGACAGAAAACCAAGGGCGAGTATTGTATCAACGTTGGCCAATGCTTGCCAGGGAGAGCGGCCTCACCCTTGGTTAACGGCCGTAGCGAGCGCTATTGTCCAGGGGCCTGGAGCCCGCCGGTTAGCACCGTTCGAGAAAAAACTGTCACATAGTCGCCTTTCGCTCCGCGAAAGGACGCTCTTTCGCGGAGCGAAAGACGACACTTGTTGCTCGAATGGTGCTTCGAAGCATGCCCTGGATTTCCACCGCCCGGAGCCGCAGTTCGCGGAGCCTGTCGACGTAGGCCAGGTTCGTGCGCGAGTAGGTCTGCTGGGCAGTCAACAGTTGCAGGTATCCGAACTCCCCTTGCCGATAGCCCGTCTCGATCAGCTCGAGCGACCGTTTCGCGTCGGGCAGAATGTCTCGGCGGTACTGGTCAACCTGCTCGCGGGCGACTTCATAGTCGCGGAACGATGAGGCGAGTTGTTCCTGGAGGAGCAGTTCATCGATCGTCAATCGAACTGTCTGGCTAGCTGCAAGGGCGCGGAGGCCCCGGTCAGTTCGCGGTCTTCCGCTTCGCTAGCCTTCTCGTACACCTTGCGTCCGAACTTGAAGAACAAGGCCGGCGTCACGATTTGGTCGAGGAGTGTGGAACTGACCAAGCCGCCGATCACGACGATGGCCAGCGGGTGGAGGATCTCCTTGCCGGTTTGTCCGGCCCCGAGCGCCAGGGGCACGAGGCCGATGGCCGCCGTCGCGGCGGTCATGAGCACGGGTGCCAACCGTTCCAGGCTGCCGCGGATAATCATCTGCTCGTTGAATTGTTCGCCCTCGTACTTCATCAGGTGAATGTAGTGCGAGATCATCATAATGCCGTTGCGGCAGACGATGCCCGTCAGAGTGATGAAGCCGACCCAATGGGCCACGGAAAGGACCGTGGCCTGCAGCCAGATTTCCGGCATCTTCCACCAAGAAACAGCTGCTAGCATTTCGAGATTGGGCCTGTTGACCAACAGCAGCGTAATCACCGATCCGGCCGCGGCGAGCGGAATGTTCGCCATCACCTGCAGGGCGGCTCGCCACGAATCGAGGCACTTGTAGAGCAGCAGAAATACCCCGGCAATGGCGAAGCTGCCGAGTAACAGCAGCCGACGGTTCGCTTCCTGGCGGGCCTGGAATTGGCCGCCGTATTCGATGAAGTACCCGTCCTTGAGATTGGGCTGGATCTTTTCGGTCGCCGCCTGCTCAATTTCGCGGACGACGCTCACCAAATCCCGGCCGGCCGTATTGCACTGGATCACGATTCGCCGTTGGACGTTTTCGCGATTGATCGTGTTGGGGCCCTGCGTCGGCTCGACGTCGGCCACGGTGCCCAAGGCCACGCGGGAGCCGTCCGGCGTGCTGATCAGGGTCGAGCGAATGGCGTCGATGTTGTTGCGGGCTTGTTCGTCGAACCACACGACCAGGTCGAAAACCTTCTGGCCTTCGAGCACCTGCGAGACCGTGCGGCCCTGCAACGCCGTTTCCAGGGCCTTGGCCACGTCGGCGGGGGCCAGGCCGTAGCGGGCGGCTTCACGGCGGCGGATGGTGACGCGCACTTGAGGGATATCGACCTGGGGTTCGATCTGCAGGTCGACCACGCCGGGCACGGCCGTCATCACTTCGGCGATGTCCTGACCGCGGTCCCGCAACTCTTCGATGTCCCGGCCGTACAGTTTCACCGCAATTTGCGAACGGATGCCCGACATCATGTGATCCAGCCGGTGCGAGATCGGTTGGCCGATGTTCACCTTCAGGCCGGGCACCTCGGCGACGATGTCCCGGATCTGCGCCATCACCTCGTCGCGCGACCGGCCGGCCTTGTCCACGCCGAACCGGTGCAACCCCGGGATCGCTCGCAACAGGGCGTAGTGAAATCCCGGCTTGGGACGGTCGGGCTGGATCAAGCCGACGTCGATCTCCGAAAAGTTCACGTTCTCGGCGTGTTCATCCAGTTCCGCGCGGCCGGTGCGGCGGGAGACGTGTTTGACCTCGGGAATCTCCATCAGCATCCGCTCGATCCGCAGGGCAATTCGGTTCGATTCCTCCATGCTCACCCCGGGCGGGGCCATCGCCGCGATGGTCAGCGCGCCTTCGTTGAAACGAGGCAGGAATTCGCCGCCCATCCAAAGAATGCCGGAAATGGATAGGAGCACGAGGACGGTGACGACCGTCAGCACCGTCGTGCTGTGCCGCAAGGAGAATCGCAGCAGATAGCCGTCCAGCCATTTCAGCCCGCGAAGCAGGAACGGATCTCCCTCCCGCCGCAGGAACCGAGCTTTGGGGAGCAGGTAGGATGCCATGACGGGCGTCACGGTCAGGGAGACAACCAGCGAGGCCAACAGCGTCATGATGTACGCCAGGCCCAGCGGCGCGAACATCCGGCCTTCCAAGCCGGCCAGCGAGAACAACGGAAACACGACCAGCACGACGATCAACGTGGCATAGACAATGCTGTTGCGCACCTCGCACGACGCCAGGAAGATCACCTTGAGCGGGTTATCCGGTTTGGGTTTGTGAACGTTTTCCTTGAGCCGGCGGAAGATGTTCTCGACGTCGACGATGGAATCATCGACCAGTTCGCCGATGGCCACCGCCAGGCCGCCGAGGGTCATGGTGTTGATCGAGATTCCGAAGTAGCTGAAGGCCAGCGCCGTGATGACGATCGACAGGGGAATCGCGGTCAGCGTGATCAGGCTGGTGCGAAGATTCCAGAGAAAGACGAACAGGATGACGATCACCCAGACGACGCCGTCACGAATTGCCTCGCGGACGTTGTCGATCGCGGCCTCGATAAAGTCCGCCTGCCGGAAAATATCGGTGACGATCGTGACGTCGTCGGGCAGCCGCTGCTGCAACTGGGCCAGCATTTCATCGATGCGCTCGCCAAGGACCAGCGTATCGGCTCCGGGCTGCTTCTGGACCGAGAGGATGACGGAACGCTTGCCTTCGATGCTGGCGTCGCCGCGGCGAACCGGTCCGGCGTACCGCACGTCGGCCACTTCGTGAATGGTGATGGGCACCGGATCGCCGGCCCGCACCACCGTATCGGCGACTTCCTCCAGCGTCGTGGCTCGGCCGACGATGCGAATCAGCGATTCATGGCCCTTGCTCAACAAAAAACCGCCGCCGGTGACGATGTTCGACTTTTCGACCGCGGCCAGCAGCTGGTCGAGTGTCACATCGTGACGCGAGAGACGCTCCGGCGACGTGAGCACCTGATACTGCTTCATCTCGCCGCCCATCACGCTGACCTGCGACACGCCGGTGACGGCCAGCAGTCGCTGACGGACCTCCCAGTCGGCGATCGTCCGCAGCTCCATCGGTGTCGTCTGGCCCGTGGCCTGCATGCCCACCAGCAGGATCTCGCCCATGATCGAGTTGATCGGGGCCATGACGGGATGGGCTTCCTCGGGCAGCCGCTCGCGGACCAGTTGGAGCTTCTCGGAAACGATCTGCCGATCGATGTAGATGTCGGTTCCCCAGTCGAACTCGACCCAGACAATCGAAAGCCCGATGCCGGACGCCGAGCGGACGCGGCGCACGTCGCTGGCGCCATTCATGGCCGATTCGATGGGGAACGTGACCAGCGTCTCCACTTCCTCAGGAGCTAAGCCGTGCGCCTCGGTCATGATGGTGACCGTGGGCCGGTTGAGGTTCGGAAAAACGTCGATCGGCAATTGCGTCGCCTGGCGGCTGCCGTAGATGACCAGCACGACGGTCACGGCGAGCACCAGGACACGATTCTTGAGGCAGAAGGCGATAATGTGATTGAGCATGGGTGGATGTTCTCGCGTGTGTTCGCTCGTTTAACCGCGTGGGCAACGCCCCGCGCGTGGCTTCGTTTAAACGCGACCCACGGGGAGCGTGGGGCGACGGCAATACAGATGATGCTGTGTCTGGCTGACGCGATCCTCGTTGGCGAGGGGTTAGACGAACGCGCGGGGCGTTGCCCACGCGGTTAAACGACTGATCTTACCGCCCCACCGTGTCAACTTTCCTTTCTGTGCTGACTGGCTGCCCGGATTTGATGGTCGTGAGCTGGGCGACTCCGCCCGTCTTCTCTTCCCCCACCGGCTTGGCCGTCAATGTGATGCGGGCCAGCATGCCGTCCTTGAGGAGATGATCGGGATTGGCCACCTCGACCCAGACGGGCAAGACGCGTTCATTGTCGTCCATCAGGGGAGAGATCCGGACCACCTTGCCGACGGCTTCCAGATCGGGGTAGGCCGGGAAGTAAACGTGGGCTCCCTGGCCCGGCTCGACACGTGCCGCGTCGCGTTCGTACACGAAACCTTTGACCCAGACTCGCGACAGGTCGTGGATTTCAAAGAGGGGCTCATCGCGATGAACCACCTGGCCGGGCACCACGTGGAAGCCGACGATCAGGCCGGCGGTGGGGGCTCGTACCGGCACCGTCTGCACGAGATCCACCAGCGAGGCGGATTGCGTCAGGTCCGCCTGCTCCAGCTTCTGGAGGGCTTTCGTCTCCAGACCGAGGAACGCCAACTGTCTTTTAACGGACTCCGCTTGCAGCCGTAGCGTTTCCACTTCGTTCTGCAGCTCCCAGATCTGCCGCTTGGGCATCGCGCCCCGATCGCCAATCCCTTCCAGCCGCTGGAGCGACTGCTCAGCGAGGCGAGCCCCTGTGATGGCCTGGAGCAACTCCAGTTGGAGGGTCCGCAACTGGAGACTATCCACCTCGGCCAACACGTCGCCGGCGGAGACCTGCTGGCTGGGCTTGACGAGAATCTGGCGGACGCGGCCCTCGACCTGCGGTGCAGCCAACGACTGCTGATCGGTGGGCAGCTCGATCATGCCATGGGCCATGGCGACCACGGCGTCGTGGGTTGCTGCGGGTTTCTCGCTTTCCTCGGGCCGCTCGTCGCCCACCCGAGCCTTGTGTTCGTTGCCCAGCAGTGCGGCGAGCAGCGCATTGCCGACCAAGACCACTTGGCTGCCGGGAAACACGCCTGCCAAGACCTCGACGCGTCCTTTCTCCGTCAGCCCCAGTTTCACGCGGCGATTCTCGTACTTGCCCGGCATCCGCTGCACGAGCAAGTACGTACCCGTGCGACTGCGGACGATCGTCTCCGCGGGAACAACGATCGCTTCCTTCGCCACTTGAACAGAAATCTGGACGCGTCCAGACATCCCCGGCCGCAAATGTCCGCCAGGGTTCTGCACGGCGATCACGACACCTTGTGTCCGAGTTTGCCGATTCATCTTCAATTGCAGGTGGTCAATCTGGCCGCCAAACGTCTTGCCCGGCAGCGCCGTGAAGCTCGCCTCGATGGCTTGCCCCGGCTTGAGGAACCGGACGTCGGACTCCAGCACGTCGCCCACGATCCAAAGGTGCGACGGGTTGACGACGTGATAGAGATGATCCGTAGCGCTGATCAGTTGGCCGATGCGGACATCGGCATGACTGATGATCCCGCCAATCGGACTGGTGATGGCCACGTGCGGCAGCGGCTGACCATCTTGCTGGACTTTGTCGATCATGGCTTGGTCCAGCCCCAAGGATGTCAGTTTTTGCCGGGCGATCTCCAGGGCCGCCGACTTCTGGGCGAGCGTGGCCTGGGCCTCCAAGAGCGTCTTGCCGGCGATGACGCCTTGCTGCTCGAGGACCGTGCGCTGCTCAAGCAGCTTGCGGGCGAGACCGATCTCGGCCTGGGCTTGTAGCAGCGTCAGTTGCAGCGATGCCAGTTCGGAACTGGTGACGCGCGCCAGTAGCTGACCCGGGGCGACGGTTTCTCCGGGGCGGACCAGCACCTGATCGATCTTGCCTGGCACGAGCGAGGTGATCATCGCTTGAGCATGCCAGGGGAGTTCCACCCGAGCATTGACGGTCACCGTACGGTGGATGTCGCCTAACTGGACCTTCGCCGTCGTCAGACCGATGGCCTCGCGGGCCTTGTCTGACAGCATGATGGTATCGCCAGCGATGGTCACCCCCTTGGTGGGCAGCGGCGCGTGATTCTCATGCGCACCCACGACGCCGGAGGTCACCAAGGCGGCTCCGGCGACAAGGGCCAGGGCGGCGTGTCTGCCGATCAAGGTTAGCATGGTCCGGCTTTGCATGGCCGTACTCCTCGAAAACGGAATCCAGAAGGTCTTTGCCTGTCTCTAGTGCCGAGTTCACACCAAATCCGCGGGTTGTGAGCGGCACGGCGCTACCCCAATGCCGCTTACTTTGGGACCATTTGGGGGCGTTCTTGTTAGCGGAGCGGCGCAAGCCGCCCGGTTTTCCGACGGTAATACCGGACGGCTCGCGCCGTGCCGCTACAAAGTAAGCGGCATTGGGCGCTAGCCGCCGGTTCCGGATGCCACCGGCGGCTAGCGCCGTGCCGCTCACCCAGCGCGACCCCGGCCTTTGGATTGGACCGGGCACTAGCGCCCCAACCGGGGCCTGCCCCCTCACGGCTGAGGTTCGCTCTTTGCCGCAGACGGCACCTGAGCGATCTCGGCCAGCCGAGCGATCTTTCGATCAATCTCGCCGGCCACGGAAGCGAAGTCGGGTTCCTGCTTGTTGTCAATGTTCTGATGGACCTTCTCGAACAACGTCCGCAGGTCGTTCGCCGTCGCGGTAACTTCCTCCCAATGCACTTTGGGCACGGCTGACTCCCCGGCGATCTCCGGCAGCCACTGGAACAGGAGGTCCGCCTTGTCCAGGGCTTGATGGACCTTCAACGGGTTCTCGGGGATACCGTTTTTCGTCTCCTCCTCGGTCGCAGCGCGCAATTCCTTGATCACCTCGACCGCCTTCGGAAACGGACTCGCCTGCTCGCGCAATTGTTTCTTCTGTTCCTCGGTGATTGGTACGTCGTGCGGATTGACTTCATCGGTGGTGGCTTGGGCCTCCGGTGATATGGCGGTGGTTGCGGAAGGCTCGGGGCCGCTCTGGCTGCAACCGGCCAAGAGGCCGAGAACGACAGAAGCTGAAGTCAAAACGCAAGAAACAAGGAATCGGATACGCATGAGCAACTCCAAATGAAAGAAGACCAACGGGCACCAACTCAAATCCGCGCCCCCATAGCACGGACCGAACCCGAAATCGTCGAAGCGAGAAGACGCGGGAGAACGAAGCTACCGCATCACCAGCGACAATCGGCGCGAAGGGAGAAGCTCACACCAAGAGGACGCCGGAGCGTTCGTGGCGCGCACGGTCACACAGAGGCGCTGATTGCGCAAGGCCGGGGGTGGCCAAGGACACGGTCTGAACAACAGGTGAATCGAGGCCGAGTTGCGACACGGCCACCGAAGAACTGCTTGACGGACGGTTGTTCTCCACGACGGGGGTTGGCACGGAATCGACAAGCCGAACAACGACAGGCTCTGCGGCGTTGCTTACATCATCTGGCTGCTCGTCTTCCGGCACCGGCATGGAGTAGTCCACACCCAAGAGGCTCCAGTGCAGATGGACGACGAGACCGCGAAGGACGGTTGGCGACGTTCCGGACTCAACCGGCTGCGCAGCTTCGTCGGCAAAACATCCGCCATCCTCGTGATCGTGTCCGTGGTATACGACCGCGTCGTGGCGATGGCTGGAGTCTTCCCCACCTTCGTGGCCATGCCTGATTGCGGGCGGAACGGTCCCCCATGCCAGCACTAAGGCCGACAGGAGCAGGTTCGTAATTGTTCCGCTAAACCGTTTCTGCATGATCACTTAGGCCGTTTCGTCAAATGTTTGGGCCGCTCGCGGTACGCACACGCGATTAAGTAAAGGTATTCCTGCGTGCTACAATCGTCAAGGTCACCCTTCGGCAGATGAGGCATTCAGTCTCGAGCGCGCCCAGCGCTGTTGTGCGTCGTCCAGCGGCGGCACTGGCTCGCGACGATAGTCGATCGCCATATCGTAAGCGGCCCGGTCGTAGGCGGCGTTCAAGACCTCCTGCAGATCCAAGGGGACATCCGGGTCTTCGGAACGTAACGGGATCGAAATCACCGGCAACCGTTGCATCAGCAGAATCGGCCACACGATTCCTTTCGGCCGCTTCGCCTTTCGCGACACGTGGACGTAGTAGTCGGCTGGCGGCAAGAGTTCACGCGTGTGAATCGCGACCCCAGCCCGCAGCAGATCGATTTCGACTAAGTGGCTGGGCGACGCCATGACTTCGTGACGCTTTTCCAGATAACTGGCCCGCCCCCGCGATCCCGGTACTTTGTTCGTCGGGCTCAAGATTTCGATCACCGTGACGACCAGCCGCTCCTGGCGGTCAATCACTTCCAGAAACGGTTCGTGGATCTCGTCGTCGATCAAGGTCGTCAGGACCACGGGCTCGGCCACGGCAACGTAGCCGGCAGCCATTTCCTCGGCAGTCCAGCCGCGTGGCTCGTCGCGTCCGGCGTCAGCGATCCGCAGGTCCGGGATGATCACCTCGCGTCCGGGGTCATTCTCGTCGGAAATGTAGACCCGCTCCTCAATGCGGACGTGGTACTTCGGACGCAGCCGGCGCATCATCAGCTCGCGCATGACCGACATCAACTCGTGATGCACGTCGGGCCACAGGCCCGGTTCTTCTAAGTAAGGATCCATACCGGGAAAGGGAGATGGCATACGAACGCCTCCGCAACCATGTAGATGGACACCATTCCTCTGGTTTCAGTTTACGTCGAACTCGAATCGCGGTGAAGAGCCCTACGGGGGACGGTTCCGCCGCTTCCGCAGTCAATTTCAGCCACCGTGCTGCGGCGATAGTCGTCCATCCCAATATCGGACGTTTGTTTTCCAGCCCCAAGAAGAAACCGACAGCCAGCGGCATCTAATAGGGTGACTGCGACGTGAGGCAGGATCGACCGGTCGATGATTGCTCCGGCGCGTCCGTGGTGTGTCGATTTTCCAGTTCACGTTTGTTGTTCACGAAAGGATCTGGATCATGTTGTCTCGATTTGTGCCCGTTGCGGCCATAGTCGCCGCGTTTCTGTTTGGCCTTCAAACCACGTTCCAGCGCGTGTCCGCGGACGATGCGTCTGCCGTTCAGCCCAAGTGCTGCGTTGCGAACGCCGATTGTTGCCGGGTCCAGCAAGCCTGCTGCTTGATCGCTGTGCCAAAACCGCCGGCCAGCGAACTTCGCGGCCAGAACGTGGCGGCCCAGCCGACGCGATCGGCGATCGCTAAGCCGAATTGCTGCGTCAAAGGTGCCTATTGTTGTCAAATGCGTCGGCCGTGCTGCCGCTCGGCTGCGAGCGAAGTTCCCAACGTGCCGACTGGCGTCGAGGATCCCGCGATCAATACCACCGCGGTGGTCGCCAAACCGACTTGTTGTGCCAAGCACGCGTACTGCTGTTCGCAGAAGCAACCGTGCTGCCGCTGAACGAGTTAGAATGGTATCGTAGCGGCGGCGCGCGTTGCCCTCGGGAGCCTCGAGCATAACGCTGCGAAATGCGGTCAGTCCGAGCGTTAGCAAATGCCCCCGGCTTAGGGGCTATTGATTTAGCCGTGGCGTAAGCTTCCAGCTTGCGAAATGGGCAACGGAAGCAAGATAGCAAATTGAACATAGGCAGCGTCGGAGCCTTGATCGGAGTATTGCGCAAAACGCTAGCAGCGGACCATCGTAACCCGAAGCGTCAGCGAGGGAACGCCGCTCTTCCTCGCTAACGCTTCGGGTTACGATGCGCAACATTCCGATCAAGGCCCAGCGTCGGCAAGCTGGAAGCTTACCCCACATGCCACCACCGATTAAATCAACAGACCGCAAGCCTGGGCCATCACCGTCACGAGCCCAGGCTGCTGGTACTTCGCAAGATTACGATCAAGGCCCCCCCAGGGATGCCATCAAGATGCCTGACTCCAGCGTGGAACATCAGAACCGGCGCCGGCAGGACGAATCTCCAACGGCAGAAACCGCCGAAGAGTCGGCCGTGGCGCAGGTGGTTGCCGGCTGTCAAGCCGGAAGCCGCGAATCCCGGCGATTGCTCTACGAACAATTCCACGCTTCGATGCATCGCTTGCTGGTGCGGATGGTGGGTGAGCATGAGGCCCCGGACCTCGTCCAGGATGTCTTTCTCCAAGTCTACGCCAAGATCGGACAATTTGCCGGACAGTCACGCTTCACGACGTGGCTGTACCGATTGGCGACGAATATTGCTTTGCAGCACCTGCGAACAGCGCGGCGTCATCGAACGACGCTTCTCGACGCCGACCCGGAAGACGTCCACGCCGCCGCCGGGCAGACGGACGAACAGCAGGAATTGCTCCAAACGGCGCTCCAGCGCATCGATCCGCAACTGCGGGCAATCTTTCTGCTGCGCGAATTGGAGGGCCAGTCGTATCGGGACATCGCTCTGGCATTGGACATTTCCGAAGGAACCGTCGGCTCGCGACTGAACCGGGCCCGGCGCGAACTGAAGGAACAATTGGCCGCACTCGGCTGGGAGGGGTAAGATGAACTGCTGTGAAGTCCAAGAGAACCTGTCGGCCTACTTCGACCACGAGTTGCCCGAGGGCGCTCGCCGACAGATCGACGAGCATCTGGCCGAGTGTGAATCATGCTGCGGCGAGCTGCGTTGCTTTGCCGGTCTGTCCAACCTGGTGAAGTGCGTTCCCGTGCCAGAGGTTCCCGGCGGTCTTTGGACGCGAGTCGAGCGTGGATTGGACGAGCAGGCGAACGTCCGTCGTGCCTCGCCGACGGACCGCGCCGCGCGCCCCTACGCTCGCCTGCTCGCCCTGGCTGCCGGATTGCTGGTCGTTGCGACCGGCGCCGCCATCTGGTATCGCGCGTCCGGCAGCGGACATCACCAAGACGCTGTGCCCAACCTGGATCAGTTCGCCAGTCTCCTGGAGCAAGACCCCGCGGCCGCGCAACAGATGCTGTTGGCCGAGTACCGCGGCCAGCCTGTTTCGCCAGACCGGGCAGCCCGGGAGTTAGGCTACATGCCCGTTTCGCTACGCCGTAATCCGGACGGCTACCGACTACGTTCCGCGTACCTGTTGAATATGCCTTGCTGCCGGTGCATGCAGGCCGTCTTCGAGCGCCACGACGGGCAGATCGTGGCGGTGTTCGAGAAGTCACCGGACCAGCCGTTGGCGTTCGGCGACCGTCCCACCATTTGCACGCAGTGCAACGGCCAGCCGTGTCAGTTGATGCAGTCGGCCGGCCGGTTGGTCGTTTCCTGCCGGGTCGCCGACCGCCAACTGGCCATTGTGGGCGCCGAGAACATGGACGAGGCTCAGACGCTGCTGACCTGGTTGCACGAGAATGGCCGGCTCGATCAGAAGCGATCTTAGGCAGCTCGCAGGATATAGGATGCCGGCACGATCGTGGGGCGGCCTTTCCAGACCGTCACGTGTCGGCCTGGAAAGGCCGACCTACTTCAAAACGCGAGGCGGACGCAGGAAATCCTGAACAGGAAATCCTGAATAGTAGTTGTCTGCCCACGGGCTGACGTGATAAGCTGCTGGATCGGCAGACCTGCACCAAACACCCCTTTCGCATCCCCTGCCCGGCTTGAAAGAGGAGGCCGCTTCCATGCTTTCACCGAGAACCCGTTTGCCATTCGGGCGGCTCGCCTGGATTCTCTTGACCGCGATCCCCACGGTGGCCGCGGAACCTCAAGTCAACACGGCGGCGGCCGCGCCCGCGATCGAAACCCCGCTGATCGCCCACTGGACGTTCGACGAAGCCTCGGGAGACGCGTGCGCCGACTCCAGCCGCCACGCCTGGCACGCCGGCATGTCGCCGGCCACGACGCCGCTGGTCCGCCGCCGGGGACTGTTCGGCAACGCTTTGCTCCTGTCCGGCTCGCACCTGCTGCGGGTCAGCGAGCAAATCCCGCTGGCCGAGCCCGCGGGGATCTCGTTCAGCGCTTGGACCAAGCCGACCGACCTGAGCGGCTACCGCGAGATCTTCCGCAAAGAGGACGGCAACGACCGCGTGCTGTTTTCGTTTCAGAACGACGGCACGATCCTGTCGCTGGGCCTGAACATCGGCGGGTACGTCGAGTGCGACGCCAAGATCGCGCCGGAACGGGTGCGGGACGGCCGGTGGCACCATTGTGCGGCCACCTTTGACGGCCGCTGGATGCGGGTCTATCTGGATGGAGACGAGATCGTCAGCCTGGAACGGCCGGGGGTCATTCGCGCCGGCGGCTCGGCCCCCGGCTGCATCGGTTCGTCCAACGGCGGCGAGTGTTTTCAAGGCACCTTGGACGATCTGCGGATCTACGCAGGGCCGCTTTCGGCGCTGCACATCGCCCAGCTGTATCGCCAGGGGCTGGAACTGATCGAACAGTCCTCGGAAGAACTGGTCCGGCACATCCGCGCGGTGTACCAGCGCGGCGACTCGTTCGCCGGGACGCTGATGCAGTGTCGCCAGCGGATCGTCGAACAGCGGCTGGCCCTGGACCCGGAATTGGCCGCCGCCGTGGCGGTCCGCCTCAAGACCGACTTCCCCGCCGACTACGGGCGGTTTGTCGAAACGACGGGCATCAATCTCAACGAGTTCCTGGCTGCGGGCGAGCCGGACGGGCATGTCAAACAGGCCCGGCGCCTGGTGGATCTGCTGTTGGAATATAAGCCGCTGACCGAGCAGCAATGGAAACGGCAGACGCCGGAGGATCGCCGCCAATGGGAATCGGTCGAGCAGGTCCGCGTCAAGCTGGACCAGCTGCAGGCCCAAGCCGCGCCGTTCTCGGCGGACTGGATCGCGTTCCTCGTCGAGGTCGCTCCGCAAATCCAGGCTCGGCCGGAGCGATCCGAGCGAGTGGCCCCGTATGTACGGCCGGAGACGCCGGTGACCAGAGACCTGTCGGCCGACGAAGCCCGCGAGACGACCGAACAAGACTGGCTGTTCCAGGCTGACGGCAAGCCGACGGGCGAACGCATCTGCCAGGAAATCGCCTGGACGCGCCAGTTGGCGGCCCGCATCGAAGCGAATTCCCACGGAGCGATCCGGTTTGCCGGGCCATTGGCCGAGCTGGAGGTTCTGGAGAAGCAGGCGGCCGCCCTCACGACGCCCAGTCCGGAACTCTACTTCCAGGTGCGCCGCATCAAACGGGAGATGATGTTCGCCAATCCGATGGTGGATTTCCAGAAGATCCTGCTGGTGGACATGCCCTACCCGCAAGGCAACGAGTGGCCTCACGAGACGCGCCACCGGCTGGGCTACATGGCCGTGCCGGGCGGCCGGCTGCTGATCCTGGACGGCCTGTCGCCCGCGGGCAAGCTCACGCAACTGATGCCGCAGGCGCCGCTGCACGGCTCGTTCTGGCGCCCGGATGTGTCGTTCGACGCCCAGAAGGTGGTCTTCTGCTTCAAGCCGCACAACGAGAAAGCCTTCCACCTGTACGAGATCAACGTGGACGGTAGCGGGTTGGTCCAGTTGACCGATGGCGTCTACGACGACTTCGATCCAATCTACTTGCAGGACGACCAGCACATCCTGTTTAGTACGACGCGAGGCCACACCTACGTCCGCTGCATGCCGCCGACGAACGCCTTTGTCCTGGCTCGCTGCGACCGGGACGGGCAGAACGTGTACCTGATCTCGGCGAACAACGAACCGGACTACCTGCCCTCGCTGATGAACGACGGCCGGGTGATCTACACCCGCTGGGAATACACGGACAAGCCGCTGTGGCGAGCCCAGAAACTGTGGACGATCAATCCCGACGGCACCCAGGTGCTGCACTACTGGGGCAACCAGAGCGTCTGGCCGGATTTGATGAAGGACGCCCGCAGCATCCCCGGCAGCAACCGCGTGATGTTCACGGGCAGTGCCCATCACAACTGGTTCAGCGGCTCGGTGGGCATCATCGATCCGGACGCCGGCTACAATTTCCCGGAAGGAATCACCAAGATCACCGCCGACGTCGCGTGGCCCGAAGTCGGCAACGGGCCGGTCGATCCGATCGAGTGCCCCGACTATCACCGCAGCGGCAACTTTCCGGCGTACTACTCGCCGTATCCGCTGGGCGAGCAGGACTTCCTGGTGTCGGCCCAGCGGAACGGCAAATTCCTGCTGTATCTGATGGATGTGTACGGCAACCGGGAACTGATTTACGAAGGCGTCCACAACATCTTCCACGCCGTGCCCCTGAAGCCGCGTCCGAAGCCGCCGCTGATCAGCGACCGCGTGGTCTGGCCCGATCGCCACCAGCAGCAGGCTCCGCAAGACGGCGTCATTTTCAGCGGCAACGTGTACCAGGGGACGCCGCCCGAGTTGCGCGGCAAAGCCCGGCACCTGCGCGTGCTGCACATCGACCCCAAGACATACACCTACTGGTACAAGCGGCCCTATATCTCGACCGGCCCGGTGGTCTCGACCGTCCAGTCCGAAGGCGTCAAGCGGGTGCTGGGCACGGTGCCGATCGAGGCCGATGGCTCGGTGGCCTTCCGCGCCCCGCCGGGCATGGCGCTGCACTTCCAGTTGCTGGACGAGCAGTACCGCGCACTGCAGACGATGCGGAGTTTCGTCGGGCTGATGCCGGGCGAACGGCGCGGCTGCCTGGGCTGCCACGAGGGCCATAGCCGGGCGCCGCAGGTCGACCTGAAAAGCTTGGCGGTGACGAAAGAGCCGCAGACGATCACGCCGCCGCCGTGGGGACACGACACGGTCAGCTATCCGCGTTACGTCCAGCCGGTGCTCGAACAGTACTGCGGCAAGTGTCATCTGGGCGATGGCGAGGCCGTCAAGGATTTCGACTTGACGCCGCGGCCCGGCTTCCTGGACTTTGCCGAACCATACCACGTGATGACTGGGCGGCCGACTTGGGGCCGGCCCTACGAGCAGCCGCAAAACCCGCCGCCAGGTTGGGGCATCGCCGGCATGCTGATGGTCGAAGGCTACGGCACCACGGATCCAGCGGC
This sequence comes from uncultured Pirellulaceae bacterium, assembly GCA_964645045.1. Classification (GTDB taxonomy): domain Bacteria; phylum Planctomycetota; class Planctomycetia; order Pirellulales; family Pirellulaceae; genus Anammoximicrobium. The sequence continues at coordinate 15,861 of CAZXYZ010000118.1, read as the reverse complement.
CTACCGGGCGCCCCCGCCCATGATCGCGCTGTCGTACCGCAGCCGCTTGATCGATCTCTGCTCCAGCGGCAAGCATTATGACGTGAAAGTCGACCCGGTCGGACTGCAAAAGTTGATCGCCTGGGTCGATGCCATGTGCCCGTACAATGGCGACGAGGAAGTCCGCATGATCGACGACCCGGTGTTCCAGGGTGTCGACTGGCTGTCCGTCCGTCCCCGGATCAAGACGGCCCCGCGGATCATCCGCCCCGGGCCGGTCGATTAGGCAAGGCAGCGAAACCGACGCCATCCGCACCATCGCGTTTTGTCCGTTCGATGAACCTCGAACACAATCGGTGGGCGGAGGGGACGCGCCGAGCGGGGAGGCATTCGGCCGCAACCAAATGAATCCAAATCATTGAACAGGAGGAAACAGAGAGAACGGAGTGCGTTGTTCTCTGTTATCTCTGTTTCCTCCTGTTCCACATACGCGCAGCAAAACAAGGAACTGGGCAATAGTAGTACGGGACGATTTTGCGGCGATGTTCTGAAGGGGTTAAAGATCGCCTGTTGACGGGCGACCGCCCCCTATTCCCGCCGTCAGTTGACCGGAAGCTCGCATGACCGCAAAATGTCAGCAAGGGAAACACTGGACGCGAGTGGATGCCAGGAAGATGGTCGTTTTAGTCAGGAGCCCCCCATGAGATCATGTATCGTGCGGTTTGCTTGTGTTTGCCTGCTACTGACCGTAGGCTTTTCTCCAACATCGGCACGGGGCGCTGAACCGCGACTGGTGGCCGACGAGTTTCAAGAGACACTGGCACGGATTTCCACGCTGACGGTCAAGCCGCCCGAAGCCCTGGATTTCCAAGCGCAACCGGCCCGGTTCGTGCGCGTGGCCATTCAGGAAACGAGCGGCAATTCGCAGCCGGGCATTGATGAACTCGAGATCTTCGGCCCCGAAGGCAAAGAGAACCTGGCCCTGGCCGAACGCGGTGCCGTGGCCAGCGCATCCTCGTTGCTTCCCGGCTACCCGATCCACCAGATCAAACACCTGAACGACGGCCTGTACGGAAACGACCACAGCTGGATTGCCGCCACCAGCGGCCCCGAGTGGGTGCAGATCGAATTCCCCCAGCCGGCCACAGTGGCCGGCGTCATGGTTACGCGAGACCGCACGGGCAAGTACCGCGACCGCATCGCCGAAGTGTTCGAGGTGCTCGTCTCGCAGGACGGGCGGCAGTGGCAGTCGGTGGGCAAGCGAGATCGGACGGGGCCTAACCGGAGCCGCCGGCTGCCTTACTTGCAGGTCGACCGCTTGCCCGCGAAGACGTGGGACGGATTCCTGCAGTACACTTTTCTGCGCGAGCGTGCGACGTGGAGCAACATCCCGGCGGACGACCACCTGTCGCCGCTGCTGGTCGACCGTCCGGCCGTGCCGGGCGGCGCGCCGTATTGGAGCCGCCTGGCGCGGCTGGCACCGCTGGAACGGATGCTGGTGCAGTTCGAGGAACTGCTCGAGCGGCTGGCTCGGCAGGGATTGGACGTCGCCGCGGAACGGGCCCAGGCGGCCGACTTGCGGCGGCAGGCCGCCGAGGCGGCGGACTCCGAGCCGCTGTACCTGGCGGCGCGGCGGGCCAAGCGGGAACTCTTCTTCCGCGATCCGGCCCTGGCACAGATCGAGCGAATCCTGTTCTCCAAGCGGCATCCGTTCCTGGAATCGCACAACTACAGCGAGCACTTGGACGGGATTCTGGAACCGGGCGGCGGCGTGTTCGTGCTGCACATTCCCCGCGACGAGCAGAACCGGTTCCGGCCCGACCTGGCCCGCATCCAGGGGCTGTTCGACGGCAGCGAAGGCATTGTGCGCGAGCCGGTGTTGGATTACGACGCGAAAACGATTTATTTCGCTTACCGGCCCGACACTCCGGAGGTCGAGGGTTGGGCTTCGTACTGGCACATGCATGCGATGGAAACCGACGGCTCCGGCCTGCGGAAGTTGACCGATGGGCCGTACCACGATTTCGACGCGGTCTGCCTGCCCGACGGCGGCGTGGCCTTCCACACGACGCGATGCGCGGTCCGCTTCCTGTGCTGGCGGCCGCAGGCCTACGTGCTGTACCGCATGGAAGCCGACGGCTCGGACCTGCGGCGTCTGTCCCATGCCAACCTGAGCGAATGGAAGCCCTCGGTGATGCAGAGCGGACGCATCCTGTGGACTCGTTCGGAGTACTTGGACAAGGGAGCCGACTTTGGCCATACCCTCTGGTCCATCCACCCCGACGGCACGCATCCCGAGTTGGTCTTCGGCAACAACACGCCCAACTGTTACAGCCAGGCCCATGAAGTGCCCGGCTCGCAGGAGCTGGTCTGCACGCTCATGTCGCACGGCGATCACAGCGGCCCCATCGCGCTGATCGACCGCACCAAGGGGCCGTTCGCCATCGAGGCGATCACGAACATCACGCCGGACACGCGGCCGCAGTACCAGATGAGCCGGTCGCATCACGACACGTTCCGCGATCCGTACCCGATCTCGCGCGACCATTTCCTGGTGGCCCACAATCCCGACAATCAGCACAATTGGGGACTGTACGTCATCGACCGTTACGGCAACCGGGAGTGGCTGTACGTGGATCCGGAGGTCAGCAGTTATCACCCCAGCCCGCTGCGAGCGCGGCCGCGGCCGCCGGTCTTGCCGAGTTCGCTCGACGCGACGCTGGCGGAGCAGGGATTGGGCCAGTTCACCATGCAGGACGTCTACCAGGGCCTGGGTTCGGCCATCGCGCGCGGCCGGGCGAAATACCTGCAGGTCTCCGAAGAGTTGCCGGCGAACCTCGAACTGCTGCCCAGCGGCGAGTGCCGCCCGGACCATCCGCCGTTCACCGACTTCTACGCCACGCCGGTCCACTTGGTGCATGGTCCGCAGCCCAGCTTTCAGACGCGGACGCCGAACGCACCGCTGGACTTCCTGCGGACCAATCACAACTGGCCAAGCCTGGTGAAGGCCGAAGGGCCGGGGCTGTACCGAGTCCGCGAGGGCGGCGGCTGGCCCACCTTTGTGGCCAAGGCGGCGCTCGGCACGGTCCCGATTGCCGAGGACGGCTCGGCAAATTTCCTGGCCCCGGCGGGCAAGGTTCTTTACTTCCAGCTGCTGGATGCCGAATACAACGAGTTGCAGCGGATGCGGAGCGTGATTCAATTGCAGCCCGGCGAGCGGCGCAGCTGCATCGGCTGCCACGACAACCGGCTTTCGTCGCCGCCGCCCTCGGTGGGCCTGGCCTTGACCCAGCCGCCGCAGCAGCTGGAGCCTCCGCCGTGGGGCACCGCGGCGTTCGATTACCAGCGGGTGGTCCAGCCGGTGCTGAACGCCCACTGCGTGCGCTGCCACGACGGCCGCGAACCGGGACGAACCGACCTGCGCGGCACGCTCGACGCGGGCCGCGTGCCCGCCTCGTACCGCGCGCTGATCGCCGGCGGCTGGATGCACTACTTCGACCTCACGTACGGCATGCGGCATTTCAAGGCCGAACCGCTGTCGTTTGGCACCTTGCAAAGCCGTCTCTGGACGGTGCTGGCCGACAAGCATCACGAAGAAGTCTCGCTCGACAAGCCAGGCATGCGGGCGATCAAGGCCTGGATCGACCTGAACTGCCCCCTGTGGCCGGACTACATTTACCGTCCGGACCGGCCCGGCCCCCAGACGGCACAGGCCCGCTGAAAACGACGGGGGAAAAAACCTCGATTGCACGCCGGCGCATATACGGCCCGGTCAGGATGCTCGACCGTTTGCAGACGCAATCGCCTCTCACGTTGCGCGTTCCCCACCGTGACCGCCGGCCGATGACGCCTACTGGAAACCGACGATCCGTTTCAGGTCTTTCATAAGCATGACCAAGTGCAACTCGTTGCCTGGAAGCGGTTCGAAATCGAACCTTTCGTAAAAACGCTTGGCCGCGTCATCCTTGGCGTGGACGAGTACGCCACGAACGCCGGCTTGGTCGCTGACCGAAATCGCTCGCAGCATCGCATCTCGGAGCAGTTCGGCACCAAGACCCTGTCCCTGAAAACGGCGGTCAACCGCCAAGCGGGCGAGCAAGAGCATGGGGATGGGATACTGGGCCAGCCCCTTTTGCAGTCGCTTCGACCCTTGCTCGTATTCGAGGGAAGTGACGGTCAGCGAGTAGTAACCGGCGATCCTTCCTTCGCTCACGGCAACGTACGTGCGCGATGCATAGCTCAGTTCACTCGTCAGGGCAAACTTCGTCAAGAACCTATTCAAGGCCAAGTCGCCACAGTCAAAATCGTCGACCCGATCTTCGGGCCGTAATGGCCGCGGCCGTAGGACTTCACTACTGCTCATCGGTATCGACAAACCGGCTGGGGCGGGTTAGCAACTCGCGCATCTTCGGCAGGTCTTTGGGCGCTCCGTCCAGACGTTTGCACAATTCCGCCCAGTCGTCTGCGGCCAAACGAATCGTTTGACTCCCCTTCTCCGCGACGATCCGCTCCGCGTCGGGAACAATGCGGTCCAAGATGAACTGCGTGACGTTCGTATTCATCAACTCAGCAGCCCGCGCGATGATCCCTTTGCGCCGCGCGTCCGTGCGGATATCGATTCTCGCCACTTGCGACACGTCGCACCTCTCGGTTGCATTCCGTAACACGACACCTGTCCGACACCGGTAGGACATCCTAGCGTACGGAAACTGTACACACAAGGCCGGACAGTGCCATGACAGGACGGTGTCATAACAGCGTCTGGGCAGTGCTCGCACAGGGCTAGGCGACACCAACGAGTGGGAGGCGTACGCGCCCAGTTGCTGACTTCGGCAAGCGTAGACACAGGATCCGCCTCCCGCTCGCGATTTGGCAACGAGCCAGCTGTAACTCGTTTTTCATTCGCAAGTTTGGACAGACGTTGACCGGTCGTAACGAATCCCGGTCAGAGGCAGTGCAGAGGAGACATACCACTACTATGGGTGCCTGGTTCCAGGCTGCCGAACCTTTGGCTATACTTACCGCTTTGCCAAACTGCACTCGCCATTTACCACACGAATAGGAGTTCCCGTGTCAGATCAGATCCCTGCCTCGAAATTGGATGCCATTTTCAAGCCCTCCTCGATCGCCGTGGTCGGCGCCTCGACGCGTCCCGGCACGGTGGGCAACGACATCTTCCGTAATCTGCTGTTCAACGAGTTCCGCGGTACCGTCTATCCGATCAATCCGAAGGCTGGCAACGTCCTGGGTGTCCACTGCTATCCCGATTTGGTCAGCGTCCCCGGCAAAGTGGACTTGGCCGTCGTCATCGTACCCTCGGCCGGGATCATGGAAGTGGTGGACCAGGCCATCGCCAAGCAGGTTCAAGCGATGGTGGTCATTTCGGCCGGGTTCAAAGAGGTCGGCGGCAAGGGCATCGAGTTGGAACGGCAGTTGCAAGCCAAGGTGCGATCCGCCGGTATCCCGCTGATCGGCCCCAATTGCCTGGGGGTGATCAACACCGACCCCGCCGTCCGCATGAACGCCGCTTTCGGCCGCAAGATGCCGGGGCCCGGCAATCTGGCGTTCCTGTCGCAAAGCGGGGCCTTGTGTACGTCGGTGTTGGATTATGCCGAAGAACGGCACATGGGCTTCAGCAAATTCATCAGTTTCGGCAATAAAGCGGACGTCAACGAAATCGACTTGCTCGAGTACTTGGCCCACGACCCCACGACCGACGTGATTGCCATGTACCTGGAGGACATTTCCGACGGCCGGCGGTTCATCGAGACCGTGCGCGAAATTTTTTGGGAAACGCATAAACCGATGTTGTGCCTCAAGTCGGGACGCACGCCCGAGGGGGCCAAAGCCGTCAGCAGCCACACGGGCTCCTTGGCCGGGTCCGATTCCGTGTACGATGCTCTGCTGGTGCAGAGCGGCGTGCAACGGGTGGATACGATTGCCGAATTGTTTGATTCGGCGGCGCTGTACTGCACCCAGCCCCTGCCGCACGGCGCACGTGTGGCGATCGTCACCAACGCCGGCGGACCGGGCATCATGGCGACCGACGCGGCCATCCGTTTTGGCTTGAAGCTGGCCGAACTCAGCCCGGCGACCCAAGAGAAGCTCAAGGCGTCGCTGCCCGCCACGGCTTCGCTGCGGAATCCGATCGACGTGATCGGAGACGCCCGCGCGGACCGCTACCGGTCGGCCGTCCGGACCGTGCTGGAGGACGACAACGTGGACATGGGCATGGTCATACTGACCCCGCAGTCGATGACCGACATCGAGGAGACGGCTGCGGTCGTGCCGGACGCCGTGCATGGCATCAAAAAGCCGGTGGTCTGCGCCTTTATGGGCGCCAAGGACGTGGCCCCGGGCGTCAATATCCTGCGCAAGGCCGGGATTCCGAACTATCCCTTCCCCGAGGATGCCATCCGCAGTCTGGCGGCGGCCGAACGCCTGGTGGCCCTGCACGAAATCCCGCGCCGCGAGATGCAGATCTTCCAAGACCTGGACGTGGAGAAAGCCAAGGCCCTGATCGCGGAGGCGCTGGACGGCCAGGACCAACGCTACCTGACTCAAGCCGAATGCCGGCCGTTGCTGGAGTGCTACCGGCTGCCGCTGTTGCGGAGTGCGATCGCCGGGACCGCTGAGGAAGCTGGGCAAACCGCCGCGTCGTTCGGCACGCCCGTCGTGATGAAGGTGATGTCGGCGGACGTGGTCCACAAGTTCGATGCCGGGGGCGTGCTGCTGAACATTCACGGGGCCGAAGAAGCATCGGCCGGCTACAACAAGATCATCCAGAACGTCACGCGCGCGGTGCCGGGCGCCAAGATCCAGGGAATCCTGATCGAAGAAATGGCCCGCAAGGGCGTGGAAGTGATTTTGGGCGCCAGCCGCGATGCCCGCTTCGGACCGTTGATGATGTTCGGCCTGGGCGGTACGCTGGTCGAGATCCTCAAGGACGTCTCCTTCCGCTTGGCGCCGATGTGGAAGATCTCGGCCGAACGGATGGTCCGCCAGATCCGTTCCTTCAAGGTCCTGGACGGTTTCCGCGGCAGCCCGCCGGCGGACATCGCAGCGATTGTCGAGACGCTGCTCCGGCTGTCCGAGATGGTCTGCAATCATCCGGAGATTTCGGAGCTGGACATCAATCCTCTGATCGTTCATGCGCAAGGCCAGGGCTGCTCGGTGGCCGACAGCCGGGTCATGCTCCGCCGGCCGTAGGCAAGCGGACGGTCCCGAAAACGGTCACTTCCGCCAGAACGACGGAAAGAACAGAACCAGCACCGTGAAGACCTCGAGCCGGCCGACCAGCATGCAAATGGCCAGGACCAGCTTGCCCAACGCGGGAACGTGCGTGTAGGTTTCCGTGGGGCCGATGGAACCGAGGCCGGGGCCGACGTTGCCCAAGGCCGAAATCACCGCGGACCCGGCGGTCAGCAGGTCCGCGGTTCCGTCGTCGGCCGGCGGCAGAATGCCGGCCATCACCATCGAGGCGATCAGAAACAGCGCCATGAACAGAGCAAAGAAGCCCAGCACGCTCTGAATGACTTCGCGCGAAACCGGTTTGTGATCCAGCTTCAGACTGCGGACCTGCCGCGGATGGATCAGCAGCACCAGTTGCAGAAAGGCGTGCCGGATCAGCAGCAGCAAGCGGACGACCTTGATGCTGCCGCCGGTCGAGCCGGCACAACCGCCGACGAACATCAGGGCCATCAGGATATACTGGGCCAGCGCCGGCCAGCGCTCGTAATCGGCGGTGGCGTAACCGGTGGTCGTCATCAGGGAAATCGTCTGGAACGCGGCGTCGCGCAATTTGGCCGGCAGGTTTCCCGGCAGATTCGGATCGAGCGCCGTCATCAGCGTGATGACCGCCGTGGCGAAGGCGATCAAGCCGATGTAGAAACGGAACTCGTCGCTGTGCCAGTACCGCCGGAAATCCCCGCGGAGGGCAAAGTAATGCAGCGAGAAGTTGACGCCGGCCACGAGCATGAATACCCCGATCACCACGTGCGTATAGCTGCCAAAGGCGGCGACGCTCGCGTCCCGCGTGCTGAACCCGCCGGTGGCCATCGTCGTCATCGAGTGGCACAACGACTCGAAGACCGACATCCCGCCCAGCCACAACAGGCAGGCTTCGACCGCCGTGATCAGCACGTACACGCCCCACAGCACTTTGGCCGTATCCTGAATCCGCGGGCTGAGGCGGTCTTTTTGCGGCCCGGGGGCCTCGGCCTCGAACAACTGCATGCCGCCCACGCCCAGAAACGGCAAAATCGCCAGACTGAGCACGATGATCCCCATTCCGCCCAACCATTGGGTCATGGCCCGCCAGAATAAGATGCTGGGCGCCTGAGCATCCAACCCCGTAATGACCGTCGCCCCGGTCGTACTAAATCCGGACATCGACTCAAAGAAGGCGTCCGCAGGATTCGCCACCCCGCTGACGTCCGCCAGCAGGTACGGCAGCGAACCGAAAGCCGCGAATCCGAGCCAGCCAAACGTCACGATGGCGAATCCCTCGCGATAGGTCATCTCGCCTTCGAAACGGACGCGTCGGTAGATCACCAACCCCACGACCAGGCTGATTAGCGCTGCAATCAAAAACGCCCACAGCGCTCCGTCGTGCCACGCCTCGGGCCGGCGATGCCATAACGAGACCGGGACCGGAGTCAGCAACATGCCGCCCAAGAACAGCAACAGCCCCCCTTGGATCCGCAACGTCAGGCGAAGATTCATGCGTCTCTCAAAACGGAAGCAAAAAATGACTGACCGCTGACCAACGTTACGAAAAAAACGCCGCCACCGCGGGGACCGATTCCGGCAGGCTGAACACGACGACATGGTCTTCGGCCTCGAATTGATCGTCGCCACTGGGGACGATCGCATCATTGCCGCGGACAATGGCGCCGACAATGGCCCCTTCGGGAATGCGGAGCGACTTGAGGGGTTGCTGCAAAATCCGGCTGTCGCGGGGCAGCGAGAACTCGATGACTTCGGAGTCGCTCTGTTCCAGCATCGCCATGCTGACCACGCCGGCCTGACGCACGCTTTTGAGGATCGCGCTGGCCGTGGCCAGCCGCGGACTGATGCAAAAATCGACGCCCAAGGCCGGGGCCAGATTGACATACTCGGGCTGATTCACCAGGGCGATCGCGCGTTTGGCGCCGTGCCGTTTGGCCAGCAGCGAACACAGGATGTTCGACTGGTCGTCTTGCGTGACGGCGATGAAGACGTCGACGCGGTCCAGACCTTCGTTCCGTAGCGTCTCGATGTCGGTGCCGCGGGTGTTCAGCACGGCGACTCCTTCGAGCCGCGCGGCCAGATCCTCGCAATCGGCCGGATCCCGCTCGATGATCTTCACGCGATACCTCAACGCAGCCAGTTGGGCGGCAACCTCCGAGCCGATCTTGCCGCCGCCCAGCACAAACACTTCCTTCGTTTCCCGCTCTTCGAATCCAAACAGATCCGTGATCGCCGGGAGATCGCGTTTGTTGCACACAAAATACAGCGTGTCTCCCGGCTCCACCACATCCTCGCCGCGCGGCGTAATCGTGCGGCCGTTGCGGTTGAGGGCCGTGACGACCATGCGGTACAGTCCGCGGATCTCGCCCAGCGTCCGCAGCGAGACGCCCGCCAAGGGACTGTTCTGCCGGATTGGGTAACCCAAGAACACGACGCGGCCGTGGGCGAACTCAGCGACCTCGCACGATGCCGCGTACGAGACCGCATGCAGGAGCTCCTCGGCGACCACCGTCTGCGGATTGACGATCAAATCGATCCCCAACTTGTCCGCATTGCGTTTCCATTCCGCCTTGGTGTATTCCAACGTCTTGATGCGGGCGATGATCCGCGGCACGCCGCGGTCGTGGGCCAGCAGGCAGGCAATCAAGTTCACCTCGTCCAGGTCCGTGACGGCAATGAACATGTCCATTTGGGCGACATGCGCTTCTTCCAGGACTTGGATGCTGGCGCCGTTACCTTCCATGACCAAGGCGTTCAGTTTGTTACGCAGGTACCGGGCGTGCAGAGCGCTCTTTTCAACGACCGTCACGTCGTGCCGTTCCCGGCACAGCAATTCGGCGATGTGAAATCCCACTTCGCCGGCTCCCACCACCATCACTCTCATCGTTCTACCTGCTGTCGCTTCGCATCGGCATCTCGGGGACAATCGTTCTGCCGTCCAGTATAGCGGAGCGAAACCGGAATTCCCACTTCCCTTGGGAGTCTGCTGAAAGGACGTGGGATAGGCCTCCAGCCTGTCAGATTCGCAATTCGTGAAAACCCGAGAATCGAAAGCCCCGCGATTCGACAGGCTGGAAGCCTATCCCACGGTTGCCTCACTGAGCCACGGGCTCAAAGCCGCGGATGCTGCCTTTGGGCGTCAGGCCGGCGGATTGCAGCGGTTGGTCAAGGCGGTGGACAGCCGCATTGCCGGCTTCGTCGCGGACCTCGATCCGCAGATAGAATTCGGCGGGGACGCGCGAGTCGACTCGCCAGTAGTACTGGCCGTTGTTGGGCAGGCTCGCCGCGATGGTCGTCCATGGGCCGTCCGGCTGGGCGCTGAACGAGAGCGTCACGGGGCGATTTCCCAGATTGGCATCGCCGGCGGTCCAGCGGATATCGAGTTGGCCGGCATGGGCCTCGGAACCGTACGCCGCCGAGGTGATTTCGACGGTGGGTTTCGTCGCGTCCACGCCGACCCACAGATCGGCCAGATCGCCCGAGCGCGGTGTCTGACTGGCCAACCCGTTCTTGCCCACGATCACCACCCGGAAACCATAGATGCCTTCGTTCTCGACCTCGACCAACAGCGGGCTTTCACGGTCTTCATCGATCCGGTCCAAGTCCCAATCCCGGCCACCGTTGCGGGTCACCCAAAGCTCGATCTTTTCCACGCCCGCCGGTCCGGCGGCATCGACGGAATAGTCCAGGTTAAAACGTTTAGAGCTGGTCATCCGCGGCCGTTCACCGGGCGGCAGATCGCTTGTCGGTGCGGGGGCGACGGCTTGGGTGTCTGCGGACGCCGGCGGCGGGTCCTTGAGTTGTTCACTTCGGCTGGACGTGTTTTCCGCCATCCCCCCGCTCGATGACATGGCAACTTCCCGGGCTACAACGCCATCGGCCGGCACGCTCTGCGCCGCCGTCGAAACGCCAGCCGCTTCGGCAACGCCGGGGCCTGCGTTGGGGATTGCCGCGGCAGTCGATCCGGCCGAACCCGAAGTGGACGGCGGGACCTCGGCGTACGGCGCGCTGTTCGGCTCGCGGCGTTGCTCCCCAGGGCGTTGCACATCGCTGGGCCAAGCGATCGGTTCGGGGACGGAAGGCGAGGCCGGCTTCTGAACTTCTTGCCCGCTGACCGGTACGGGCTGCGACGGAGTCGAAGGTCCGGCCGTCATGCCGTAGGCGGCAAAGGGGTCGGAAGGCACGTTGGCCTCGACGGGCGCGGCTGCCGACGGTGCGGCTGTGAACGGCGCGGCAGGCCGGCTGTTCAGGGCAATCGGCAAAATCAAGCGTCGAACCGCTTCCGCCGAGTTGCCCGCCCGGTCCTGAATTTGGACTCGGATGCTGACAAAATAGCTGCCCGGCTCAGGCATCCAGCCGGTCCGGCCGCCGACCGTGTTTCGGCCGGGCTGGATTGCGGGCGCGGTGGTTTGCACCGCCCGGTAAGGTTGGCCGATCGCCTGCTGGTACTCGATTTTGAGCGTTTCCGGGGCGATTTGGTCATCGGCGGCCTGCCACTCGACCTGGATTTCGCCGCTGGGACCGACCGCCGCCTGGACATCCAAGCGGGGCTGGGCAGTATCCACGATCACGCGTAATTCCGGCCGGAATGTGGCGCCTGCCGACACGACCGTGCCGATTGGGTTGGTGCGGGATGCAAACCAGTACTCGCCGTCCTGATTCGTGCGGAACGCAAACTGGCCGAGGGACGCCGGCTGGCGGTTATACAGAACCCAGTTGGCGCCGTAGTCGTGCGAGACGAACAGCAGCACCTCCATCATGTCCGGCTGGGCGACGGAAAACGGGATCGTGAAACTGGCCACACGGGAATAGACCGGGGGCTTGCCGGTATTGTCCGGGGGGGAAGCGGCCGGATTCTGCGGCAAAGGCGGAGCGGGCTGGCCCGTCAACGCTTCGGAAGGCGATGTCGCCGGGCTTCCATGGGGCGGCAACGTCTGTGCGCCAACGGGATCGCACAAGGCGACCACCAGGACAGCAGTAATCCACACCGACGACCGCATGGATCGTCCCCTCCCTTGAACGCGCCAACTCCCTGCACGCGCCAGTCGGTCGCATGGCTCTCCCGAGCCGTGGCGGCCCGTTCCATGCTCCCGAGGCGGCGGGAGCAAGCATACGTGGGATAGGCTTCCAGCCTGTCAGGATTGCCTAGTTGCAAGTGACTATTCTGCGCCGTTTTCCAATTCGACAGGCTGGAAGCCTATCCCACGACTAAATCAACAGCCCGCTTGGTCGGTTGGGTCGCCAGACCGACGGGCGGCGCGTCCTTCGTGGGCGCGCGAGCCCTCCTAGGTCTGGTATCGGCTGGCTGCCAGATTCGCTTGAGGTCGTTAGAAACGAAGCCGGTTGGATGGGCAGACTGGGGCGAGTCTAGGGCGCTGCCACGGACAAGCTTTGCCGGGTTTCCTTGACGATCTGGACGAATTGGCGGGCCTGGGACTCGATCCTCCCCAGATTCCCGGTTTCGACGGCCTTCTTTTCGACCAGAGAACCGCCAATTCCCAGCGCACAGGCGCCGCAGCGGAGGAACTCGGCGGCTGTATTCAAGTCGACACCGCCCGTCGGCATTAGGCGAATTTGAGGGAACGGGCCGTGCAGCGCCTTGAGATACTTGGGGCCCGTAATCTCAGACGGAAAAATTTTCACGATGTCCGCACCCGCCTCCCACGCCGTGACCACTTCGGTGGGGGTCATCGCGCCGGGCATCGCCAATTTGCTGTACCGCCGGCACAGGCGGATCACCTCCGGATTGGTGTTGGGGGATACGATGAACTGGGCACCGGCCAGCAGCGCCACGCGGGCGGTTTCCGCATCCAAGACCGTGCCGGCTCCCAGCAGCACGCGTTGCCCCATCCGCTCGGCCACTCGCTCCAGCACGCGCACCGCCGCAGGCACGGTAAACGTAATCTCCATCACGTCCACTCCGCCGGCCAGCAGGGCTTCCGCTACGTCTGCCAACAGATCGCCACTGCTGGCGCGGATGACCGCCACAATACCGGTATCAAGGACGCGGGCGAGTTGTTTTTCTTTCATAGCAAAAATCCGTGAACTTGCCGCCGCCGACTATCGTAACATGTTCAGGCGACACATGAGGGAGCAAAAGGAAGCAGGCCACGAGCTTTAACCTAGAAGCCGTCAAGTCCGGTGTCAACCACCGTTCGACCGCGTGTGTGGACGTGGTTTCTGGCAGGTAGCCGCATTCGCCAGAATGCGGGAACGCGAGGAGAGCCCGCAGAGCCCGCATTCTGGCCAATGCGGCTACGCTGGAACCGGGAAAGCCCGCATTCTGGCGAATGCGGCTACGCAGAGGCCAGGATTCCTGGCCGCACACTGGGACACGGTTTCTCCGCTCCAACTCAGTACGCGGCAGTCGAAGTGCCAATCCGGCTGGCCAGAAAGGCCACCTGGAGTATCGCCATTCAGAAGACCCGGGAAGGTCGAGCCAAGAAACTTTTTGTTGGGGAAGTAGGCAAAACCTTTACCGGAAAGCTGGAATATGCATAATATCAGCGGTAATGGATCGGGATTACCGAGTGTTAACTGCGCCGCTGGCGTGGGTCTTCTGTCATGCTGGATTTCCTCCGCTCTACACCCGCCCAGGCGACAATCTGGGGAACCGTGCTGATTGTGCTCTGCCTGGTCGGGGTGTTTATCGTGAAGCGATTTCGCGACCGAGCGGACAGCGAGGGGCCATCGCCGAGCGACCTGTTGAGCGGGTTTCGGGATCTGCGCGAGGACGGAGGCATTTCGCCGGAGGAGTTCCGCCAGATCAAAGCAGTACTGGGAACGAAGTTGCAGCAGAGCCTGGGGTCCAAGGATGCGGAAGGCGACGGATGAAGCCATGAATGCCATTGCACCGTGCGACTGGGTGTCAAGGGTTATGTCGATTGATCCGCCGCAACAATCTTCTGTGTTTTTTGATACCCCCGGGATGCGATATGGGAGTTACTGACATCGTTGACAGCTCGAGTACAGCGGACAGGGAAGCCCATCCATCAGCGTCAGGCGAGCAAGGATCGCCGGGCGGCTGAGTCGAGCGACACCTGGAGTTTGAACCGCTCGCGGCTCTCCAAGATTCGGAGATCGCCAGTGGGCTTTGAAAGGAGTGTTTATGCCCGTTGGAAAGGAGATGGGTGGCGGACGGAAGAGTGGCAGCACGACGAAGAAAAACGCGTTCTGCTCCTTCTGTCGCAAGAGCTACCGCGACGTCGGACCACTGGTCGAGGGGCCCGGAGATGTTTACATCTGCGGGGAGTGCATTGACCTGTGTCAATCCATCCTGGACCAGGAAAAACGCCGCCGGGGCCCCACCAAGAAGTTGTTTAACGAGATTCCTTCGCCCCGCGAAATGGTCCAGCAATTGGATCAGTACGTGATTGGCCAGGAAGCGGCCAAGAAAGTGCTGGCGGTGGCCGTTCACAACCACTACAAACGTCTGGCCCTGGGATGGGAGGGCACCGACATTGAAATCGACAAATCGAACATCCTGCTGATCGGTCCGACCGGCTCCGGCAAAACGCTGATGGCCAGGACCCTGGCGCGGATCCTGAATGTGCCGTTTGCGATCGGCGACGCCACCACGTTGACCGAGGCCGGATACGTGGGCGAGGACGTCGAGAACCTGTTGCTCAAGCTGCTGCACGCGGCGGATTTCGATTTGGAAGCCGCGCAGCGCGGGGTGCTGTACATCGACGAAATCGACAAAATCGGCAAGACCAGCCATAACGTTTCGATCACGCGGGACGTTTCCGGCGAGGGCGTCCAGCAGGCACTGCTCAAAATGCTGGAAGGGACGGTTGCCAACGTTCCGCCGCAAGGCGGACGGAAGCACCCGGAACAGCAGTACATTCAGATGGACACGACCAACATTCTGTTCATCTGCGGCGGGACCTTTGTGGGCATCGAGGACATCATCCGCAAGCGATTGGGGCGGCGGACGATGGGCTTTGGACAGCCCGCCAGCTACCGCAGCGAAGCGTCGTCGATGGAGTTGCTCAGCCAAGTGACCTCCGAAGACCTGATCCATTACGGCATGATTCCGGAGTTCGTCGGCCGGCTGCCCATCGCCGCGCCGCTGATGCCGCTGTCGGAAAAGGGCCTGATTCAGGTCCTGACGGAGCCCAAGAACGCGTTGATCAAGCAGTACCAGACGCTGTTCGAGATCGAGAACTGCAAATTGGAGTTCACCGAGGCCGCGATGCGGGCCATTGCGGCCAAAGCCCACGAGAAAGGCACCGGGGCTCGCGGTTTGCGTTCGATCGTTGAAGACGCCATGCTGGACATCATGTACGAACTGCCCGATCATGGCGAGGGCTTCACGTACCGGATCGACGAGGACTGTATCGAGGGCCGCAACCGCTGCCTGAAGATGCCCACGCCTCAAACCAAGAGTGCCTAACGTCGCTGGACGACAGACCGTGAGTACACCCCGAGCGGCAGCCATCAGGCTGCCGCTCTTTTTTTTGCGTCCCGGCGAACGTTGGGCGTCAGCCCATCGGTGCATCGTCCCGGCGAACGTTGGGCGTCAGCCCATCGGTGATTGTCCCCGGCGAACGCTGGGCGTCAGCCCATCGGTGCATCGTCCCGGCGAACGTTGGGCGTCCTGACATAGGGGCAGGGCTCGCTGGCGTGCCTGCCCCCACGTAGACCGGTCTC
>CAZXYZ010000117.1:0-37145 GCA_964645045.1 uncultured Pirellulaceae bacterium | reverse complement strand
CCCCGCTTCGTCCGCGGCGGCTTCGTCCGCGGCGGCTTCGTCCGCGGCGGCTTCGCCGCCGCGGACGAAGCGGGGAAGGAAGGGGTGTTGGGCTGCCGGGTGTAGCGAGAAACGTGAGCCTCCACGGGGCAAGCCCGTGGCATCCAAGTCGCAGAACCGGAACCTTCGGCCTGCGGTCAACGGCTGGCTTGTTGGAATGAGGAAGTTGTTTCGTGAGCGTTGCTACGGCTGACGGTCTCCAATGCAGTACAGCCGCGTATCGGACCGCGAGTAGATCCGTCCGCCGAGCGGCGTCAGCGAGGCGCGGAACAGTTCGCCAGCCTCGGCCCCCAGGGAATTCCGTGCGACCACTCGCAGCGTCGGGCCCGGTTCGATCACAACCGTCTCGCCCGCTTCGTTTTGAAAGAAGGCCAGCCCGCCGATCGCGATCGGCGAACTGCTGAACTGGCCGCCGAGCCGTTCCTTCCAATACTCTTTGCCCGTCTTGGCATCGTAGCACGTGGCGATGCCGCTCAGACTGCTGACGATCAGGTAATCCCCGACGGCGATCGGCGCAGGCAGGTCGCGTCCGCCGCGGCGCGGCGCCGACCAGACCACCTGCGGCGATTCCGCGGCGTCGGTCAGGTGCAGCGCGTACATGTTGCCGCCCAGTCCGCAGACGACGTACAGGAACTCCCGGCCGGGTGTGACCGTGGGCTCGCCGCGCCCGTTCGAGTTCGGGGTGAACCAGAGTTCCGCGGCCGTCAGCGGGTCATAGGCGGTCACGCCGGTGTGGCCGTTGAGCACGAGCTGATCCCGCCCGCGATGCTGCACAAAGATCGGCGTGCTCCAACCGCGATGGTCGGGCCGCGGCCGCCGCCACACGCTCTTCCCGGTCTTGCGGTCGAATGCTTCGAGGAACGCGTCGCGGTCGCTGTCGCCGTTCTGAATCACCAGGTCGCCGACGATCACAGGGGATGCGGCGGTGCCCCAGGGGCCTTCGAACGGGCCCAGATCCCGCGACCAGAGAGGCTGGCCGTCGACCGTATAAGCGTGCAGTCCGCCGCGGCCGAAGAACGCCACCACCACTTCGCCGTCCGTGACACACGTGGCCGAAGCCCAGCCGTTCATGATGTGTGTCTTCTCGGGTTCGCCGGTCCAGGCCACGTGCTCCCAAGCCACCCGGCCGTCGCGGGCATCCACGCAGAACACCAAGCGTTGCCGTCCGTTGTCCAGCGCCGAGCTGAGGAAGATCCGCTCGCCCCAGATCGTAGGCGACGACTGGCCGTGCCCCTTCAGCGGCGTTTTCCACGCGACCGACGCTGCGTCCCACCGCGTCGGCAGCCCCGCCTCGTCCGTGTGCCCGTCACCGCGCGGACCGCGCCAACGCGGCCAATTGCCTTCGGCGGCATGCAGAGTTGTGATGCCGGTCAGCAGGACAGCAAAGCAGCGGATGACGATGCGCATCGGTAGGCCCTTTCGATTCGTGCTCTTGGAATGGAATAACTTACCGAAACAGCAGGGGCGAGGAAATGCCCCGGGAATCCACACGGGAATCCAACTGCCCCCAGGCTGAGTGTTTCCTTGTTGCAGGTCAATCAGCGTTGTAGAGAAACTCCGCGGACGTTCGTCAGCTTGACCTTGCCCGGGCATTGGCGTACAGTCGTAGCAACGGTGGCCGAAATGGCGTCCTCCTTTGTCCCCTCGCACTTGCGGGATGTTGATTTCCGGGAGCAAACATACGTGGGATAGGCTTCCAGCCTGTCAAGATTGCCCAACTACAAGTGACTGTTCGGCGCCATTTTCCTATTCGACAGGCTGGAAGCCTATCCCACGATTAGATCAACGGCCTGCTTGGGGAGTGGGTAGGGTGAGGGCAGGAAAATTTCCCTCTCGAGCGAAAGACAAACGACGATGAAAGCGATGGTGATGGGACTGTTGGTGGTGTGTTCTGCCGCGTTGACCGGGCTGGCCGGTGCGGCGGAGGATGGGGCGCGCAACGGCCAGTGGGTTCCGCTGTTCAACGGCCAAGACCTTTCCGGTTGGACGCCGAAGATCAAGGGCTATGAACTCGGCGACAATTTCGGCAACACGTTCCGCGTCGAGGACGGCGTGTTGAAAGTCGCCTACGACCAGTACGACAACTTCGGCGGCAAGTTCGGTCACCTGTTCTACAAGGACAAATTCTCCCACTACATCCTGCGGGTCGAGTACCGGTTCGTGGGCGAACAGGTCGCCGGCGGTCCCGGCTGGGCGTTCCGCAACAGCGGCGTGATGATCCACGGTCAAACGGCCGAGAGCATGCGCAAGGACCAGGACTTTCCGGTGTCCATCGAGATCCAATTGCTTGGCGGCAGCGGCCAGGGGAAACGCACCACGGCCAACGTCTGCTCCCCGGGAACGCACTTTGTGATGGACGGCAAACTGGTCACCCGGCACTGCAACGACTCAACCTCGAAGACCTACCACGGCGATCAATGGGTCAGCTTGGAGATCGAAGTGCATGGCAACGGCAAGATCAAGCACATCATGGAAGGACAAACGGTCTTCGAGTACGAGCAGCCGCAGCTGGACGAAAACGACGCGGACGCCCGCCGGCTGATCGTCGACGGCAACAAGATGCTGCACGAAGGCACGATCTCGCTGCAGTCCGAAAGCCATCCCATCGAGTTCCGCAAGGTCGAAATCCTGGTGTTGAAAGAGTGAGGCGGACGGCATTTCCAGGGCGGGGAACCTCCGGCCGGCCGGTTCGCGGTGTTCGTTCGCGTGGGAACAGTGCGACGTTGGCGCCTGCCAGTGTCTGTCCCATCCCTTCACGAGCGAGAGTGGATTGACTTCATGACTCTGCAACCCCGTCCACGGCGTCGTCCGGCATCTCGTCGGATTCGTCATCGAAGTAGCTTACACCGCTACGTTCGATGCGAAGGAGTTCGCCGCCCACGCGAATGTCAATGAACGAGTCGCCGTGCCGGGCAGTCAGTTCCGGAAGTTGATCACTTGCCTTCGTCAATAGGTCCTGGAGCGGTGCGCGAACGTATTTTTCGAGGAACCGCGACATCGTGGTACCCGCGAGTTCGTCGAGGTGTGCCCAGGCTTCCTCTCCGACGTACACTTCACCACCCTGCTGAAGGAACGCGCGGATCAGAGCGTCGAGCTTCGGGTTCGGAGTACTGTCCATGCAAACCAGGACTGGGGTGTAACCGCTTTGCCTGCAATCCAGCGGAAAATCCAGTTCTTCTTGCCATCGTCCTTGTCCGGATGCTGCGATCGTAACCCGGATTTTGAGTTCGTACGCTTTCTGCTCGAGGAGACAGTCCACTTGTCTGCCCTTCGACGGATCTGCATGCCGCTTTACCGGACTCTTCTTCGATTGTGCTGGCGTTCCCCCCAAGGCGTGAGCGATGATCGGCTCGAAGAGGTATCCAGTTTTCTGCCCGGCGCGGTTGTCGATGTCGAAGAACCACTTACGCCAGAAAAGGAGCCCGGCCAATGCCCCGCCGGTCAGTTTCCCATACTGCAGAAGCCCACGAGGCCCAACCTGCTCAAGGGTCGGCATGCGCTGTGTCGTCAGAATCCGTTCGTACTTCAACCTCGCCTTGTGAAGAGCGCTCAGACACGCAAAGTAAGTATCCGCATCACGATCCTGGGCGAGGAGTCGCTCGAAGAGATCTCGCGCGTTGTGCCCCTCGATAGTGAGTTCATCGAGTTTCACGTCCGAGAAGAACGCCGGGGGCGGTGCGTCGAATTCGGGGAAGACGTAGGCGATCCCAAGGTCATGGGCAATGGTCGAGATCAGAAATGTACATGCTCCATCACTCAAGCCGACGGCCTGTCCGCCGGTTCCGAGCGACCTGGCTTTCTGCCAAATAGCGGCCTGTGATCTTGTCAGTCCCATAACATCCTCTGCTCAGCGCGCCGCATTGGACGCAGGTATTTCTCGCGGACGCGATCGACGATGCTCTCGAGTACGGGACTCATTCCAGACGACAGTGTCGGCAGGAAGGTCAACAGCGCCCCCGGTCCGGTCTCGCACTCGTCGCGGTGAGTTAAGTCAGACTTCAGATTCGTGGCAATCGCTTCCGCGAGCAGCGGCGGGACTGCATTGCCGATCAGCTGTACTCGCTCCGCCTGAGTACCAAAGAACCTGAACCCCAACGGAAATGTCTGAAGCACCGCGCATTCGCGGATCGTGAGGACGCGATCCTCGGTCGGATGGATGAAATCCCGCAGGGCACCACCGGTGATTGCTTTCGACGGCTCGTCTGGTTTCAGCCGTCGCAAGCCGGATGGCGCCCCTCCCCGCCGTTCTGTGGGCGTCCCATCCATGACGCGTCGGTACGCTCGGCGACGGTAGCTCTTGTGCCACAGTTCTTCCGGCAAATCCCGCATTCGCTGACCGGGCTCAAGGAGTTCCGCACGCTTCAGATCGTCTCCTCCCAATGCGGTGAAGGCGTGATCGCCGTCAACAACGTTCCCGTCGCGCGGGCTAGCTGGTCCTAGCACCGACAACGCCTCCACCATCGTTGGAGTTGGCGTCGCTTTATGACCGTTGGCAAGTTTTGCCCCGGGCGCACCATAGGCCGCATGGGTCGGTTGGGGGAATGTAGGGCTCCAGCCCAAGCCCCCGATCGCGAGCACACGTTTCCGATGCTGTGGCACGCCGAAGTGTGCTGCGTTGATCTTGCGGAGATGCACCCGATACCCCGCTCCAATGACGCGATCCAGAAGCTCAAATACGAATTTGCCATGCGCCCCGGTGAGGAAACCTTCGACATTCTCGAATACGAAGGCATCGGGCCTGTGGTTTGCGACAAGTTCACCGAACACCGCCACCAAGGAGTTTCGTTCGTCGTCGTTCCTGCGCAGGCCTGCTGACGAGAACCCCTGGCACGGAGGCCCACCAACAAAGACACGTGCTTTTGGAAGTTCCTGGTCAGGAGTGATCTCGCGCTGAACAATGTGGTCGCCGAAATTTGCCCGGTACGTGGTTACCGCCGGCTCCCAGTGGTCCACCGCCTGCAGAACGGAGTATCCGGCTCGCTGGAACCCAAGCGAGAGCCCTCCTGCTCCGCAGAATAGATCAACGACAGTGAGGGCATCCGTTCCACTTTGCATCCGCCGCCCCAACTACTACCAGACTGAGTATTCACCAAACCGGCTACGACAAACCTGTTATTATTGGATTTCCGCTGCCCGTAGCAAGATACCAGGAGTTGTTTCTGGCCTGGTGATTCCCAGCTTGCCTGTCGCCTGCGATAATCGGGCCACCGGAGTAACTGCTGGTCCGGCGTGAACGGAACTCTAAACCACCATGTCCCTGCGTATCAATGGCCAACATCCTCGGCATTTCGGCGTTCTATCACGACGCGGCGGCCGCGCTGGTGTGCGACGGGGAGATTGTTGCCGCGGCTCAAGAGGAGCGCTTTACCCGCAAGAAGCATGACGAGCGGTTTCCGCGACATGCGGTCGAGTACTGCTTGCAGGAAGCCGGTCTGCGGCCGGAGCAGATCGATTACGTGGGTTTCTACGACAAGCCGTTCTTGAAATTCGAGCGGCTCCTGGAGACGTACCTCGCCTTTTCCCCGTCCGGGTTCCGCTCGTTCCTGAGCGCGATTCCGGTCTGGCTGAAGCAGAAACTGCACCTTCGCCGCGAGTTGAACGAGGGTCTGCAGCACGCGTACCGCAAGCAGTACATCTTTACGGAGCACCACGAGTCCCACGCGGCCAGCGCGTTCTTTCCTTCGCCGTTTGAGGAGGCGGCCATTCTGACTGTGGACGGCGTGGGCGAGTGGGCTACGGCCAGTTGCGGGTACGGACGCGGCAACCGCATCCAGCTCACGCACGAGCTGCATTTTCCGCATTCGCCCGGCCTGCTGTATTCCGCCTTTACCTACTTCTGCGGTTTCCGCGTCAACTCGGGCGAATACAAGCTGATGGGCCTGGCTCCGTACGGCGAGCCCAAGTACGCGGACCTGATCCTGGACAAGCTGATCGACCTGAAGCCGGACGGCTCGTTCCGCATGGACCTGTCCTACTTCAACTACTGCCAGGGCCTGACCATGACGTCGCCGAAGTTCTCGCGGCTGTTCGGCGGCCCGCCGCGGCAGCCCGAGACGCCGCTGACCCAGCGCGAAATGGACCTGGCTGCCTCGATCCAAGCCGTGACCGAAGAAATCATGCTCCGCATGGCACGCCATGTCCACGCGCAAACCGGCCTGACACGGTTGTGCCTGGCCGGCGGCGTGGCGCTGAATTGCGTGGCCAACGGCCGCATCCTGCGCGAAGGTCCCTTTACCGACCTGTGGATCCAGCCGGCGGCGGGCGATGCCGGCGGAGCGCTCGGCGTCGCCCTGTTCATTTGGCACCAGCTGCTCGGGCATTCCCGCACGGCCAGCCCCCTGGACCAGCAACGCGGATCGTTCCTGGGACCGAGCTTCGGCGCGGACGAGATCCAACGGTTCTTGGATGGCCAGGGGGCCAAGTACCATCGCTGGGACGACGAAACCGAACTGTGCGACCGCGTGGCCGAGTTGATCGCGCAGGAGAGAGTCGTGGGCTGGCTGCAGGGCCGCATGGAGTTCGGGCCGCGGGCGCTGGGCGGCCGCAGCATCCTGGGCGATGCGCGCAGCACGCAGATGCAGGCGGTGATGAACTTGAAGATCAAATTCCGCGAATCGTTCCGGCCGTTCGCTCCGTCCGTCCTGGAGGAGCGGGTGGACGAGTTTTTCGAGTTCCGGCCCCGCCAGCCGAGTCCCTACATGTTGTTGGTCGCGCCCGTGCGCGGCGACAAGCGTTTGCCGCCGGCCGAGTCCGATCTGCAGCGCGCGGGCATCGACAAACTCCGGACGCCACGCTCCATCGTGCCCGCGATCACCCACGTCGATTATTCGGCCCGCGTGCAGACGGTCGATCCGCAACGGCATCCCCGCTACTGGCGGCTGTTGAAGCAGTTCGAAGCCCGGACCGGCTCGCCGGTGATCATCAACACCAGCTTCAACGTCCGCGGCGAGCCCATCGTCTGCTCGCCGGAGCACGCCTACCGCTGCTTCATGGCCACCAACATGGACGCCCTGGTCCTGGAGAATTTCGTGTTGTTGAAGGACGAGCAGTCCGGTGCCCGGCAGTATCCGAGCGACGATTACGTGGCGCAATTCGCTTTGGACTAACGCACACCGCGGAAAATGAACTACGCACGCGAATCTAGCACGGATGGCAAAGCCGGGGCACGGATGACGAAAGAAGCCTGCCTTTCATCCGTGCCCCGGCTTTGCCATCCGTGCTATCCGGCGCACTCCAAAGTCCGCTGGGTAGGAGCTTTCCTGCTGACTGCCTACGGCCCGCCGCAAGACACGACGTGCTGCTGCCTGCTTTCGCGTGGTCGCAAACCGCAGCTGTTCCCGAATCATCACCTTTGGTATAATTTTTTCTCGACCGTAGCCGGGAAAACTTTTGGCGTCCGGCCCTACCGCCCGTGAATTGTTTGGGAGGAAGTCAACGATGGCACCTGCAGTTCTTACCGAGCCTCCCGCAACACGCGATGCGCGTCCCGCGGACGAAGAGGCTCTATACGAAATCGTCAACGGTCAACATGTGGACTTGCCACCCACGAGCGCTTACGCCACCTGGATCGCATCACGCTTGGACCATCGCTTGGGGCCCTTTGTGGAAGAGCGTGGTTTGGGCACCGTGGTCACGGAGATGTTATTCATCCTGGATCCCAGACGGAATCTGCGGCGACGGCCGGATGTCGCCTTCGTCTCGGCCAAACGGTGGCCCCTGACCCGGGCATTGCCGGAATCCGGGGATTGGGACGTCGTGCCCGATTTGGCCGTCGAAGTCGTAAGCCCCACCGACGAATTCTCTGACGTGGTGGCCAAGCTGCGCGAGTACTTCGAGTACGGCGTGCGGCGGGTGTGGGTGATCCTGCCGGACCAGCGCCAGGTGTATGTCTACGAATCGCCCACCCAAGTCCGCATCCTTGCCGCCAGCGAAACCCTGTCGGGCGGGGAGATCTTCCCGGGTTTCGCTCTGCCCCTGGCAAGTCTCTTCGCCCGCGCGGTCACAGCCCCGTCGCCGTAGCGATCTCGCCTCCCGCCGCCGCTCGTACCTGCGTGGGGACCTGAGCATGGACTTAACGAGATGCGATCCGTATTGCGTCTTGTCGAGTTGGTCGGCTGAGGTTGATTTGTCCTGGCTGCAAGCAGTCAGAACCACCTTGGTCGGCGGTTTTCTCGGATTCTGAGACATGAACCCGACGCCTGACACGCAGCGCCACCGTCGCCAATTCGCCAAGCGGATCGCCGATTCGTGTCTATTTCGCGGACATCAGGCGATTCGACACAAGGCCGGACCGGCCGCCGTGGGAAAAAATGCTGCCTGGGCTTCGTGCTGCGGGAATCGCTCGACGTAGCTCCGCTGCCACTGGGCCTGGAACTCGATGACGCGGTCCGCCGGGACCAGCGCCCAGACGCTGCCGCCGAATCCGGCGCCGAAGGCCGAGGCGGCGGCCGCGCCGTATCGGCGAGCCGCGGCTGCCAAGAACACGGTTTCCGGGATCTGATTGTCCAACAGCGATTCTGCGGCGTGCTGCGACCGGTCGACCCAGCGGCCAAACGTTTCCAGGTCGCCATTGGCGAGCGCCGCGCCGGCGGCCGGGATGACCTGTTCGTTTTCGGTGACGAAATGCTCCAGCCGGTCCAGCAGTTCACTCGGCCGAAATTCGCCGTGCTTCGCGCCCGCCAGGATCGCCTGCAACCGCTGGGCCGCGTCCGCCTGGCTCCGCACCACTGCAGCCAGGTGCGGCTCGTCGCCGCCCGTTTCGCGGCGCCACAGGCCGGCGACAACCGCCGCCAGCCGCGATGCATGATTGTACTTGTCCAACGCGGCGCCCGTTTTCTCGGCGGTCACACCGCTGGATGCGATGGCGAACGTCCAATCGGGCGGCAGCGGCATCCGACGTTCGAACCTGACCGGGCAATAGGCGTACTGGCCGACGTAACCGTGCCGAGCGCACAAGATGGCGGTGTGATCCTCGCTGCCTCCGAAAGTGCCGACACCGCGGTCGCCGGCGAGCGGACCATAGCTCTGACCGTTTTCGATGGTGGCCAAGTAGCCGGCCAGATTCAACGGCTCGTTCAACTCCGGCAAGTACCGCTCGTGACTCCAGATGTCGTTGGCATCGGCCAACGCAAACCAGATCGCGACCATCAGGGCGCTGGAACTGCTCATCCCCGCGGCAGGCGGCAGATCGCTGGCAAAGGCGATTTGCGCGCCTCGCGTTGCGCCCGGGAAATTGCGGACCAGCCGGCGGGCGACTGTCAGGGGATAGTTGGACCAATGGCCCGGCGGCGGAGCCAATTCCGACTCCATCGCGAACTGAATCGTCTCGCCGCGGACCGCGTCCGTGACCCGCACGTCCGGCCCGCGCGTGGCGACGGCGATCAGGCAAAAGCCTCGTTCGGCGGCGGCAACCATGCTGCTGCCGCCCGCGTAATCGGTGTGCTTGCCCAAGACCTCGATGCGGCCGGGCACAAAATACGCGCGGCCGTCCTCCGGCGGCGCGGAATTTTGCGCTCGCAACGCCGCCGCGCAACGCGCGAACAGTTCGGCCTTGCTCGCCGCCGCCGGAACGCTGAATCCGCAGGATCGTAGGAAAGCCGCCAAGCGATCCGCGTCGCCGAAAGATCCGCCATAACGGTTCATGGATGCATCCGCCGTCCAGGGGCCGATGGGCGAGCAGCCATTGGTGCCGCGAGGCGATGCAGCTGCGGCAGCACCGTTCACAGGCGGACCTCCATCCCTGCCAGCTTGGCCTCGATCAGGGCAATGTCCCGGCGGCTGGTCAAATCCAAGACCGGCGCGTGCAGGGGAACCACCTGGAACCGCTCGCCCAGCACATCGATGGCGTACTGGACCGCCATCGTCAGTTCAAACTCGCCGCGCGGCGAGCGGGGGATCGAGCGGCATGCCCAGAAGATCGACGGACCGAACCGCCAGCAGTTCATGTTGACCCACAGCGGCGGCGGCAATCGCGACAACGTCTCGGCGTCCGGCTTCTCGATGATCCGGCGCAAACAGCCCGCCGCGTCGACTTCGCCCACGGCGAATTTGGTAATGCGGTCCGGAGGAATGTTACTGCCTGCCAGCAGCGCTTCGCGCTCGAACAGGGCCACGGCCGGTCCTGCTTGGCCGAGCAGAGCCTGACAGGCTTCGAGGGGATAGAAATTGTCCGAATTCAGCATCAGGAACGGATCGCGGCCGACAAAATCGGCGGCGGCCGAGACCGCGTCGGCTGTGCCGTGCGGTTCCTCCTGGATGGCAAACTCGATGCTGAGCCGTTGCAGAGCGACCCCGTGCGTATAGTAGTCGCGAATCGCCCGGTGTTCCGGGCCGACCACCAGGCAGACGCGGCGACAGCCCGCGTCGGCCAACGTGGAAAGCACGTAATCCAGAAACGGGCGATTGCCCAACGGCATCAAGGCTTTGACCCCTGTATTCGCCACGGCGGCTTGGCGGGAGTCCAACGGCGCCGTGCCGTCCTCGGCGCGCATCCGCGTACCTTGTCCCCGTGCGAGAATGACGGCCTTGTCGGTTGTTGTCGGCATCGTTTTGCCTCAGGAGGTGAGAATCGCAGCTGGGAACGCAGGTATTTCGACCACGCACGCCAAGCGACCGTAGATGTCCGGAAATCCAAACGCACGTCACCATACACGGTTTCTGTCCCTTCGACCAGACAGCATCCGGCCAGCGGGACCGTCTTTGACGCACGCGGTTGAGAATTGCTGGAACCCGAAGCGCCAGCGAGAGGGCGCAAAATCCCCTCTCGCTGGCGCTTCGGGTTACCGTGGGGAGACGCCCATGTACGATTCTCAACCGCGTGCGGTATATGAGGGAAATCGGAAAATGTGTACCTTAATCCTTATGCGGCCGGAAAGGGCCCGAATCCCTTGTGGCAGGAGCAACGACGATGGGTAAGACGGTGTTGATCACGGGAGCGAGCACGGGCATCGGAGCGGCTACGGCACGCCATTTTGCCGCGGGCAACGAGGTGATTGTCCACTACCACTCGTCGTCAACGGCTGCGGAGGGGGTCGCCGCCGACGTCGTGCAAGCGGGCGGCACGGCTCACCTGGTCCAGGCCAATTTGGCGACGGAGGCCGGATGCCGGGATGTGGCTTCTTTCGCCGCGGAAACCTGCGGCAAGCTCGATATCCTGGTGAACAACGCGGGCGGCCTGGTGCGCCGTTGCCCGGCTCGGCAGTTGGAATGGCAGCTAATGCTGAACAGCTTTGCCCTGAACACGTTTTCCGCCATGATGGTTTCCTCGCGGTGCGTCCCCCTGCTGGAACGGGGCGAGCATCCGTGCATCGTCAACGTCACCTCGATCGCCGTACGGCATGGAGCGCCGACCGCCACCATCTACGGCGCCTGCAAAGGCGCGTTGGACACGTTCACCCGCGGACTGGCCAAGGAACTGGCGCCCGCGATCCGCGTGAACGCGGTGGCTCCCGGCGTGATCGACACGCCGTTCCACGATCAAGTCACGACGCCGGAAAAAATGGCCGAGTTCAAGGCTTCCACGCCGCTGAAACGCATCGGCCACCCCGACGAGGTCGCCGCGGCGATCGCCTATCTGGCCGACAGCCTGTTCATGACCGGCGAGACCCTCGATATCAACGGCGGCTGGTTCATGCGGTGAACCGCCCTGAGATGTCGAGGATGCCCGTCGAGTTAGTCTTTGCTTGCGCGGCCGCCCAGACCCGTTGTGCGCGAACCGGTTAGAGCGTAAGTTCTCTGAAACTAAGAAGAAGACCGCTATCCGCGAAAATTGGATTCTTTACGTCTGAACCCAGAGTGGGAGATCAAAGGCAATGAAGATCGGCATCGTGGGCTATTCGGGCTCAGGCAAGAGTACGCTGTTCGAGTGGCTGACGGGAATCGCCCCCAATCCGTCGCAACACCACGACACGCAGATGGTGGCGGCACCGATTATTGAGCCTCGGGTCGCCGAATTGTGCAAGATCTATCGCCCGAAAAAGATTTCGCACGCTCATCTGGAGATCTTCGATACTCCCGGGTTGAGCCGCTCGCACGAAGGCAGTGCGGCCAAATTGTCGAAGATTCGCGAGGCCGGATGTCTCGTGCTGGTGGTGGCCTCGTTCGACGGCTCGGATGCCGCGGCCGATTTGACGCGGTTCGAGGACGACCTGCTGCTGGCCGATATGGACATCGTGGGGGGCCGGATCGAGCGGCTCCGCGACCAAGTCAACAAGCCGCGGTCGGACCGGGAGGAAATGGCCAAGGAATTGGCGGCGCTCGAGCCCCTGTTGGCAACGCTGGAATCGGGACGCCCACTGCACCAGGAGGAGCTGACGCCCGAACAAGGCCGGGCGATCCGCTCGTTTCAATTGTTCAGCGAGAAGCCTCGTCTGATTGTGGTCAACGTGGCGGACGACGATCCGGATCCGGGCCGCTTCGCCGCTGCAGCCCCGCCCGGCGTGGAACTCGTGACCGTTTCCCTGAGCCTGCAACTGGGCCTGACCAAGATGCCGGACGACGAACGGGCGGAATTCTGCCGCGAAATGGGCCTGCAGCCGATGGACCGCGACGCCTTGATCCGGCAGATCATGGCGGCATCGGGCCAGATGGTGTTCTTTACCGCGGGCGAGAAAGAGGTTCGCACGTGGCTGATCCGCCAAGGAGGCACGGCCGTCGAGGCGGCGGGCGGGATTCATACCGACCTGGCACACGGTTTCATCCGCGCCGAAGTCATGACGTGTGCTGACCTGATCCGCCTGGGCAGCGAGCGGGAAATCAAAGCCCATAACCTGATGCGCAAAGAGCACAAGGAATACGTCATTCAGGACGGCGATATTCTGCTGATTCAGCACAACTGAGCACGTGGAACGGGGGCGAGGGCGGGCTCAGACGTACAGAATTCAAAATTGGCGGTCGAAGCCCTCAGCGATGGTTACCGCCTTGCCCGCCAATTTTGAATTCTGTACGTCTGAGCCCTAACCCACGATCTCCTCGTACAGCGCCACATGCCGGGCGACCATTTTTTCGATCGAGAACTCGGTCAGCACGCGCTGCCGGCCGGCGGCGCCCAGCCGGCCGGCCAGTTCCGGATCGTTCAGCAGGACGTTGGTCCATCGCGCAAACGCGGCCCGGTCGCCGACGGGGACGAGATAGCCGGTTTGATTCGGCACGACCAGGTCGCGATTGCCGGGAATGTCGGTGGCGATGACGGGCAATCCGGCGGACATGGCCTCCAGAATCGCATTCGACTGGCCCTCGTACCCGCTGCCCAGCCACAGGCACTCGCAGTGGGCGAGCAAACTCGCGACATCGTCGCGCTGCCCCAGGAAGTGGACGCAATCCCGGATCTCGCACTGGTCCCGATATCGTTCCAGACGCCAGCGCTGGGGGCCGTCGCCGACGATCAGTAGGTGGGCGTCCGGGTTGACAATCTTTAGCAAGTCCGCGGCCCAAATCAGGTCTTTGACGCGCTTCTGCGGCCACAGGCGATTCACGGCGGCGATCAGCCGGGCACGGGGCGGCAGGCCAAGCTCCGCCAACAATTCTTCCCGCCGCCTCGCGCCCTGCGACGTCAGCGGTTCGACCCCGTTGGGGATGACGACGAACTTGTCGGCCGGCAGACCATGCCCCGCGTAAAAGTTCCGCACGCCGCTGCTGTTGGTAACGATCCGCTGGGTATCCCGCGCCAAGACCTTGTCGATGGCCAATTCGTGCCACTGTTTCCATGGGTCCACGCAGCGTTCGCCCGCCACCAAATGCTTGACGCCGGCGCTCCGCGCCGCCCAGCGGCCGTAGGCATTCGCGGCGAAGATCCACGTGTGTACAATGTCGGGCTGCAGCCGGACGATCAGACGTTTTAACCGGTGGTAGGCCAGCGGATCGATTTTCCAAGATTTGCCGATGATCGTCACGGGGATGCCGGCCTGCTGCAACGGCTGTTCCAGCGGGCCGCCGCGCGTCAGGGCGCAGACATGGACGTCAAACCGGTCCCGCGGCAGGCCGGTGGCCAGCAACGTCAGCTGCTTTTCGGCCCCGCAGCGGTCCAGCGAAGGAATTATCTGCAGCACACGGATCATGGCGTTTTCGCGGGTGGGTTATGGGACACGGTCGAGCCGGAAAACCAGCCTCGAAGACCAAGGACGAACATGCTCCAACAGGCCGACCAGACCTCGCGGAAGTTCACTTTCGACTGGCCTCGCTGGCGATTGACAAACACGATGGGTGTTTCGCCAAACCGGGCTGCGTGACGTTTGAGCCACCATAGGATCTCCTCCTCAAACGCGTATCCGCGTGCCCGTACGGCGTTGAAATCGAGCTGTCGCAGCACTGCTGCCCGGTAACAGCGGAACGCGCCGCTGATATCGCTGACCGGCAGCCGCAGCCAGCAGCGCGCGTAGCGGTTCACCGCGCGGCTGGTCCAGCGCCGCCGCCACGGCCAGCCTTCGATGCCGCCGCCGGGCAGGTAGCGGGAGCCGATCATGACATCGACCGGCGGCTGCGGCCCGTCGGGCTCCATGCCTCGCCGCAAATCCGGCAGATAGCGGGGAGGATGGCTGAAATCGGCGTCCATCACCAGCACGTAAGCATAGTCGTGTTCCAAGGCATAGCGCATGCCCGCGATGGTCGCCGTTCCCAAGCCCAGCTTGCCGGGGCGGTGCAGGACGTGAAACCGGGTGTCGGAACGAGCCCGCTCGTCGCACCAGCGGCCGGTGCCGTCCGGCGAATTGTCGTCGACCACCAACACGTGGACGTCGGGGGCGTGGCGGAAGATCTCGTCCGTCAAGTCGGGCAAGTTCTGCATCTCGTTATAGGTCGCCAGCACGACCAAGGTTGCCCCCGGAGCGGATCGTTCGGACATATTCCAACCTCTGCGCTATAACACCGGTCCGACCGTCCAAGGCACGAATTCTTCGTCGCCCAGGCCGTGCAACTCGCTCTTGGTCTTCTCGCCGCTGGCAACCGCCAGCACCTGCTCGAAGATTTCCCGCCCCACGTCCGCCACACTTCGCCCGCGGAGAATCTCGCCCGCGTTCAGATCCATGTCGTCGATCATCCGCTCGTACATCGGCGTGTTGGTGGCGATCTTGAGCGACGGCGCCGGCTTGCACCCGAAGCAACTGCCGCGGCCCGTCGTGAACAACACGACATTGGCGCCGCCTGCGACCATCCCCGTGGTGCTGGCCGGGTCGTAGCCGGGCGAGTCCATAAAAACGAAGCCCTTGGCGGTCACGGGCTCCGCGTACTGGTAGACGTCGACCAGGGCCGTCGTGCCGCCTTTGGCTACGGCCCCCAGCGACTTCTCCGCGATCGTGGTCAAGCCGCCTTCCTTGTTTCCGACCGACGGATTGTTATCGACTTCGACGCCAAACAGACCCGTGTACCAGCGCCACCATTGGACGCGTTCGATCAGCTTGTCGGCCACCTCGCGCGAGACGGACCGGCGCGTCAGCAGGTGCTCGGCACCGCAGATCTCCGGTGTCTCCGAGAGGATCGCTGTGCCGCCGCACGCCACGACCAGATCGGCAGCCGCGCCGACGGCCGGATTCGCGGTCACTCCGGAATTCCCGTCCGAACCGCCGCACTCCAAGCCCAGGATCAACTCGCTCGCGGGAACCGGCACGCGGCGGACGTCGTTGGCTTGCGGCAGCAACTCGGCCACCCGCCGCACGGCCGCCTCGACCGTCTTGACGGTGCCGCCCAAATCCTGCATGGAAAACACGGGCGGCTGGCCGAGAGGACCGGGCACCCCGCCAATCTGGACCAGCCGCTGGCTGTCCAACAGGTAATCCATCTCGCCCTGCTCGCAGCCCAGTCCGATCAGCAAATAAGCGCCGATGTTCGGATGTTTGGCGGTCCCGGCCAGGACCCGGTTCAGCATCTCGTGCGCCAGACCGCGGTAGGCCATGCCGCAGCCGCTGGTGTGCTTCAAGGCGATCACGCCGTCGACGTTGGGATAGTCTTTCAGCAACGATCGGTCGAACCGCTCGGCGACGAACCTGCAGACCGATGCCGAACAATTGACGGTCGAGATCACCGCGATATAGTTCCGCGTGCCGGCCTTGCCATTGGCGCGGCGGTAGCCCTGGAAGGTACGGTCCGTGATCGGCGGCGGCGCCGGTGGGACTTGCGTCGCGGGAGCGTAGTCCAGTTCCAAATCGCCGTTGCTCAAGTTGTGAGTGTGGACCCAGTCGCCCGGCTCGATGTTCTCCGTCGCCACGCCAATCGCCTGGCCGTATTTGACGACGCGCACTCCCTTCGGGATCCGCTGGACCGCGATCTTATGCCCCAGCTTGACGGGCCCGCGGAGCGTAACCGCATGATCGCCCGCGACGATCTTCGCACCGCTGTCCAAGGTCCGGGCGGCCAGGCAGATATTGTCATCACGGTGCAGATGCACGACGTCGATGGATGGTTGGCTTGTCATGGCCAACAGTGTAACCAAGGACGGGGCTTCGTGCTATCGAGTATGGGTGCCGGAGTATGGGTGCTGGAGGCATTGATCGGATTGCGTCGCAAAACGCTAGCATCGGATCATCGTAACCCGAAGCGTCAGCGAGGAAATCACGTTCTTCCTCGCTGACGCTTCGGGTTACGACGCGCAACATTCCGATCAAGGCCGGTGCCGGAACGTCATGGCCCGAGTTACTGCGGCGGGGGCTCCAACGGCGGCAACAGTCCGGCGTCGCTTTCGGGTTTCGAGCTTTCGGCCGAGTCATCGGACATGACGGGCAATTCGAGCATCCCGCCCGCGGGTTTCTTGTTGGTTCCGGAGTTTACACCTTGTCCGGGTTCCGCGTTTTCCGTCGTCTCGGGCAAAGCCGGCTCGGCTGCCTCCTCGTTCGGTTCATCCATCTGCGGCTCGGCGGATTCCGCTGCCTCCTCCGGTTCGTCCACCAGGGGTTCGGCAGACTCCTCCGCCTCCTCCGCAGTCTCCGGTACCGGCTCCGCTTCCGTCGGGAGACCTTGCTCCACGACCTGCCCGCCGGCGGGATCGAACAGCGATGCGACCCGTCCGCTGTGCGGGTTATCGCGCTGCCATTTGCCGCCGAATGCGGAATACGACCAATCTTGAGCGTTGTCGCACATGGCGCAGCCGGTCGTCCCAGCTAGCACCAAGATGGCGACCCACACGAATTGCTTGCTCCTCATGGCGGCCTCGCTACTTCACGCGTCGTTGGGGCAAAAACGAATACTTCCCAATTCGGCATTCGCAAGGCGGGAGCTTTAGTTAGATCTTGCCGGTTGTATTGATTTTACCTGCTCGCCGAGCTTTGGCCCTAAGCGGAGTCTTGCGCACGACGCTAGCAGGGAATTATCGTCACCCGAAGCGTCAGCGAGGAAACGCCGTTCTTCCTCGCTGACGCTTCGGGTTACGATGCGTAGCACTCCGATCAAGGCCTCGAGCTATCCAGCGGACGTTTGCGCAGTTCCCGGCGTTGTTCTTTGGGCAAGAACGAACGCTCGATCAGTTCGGGATCGTACTGCGTCCAGGACTCGCGCATCGTTTCGGCACGGACTT
This sequence comes from uncultured Pirellulaceae bacterium, assembly GCA_964645045.1. Classification (GTDB taxonomy): domain Bacteria; phylum Planctomycetota; class Planctomycetia; order Pirellulales; family Pirellulaceae; genus Anammoximicrobium. The sequence continues at coordinate 19,609 of CAZXYZ010000117.1, read as the reverse complement.
CCCGCACGATGGCATTGTCGCGCCAGATGGTGACATAATCCCCTGTGCTCCAGTCCCGCGCTGGCAATTGCGAGGGGTGTTTCAGCAACCGCCAGGCCAGTACGTTGTAGCGGCCTCGCGTGGGGGACCAGTCGTAGAAGATGATCTGGTCGAAGACCTGCTTGCCCTGCTCGTCGTGAAAGTGATTCAACTCGACGAGGTCCACCCGGTCGACGACCACGTCCTCGATCGGGTTGAGGCACAAAGAGGCCAACATAACGGCAATGGGTGCGGAGGTGGTGCTCACCGGTTTCCTCCTTGAAAACGCGGATGGTTTGAAACCACAGTGAGCGCCCGGGTGCTCGTATCCCGTCTCTAGTATCGGCAAACGTTTATGCGGCTTGCCAGACGAATTGCCCGCAAGCGAAAAAAACCACACGGAAGTACCGATCGAGGCCGTTGCTGACCGAATGCGATGCTCCGCCTCTCACTCGTCGTTCCGCCGGAATACGTTCCAGTCGATTCCCCGCTTCCGCATCCGGGCTCAGACGTACAGAATTCAGTTTTCGCGGAGTAAAGCGTTTCCATCTGGCCGGACAATTGGCCGCGAAAATTGAATTCTGTACGTCTGAGCCCTTTCGTGTTTCCACAATCGCTGAGCTACGTGACGCGGGCGGCCGTCTGGCCGCAGGCACGACCCGCGCGCCAGGGCAACCTGAATGCTGATTTCCGCTGTTTGGAATCCGTCTGGAAACAGACGCCGATGAATGCAAACGTTCCAACCACCGCATCTTGAGGCAACAAGAAAGATGCAGCGGAGATCTATCATATTTGCTGGATTTTGCCCTACGACGGGCCTCCGGCTGCTGGGCTCAGGAAATCCTCTTCGGCCGTCGGTTGGCTTTGGGTTTGCCCGGCCCTTGGATTACGAGGTCAAGTCGGTGCGGGGAAAACGCATCCCGAAGCGGATTCTCTCCAGCAGATTGGGACGGCGCAGGTGCGGATCGTTGTCGCGCACAACGTGCAGCTTGCCACGGCGCGTGCGGAGCACGAGAGTGCGGTCGGGACGCATCTCAACAACAACCCAGAACTTGTCCACTTCGTAGGCGTAGTCTTCGCCTCGCGGGGCAGGCGTGACATGCACGGCGCGCGGACCAGGACGAGTCGTGCATTTCGACCTGCGGTAGATCACGGGATCGCCGGGAGAGAATTTCTGCTGAGCCATCGTTGACTTCTGCCGGGCCTGTTGGTTAATAATACTCCAGCATTTTGAGCTCAAACGAAAAACCGGACAAGAGGAAACCGGACAAAATTAACCGTCTCTTAACGAGCGTTCGTGGTCAGGCTTAACGCGAAATTAACATGCTAAGGAGTCTCTGACTCCGAAGCCGTTTCCCCGGACGAACTCGCGTCGCGGAAGCGGTAGCCCACGCCGCGAACCGTTTCGATCAGGTTGGCCGATTCGTCCAGCTTGCTGCGGATCGCGCGGATGTGTACGTCGATCGTCCGTTCCAGCACGATCGTGTCTTCGCCCAGGGCCGCGTTGATCAGTTCGGTGCGGTTGAACGCGCGGCCCGGTTGACGGATCAGCGTTTCCAGCAACCGGAATTCGCTGCGCGTCAAGTTCAGCACCCGGCCCGCGACCGACGCTTGATGCCGGCGGCGGTCGACCATCACGCCGGACAGGGTCACCACGTCGGCATCCGAAACGGATCCTGTGCGCCGCCGTCGCTCGAGGGCCCGGATCCGCTCCAGTAGCAAGCGCGTGCTGTACGGCTTGGTTACGTAGTCGTCGGCGCCGACCGAGAAGCCGACCAACTGATCCGCTTCTTCGGTCTTGGCCGTCAGCATCAGGATGAGCGTTTCGGCCGTGTGCGGATCGCTCCGCAAACGGCGACAGACTTCGATCCCATCCATGACCGGCAGCATGAGGTCCAGCAGCACGACGTCGGGACTCTTGAGCTGTGTCTGCGTCAGCCCATCCATGCCATCGTAGGCCGCATCCACTTCGTAACCCGCCTGGCGCAAATTGTAGGCCAGGACGTCGACCAGTGCCCGGTCGTCTTCGATAATTAGGATCTTGGACATGCGTGGTTCGTTATTCTGGGGTCAGTGGTCAGTGGTCTAGATTCATGCGGTCGCCGCGTGCAGGCGTCCACGGTGCCGCACGATCTCGCCTTGGACCAGGTAAATCACATCCTCGGCGATGTTCGTGGCGTGGTCGGCGATCCGTTCCAGGTGGCGGGTCGCGGAGAAACAATGCATCGCGGGTTCGACCATCGCCGGCTGTTGCTTCATGAGCGCGATCAGCTCCTCGATAATCTCGCGGTTAATGGTATCGACCTCGTCGTCGCTCAGGCAAATCTCGCGGGCCGCATCGACGTCCGAATCCACAAAGGCGTTGAGCGTGCCGCGGACCATGCTGGTGGCCAGGCGGGCCATGCGTTCGAGTTTGGCCGGCATGCGGAAATCCGGCCGCTGGTGCAGGCAGTCCGCGCGCTGGACGATGCTCACGGCCAGATCGCCGATCCGCTCCAGGTCATGGTTGATCTTCAACACGGCCGCGATCCGCCGCAAGTCGATGGCCACGGGCTGGTGCAGCGCCAGCATCTTCAGGCACTCTTCCTCGATCGTCACCTCGCGCTGATCGACCTGCTTGTCCGCCTCCGTAACCTCCCGCACCAGTTCCGGATTCGGCTCGAACAGGCAGCGGCCGGCGCTATCGATCATGTCCTCCACCTGGGACGAAAGCGCGAGGATTTCCTTCTGCAGATTCTCCAGATCGCGATGAAAGTGTTTGGTCATGTTCGGTCCATTCTCGAAATCGATAACCCACGCGTTGCACTGTTTCCAGCAGGAAGGCTCGGTCCCCCAGTTTATCGCGGACCGACTTCACATGCACATCCACCGTCCGCTCCCGGGTGCGGTCCGCCGAACCACATGCCGCCGCCAATTCCCGCCGCTGAAAAACCCGGCCCGGTTCGCTGGCCAAGGCCCATAACAAGCGGAATTCGGTCGTCGTCAAACCCAGGTCCCGGCCGTCCATGGCGGCGGTGAACCGCCGCCGGTCCAACTCCAGCCCGTGACCGACGATTCGATCATTGGTCCCGCTGGCCGTTTCGATCCAGGCCAGCAGGGCGCCGAAGCCATACTCAAAGTACTCCCACCGCTGGTCGCGCGGGGCGGGACCGCTGAACATGCCGGGGCTTCCGGTGTCCGTCCGGTGTTCCGGCGTCAGCAGGAATACGGGCAGTCGCCGGGACTGCAGGCCGCGGATTTCGCGGCATACATCCAGGACATCGGCATCCGGCAGGTCCGAGTCCAGCAGGACAATATCCGGCTGAGCGGCAACCGCTCCGGCCACACCCGTCCGGCCGTCGGTTGCGGTCGATACCCGGCAGCCCGCAATGCGCAAGCGGGCCTCCAGCCCCTCCTGGAGGTGCCCGGCCTTCCCGATAATTAGCACCGATGGTTTTTGCCGCACGCGCCCACTCGCCTTCCCACGCTTTGTCCGACCGGATCGGACTTTCCGCCTCAACGGTCCGAGGTCGGCCCACCAACGGCCGAACGCAGGTACGCATCCAGCGTTTCGGCGTCCGCCGCCTTGACCGTCATTCCTTGCGGCCCCGCACCCGGACGGATCACGTGCTTGGCCAATTCCCCGGACTTTTCGAACTCCGCCAGTTCCGCGCTGCCGGGGCGGAAGACCCAAATGCGGCCCTCCTGCACTTTGGCTTCAAATCCGTCCGCCGCCGCCAAATACGCGGCCACCGTGCCGGCATCCGGCGCTTTGACCGTGATGCCCCCCGGCCCGACACCGGGATGCGTCACGTGCTGGGCCAATTCCCCCTGCCGGTCGAATTCGGCAAGTTCCGCTCCGCCGCTGCGGAAAACCCACAGCCGGCCGTCTACCAGCCGAGTCACAAAGCCGGGCTTGGCCGTCAAGTAAGCGTCGATGGTCTCGTTGTCGCCGGACATGACGGTCAGGCCTCCCGGCCCCGTACCCGGCCGCGTGACGCGTTTGGCCAGTTCGCCGCTGGTCAGATATTCCGCCAGCATCGCGCTGCCCAATCGTAGGATCCACAGCCGGCCGTCCTGCAGGTAGGTCGCAAAGCCCCGCTTGTCGTATGGCGTCTTGTCCGCCATCGTCCGCACAATCTGACCATCCGCCAGGTAGTTCGCCCAATACCAATCGTCGCTGGCCGAATTGTAGCCGGGCTGAAAGCGATAGCGAATCGTGATCGCCACAGGGTTCTCTCCACCTGTCGCGAGGTGCTCCGTGACCACCACGGAACCGTGAGGCAGCTTGTCGTCCGCCGCCGCGCGAGGATTGAGGTAGGTTTTATCGCCGGGGCCCGACGGCGGGCCGGCCTGCAGATCCAGGGCGCGGGAGGCGACCGTCCAACCGACATACTTGGGGCCGTTCGCGGGATGGAGGTACTTCCACAGCGCGGCGGCGTACTGGTCGTGCGCCTCGCTGCGAATCTGGGCGGCAACCGGCGCGGCCGCCGCCAAGACCAAGCCCCCCATGAACGTCCAGCAGATCATTCTTCGCGCAGTCATTTCGATGTCTCCTTGTCTCTCCTTCGGTTTTCTCGCTTGCGAAAAGGGGTCAAGACTCTTTTATGCGATGCCTGACCCCTTTTCCTGGCGCCGGGCCGTTCCGGAAAACGAATCCTGCCCCCTTTTCGCGGCTTAGCTCCGTTCCAGAAATAACTGTCCGATTTCTCGGTGGCGTAAGCTTCCAGCTTGCGGGAGATCACGGCATCGCAAGCTGGAAGCTTACGCCACTTGTTTCTCGAACGGTGCTTAGCCAAATCGTCCCGTGACGTAGTCGTTGGTTTCGGCCAGCCGGGGGTTGGTGAAGAGGTCCGTCGTAGGACCGTACTCCACCAGGTGGCCCAGGTACATGAACGCCGTATAGTCGCTGATCCGCGAGGCCTGCTGCATGTTGTGCGTGACGATCAGTATCGAGTACTCGCCCGACAACTCGTCGATCAAGTCTTCGATCTTGTTGGTCGCGATGGGGTCCAGCGCCGAGCAGGGCTCGTCCAGCAGCAGCACCTCCGGGTCGCTGGCGATGGCCCGCGCGATACACAGCCGCTGCTGTTGTCCGCCGGACAGGCTCAAGCCGCTTTCGTGCAGGCGGTCTTTGACCTCGTCCCACAGCGCCGCTCCGCGCAAGCTCCGCTCGCAGACCTCCCCCAACACGCTCCGCCGCCGCTCGCCGTCGATCCGCAGCGAATAGACCACGTTCTCGAAAATGCTCATCGGAAACGGATTGGGCTTCTGGAACACCATCCCCATGCGTTTGCGGAGTTCGATCACATCCACGCCGGAACTGAAGATCGAGTCGCCGTTCAGCCGCATGTCGCCGCCGATCCGCACGCTGTCGATCAAGTCGTTCATGCGGTTGACGCACCGCAGCAGCGTCGTCTTGCCGCAGCCGGAAGGACCGATCAACGCCGTCACCCGGCCCTTGGCCACGGGCATCGTGATTTCGTGCAGGGCCTGTTTCGCTCCGTACCACAAACTGAAATCGATCACTTCCAAGACCGGCTCCTCGCGCCGCACGCTGTCGTGAATCACCGCGGGGGCCGATTCTCCCGCGGCGATGGCCGCCAGCCGGCTCGCCGCCGCCGGCTCTTGGCCGGCCGCCCCCGGCGCCTCGGAGGCTCGAACCGCCGAGTCGAATGACCCGCCGGAAAATGCGATCGGAGAAGCGGCATAAGCCATGAGGCACCTCACAAGTTAAAAAGCGTTGCTGACAAACTTGCGCCGCAACCGGCCGCGCAGCCAGATGGCAAACACGTTCAGGAGCGTAATCAGCGCGATCAGTAACAGGGTCGTGGTAAACACCATGGGCTTGGCGGCTTCGCTGTTCTGACTTTGGAAACCCAAGTCATAAATGTGAAAGCCCAGGTGCATGAAACTCCGTTCCAGGTGGACGTAGGGGAAGACGCCGTCGACCGGCAGCTCCGGCGCCAGCTTGACCGCCCCGACCAGCATCAGCGGGGCCACTTCTCCGGCCCCGCGGGCCATGGCCAGGATCATCCCGGTCATAATACCGGGCATCGCCCGAGGCAACACGATGCGGTGGATCGTCTGCCACTTGCTCGCCCCACAAGCCAACGACCCCTCGCGCATCGAACGCGGGACCGCCGCCAACGCCTCCTCGGTGGCAACGATCACGACCGGCAGCGTCAGCAGCGACAGCGTCAGGGCCGCCCAGAACAGCCCCCCGGTGCCAAACGTTGGACTGGGCAGCTTGGCGGAGAACAGCACCTGGTCGATGGACGCCCCGATGATATAGCAGAAGAACCCCAAGCCAAACACGCCGAACACGATGCTGGGCACGCCCGCCAGATTGTTGATGGCGATCCGCACGACGCTCACCAGCAAACCGGCTTTGGCGTACTCCCGCAAATACAACGCCGCCAGGACGCCGAACGGGACCACCGCGCAGGACATCAGCAGCGTCATCGCCACCGTGCCCCAGATCGCCGGCAACACGCCGCCCTCGGTGTTCGCTTCGCGCGGATCGTCCAGCAGAAACTCGGTCCAGCGGGACAAGTAGATCCCCAGCCGGCCGGCAATACCCAGCTGATTTGCCGGGTACGCGCGGACAATGTCCGCCAGGGCCAAGGACTTGTCCTGGCCCTGCGCCGTCTGCACCAGCAGCTGGTACTTGTCGTTCGTTTGATCCAACTCGACGATCCGCGCCCGTAACCGGACAAACGTCTGATCCAGTTCGGCCTGTTGTTTGTGAAACCGCTGCTGCGCCGCCTGCCATTCGGCGGACGCCCGGCCGTGCTGCAACTCGACTTGCCGCTGCGCCAGCCGCTCCTCCTCCAACTGCCGGTTGACTTCGCCGATTTCGTGGATTTCCAGCCGTCGCCGCTCGCGCCAACGCGCCCGGACTTCCGGATGGTACCGTTGGAACTGTTCCCAAATCTGAGCCGGTTCCGCAGCGATCGTCTGCCGGTCGATCTGCAGCGCCTTGGGGATCCCGTAGAAGCGGCCCCAGGACAGCCGCTCAAAAACCAACGCCCAGTCCGGCTGCTCCTCGGCCGCCACCTCGAACTGGCTGATCCACGTGAAGTGCTCGTTGGTCAGTTCATAATTCCCCGTCCGCAGCAGCCGGCGCTCCATCGGCACGGTCACCTCGTTCGTCATCAACGACAGGGCATGATTGGCCCACACGCCGTAGGCCAGTTCGGCGTCGTCCCGCAATTGGGCCGTCATGGCCTCCAAGTCCGGCTGGGCCAGCCAGGCGTCTTCCCGGGCGCGGTAATCCGCCCACAACTGGTCGAGTTTCTCGCCGGACGGATCCTGGCCGACGGCTTGCCGCAGCTGGCCGTCCAACCGCTGGTCCCACCCCGCCGATGTCTGCATCGCGTTGTCCAACTGGGCCAGAAGCCCGGACCGCTCGCGGCCCGCCGCATCGCGGACCAACGGCGTCATTTCCACGGCGCGCCGCGCGGTCTTGCGGGCCGGCTCGGACAGGTCCGCCAAACGCCGGTCCAGCTTGCCGTCCGAAATCCAACTCCCCATGGCCGCGTGAAACCGCTGACTCAGCAGACGCCGCGCCGCTTGCTGAGTCGCCGGGGACAAACTGGACAGGCCGCCGTAACTCAACTCAAACGTGTCCTCGCGGCTGACCTCGCCCATCTGCCGGCGGTCGTCCGTAGTCCGGACCTGGACCACCGCCAGCGGCCAGAAAGTGCTGACTCCCTGATACACGACGAGCAGCAGCAAGCCGGCAATCATCAGCACGCAAGTCAACAGTCCGCCGCCGGTCAGCCAGACCAGCGGTTCGCCAAAGGCCAGCACCGAATTCCCGCCACGCCACTCGCGTTTCTGCCGCTTGGGCATGCCGGCGGCCGGAGCGGCGGACGGTTTGGTTGCGGCGGGAGGCGTCTCGTGGACGATGGTCATAGTTGAAACGCCCTCTTGCGGAACCGCAAACGCACCAGTTCCGCGACCGTGTTGACCACAAAGGTAATGGCGAACAGCGTCAAGGCCGCCAGAAACAACATGCGGTAGTGCGTGCTGTTGATCACCGCTTCCGGCAGTTCCACGGCGATGTTGGCCGACAGCGTGCGGAAGCCGTTGAAGACGTTCCACTCCAACACCGGTGTGTTGCCGGCCGCCATCAACACGATCATCGTTTCGCCAACCGCGCGGCCCAAGCCGATCATCAGCGCCGAGAACAAACCGCTCATAGCTGTCGGCACCACGACCCGGATGGCCGTCTGCCAGGGCGTGGCCCCCGAACCCAAGGAACCGGCCCGCAACGACTCGGGCACCGCGCCCAGCGCGTCATCGGAAATCGTGTAGATGATCGGGATCACGGCGAAGCCCATGATGAACCCCACCACCAACGCGTTCCGCTGCACGTAAGTATCGATAAACGAACCGCGGGGGTCCCAGCCGGCGGCGGACAGGGCGGCGGAGGCCGCATAGGCCACCGTCACCGTCGCGGCACAGCCGAGCAGGAACTTGGCCAGATCCAGCACGGCAAATCGAGTCCGGCTCCAGCCGCCGCCCCAGGCCCGCAGCCGCGGCGTGACAAACAGGCTGACCAGCAGGGCCATGCCGACGCACGACAGCGGAAACAGCAACAGCATCCAGCCGCCGGCCCCCGATCCGATCTGACCGTCCAGCCAGGCTTTGATCTCGCCCGCATACAGCCACCGCTCGATGGGCCGGCCCAGCCACCAGGCCAGCAGCACGCCCACGGGCAACGTCAGCAGGATTCCGGCCATCCGATACCGTTGAGCGCGAACCGAAATTTTCGTGGGGAACAGCTGCCAGAGGTGGCCGCCCAAGAGCATGGCGAAGGGAATCGTGAAGAAGGCGGTCAACGTTTCCGGCACGACGTTTTCGACCAGTGGCGCGATCACCAGCGCGGCCAGGAACCCCAGTACCACGCTGGGCAGGCTGGCCATGATCTCGATCGTCGGCTTGACCTTGGCCTTCGTCCGCGGCTTCAGAAACTCGCTGCTGTAAATCGCCGCCAACAGCGCCAGCGGCGCGCCGAACAGCATCGAGTACAAAGTCGCCTTGAGCGTCCCAAAGACCAGCGGGACCAGTCCGAATTTCTTCTCAAAGTCGTCGGTTCCGCTGGACGACTGCCAAACGTGCTCCCGTTCGTTATAGCCTTCGTACCAAACCGATCCGAACACGGACGCCAGCGTTGTCTCCGGATGCGGCGCCTCGACCGCCCAGAATGCCAGCCGCGGGCCGACCAGCCCCAACAGTCCGTCATCCTGCGGCGCCACCGACAGCGCGGACACGCCCGTGTTGCCGCTGCCAGCCGTCGTCTCCGACAGCAACCGGCCGCTGGTCACGTGAAACAACCGCAGCCGCCCGTCGGCATACCCGGCCGCCAGCAGCCGCGAACGCGAACTGGCGGCCACGCTCGTCACGGCGGCATTGCCACGGGCCAGTTCATGCCCCATCACCAAAGTTCCGCCGTCCGGCGTGTCCGCCCGCTCCGGCTTGATCCGGAACCAGACCCGCAGCCGGCCCCCGGAATCTCCGCAGACCAACGAGGTCTTGCCGATCAACATGCCCAGCGCCGTCACGCGGCCCGCCGGACCTTCGACTAAATCGATTTCTTCGGCCAGGACCGGACGCTCGATGTTGCGTGTGTCAAACCGCACCAGCCGGCCATCTTCCCAGATCAGAAAGACCGTGTCGCCCAAACCCGCCAACCGTAGGTACTTGGGCAGCCGGCCCTGCGGCAGGTCCACCTTCAGCCGGCCTTCGCGCAGCCGCGTCGTTTCTTTGCCGGTCAACAGGTTTTTCTTTTTCGTGACTTGGGCCACGTGCAGTTCGCCCGCGGCGCTCAATACGGCAAAGATGGACCCGCGCGACGAAATCGACTGGTCCACCAGCGCCAACGGCTGGCCTTCGCCCACCGCCACCGGATCCTCAAAGCGGGCCAGAACCTGCTGGCGGCGATACTGGCCCTCCGGCGTCAACTCGAAGATCGCGTCGCCCAACGCGCGGGTTTCGCGCACCGCGAGCGAACGAACCGGCTCCGGAACGTCCGGCTTGTCCAGAAAAGATGTGACAAAGGCCAGCCGCCCCAGCTGAACCGTCCCGTCGGCAAAGGCGGCCGCCAGCTCGATGCCTTCGCCGCTGGAAAACGACCAGGCAATCGGACGCCGGCCGGCAAACAAATCGGTCTGCTGCAAAACCTGCCCCGTGCCGATCTGGCACGTCGTCAGCCGGCCGTCCTCGCGGATCAGCCAGCCCAGGTTCCGGTATTCATCCACGCCAATCCGAACCACCTGCCGCGAGCCGCTCGACGCCGCGTCCACCTCGCTGGCCGGCTGCATCGATCCTGGCAGGAACAGCGGAATCACGACCCAGACCAGGAACACGCAGACCAGGGAAACCGCGAGGATCGTGCCTACGCCGCCCAGCGTGATCAGAGCCCGAGCGACCCCGTCGGCCAGCCAGACGGAACGCTTGGTACTCCGCGATCGCCGCGGCCGGCCGGTCGTAGGTTGGATGAGGTCTGACATGGAACGGCTGCCTTGGAACTGCTGCCTTACTCGATGCCTACACTCTTCAGCTGCTCGCTGGCAATGGCCGCGGGTACGGGATAATACCCGTCCTTGACCACGTCCTGCTGACCCTGCTTCGAGAAGATGTACTTGATGAACTCGCGGCGCAGCGGGTCCAATTGCGAGCCCGGCTTGTAGTTTGTATAGGCAAACAGGAACCGGGCCAGCGGGTACTCGCCCGTATAGGCGTTCTCCGGCGTCGCTTCGACGAACGCGTCGCCTTCTTCCGCCGCCAGGGGCACCGCCCGCACGTCTGCTGTCTTGTAGCCGATGCCGCTGTAGCCGACTGCGTAGCGGTCGCTGGCGCAGGCCTGAACCACGGAGGAACTGCCCGGCTGTTCCTTGACCGAATCCTTGTAGTCGCCCTTGAACAGGGCGTGTTCCTTGAAGTAACCGTACGTGCCGGACGCCGAATTACGGCCGTACAGGCTGATCGGCTGGCTGGCCCACGCGCCGGTCAGACCCACGCCGCTCCAATTCTTGATGTCTTGCGGGAACCCGCCCTTGCGGGTCTTGGAAAAGATCGCATCGACTTGCGGCAACGTCAGGCCCTTGACCGGGTTGTCCTTATTCACGTACACCGCCAGCATGTCGATGCTGGTGGCCAACCCGACGGGTTTGTAACCATACTTGCCTTCAAAGGCCGCAATTTCCTCGTCCTTCATCGGCCGGCTCATCGGACCGAACTGTGCCGTGCCGCCCACCAGCGCCGGAGGCGCCGTCGACGATCCCTTGCCCTCGATCTCGATCTTTACATTGGGGTAGAACCGGAGGAATCCTTCGGCCCACAACGTCATCTCGTTGTTCATCGTGTCCGAACCGATGCTCTTGAGCGTACCCGAAATACCCTGCACCGGCTTGTACGCAGGCAAGGCGGGATCCACCTGGACGCCCTGCGCCAAGACGTTCGCGGGAACCAGAGCCAATGCCGCTACGGCACACCAATACCAAACTACATTCCGCTTCATGATCTGCATTCTCCGTGGAAATCGCGATGAACGGTTCGAGAGGAACCAAAGCCAACTTGGCGAGTTCATAGTTGACCGATGATTTGTTAAGATTGAATGAAGTAAAGGTTAGCTTCATGTTAAACAACGATTTATCGCAAGATGGAGATAACACAAGTTGGTGGGTAATTTTGATTCACGGATCGTCCAGGTTAAGATGCTGTGACTTTTCCGGCGGCTGGCATTCTCTGTCTTGACCTCCCACGTCGCGGTGCGATACCTTGCTCCGGCGTGATTGACGTTGTGCTTTCAGGCCGCTTCTTCTGGAGACCCCCATGCTCCCAGCCACGGCGCCCGCAGCTCCGAAGCTGTTTGTTTTGGATACCAACGTCATCCTCCACGACTCGAATTGCATCGAGAACTTCGAAGAACACGACATTGCGATCCCCATCACAGTCATTGAGGAATTAGACCGGTTCAAGAAAGGCCACGAGGACGTCAACTTTCATGCGCGGGAGTTCCTGCGTCGCTTGGACCAGATCAACGGCGATCTGCTGGCGGGTACGGGGACCTCGCTGGGACCGGATCGGGGCACGATCCGCGTGGTGATCGGCGGCGAATTGGACGAACGGCTCCTTAAGGCACTGCGGCAGGATTCGCCGGACCATCGCATTCTGAACACCGCCATCGTGCTACAAGAACGCGCGCCGGGCCGGGCCGTCGTTCTCGTTTCCAAAGACAGCAATCTGCGGATCAAGGCGCGATCGCTGGGTCTGACCGCCGAGGACTACACCAGCGACAAGGTCGAGAGCTTTGACAAGCTGTACACGGGAAAACGCACCGTCCCGAACTTGCCGGGCGAGTTGATCGATGCCTTCTACGGGAGCGCCGAGGGAGTGCCCCTGATCTCGCTGCCGCAAATCTCCGCTCCCTTGGCCAACGAGAACTTCATTCTGCGGAACGGCAGCAAGTCGGTGCTGGCCACGTATCGACCGCGGCCGGAGTCCTTTGTGCGCATCGAGAAACTCACGGCCTATGGGATTGCTCCGCGCAACGCCGAGCAGTCGTTTGCTCTGGCGGCCCTGACGAACCACGACGTCAGCCTCGTCACCCTGGTGGGCAAGGCGGGGACCGGCAAGACGCTGCTGGCCCTCGCGGCGGCCTTGCACTGCCGCAGCGCCTATCGCCAGATTCTGCTGGCCCGCCCCGTGGTGCCCCTCAGCAACCGCGACTTGGGCTTCCTGCCGGGTGACATCGGCGCGAAGCTCGAACCATACATGCAGCCGCTGTACGACAATTTGTCGGTGATTCGGCACCAGTTTGACGAGCGGGATCCGTCGGCGCAGCGGATCGGCGAACTGCTGACCAACGAAAAGCTGCTAATCACGCCGCTGGCCTACATTCGCGGCCGCAGCCTGCACCGCGCGTACCTGATCGTGGACGAGGCGCAGAACTTGACCCCGCACGAGGTCAAAACGATCATCACCCGCGCCGGCGAAGGCACCAAGGTCGTGTTCACGGGCGACATCCAGCAGATCGACCATCCCTACCTGGACTCGCTGTCCAACGGTCTGAGCTACCTGATCAACCGCATGATGGGTCAGGCGCTGTACGCCCATGTCACGTTGGAAAAAGGCGAACGCTCGGCATTGGCCGATCTGGCCAGCGATCGGCTGTGAGCGGCAGGGCGCCGGCCCCATGACACTGAACTTGGGACCATTGAAGCTGTTTTTGTCAGCGGAGCGGCGCAAGCCGCCCGGTTTTCCAACGGTAATACCGGACGGCTCGCGCCGTGCCGCTACAAAAGCCAGCGGCATTGTCCGTTCGCCGCCGGTGGCGGGCAGTGACTCCGGCGCCCTCTCCATGTCCGCGGCCCGATCAGTTGCCAAGCGGGCCGGGCCACAGAAAGTTCACCGATTCTTTCCGCAACACTCATTCATTCTTAACCATCGCGGCTACTGTAAAGCGGTCTGTAACTTGCCCAGTGAACGACCGGATGGAGAAGTCATGGTGGTTGAGTATCGTCCAATAATGCGCCCCCCGATGGGTCGGCTGCATATCTACGACGACGGGATGCGGTCCGGCGAGGTGGTACGGGTACGCAAGTGGCCGTTTGTCATCGGCCGGACCGACGGCGATTTCACCGTGCCGCACGATCCCCAGATTTCCTCAAGACACGCGCAGATCGTCGTAAAACAGGTCGCCGAGAAAGCGGAATGGTATCTGCAGGACTTGGGCAGCACCAACGGCACGTTCGTGCGTGCGACGCAAATCGTGCTCAAATCCGGTCAGGTCATGATGATCGGTTCGCGGCTGTTCGACGGCCGGAATCTGGCGGCCGAACCACCGCAGCCGTCCAGGCCGGGTGCAACGTTGGTTCAGTCCGAGTTTCTCAAAGGTGAAGGCGGGCTCGATGGTTGGGTGCCTGTGCTGCGTCAGATTGGCGCTGCGCTTCGCCAGATCACCGACACCGCCGATACGCCGGAGTTGGCGTTGGACCAGTCAGGCGCGCACGATCCGGATGCGTGGTACATCGGCAGCGACCCGGATCTCTGCGACCTGGTGCTGGACGACAATTTCGTCGACCCCCGCCACGCGCGGATCTACCGCGATGAAGGGGGCCGCTGGCGCGTGGACGATTTGGATTCCGTGAACGGCATTTGGCTGAAGATCAAGGAGACGCGTTTGGGAAAGGGCGCCGAGTTCCAGTGCGGCGAGCAGCGGTTCAGGATTGAGATCGCGGAGCGGGATGAAGAAACCGGGTTCGATGCATGAGGGCGGTTGACCGGTTTCCTTGGCTGGCGGGAGAACCCCTCACATGGAACTGCATTGTCCGCACTGCCATTGCCTGGCCGCCGTGAGGTCCGCCCAGCCGGGAAGCTACCGCGTGCAGTGTCAGAAGTGCCAGCAGTGGTTGCGGGTGGACATCGCGGACGGCCCGACGCCGACGCTGGCCGCCCGCCTGATCGGCTCGGGCACGCAAACGCCGCAGTCGACAGCGGCGAAGTTGACGCTTCCAGAAGACGCCGCAGCATCGACGGCGGGCCGATCCGCCGTCGCCGTCAAGGCTCGTGGGGCCACGATGCCGGCCTCGCGCCGAGTTGACGCCGCCGCGCAGGAGGGCGCCCGCGGCGGATCCGAACCCGGCCCCGTGGACCGTCGCCCACTCCAACCCCCGGCACGTACTGCGGTGGCCGGTCAGTCGGCCGAGGTTCCCGCAACCGCGGCGGACGATTCGCGTCGGATGCCGGCGAAACTGGGAGGTTATCGGCTGGAGAAGGAACTGGGCCACGGTGCGATGGGCCGGGTTTTCCTGGCCCGCCAGCTGTCGCTGGACCGCAACGTCGCGCTCAAGGTCATCAGTTCGGAATGGGCCGGCGATCCGGCGTTCCTCGCCCGTTTCACGCGCGAAGCTTATGCGGCAGCACAGCTGAACCATCCCAATGTCGTCCAGATCTACGACATGGGGTCCGACCGGGAGACCAGTTTCTTCAGCATGGAATACATCCAGGGGCGCACTCTGGGGGATCTTCTGAGCGAACAGGGCAAGCTCGACCCCGGTGTTGCCGCCGGCTACATCCTGCAAGCCGCGCGGGGCCTGAAGTCGGCTCACGACGCCGGGATGATCCACCGCGATGTCAAGCCCGACAACCTGCTGCTGAGCAACCAAGGCTCAGTCAAAGTCGCGGATTTGGGCTTGGTGAAACTGCCCCGCGGGGAGGATGGTGATGCGTCTCCCGAAATGAGACTGCCGGCGGCGGCGCGATTGTCGGCCCAGGCGGGACGGACCATGGCCGACTGTGCGATGGGGACGCCCGACTACATGGCGCCGGAACAAGCCGAAAGTGCCGCCGAAGTCGACCACCGGGCCGACGTCTATGCCTTGGGATGCACGTTGTTCACGTTGCTGACAGGCAGGCCGCCCTTCTCCGGAACGACCGTCCGCGAGGTGATCACCAAGCACAAGACGGAGCCCCTGCCGCGACTGGACAAGATCCTGAAACAGCCTCCAGCGGTGCTCACGGACTTGACCTTGCGGATGACGGCCAAACGCCCGGAGCAGCGTTGTTCGAGCTTGGACGAAGTGATTGACGAACTGGTGGTGTTCCTGGGGTTGGGCAAGGAACGAGGAGTGGGCGGCTCGCTGGGCGAAGAGCACGTCCGCACGCTGCAGAGTTGCGTTCAGGATTTCTTTGCCTCCCGCCGGGCCGCCCTGAGGACGAAGCTGATTCCTGTCCTCCCGGGAATCTGCGGCCTGCTGATCCTCGGCGGGGTGCTGGCGGGATCGTCGCCGCCGGTCGGTTTCGGACTTGCCACCGCCCTGGCCGCCTCCCTGGGACGCTTTGTGTTGGCCGGCTGGACGTACAAAGGACCGCTCTTCGGGCGAGTCCGCGAGTACGTGATGCGGGCCGGTTGGACGGTGTGGCTGGCCGGTGTGATCGGGGCGGTCGGAGTCATCGCCGTGCTGGCGCTGTCCCATCAACTGCCCGTCTGGGTCGCGGGCGGTGTCGTCGGATTGGGAGCCGGAATCGGGATGTTTTTCATGGTGGACCGCCCCGTCCGGCAGCAACGCTCGGCCGCCTTGCAGACCATGGAGGCATTCTTACGGCGGTTGCGGCAACGCGGAATGGACGAGGAATCCCTGCAGGAATTTGTAGCCAGGCAGAGCGGCAATCGCTGGGAGGAGTTCTTCGAAGCGCTGTTTGGCTACGATGCCAGGATCGCCACGCGGGCCCGGCTGGGTTTCCCGGAGAAAGGCCGGCGACTTACGCATCCTGGCGTGTGGCGGGATTCGATCTTGCGGTCCATCGATGCTCGCCTGGCGGCGTTGCGAAGGGCGCAGGAGAGAAGGCATTTGGAGAAAGTCGAGGAGCGGTCCCTGCGGGCGCAAGGGAAGAGCGCAGCGGAGGCACAAGCGATCGCAGCGCAGCTGACCGAAGCCCTCATCAGCGACGCGCTGGCGATCCGGAACACGATGGCCCCCGGAATGCCGCCGACGACGTCGAATCCGGCTGTTCAGCGGGCTCGCCGGAGACAGATGGTCCGCGACGCCTTGACGACGGCGCCGCGCCGCGGCATCCCGCTGGGGCGCATGCTGGAACGCTTCGCCGAACCGGTCGCAGGCAGTGCGGTGCGTTTCTTCGCGGGCGTCTTGCTGCTAGCCGGTTTCGCGCTCTGGCTCAGACAAAACGGCATGTGGTCCCAAGAGGCAGGCGGTTGGGAAGCCTGGGCCAAGATTTGGAGCGGAGACCCCGCTTTCCGGCCGTTGTACCTGCCGATGGTTCCCCAGGCGATCACCGCGCTGGCCAGCGGCTTGGGCGCGGGTGTGGCTGGGATGGTGCTGCTGATGTCGTCTTTCTCACCCGGCGTCAAGGTGAGCCTGTTTGCCATTCCGGCTGCCTTGGTGAGCCTGTTTGGCGCTTCGCTGGGGGTCCCCGGGTTGGGCCGTTTGGCAAGCCCCGAGGCCGTCAGTTCAGCACTTGCCGCCGGCTTGGCCGCCCTGGGCTTCGTTTATGTCCGGTTCACGGGCGATTGAGATCGCTTGGGCGCGGCCCCGGGGCCAAGTGACCTCCGCCTACGCCCGAGAGTAGTGCGAGTTGTCGCCCCGCTCGTCCAAATCCGCCGGACGAAGCACCGTCGCGCGACAGCGACGTTCGTGTTCGGACCACGACGCCTGGATCTGCTCGCAGGCCCGACGGATTTCCGAAGGCGTCGGGTCGTCGGGCGCGGCATCCAGGGGCAGGAACTCGTCTGGCGATGGTCCTGGCGGCAGAGTCATATCGGCAACTCCTTGTGGACGCAGGTGACACTCATGCCATTATAAGACTTCGCAGGCGTTAATGCCGGATGAAGCCGACATGAAAGGTAAGTGAACCTATGCCTCACCGCGTATGCCTCACCATGTATGCCTCACCGCGTATGCCTCACCGCGTATGCCTCACCATGTATGCCTCACCATGTATGCTTCACCGTGCATTTGCTGTGCTGAGGTAGTGAGGGCGGGCGACAAGTGTGAATTCCTCGTTAATCTGCGGCTGTCGGCGGGGCCAGATCGCGGTACGCGAGTGCCCATTGCTATCGTGTCCAGTGAGCATGCGCGGAAATGCTCCAAGTGCTTGCGGGGCCAGGACCAAACCGCGGAAGCGCCGTGGCGGCACAGGGGACGCGGCGCTGGGTAACAGGATGATGGAGCACAGCTCCGACGACGTCTTCCGCAAGTTCATCGCCACCGGCATCAACAACTCGATGGTCCAGCGGATCGCCTGGGGCGATCACGGCTTCCGCTCCGGGCTCGTCGGCGTCACCAACGATCCGGCAACGGTCAATCTCTCGTTCATGCCGGAAACGATCGATTCCGTGATTTCGCTCCCCGCGCCAAAGGCCATGCATCGCATCGTCCAGGCGCTGGAGACGCGCTCGTGCCGTTTCCCTTGGGAAGCGAAAGGGGCCACCCAGCTTTTGCTCCCTACGACAATGTACCGGGACACCGCCCGCGCCACCACGGCATCGGAGATCGGCAAGACCTTGGCCGCCGCGAAGAAAGCCTCGAAGTGCCGGCGGTCTTCCTCAGACAGCTTGTGATAGCCGAGTACCTCAACCACGCTGATCGCTGACACGGCTGGCGCGCGGGCCGCGTTAAGCCGTCGCAACCCTGGATACTCTGGTCGAGCCGCATAGATGATGAGATTGCTGTCGAGCATTACTCGGTCCGCCCCGGTAGTGGGCGGTCGACTCGGGACTGCCTCTGCCACTCGGCCGGATCCTCGAATCCGGAAGGCCCGCCAGCTGCGGCGAGCGCCGCCAAGGCGCTCGTCATCGACGGACCTGAAACCGGGGACGGTGTCAGGGGAGCGAGCACCGTGACATGGACGCGAACGGGGTCGTCGGGCGGACCACCGGCTTCCCATTCAAGCTGGCCGGCACGAAGAACGGCGGGGTAGGTCGGAAACATGGTCATTTCCTCGTGAAGCGGTGATCGTGAAGCGTTTGATTGAAGCGTAACTGTCTGTCGATCAGGATGCAAGTCCTCCGGCCGGGGTCGCTGGTTACGGTCAATCGCGCCTGTCCCCCATTCCATCGTCCGATCTGGTCTACGACCCCGGTGGCCACCGCGACGGCTTGCCATGACGTCGTGCGGTTGCTACGTTCCAGCCGAATGACACTGTCCGCTGTTCGCTTCAAAAAGGATCGATCATCCAAAGCGAAACTTCTACCTCCACCGCCCGCCCGAACGACGGGGATCAGAAGGCGGCGACGTAAAGCCCATCCCCACCGCTGGACGCAAACGCCGTTCTCCTGCATCCCGTGGTTACGATCTCTACGGTACCATACGTGATAGCGGTCCGTGCTGCGCGTTCAAGAGCCAATCAAGCAACGATGTGCGTATGGCCGCGTGGACGTCCTGGTGGGATGAAAAGCCTGCGGCGCAATCGGCAGCCCGTTGCGGCCATGTGGCATTTCGTTTGCACCAACTGGGGCTTGCCTCACGCGGTCCCGGGCCATCGTAGTCTTCCAGGCGATAGTCTTGGGCGGCCGTTTTCCCGGCACAATACGGCGCGCCGAGATGTGACCATGTCGCGTGCGCCTCGCTGCGATCGGGGGCGTCCTCGTACGGTGCGTACAATTTCCAGCAGGCTGCGGACGCCTGAACGACTTCGCTCCTCTTCGCTTCTGTGGGCGACTCGATGAACGTCCCGTTCACCGCTTGGTTCGGCGATTTCTCGTTCGCGTTTACGGAATCAAGGTTGCGTGGCTGTTTCGCGGTAGTACCACTTGCCGTCGGCCAGTCCCCAGATTTCGAAGCCCGACGGTTGCTTCTTCCCGTTAAGTGTCAATCCGATTTCCACGCGAACCGCTTTGCCGCCGTCGAGCGGTTCGATGGACTTGATCGCTCGGCCGCTGGCTTTCACTTTAGTCAGCCGGGTCAGGCCGCTGACTCCGCGCCAGAATTTTTCTGCCGTGTCGCGGCCCTTGTCTTGCACGACGGCCGGGTCGGAGAGGGCAAGGCACTTGTTGACGTCGCCCGCGATCAGGGCATCTGTGAGCGAGTTGACCCGTTCGCGCAGGGCCTTGTCGGATTCGGGCGACAGAGCTGCCGGTTTC
>CAZXYZ010000116.1:0-37560 GCA_964645045.1 uncultured Pirellulaceae bacterium | reverse complement strand
GGCTTACGCCGGCCGTTCGCCTTACATCCGGCTAGGAAACCGGCGGGCTTACGCCAGCCGTTCGCCTTACATCCGGCTATGCCAATTCCCCCGCCGTCTTCTCGACGAACGCTATGCAAGCGGCGACGTCTTCCTGCAGCTGCGGCGAGTCGTGTTCGTATTCGATCCCCATCACGCCTCGGAAGCCTTGCCGGTGGAGTTCCTTTAGCACGGCTCCATAGTCAGCCAATCCGGTGCCCAGCGGCACGTCGCGGGCCTCGGGCTTGCCCCACTCGCCGACGTCCTTCAGGTGCAGCGTGATAATGCGGCCTTCCATCTTCTTCAGGCATTCGACGCATTTCAGGCCGGAGCGGACCCAGTGGCCGGTGTCGACGCACGCCCCGATCCGCTTGCCGCGATTGGCGATCGCCTTCAGTACCCCTTCCGGTTCCCAATAAGCATAGTTGTCGTGCTTGGGGTGATTGTGGACGGCGAGGTTGATCTCGAATTCGTTGCACAACGCCTCGATCATGTCGAACGCCGCGGCGGGCGGTTCGGAGACAAGCGTCTGGACGCCCATCTCCTTGGCATATACAAACGTCTTGCGTGCCGCCGCTTCGTCGGTGCCTAAGTCCGAATAGTAGTTGGTCATCTTGATGCCGCACGCGGCCAGTTTCTGCTTCAGTTCCGCCCGCACTTCGGGAGACAACCCTTCACTGGTTTTCAATTGCGGGCGCTGCTTGTCCAAGCCGAGGAAAAAGGCGGGTTCGATGTGTTTCAATCCCGCTTGGCCGATCATGGCCAGCGCCTCGTAAAAAGGAAATCGCCGATACGTGTACAGCGAAGCGCACAGTTGCCAGCCCAGTTTGGCACAGTTCGGCGTCTTGCAGGCCGCCTCAGCAGCGAGGGACACGCCGCCACGGGTGCCCACGGTCAACGCACCGGCCGCCAGCGCCGCGGTGCTCCGAAGAAATTCGCGTCGATCAAAGCAGTGACTCATAGCAGGTTCCTTGTCATCAAGAAGGTTTCAACCAATACTCCAGAAACGCCAGTTCCAGTTCCAGTGCCTCGGGCGTGGGCACGTGCGTAGGCCGCGCGGTCAGCGCCACGCGGTTTCGCTGGCCGAGCAGTTCGTTGACGGCGATCAGGTGATTGAGGGCGATCCAGTTCCGCGGCGGATCTTCCGTGCCGCCGGACACCAGCACCGGACGCGGCGCCATCAACGCGTGCAGATCGATCAGGTCGTCGCCGGCGTCGAACAATTCCTTGTACAGCCCGGTGCGCGGGTTGTCGGCCGACGGAATGCCCGGTTTGCGCTGCACGTTCGGATCGTACCCCAGGTACCACGGCTCCCAGTAATTGACGTTGCCGTTCCGCTCGTTGAACACAATGCCCGGGTCCGACCAGACGGCACACGCAAACTTGTCGTACAAGCACGAGGCGAACATCGACCACTTGCCGCCGTAGGACAAGCCGATAATGCCGATCCGGCTTGGATCGACTTGCGGCATCTGGGCCAGCGCGGTGTGGCAGTTGGCGGCGACGTAGGCCAGCAAGGACAGCGGCTGCCGTCGCTGCTGAATGCCGGCTTCGACCAGCAGTTGGCGAGTGTCCAGGCCGATTTTCTCCACGGAGCCTGGCGTGCCGATCGACAGCGTCACGAACCCCCGCCGAATCAGTTGCAGGCCGTAGTCGTGCGTGCCCTGGCCTTTCTTCCCTTGGCCGATGCTGGTCAGCGGTTCGTAAAACGGCACCAGCACGGCGGGGAACGGCCCGGTGCCGGCGGGAATCAACAGGTAGCCGTCCGCCAGGTGGCCCTCGGGCGAGACCTGGACGTGGACGTGATGCTGCACATAGCCCTCACGTTCGACGGTTTCGAGATGCTTCACCGTTGGCCGTTCGACCAGCGGCGGCCAAGCTCCAAGTCGCCGGTGCCACGTGTCAAGGATCTCGACACGCCGCCGCGTCCAGTCGTCGGGAGTCTTGACGGCAGTGCCGTCGGCCCGCTGCAATGGCGACCGGTAGCTGCCGAGTTGCCCGGCGAATTCCGCGGGTGGTTGAAAGTACTTTTCCAGCCGTTGCCAGAGTGCGTCGCGGTTGGCCGCCGGTTCAGCGGCCGAAGCCGCGCCGAATGCGATTGCGGCAACGGCCGCGGAGAATGCGAGCAAACCGATAACGTGGCGGTGGTTCATAAATGAGGGCTCCCAGGGTGGGCTCAGACGTACAGAATTCAATTTTGCCGGCTTAGGCGTTTTCTATCCAGGACACGTTTTGACCGGCAAAATTGAATTCTGTACGTCTGAGCCCTGGCGGCTTCATCGCAGCTTCCAGAATTCGTTGTCCGCGCGTGCGTTGCTCATGATCTGGCCGATGCGGGCGACCAGATCGGGATGGTGCGAGGCCACATCGTGCTGTTCGCCAAGATCGTTTTGCAGGTCGTACAACTGCATGGGTGCGGTGCGGGACTTCAGACGGATGCCTTTCCAGCGGCCTTCCAACAGCACCGCCTGGCTCACGCCGCCTTCGTAGAATTCCCAGTACAGGTATTCGTGCTTGGCCTGCTGGTCGTCCCGCCCCTGCAGCGTCGGCACCAAGCTGATGCTGTCCAAATTGGCTGGCGGCGAGACGCCCGCGAGTTCGGCCGCGGTGGCCAGAAAATCGCCAAAATAGCCCACGTGATCCGAAACTCCCGGCTGGATCTTGCCCGGCCAGCGGGCGATGAACGGCACACGGATCCCGCCATCAGTCAGACTGCGTTTGATGCCCCGCAACGGGCCGCTTGCTTGAAAGAACGTCGGGTCATACTGAGGGCCGCCTTCCTTGTGTGGGCCATTGTCGGACGTGAATACGACCAGCGTCTGCTCGTCGAGGCCCAACTGTTTCAGTTTGGCCAGCAGTTCGCCGATCTGCCGGTCCATGCGGGTGATCATGGCGGCTTGGCCCTTCAGCGAACTGTGCCAATCGCGGTCCGCGTAGATGCCGTACTCCGGCACTTCCTGCCCATCGCCCAGCGCCCGGGACCGTTCGTTGTTGGCGTGCGGCACGACTAGCGCCAGATACAGGAAGAAGGGCCGCTCGCGATGCTGCTCGACGAACGCCAACGCCTCCTCGGCAAACAGGTCCCCCGCGTACTTGACGCGCTGCGTCGCGTAGCCGCCTCCCGCCGTGCCGATGGGTGTCACGACGTTGGGCAGCGGAGCCTTTTCGCCGTTGCGCCACAGGAAGTCCGGAAAATGGTTGTGCGCGTGGTGCTGGCTGAGGTAACCGTAGAAGCTGTCAAACCCCTGCTTGTTCGGCACGCCTTCATCGCCGGGCATCCCGAGTCCCCACTTGCCGACCAACGCCGTCGCATAGCCGGCGCCGCGGAGGACTTCGGCAACCGTCAGGTCCTCGTCTTGCAGCATTTGAGCCCCCGAGTTCTCCGGCCCCGCATTGCCGCGCACGCGGGTGTGCCCCGTGTGCAGGCCGGTCATCAGCACGCTGCGCGACGGCGCGCAAACGGTGGACCCCGCATAGAACTGCGTGAACCGCAGTCCCTCGGCGGCCATGCGGTCGAGCTCGGGCGTCTGAATCATCTTTTGGCCGTAGCAGCCCAGGTCGCCGTAACCCAGGTCATCAGCAAGAATGAGTACGATGTTCGGTACACTCCGCAATTCAGCACAAACGCCGTCTTTAGCCGAGCCTATCAACACGGTGGCAGCGGCAATGACAAGAACTCGTGGAGTTACTTGACGTAGCCATTGACGGAGTAAATTGCGACGAGAGTCGCACCCGACTGAAGATGTGCTGGAGATCATGGCGGTACCTTGATACCGAAGGGATTGACGATGAAGTCCCTGCGTGCGCCTAGTGCGTTGTCCAGGTTTAGTTTTCCGGTAGCCGCACTCGCCAGAGTGCGGGATTCCCGCGGTCTGGCGACCGCGGCTACCCCAAGATTTAGATTGGACAAGGCACTAGTTGCTTACGCCGGTTTGCCGGCAATCAGCTGCCGGGTGAGGAACGGATCCACGATCGCCTCAGTATCTCGCGTTTCGGAGCCACCGTCAACGTACCGTCAACGTTCCGAGGACAATTCGATGACAGGTGCGTTGCGGTTGACATTTCGGTTGGGCAGGCTTCGAAATCCGATTTCGCGTGGAAGACGATGAACGTTCCGTGGCCGAAGCCCGCGCCGCTTCGCACTTGTGCGAAGGTTACGAAAGCTTCCACGGCGCCCGCATGGGGCGCTGCAGCATGCGGTTGACTTCCTCATCCGTGCTGCGCTCGGCCGCCGGATCCCATGTGAACTTGCGTTTCAAAAGTTGAGCGATGTTGCCCAGGATGCAGAGGCTGGCCGTGCTGTGGCCGACTTCTACCGGCCCGATCGGGTCCTTGCGGGATTTGATCGCGTCGAGGAAGCTGCGGACGTGATCGGCGTCGATGTCGTTGCGGCGGTTGGTTTCGCGGGTCGGATGGCTTCTGGGCAAGTGAATCTCGTGGGGGCCGATCACCGAGTCCTTGATGTTGGTGGGGAAGGTCTTCGGCACGCCGCCGAGGCTGATTTCCAGCCGCCCCTCCGTGCCTTCGAACTTGGCGTACGAGGCATTGTTCGTCTCGCAAGTCAGCTCGATCCCGTTGGCATAGCGGGCCCGGAAGGCCGTTTTGACCGCGGTGTCGAACAGGCTCCCCTGCGGCAGGAATTCCGACCCGTTGTCCTCGAATTCGACCGGCGTCGTGCCGTCCATCCCCAGCGCCCACTGCGCCATGTCGTTGGTGTGCGCGCCGAAATTGGCCGTCTGCCCGTTGGAATAGTCGAGGATATAACGCCAACGGTGGAAGCAGCGTTCGATGTGATACGGGGCCTCGGGGGCCGGGCCGAGCCAGAAGTCGTAGTCAAAACCTTCCGGAACGGGCTGCGGCTGCCAGCCCGGACCCGGGCTGGGAAAACTGTTGGGTGCCGTGGTCGTCCACACGCGGCGGACCTCGCCGATCCGCCCGTTGCGCACCAACTCGCACGCCCGTCGCACACCCGGGCAGGAGCGGAACTGGGCGCCGGTCTGGAACACGCGGTTGGTCTTGCGGACCGCCTTGACCAGCTCGCGTCCCTGGTGGACCGTCAGCGCCAGGGGCTTCTCGCAATAGACATCCTTGCCCGCCTGCATCGCCGCGATGGCGATCAGCGCGTGCCAGTGATCGGGGACGACAATCACCACAGCGTCGATGTCCGATCGCGCGAGCAATTCGCGGAAGTCCTTGTAGACGTCGCAACCTTTGCCCCGGCTGACGGAAACCTGCGGCGGGGTGGGCGCGACGGCGCCGGGCCTGGCCGTCTCGGGCCCCAGGATCCGTTCGTAGACAGTCGCTTTCGAGGCACCGCCGGAAGCCTTCTCGGCGTAGTACTCGTCGATCCACCGTTTGGCCGTTTCGCGTCCCAGGACGCGTTCGGGATAATAGTAGCCCCGGCCCGCCCGGTTCACGTCGCAAACGGCTACGATCTGGACGTCGTCGTGAACCAGGAACGAGGGGACGATGCGCTGGGCCTGGTGCCCACAACCGATCTGCCCGACCGTAATCCGGTTGCTGGGGGCCGTGGCACCGAAGACCGAAGCGGGTACGATCTGCGGCAGAGCCACCGCCGAGGCGAGCGCCGCCGCGCTTTGAACGAATCTCCGCCGAGTGCATGGGACCGATGGACGATCACGTTGGTTCATGGTGACTCCTTTGATTTTCCACCAGGATAGCGATTCCCGAGTTGCCGGGCGACCCCCGGGCGTTAACGCCATGAAGCATCGCCAGGAGGTTTTCGAGATGCGCAGAACGATTGCCGACGAACTGAAGGAAGAGGGAGCGATCAAGAACAGCCCGCAGACCTTGATTCGCCTGTTGAAACGACGTTTCGGCGACGTGCCCGACGAAGTGACTTCGATGATTCTGGGCACGGGAGATCCAGAGCAACTAAACGCCGGGTTGGACCAAGTGGTAACGGCGGAGACACTGGACGAAGTCGGGATCGAGGTTCCCGTCTGGCGCTAGGCACATCGATGGCGTGCCCGGCGGTAGCGGTTCCTGCGGCGCGAATCCCAGCCAAGAAAACGGATCAGTTCCTCGACCGGATTGGCCTATGACTCGAACATCGCGCATCGCGGACAAAGTTGTTGGAGGAGTCGCTGCAGGTACTGGTGACGCATTTCGGATCGCAGAACGTCCGCGCGGCCTTGGCGAGAGTTGCCCCGGACGACCTTCGCAGTTCTGTCGGCAGCGTCACGAACGACGATCCGCAGAAGCGTTCGCC
Source organism: uncultured Pirellulaceae bacterium (assembly GCA_964645045.1). GTDB lineage: Bacteria > Planctomycetota > Planctomycetia > Pirellulales > Pirellulaceae > Anammoximicrobium. Next base: position 31,310 of record CAZXYZ010000116.1, on the reverse strand, counting down.
ACGGCCGCGAGTCGCCCAGATCCTGGAGGGGTTCCGGCAGGCCGAACCGGAACAGCATCGGCTAACGCAGTGAAGTGAGTCACGTCCCGTAGCCCATGTCAAGTCTCGCGTTCACTGCGGCGTCGCACCCCCCGGGCCGCCATCTAAACTCGTTTTCATGGTGCGCCGCCAACTTGATTTCGGCCACCGACACAAAGTCCACATAAGCCGAATGATGTGTCAGATTTGTGTCAGATTCGTTCGCAAGAAACGAAAAAAGGACTCACGCCGATTCGACGTAAGTCCTTATCCCATAAGGTGCGGCCGACTGGAGTTGAACCAGCACCACCGTTTAGGGTGACTAGGTCCTGAGCCTAGCGCGTCTGCCAATTCCGCCACGGCCGCGACACGGGTGGGATGGCCGGCTCGTAAGCCGGCATCCGCCCGATGCCCTAAGTTATAGGCAAAGCGGGGCGGGAAACGCAAGGGGTGTTGCGACAACATTGAAACAAGACGCAAGAGCAGGCCAAGTCAGTCTCTCACGACGGCGTCCAAGTCGCGGGCGGAGACTTCGTCCAATCGCCGTTTCAGCTCGGCCAGAACAGCGGACTGCTCGGCGGCCAGGTTCTTGGTTTCGCCGGGATCGGCCGCCAAATCGAACAGTTCCTCCGTCGGTCCCTTCTTCCCGTTGGATTTGGTGACGACCAGCTTCCAGTCGCCGTGACGGACCATTTGGGCGCGAAAGCCTGGGCCGGCGGAGTACAGCGTTCGGGTCGGCAATGTTTTCGCCTGCTGGGTGAGCACCGGCCAGATATCGATGCCATCCCATTTCAGGTCTTGGGCAGGCTCGGCGCCGGCCAATCCGCATAGCGTGGGCATCCAATCCACCGCGTGCAGGGGCATGTGGATCTCGCACGGTTTGAGGTGACCGGGCCAACGGACGACACCCGGCGTGCGGATGCCGCCTTCGTAGACCTGCGTCTTGTAACCGCGGAAAGGCCGATTGTCGTTGCCCACCTTGACGCGGGCATATTCGCCGGGGTACGGGCCGCCTTGGTTGTCGCTGGGCGGATGAGCGCCGTTGTCGCTGAGGAAAACCACCAGCGTGCGGTCGCCGATCTGCTGACGATCCAACTCGGCCAACACCTGGCCGATCGCATCATCCATGTGCGAGGCACACGCCGCCCGCAGCCGCTGGCCGGCGTCGGTCAGATGTGCATTCCTCTGCTGCCACGGCTCCGGTTCATCCATCGGGACGTGGATCGCCGTGAACGGGACGTACAGGAAGAACGGCTTTTCGCTGCGTTGCTTCAACCACTCGACAGCTTCGCACGCAATCAGGTCGGTGATGTGCCCCTGCTCTTCGATCAGCCGGCCGTGGCGATGCCACGTTTGGGTGAACGGACCGGTCTTGTAGCGATGATCGTACGGTCCGCAGCCGCCGGCCAGCGATCCGTACCCGTGGTCAAATCCGAATCGCTGCGGTCCCCATTCGGGCTGCGAGCCAAGATGCCATTTGCCGGTAATCGCCGTCTGATAGCCGGCCGACTGGAGGGCGCGAGCCAGCGTGACAGTGTCGAACGGCAGCGCGCGGTTGTTCTGGGCCGCCGTCACGCCAAAGCGGCTGGCGTACCGGCCCGTCATCAGCGCCGCCCGGGTCGGCGAGCACATGGGGTGGACGTAGTGCGACTCCAGACGCACGCCCTGGGCCGCAAGGCGATCCAGGTGCGGCAGCTTGTAGTCCGACCCGTGCCAGGGCACGTCGGCCCAGCCCAGGTCATCGGCCAGGAAAATGACGATGTTGGGACGCGGCGCGTCGGCGGCCGAGGCGGCCATACAGCATCCGCCCAGGATGACGGCGACGAGTAGATAAAGGCTTTTCATAACGGTTGTTCCTCCGGTGTGCATATTCATACCAGCCAAGAGCCGGCTTTGCCATCGGTGGGCGGGCTGCTCGGCGTCTGCCGGTTCCGCCGTCGGGACCATCGCGTTGGCCGAATGATCCGCTAGAATGGGAGTAAGTTTAGCAGGCACGAAGTCCCCCGCCTCAGGCGCATTATGTCGGTTCACAATTCCACGTCAGCGTGTGCGACCCAGTTACCCGAGACCCTGCGTCCGCTGTTCTGGGACTGCGATTTCGCCCAGCTGGATTGGCAGCAACACCGCGATTTTATCGTGCGTCGAATCCTGGCCTCGGGGCCCTGGGACGCCATTTGTTGGTTGCGGACCAAGCTGGGTGACCCAACGCTGGCCGCGTGGATCGTGCAGCATGAAGGCCGTTCGTTGAGTTCGCAACAACTGCGGTTTTGGGAACTGATTCTGGACCTGCCAGCCGAACTCGTCAACGGGTGGTTGCAGTTGGACGAGCGTCGGATTTGGGAAGGAAGAGCGAGGCGATGATGCATCTCGAAGTACTTCCGCCGCACCAACAAGATGCGCTGCGTCAGTTGGGGCCTGCCGCCAAGGACCAGGGCTTCTACTTGGGCGGGGGCACCGCCGTCGCCGTCCACCTCGGGCATCGCCAGTCGATCGACTTCGACTGGTTCACGGGGGACCGGCTCGATCAACCGCTGGCATTGGCCAAGGGCCTCCAAAGTCGCGGGCTTGACTTCCGAGTGAGGTCCGTACAACGGGGAACGCTGCACGGTGAGGTGGGTGGCGTGCGGGTGAGCTTTCTGGAATTTCCATTGCCTCTGCTGAAGCCGCTGATCGCCTGGCCGGCTTGCGATTGTTGGATCGCGTCCTTGGACGACTTGGTTGCCATGAAGCTGTTGGCCGTCGCCCAGCGGGGCACGAAGAAGGATTTCCTCGATATCTACGCCTTGGGCGTGCAGGGGTTCTCGCTCCGCGGGATGCTGGATCTTTACCGCCGAAAGTTCGCGATCGAGGACATCGCTCGCCTGCTTTCGGCTCTCTGCTATTTCGATGATGCCGATCCGGAACCGATGCCGACGATGGTCACCGATATTAGTTGGGAGCGGGTGAAGAAGACCATCGGCAATTGGGTGAAAGCGACCGTGAACTCTGCGGGGCCGGCTGGAAGCCCAACCGGTTAAGATCCAGTCGCCGGCACCCCGACCGTCGAATCGAACACGCGGACCTGCTTCCAATTGTCCCGGCTTTCCGCGATGAACTGCTGGTGCCGCGCGGCGTTCTGGTATTCGTCGTGAGCGGCCTCGCTCTCGAAGACGACGTGCAGGGCCACGTCAAAATCGCGATCGTTGACCGGACGGCTGTACGCTGGGGCCAGCGTTCCCGCGGCGTAGAACACGACGCCGGGGTGTCCGGTCAGGTACTTGTGGCACGCGGCGACCAGCTTCTGTCTCGCGGCGTCCGAGTTGTCGTTCAAGCTGAAATAGACGTTGTGGCAAAGCATGTCCTGTCTCCTGGGTGGATGGGTGCATCATCATCGCATATCCGGAAGCCTAAAGCGAGTCCCGTCCAGCTGCGCCGACTTCGCGATCGCTGGGGTTTGCATCGCAGCTGATTTCGAGGATAATGCGCGCCCCGTGCGGAGAGTGATTGGATTGCTGAGGCAACGGTGGCCGAAATAACTTTCCGGTTTTCCTGCCCTCACCCTGCCCTCTCCCTGAGGGCGAGGGGGTCAATAATAGCCATGCTGCGATCGCAATTTTGGGGACTTGGCCTTGGTCTGATGTCGGTCGTGGCGTTTTGCGGGGACGCTTTCGCCAAGGACTGGCCGCAGTGGGGCGGCACCGACGGCCGCAACATGGTGTCGGACGAGCGGGGGCTGCCGAGTTCGTTTGAACCTGGCCGGAGGGAATCGAAAGGCCGAGGCATCGATTTAGCCACCGCCAAGAACGTCAAATGGGTCACTCGACTCGGCTCGATGAACTGCTCCACACCCGCCGTCGTCGACGGCCGGGTTTTTCTCGGCGCGGGCGACGACGGCCAGGGGGTCTTCCTCTGCTTGGACGAGCCAACGGGCAAGCTCCTTTGGCAATGGAGCGCGCCGCCGCGCGACGTTCCCACCGAAATCGACGGCCGCAAGTTCTGGTTCAGTCACTTTCCGCGGACGCTGGGAGTCTGTTCATCGCCGACCGTTGACGGGGATCGGGTCTACTTTGTCACACATCGCCTCGAAGTCCTCTGCCTGGACGTCAAGGGGCAGCCGGCGGATAACGGCGCAGCGGAGCCGGGCAAGGCGAAGGTGGTGTGGATGGTCGACATGTGGGACTTGGGCGTGCGTCCGTCGGACGCCTGCAATTGCTCGGTGCTGATCCATGGCGACTTGGTCTACGTGTGTACGTCCAACGGCGTCGATCGAGACGCGGACGCGCGCAAGAAGGACGAGTTCCGCAAGCCGCCGGCACCGGATGCCCCGAGCCTGATCGTGCTGGAAAAGCACACCGGCCGGTTGGTGGCCGAGGACGATGCCGGGATCGGGCCGCGGCTGTTGCACGGCCAGTGGTCCTCGCCGTCGCTGGGACGGGTCGGCGAGCGGACGCTGGTCTTTTTTGGAGGCGGTGACGGCGTGTGCTACGCGTTCGAGGCCCTGGCGACCGTGCCGGGCAAGCCGGTCAAGCTGAAAACGGTTTGGTCTTGCGACTGCAATCCGCCCGAGTACAAAGTCTTCGGCGACCTGGACTTGATTACCCACTACAGCCGCGGCGATCGCCGTCGCTCGGACCACATCAACGACGAAGACGGCACCTTCGCGGGCATGAGCGAGATCATCGCCACTCCCGTCTTCAACGACAACCGCGTCTACATCGCGATTGGCCGCGACCCTGATCATGGCCGCGGCCGGGGCATGCTGTGGTGTATCGACGCGACCAAGACCGGCGACGTCACCACCACGGGCAAGGTCTGGACGTACCAAGGGCTCGACCGCTCGCTGTCCACCGTGTCGATCGCCGGCGGACTGCTGTACATCGCCGACGTATCCGGGCGGTTGCACTGCCTGGACGCGGACACCGGCCGGGTACACTGGATTCACGAAGGGAAAGCCGTCACCTGGGGCTCGACGCTGGTCGCCGACGGCAAGGTGTATCTGCCGACCCAGAAGCAGTTGTGGGTCCTGGCGGCCGGCAAGGAAAAGCGAGTGCTGAGCGAAATCAACCTGGGCACGTCGATCTGGGCCACGCCGGTCGCGGCCAACGGCGTCCTGTTCATCGCCTCGAAGCAGTATCTGTGGGCGGTGGAGTCAAATCGGTAGCGACGTTTCCGGGGGGGATGTCCTGCGAACGCAACTCGAAGCGCCAGCGAGTCAGGGCATCGCCCTCTCGCTGGCGTTTCGGGCTACGGCCTGCTTCAATGCTTCACGCCGAGGCATTGCCCTGCACGCCATCGATAGCGACGGACCTCGTCCGGCGATTTCACGATAGGCTGGATGCTCAAACCCGTGGGTTGCAGATCGTTTTCCAGCCGCTCCCAATCCTGCGAACCGATTTCACCCCAGAGCAGCAGTGGCCGGCCCGCCTGCTGAACGCGTTTAAGCACCGGCAGGTACTCCGGCAACGGCGGGCCGGAACCGGCAAGATCCAGGTTGACTTCGATCACCGAGAACGTGTCGTCCGCCAACAGGGTATCCAGCATGTACAGGCAACTGGAATGCAGGTGGATAAAATGAATGTCGGCCACTGACTTCGTATCGCGTGCCAGCGGCAACAGGAACTCGCCAAACAATCGCGGATTCAGCAGCGATGCCACGTCGTCCTGGTAGTAACTCACCGTCCGCGACGTCCACAGCTTGCTCGGATAACCGCCCGCCGCGTGCGTGCCGTGCCATGCCGGAATCAAGCCTTGCAGCTGTTGCAGCACCTCCAGCCGAACCTTCGCGCAATGACTGAGCAACTCGCCAGCCCACACTTCATGCTCGATCAGGGCCAGCACCAGATTCTGCAAGCCGCACATCGCGGCTGCGGCGTCGCCGGCACCACGCAGCAGTGGCGGACACACCGGAAAACGACCGTCCGCGAACTGCAACAGATCCTGGGTGAACTCCACGAGGCACGGGAACCACGCGTTGTCTTGCAAGTCAGAGTTCAGCCGCGACAGGTCGCTTGGTCCTACGAACCAGGGTTCCGCCCAACAACTGGTTTCTCCGACGCGAATGTCGCAACCGAGAACGGCCGCCAGCCAGGGAATACCCCAGTACGCGGAGCCGACGTAAAAGAAGTCGTCATCCGCCTCCCGGTGTACGCGGTACAACTGCTCGTAGTCGTCACGAAACGCCTCGAAGCGGACGTCCTCCGGCGTCAGCGACTGTCCGACGCGCCAGCCGCCGTGCCCGCGCGGAAACTGGTCGGCTGGGTAATAGCCACCGACCCAGACGCCCAGCAATGGCCGGTCCACGGGCTCGCGGCGCAAGAAAGCCTCGTGCCACGGCAACAACGATTCGACGGATTGGGAACTCATGTCGTTCTCCCGTGCGTTTTCCCGCCGGCTTGCGGCCGAGCCCGCGAGCCAAGCGTGGCATGCCAGCAACTTGATGTCATTCTGCCCGATTACTGGCTGCGGTATGTGAAGGTCGATTGGAACGAATACGGCTTGGGCAAGATGAACATGCGGCTAAGCCCTTCTCGATCTTGGTGCCACCGACCGCGATTTCGCGATGATACTGAACGGGCAGCGACCGCCAAGAACATGCTTGTCCAGATCCCTTATTTTATCTAATCTGGCAAACAAAATGTCCCCCGCCACACGAAACCGAATAGATTACACGTCGGGCCTCCGGTATCATCAATGGGCAAATCTGAACAACCACGCAATGAGAAGCGGCATCGTGAATCTTCGAGCGGAACTACAGAACTACGGCATCTGCGGCACGGCGCAGTCCCTGCGGCTGTTTTCCGGAACTACGTCTCCGGAGTTGCTCGACTACTTGGATTTGGTGGAGCCGCGTCATCGGGAGTCGGCTCCGTCGCTGATGCCAGACGGCGTCGCGGAGAGCCAGGGACGTCCTTTATTGTTCTTCGTCAATCATAGCCGGCTGGCGCAGGCGGCTGATGAACAGCGCTCGCAGCTCGATCATCTCCGCCGCAGCTTGGCCTGTCGCGGAGACCGCGCATATCTGGCCGTCGTTCGTTCTGGCACTTTGGACGTCGTGCCGGTCAGTCTTGGCGAGCGTAGTCCGGATTGGGAACCGTACCGGGCAGGGACTAACGAAGCTTTGACGTTCTTTTCTCGGTTGGCACACGGAAAATACGATGGCAAGGGGAGATCTGACCCCCCCCGATTTTGTTTACAAGAAGATGTTTGAGCTTCTTCAAACGGGAGCCGATCGCATCGCTCATCGCATCGGTCGAGCGGATGTCCTGTCATTGGTTGGCCGCGCCCTGTTCTTCCGATTTCTCTACGACCGATCGATCATCCAGGAACGCAATGCCAAAGACATTGCTCCACAGGCCGAAGAACTTCGCGGCTGCTTTGATAACGCGGAGAATGCATTCCACACATGCCAGTGGCTCGATCGTACTTTCAACGGGGACTTCCTTCCGTTGACGGATGGCGGGTGTCAAGCGTTTTTCGAAGGGATCGCAATCCGATCATCGAGCGTCTTTGGCACTCTCAAGGCCATCGTGCGAGGGCGGGAGCCAGCCGGAGCTGCCGACTATCAGTTGAAGTTCGATTGGGGGGACTTTGACTTCGCCCACATCCCCGTGGGTTTGTTGAGCCAAGTCTACGAGGCGTTTTGCTGGAAGTGGGAGCACCGCACAGCCAAGGAAACGAGTGTCCACTACACGCCGCGAAACATTGCTGCCACGGTTGTCGAGGAGGCATTCGACGGTTTGCCCCACGCGCACAACTGTCGCGTCCTCGATCCGGCGTGCGGCGCGGGGGTGTTTCTGGTCTTGGCGTTTCGACGCCTTTATCGAGAACATTGGAAGGAGGCGAACAAACGTCCGGACACCAAGGCCATCCGCGCTATCCTGGAAAAACAACTCGTGGGCTTCGATATCAGCGAATCCGCTTTGAGACTGGCCGCGTTGAGCCTTTACCTGACGGCGATTGAACTTGACCCCCAACCGGTACCGCCCGAGAAACTCGCGTTCAAAGCGTTAAGGGACCACGTGCTCTTCAATCATCGCCGCGACGGTGTGGATCCGGACGACCGTCCAGCCATTGGCAGCCTTGGTCCCCACGTCGAGCGCCGCTTTGACGGCCAATTCCACCTTGTGGTCAGTAACCCGCCTTGGACGAGTCTGTCGAAGAAAGAACAGAAGCTCGCGGCGGAGATGAATGATATCAGTCGCGAAATTGTCCACGGCAAGGATCCCGCACTGGCGAAGGACTACGAGAACCCCGACAGTGTTCCCGATCTGCCGTTCATCTGGAGGTCCGCCGAGTGGTGCAAACCCGATGGTCGGATCGCACTGGTTCTGCCGGCACGCACCCTGTTCAAGCAAGGTGAGATTTCGCGTCGTGCGAGGGAAACGCTGTTCCGGCTAATCGAAGTGACGGGAATAATCAACTGCTCGAACTTGCGGAAGACGCAAGTTTGGCCGGAGATGGACCAGCCGTTCATGCTTCTCTTTGCTCGCAATCGGCGTCCGAAGGCCGGCCAGGTGCTTCAGTTCATCTCACCCCAGGCCGATACCGCGCTGAACGGCAAGGGCGAGTTGCGAGTGGATTCAAGATCCGTCCCATCGGTCGAAATCGAAACGTCTTTCGAGGAACCGTGGCTTTGGAAAGCGCTGGCGGTCGGTACGCCGTTGGATGTGGAAGTTGTTCGGAAGATCAAGGCGGCCGGTGGGCGTCGGCTGCAACAATACTGGGAAGGCGACTTGGGCTTGGCCAGCAGCAACGGATACCAAATCAAACCGGGCCAGAAACAACAGCAGGATGCCAAACCGCTCCAAGAACTCCCAGATTTGGACACAACCGACCTCTTTCGATTTGTGGTGGACGTAGGGCGATTGAAGCAGTTTGCGAGGAACACGCTGTTCCGGACGCGGTTTCGAATGCGCGGCGGCGACAAGTTGCGTGTCTATCGGGGCCCGCTCGCCCTGGTGGAAAAGTCGCCAAGCCCACAGCGCTCAGACGGCCGGGCGCTGCTATGCCTGGAAGATGTGGCCTACAATCAGAGCTTCTACGGCTATTCGGCAGCCGGACACGGCGAAGCAGAGCTGCTCGTTCGGTATCTTCAGCTCTTCGTTCACAGCCAACTTTGGCTGCACTACGCACTTCTCACGAGTGCCAAGCTGGGGGTCGAACGCCCCAATGTCTACAAGGCCGACCTGGACGATTTCCCCCTCATCCCGCTCGAGCGGCTCTCCGAAGAACAATGTGCGACGGTGCGGGCTTTTTCGCAACGATTGGTGGACGGCGATGCCAGTGTTTTCACGGAGCTGGATGCTTTTTTCGACGCTCTATACGGATTGGACCACCTCGACTCGGAGGTGATCCGTGACACCCTGGAGGTTCGCGATCCACACGACGAACTGGGAAAACGCGGCAGCACTTCGCCGACCTCCCAGGAATGTTCGAAGTTCCGCGGTCGTCTGGAGAGGGTGGTTCGTCCATTCTTCAAGGTGCTCGGCAAGGAAGTGCAGGTCTCGGTTTGGAAGCCGGACGACGCCTTTCTGCGGAAGAAAGCTCCTTACGGAATCCTGCTCATTGGGGTGCGCGACAGAATGCCCGCGGAACCAGATAAGCTCTTCCGCGACACAATTCTGCAGCTTGCCGACGACACCGGCGCGACGCGCGTTATCCAACAGGTCGATGGCGGTCTGCTCGTCGGGATTCTGAATCAATATCGCTATTGGACGCCGAGCCGCGCGCGGCTGTTGGGGGCCGAGATTGTGCGTCAATACATGGGTGTCTTCGAGGATTGACCATGGCTCTCGGCTTTTACGAAGAAGCGGCACCCAGGATCGCTGTGCCGCATCCGCCGATCTCGCTGGCATTGTTCCTCGTCGTGGAAGAAGCGTTGCGAGTGGCGTGGAGTCGGCTGCGGACATGCCCGCGTACCGGATTTGATTTGCTTCACGCCGACGAGGACGTTGTCACGCAGGAGTTGTATCAAGTATTGTTCGACGAGGTGTTTGGCAAAGGAATCGTCGCCGGTTTCGACCGTGAGTTGTTCACGACTGTTACGCGGGAGTCCAAGGTGCGCAACTATGACGGAGCCCACCTCGACAAGATGCCCGACTTGCTCATCGGCCTAATCGACCGACCAAAGAACGTCAGGAATTCCCAAGACTGGTTGTTCATTGAGTGCAAGCCCGTGGATGCCGACCACGCCGTGGGCGTCCATTACTGTGACAAGGGACTCACTCGTTTTGTGCGCGGCGAATACGCCTGGGCAATGACCAGTGCCCTGATGATAGGCTACGTTCGGGCTGGCTACACCATTTCACCGAGATTGCATGAGGCGTTGCTGCGTCGTCGGCGCACCATCCCAACGCGTGAACTCCCCATCGCCTGCTCTCACTCAATCGCGACGCCATTTTGTGAGGCTTCGCACATCAGCGAGCACGGCCGCACGTTCCGGTACATCGAGACGCATGAAATCGCTCCCGCCATTACGGTTCGACATCTTTGGCTGAGACGCGATTGAATTCGAAAAATGTTAGTAAAACGAGAACCGGCGGCGACTAGGAGCGATCCAACGAACGCCTCCGATCAAGCTGGTGATGTCATGGAGACTCACTATCACTGGGCGGGACGCATCAAACATTGGTCGGCGCTTGCCTTGTTGTTGACTGTTGGGTTCGTCCTTGTCCCTGATCCGTGGTGTCGGGGACAGATGGGTATGGGCGGGATGGGAGGCGCCGGCAGCCCTGATCCGACCCTGGAAAAGCTGTTCCTCAGCAAAGAGGTGGACGTTCGGCAGAAAATTGCCGCGGCGTTGGATCGGCTCGACGACAAAGACCCGAGGATTAGAAGTTACGGTGCCGAGGTTCTGGGACGACTGGGTGCCGACGCGGCAACCGCCGTCCCCGCGCTTACTGAACTGCTACGCGACCAAGACGCGGGCGTTCGGGGGCGTGCCGCCGGAGCTTTGGGGAACCTGGGGCCGAGGGCCAAGTCCGCTGTCCCGCGTCTTGCGGAACTGCTCCAGGATCAGGACGTTCGAGGCTCAGCCACTTGGGCTTTGGGACAGATTGGACCGGAGGCGAAAGACGCCATCCCGGCTCTTGCGGAACTCCTGCAAGACGACCCTTATTATGTTCGCGCCTTTGCTGCGCGGGCTCTGGGGAAGATGGGCGCCGAGGCGAAAGGCACGATCCCCGCGATCATGACGATCCTCCGCGAAGGGGACTTCTCTGCGCAAGAGTCAGCCGGGGAGGCATTAAGTGGAATCGGACCGGACAGCATCCCGGGACTGGTAGAATTACTTCGCGGTAAGGACGCGATGCTGCGGAGCGCTGCCGCCAAGACGTTGGGAATGTTCGGTCCCGCGGCAGAACCCGCGGTTCCAGCTCTCAGGGAGCGACTGCGAGACGAGGACCCGTACGTGCGCGCGGCCGCCGCCGTGGCTTTGGGAAATGTGGGCCGGGCAGCCAAAGACACCATCCCCGCTCTCGCGGAGTTGCTGGGGGACAAAGAACACATGGTCCGTAGGTACGTCGCCGGGGCACTGGGAAACCTAGGTCCCGACACGCTCCCCATGCTGACCAAGCTGCTGCAGCATCAGGAAGGCTGCGTTCGCGCGGCCGCTGCCGAAGCTCTGGGCCTCATGGGGGCGAAGGCGGTTACAGCCGTTCCGCTGCTGACCGAAACGTTGCGGGACGACCAGTGGGAGGTTCGCTGCAATGCGGCAGCGGCCTTGGGACGCATGGGCGAGTCGTCGAAGCCAGCTGTTCCGGTCTTGAAGGAACTGCTGCAAGACCGGAAGTGGTTGGTCAGTTGGACCGCCGCCGCTGCTTTGCGGACGATCGAGCAGGAGAAGTAATACACCGTGGAACGACGGGCTATTCCACCGACGGCGCCCAGGCCAGCTCCTTCAGCGATTCCAGCGCGCCCGTCACGTCGTCGAGCGAGACTTGCCGCCAGCCTTCGGCTTTATGCCGCAGGATGGCCAGTTTGAACGCCTCGAAGGCATCGGCCAAGTCATCGGGCAGTTCGGCCAGGTTGGCGAACGGGCGCACCAGCGGAACCGCTTCCTCGGCTTGGTCGGCGGCAGCGGTGTCGGAACGGGCGTGGGCTGCGGCTTCGCCGTCGTCGCCAAAATCGGGACCTTCGGGAACCGGCGGCCCTTGATCGCCGGCCCATTCCTTGGATGTGAGCTTGGCAGCCGCGTCGCGCGCCAGCGCCGGATCGACGTCTTCATCGATCTCGGAGACGACGATCTCTTCATCCAACGGCCGTTCGGACTCGACGGCGCCCGTCGCTTCCCACCGCTGACGGCGCATCTGCGACACGGTCCATTTGGACTGCACCGCACCCTCCAGCCACATTTCCGCGTCGTCCCAATCCAGGGCGGCGTGGAAATGGCTCCAGTACAAGCCGCGATATTCCTGGCACGTCTTCCCGAACCGTTCGTACACGCGGCGCAACCGCCCGGCGTGCTGGCCCGTGACGAAGCCGACCAGCCGCGCCCAGGCTTCGTCCGAGTATTCGCGCGCCGGGCGGTCCGTATCGATCAAAGCCTGCCGCCATTCGGCAATAATGCGGCCTTTCTCCCAATTCGTCGTGCTGACCAAGTGGTTCCAGCGGCCGACAAACGGCTGCGACGAGTCGTCCGACGTCACGGTCCCTGCCGTCTCGGCGGTTGTATGCTGGCGGTCTTTGACAAACGTTTTCGTCTTTTCCATACTGCGGATTCCTTTTCACCTGGCGAGACGACGGATACCTCGGGACATCGCCCCACGCGCGTCCCTGCCGGAGCCTAACTTACCATGTCGGGCTGCTAGCAACAGGGCAAATCCGTAGGAAGCCAGCGGACACGGAAAAGAGCGGGCGTTCTGCGATCTTGGCAGCCGGCAAGCGGCGGGGAAAACTTGTTGACAGCCAACCAGGGCGGGCCCGTCCTCCGTCCCGGGAGGTTTGGTAACCCGTCCTGGACGGAAACTTGTGACCGGGTACTCAGGCACGCCGCCGAACACGTACTACCCACGCGAACCTAGCACGGATGGCAAAGCCGGGGCACGGATGAAAGCCCTTCTTTCGTTATCCGTGCCCCGGCTTTGCCATCCGTGCTATCCGTTGCTCTCCAAAGTCCGCTGGGTAGATTATCTCCTGCTGGCTGCCTGACGTCGTCACGTGGGACTGAGCCCGCTCAGCATCTCGCCGCGTTGCGAAAACCGCCGGTCGATTTCGTCGATCTGCCGCAGCCAGTCGGCAGTGATTGTGTCCGAGATGTCCGCGCTGCCCGATGTTTGTTCGATGGCTCCCGCCAGTTTTGCGACACTTTGGACCAGCGCCAAATCGTGCTCGTAAACGCGATCCAGCAGATCGACGTTCACCTGGACAAAGTCAAAGAACCCGCTGTATCCCCGCACGGCACTGCGGAAGCGGTTGATCAGGGCGTCCAAGCGGTTCTTGACGCGTTCCCAATCAGTCAGCTGATCGATGCGGCCGGCGTCGACCAGGGCCGTCATCGAAGCGTCCAAGGCCCGCTTGCTCTGCTGCAGCCGGTCCGCCATCCAGCGGCGCACCAGATGGTCGCTTTCTTGCCGGTAGTCCTTCTCCAGATATCCCCGAAATCCGGGGATGTGGCGCAACATGGACTCGATGCCGCCACGGTTGTCGGCATGGCGTTTGGGATCAATCATTGGTAGGCCTCCGGATCCTTATACCGCGCCCGGTTGAGGATGGCACATTCGTTTAACCGCGTGGGCAACGCCCCGCGCGAGATACGTCTCCCGGCTAGTTTCCCACGCGCGGGGCGTTGCCCACGCGGTTAAACGAGCCAATGCCCGCAGTATAACATACCCAGTTCTCAAACCGCCATGCATGCGGCGCAGAAAAAACGGAGTGCCGGCTGCTGCCGGCACTCCGTCCGACTGAGAACAGATTGTTCTCGGTCGTGGCCGGACGCGCTTGGCTCAGATCTTTTGCAGACCCATCTTCTCCAGTTGTTGCCGCAACTCGTCCATCTGCTTTTGCATCCGCTTTTCGTTCTCGCGCAGTTGGCGATTCATCTCTTCCAACTTCTCGCGCACCTTGTCCAGGTTCTGTCCGCCGACGTCCGGTTTGTCTTCGGGCTTGTTTTCAGGTTCCGCCTTCGGCGTCTTGCTTCCGCCGGACCTGCCGGGCCGATCGCCCGGAACGACCACCGGGCTTTGGCCAAAGACGTACACGCGGCCACCGCCCAACATCCCTTTGACCGCCGGCCGGACATCGTCAGGCAATTTGTCCAATTCGTCTTCGCTCACGTCCCACTTCTGACCGTCCTTCTCCACGGTGATCTTCGCTGGGGCATCGTTTTGCCGCGTGACGGTGATGCGGGTGCCTTTCGGCAGCTGCAACGCGCCCGGCGGCGACGTGAATAGTTCAATTCGTCGCTGCTTCAGTTCCTTCGGCACGACGACTCCCGGCTGCACAAAGAACATCCGCAGCGGATCTTCCCCGAACTCGCCTCGTTCCAGCTTTTTGAGCATCTCGGTGATCTGTCCCCAGTCGCCTGGCCGTACGGGGGCCGCGAGCCCCACGTCCGCCGGCCTCACCTGGGGTTTCACGTTCACCGTTGATTGCTTCCCAGCTCGCAACAGCGTCACTTTGGCCTCGCGGTCCTTGTTCTCGTTGACGGCCTTCTGCAGGCATTCCACGTCCGCCAGTTCGGCGTCGCCAAACTTGAGCAGGATGTCGTTCACCTGAACTCCCGCCTTGGCTGCCGGCGAGTCGGGGACGACCTGCTCGACCACCACGCCGGCTCCGATACGCAGATGCGTTTTCAGGAGCGCATCAGCCGGTGCTGCCAGGATCCCCAGCCAATAGCTGCTCGCAGGAGCATTCGCTTCCTCCACTTTTTCGGCGGGCGGTGTCGCCACGGCCGGCGCCTTCTTCTCCGCGTCTTGTCCCCGGGCTGGTGCCGCCAAGACGACGGCCAGCAAGGGAACCGCGAATCCACGGACCCAACACCGAATCTGGCTCTGATTCATCACGATCCATCCTCCTTCTGTTTGATTGTTTGTTCTGTTGTGCGCAGGTCTCCCGACCCCGCACCCTGGGCTGACCGCAAGGTCTCAAGAGTCCAGGAGACCTGCGGTCCGCCCTTTCGGCGAGGTCGAGAAACCTGCGCCGAGCATTTGCTACTGGTACGTCCGCCGGCCAGCAGGCGTAATCTCCATTTGATCCACGGGGAACAAGACATGCCGGCCGTCGCCGGTTTCCACGGGAATGAAGTGCTTGTGCGTCTGCACGTCGTGCCCGATTCGCTGGAGTACACGCTGCCATTCGGACGAAGGAGCCGTCGGCTGTCCCGACAGCCTTCGTTCGCTTTCCGGAGACCAATCGAACACCGGTACAGAAACTTCCCGGCCGCCCGAACCATCCCCGCGATCCATCACGAACGTCACGTCGCCGCTGGGCACGGCCGATGACGATGCGGCGAATTCTCCGGGCGATGGCGCCATGTCCACTCGGTCGCTCGGCAGGCTGGGACGCGTGCTGTCCTGGGCCAACTGCCCGCCAGCCGACGTTGGCGACGTCGTTGGCGACAAGGGACGTGTCGCAACCCCCAAACCGAAAGCCAGCAAGAAGCTGGCGGCAACGGCCAGCAGCACGGGCCAGCGTTTCACCGCGGCCGCCGGCCGGATCGCCACCACCGACGCGGTCGGCGATTTGGCCTCGCGGCCCATCGACCCCATTTCCCGCTGCCACGCCTGGGCCTCGAGAAACGCCAGAGCGCACCGCCGCCAACCGTCAGGCGCGTCGTCCAGCGACCGCAGCACGGCAGCGTACTCCTCCGCACTCAACTCGCCATCGACAAGGCGGTCCAGCAATCGGGCGTCCATCGGCAAGGTCTTGCTCTGAGTCATCGCTTGTCCTCGTTGCCTTCCGTCGCCGCCAACTCCGTCCGCAATCGCGCTCGAGCGCGATGCAAACGCGCTTCCACGGCGCTTGGCGTGATCCCCAAGTGTTCGGCGATCTGCTGATAACTCCAGTTCTCTGCGTACTTTAATAACAAAATCTCCCGGTCGCGGCGTGCCAGCTGTTCCAGCGCCGTTCGGACCAGCCGAGACCGTTCCCGGGCCAGCAGCCAGTCTAGCGGTTCCGGCGAGGATTCATCGTGTTCGGCGGGAGGACATTGCGCCGCGTAACCGCTGGTCAGTTTCCGTCGCCGGCCCGCCTTGCGCCGGTACAGCAGCGACTGGCGAACCGCCACACGGTACAACCATGGCGCGATCCTCTCGGCATCCGGCAGCGCTGCAGCGTGACGAACAGCTGCCAACGCAACTTCCTGCATGACGTCATCGACGCCCTCCGATCCGCCGACGCGCGAATACACTACGGTCCGCAGCCAGCGGTCGTGTTGGCGCAGCGCCATCGGCAAGTCGAGATTTTGGATCACGGCGGAGCCGTCCGGCCTGTTGCTCACGCTTCGTTACTCCCAATTCTTAGTTGCCGCAACGCGAGGCGTCTTGCAGGTTCGTGGCCCGTTGCCCCGTGAATTGGCTGAGACGACGCACCACTTGCTCCGCAACTCCTTTTTTGACAGCGATTTCCGACATCACCCCAGTTTGACGATCCGCTCCCGCACGGGTATTCTCTGTGCAGTTTATACCGAGACGTTTTCACAAGACATTGAGGAGGGAATTCGATGTTGCAGAAACTGCCTTTGTGCGTGCTGCTGGCGACCCTGGTCGCTGCGGCTGTTTCAGCACCGCAACCAGCGTGGGCCGTGGACGGCAAGAAGAAAATCGTTTTCGTGGCCGGCCGCCCCAGTCATGGGTACGCCAGTCACGAACACTACGCCGGCTGCATGCTGTTGGCCAAGGCATTGGAGGCCAGCGTTCCTGGCTTCGAGTGCGTGGTGGTGCGGGACGGCTATCCCAAAGACACCTCGGTGTTCGACGGCTGCGCTGCGGTCGTCTTCTTTGCCGATGGCGGCGGCGGTCATCCGGCGATGCAGCACCTGAGTGAGATCGATGCGTTGGCCGAGAAAGGCGTCGGGATCGCCTGCCTGCACTATGGCGTGGAGGTGCCGCAAGGCGAGGCGGGTGACCACTTTCTGAAATGGATCGGCGGCTACTTCGAGACCAACTGGTCGGTCAACCCGCACTGGACCGCCAAGTTTGCCAAGCTGCCCGAACATCCCGTCACGCGCGGCGTGGAACCCTTTGAGGCGGATGACGAGTGGTACTATCACATGCGATTTCGCCCCAACATGGAAGGCGTCACACCCTTGCTGACGACGCTGCCGGGACCGGAGACACTGTCCCGTCCGGACGGCGCGCACAGCAACAACCCGCACGTGCGGGCCGCCGTGCTGGATCGCAAAGAGCCTCAGCACGTGGCTTGGGTTTCCGGACGCGCCAACGGCCAGCGCGGATTCGGATTCACCGGCGGCCACTGGCACTGGAATTGGGGCAATCCCAGTTTTCGCAAGCTCGTCCTGAACGGGATCGTCTGGGTGGCGAAAGGCGAGGTTCCGGAAAAAGGCGTGTGCGACAAGCCCCCGACGCTGGAAGACCTGGAGAAGAACCAGGACTACGAGCCGCCGAAGAACTTTGACCGCGAGGGCGTCCGCAAGAAGTTCAACTTGGGTTAGCCAGTTCGCTTCAGACTGACCGTCGTTTCTTTGCCGCCGGTTGTCACTCGGTACGTGCCATAGAACGCCCGGAGGCTACACTTGCCTTGGGCGTCGGCGTGGCCAGACCACGTGGTCCACCATTGCTTGAACACCAAATCTCGATAGGCTTGGGCTGCCGGCGTCGGGGACCAGTCACGCCGGTACAGAGACGAGACGGGAATCCAGTTGCCTTCCCAGAAGCCCCACATCAAGATGCGCTGGCCAGCGCCGCCCCGAACCAGAACTCGTGCCGCAATTGCTCGACGCGAACCTCCACGCCGGGCGCCGCCTGCACCACCAGCGTTCCCATACGATGCTTGCGGATGGCGTCGTCGAGGTCGGCATCCCCAGCGTTCAGGCTTCCGACCAGGCAGCCGCTGACCGCGACCGCGCCGAACACATAGCGCAGGAATCTGTAATAGTTGCTCATCGAAACGCGGGCCTCCAAGGTAAGAAATCACTCTACAGTTCGCGGTAGTGCCGTCCCAACGCCTCGGCTGCTCGATCGGCATCAAAAGCCTGCTCCGCGTGCAATCGCGCCGAACGCCCGAGCGCCGCGCGCCAGTCGGCGTCTTTCAACAGCCGCCCGATCGCTGCCGCCAGCGCCGCGGCGTCGTCGGGCGGGACCAGGCAGGCCGAACCTGTCTCCGGCGGAAAAATCTCCCGTGTGCCGCCGACGTCGGTTGCCACAACGGGCACACCTGCTGCCGCAGCCTCCAGCAACACGCGGCCCAGCGGTTCCTGCCGCGCGGAATGTGCCAGCAGGGTGAATTCGTTCAGCAACCGGTCGACATCGCTACGGACTCCCAGGAAATGGACGTGGCCTTGCAGGGGCCGATTGTCGGCGGCGGCGTATACCTGGTGCTCGTATTCCAACGCTTCCTGTTTCTGCGAATAACGCTGGCCGACGATGACGAAATGCACGTTTCCCGCGGCGCGCATCACGTCGCGGGCCGCCGCCATCAGCGTCAACAATCCCTTCCGCATGCCGATCTGGCCGATGGATGCAACCAGGGATGCTTCCGGCGGTAATCCGAGTTCCTGGTGCAGGTAACCACTCGGCGGACGCAGCCGAAAACGGGTCAAGTCCACTCCGTTGTACAACACATGCGTCCGCCGCGGATCAAGTCCCGCGGCCACATACCAGTCGCGCGTCGCATGCGAAACCGCCACCAGCCGTGTGAGGCGATTCAGATCCGCGATGACCGCCGCCGGGATGTTGATGATGTCCCGCAAGTGGCCGAGACTCGGCAGCCCAAGTTGCTCAGCCACCGGGCCCGTCAGCCGGCTCATCGACAGGCTGTTGGCATGAATCAAGTCGGGTTTGACCGCCTCGACCACGGCGCGGATTCTCTCCCGGCACACACTTAATTCGAATCGCCGCCCCTGGGTGTCGTGCAGATCGAGCTTGGCAACGGGTACCCCGCGTTCCGCAAACGCCGCGGTCAACGGCCCGACCGCCGGCGCTGCAGCATGCATCCGGTAATCGGTCGTCCTCAAGCCGTCCAGCACGGCCAGCAACGAACGCTCGCCGCCGTTCATTGAACCGTATTCGCACAGCACGAGGACGTGGGGCATGGATCGACCTACTCGGTCAGCGCCGCCAGCAGTTGATCGGCGAAATCTCCAACCTCGCGGAGCACGTCCTGCCGCGGGCGACGCTCCGCTTCGGCCAGCCGCCGTACAAAGGCCGAGCCCACAATCACGCCGTCGGCTACCGGCGCGATCGCGCGCACGTGTTCCGGACGGCTGATTCCGAAGCCGATGCAGATAGGCAGATCGGTTTGCGCCTTGAGCCAAGCGACGTTGTCGAGCAACTCGGGCGGCAATTCGCGGCGTTCCCCGGTGATCCCCGCGACGGAAACGTAGTACAGAAAGCCGGTCGAGCGGCGGGCGATCCGCACCGCGCGTTCGCGCGGCGTCGTCGGTGTGACCAGCAGGATCAGGCTGAAATCTTCGCGGCGGCAGATCTCGGACAATTCCTCCGACTCGTCGACCGGCAAGTCGGGCACGATTGCGCCGGCGAGCCCTGCCGCTTTGGCATCGCGAACGTATGCCTGCGGTCCATGCCGATAGATGATCGCGTAGCTGACCATGCTGACAATTGGCATGTGGATTCGCGGCGTCAACTGGCCGATGGTCTCAAAGATGCCCGCCAGTTTGACGTGCTTGGCCAAGGCGCGAGTGTACGATTCCTGGATGACAGGACCGTCCGCGATCGGATCGCTGTAGGGGATGCCCAACTCGCACAGCTGGCAGCCCCGGCCCGCCAGTTCCCGCAGCAGATCGGCGGTGAACGCCAAGTCGGGATCTCCGGCGGTGACAAACGGCATCAGCGCCTTGCGGCCCTGCGAACGGAGGTTTTGAAACAGTTGGTCGATGGCGGACATGGGGTTCCCAATTGACTTGTCAGTGGTCCGTTGTCAGTGGTCCGTTGTCATCCGAAGATCGTCTCGCCGCGCAGACGGGCGATTTCTGCAGCGTCCTTGTCGCCGCGGCCGGACAGGCACACCAACACGATCTGATCGGCCGGCCGAGCCGCTGCGATTTCCATCGCTTTGGCGATCGCGTGGGCGGTCTCCAAGGCTGGCATGATGCCTTCGGTACGAGCCAGGGCGTCAAAAGCCTGCAGGGCTTCGTGGTCGCGCGCGTTCAGGTACCGGACGCGGCCGGTGTCCTTCCAGTAGCTGTGTTCCGGGCCGACGCCCGGATAGTCCAGTCCGGCCGAAATCGAATGCACGTCCGCCGTCTGTCCATCCTCGTCCTGCAGGACGTAGCTGAAGCTGCCGTGCAGCACGCCGGGCTGGCCGTAACTGAGCGTCGAGGCGTGATCGCCCGCTCGCTGGCCGCGGCCCCCCGCCTCGACTCCGATCAACTCGACCTCCGCGTCCTCGATGAACGAATAAAACATGCCGGCCGCATTGCTGCCGCCGCCGACGCAGGCCATGATCACGTCGGGCAGCCGCGCGAAGCGGTCCAGGCACTGCTGCCGAGCCTCGCGGCCGATGACCGACTGGAAATCCCGCACGATCCGGGGAAACGGATGCGGCCCCATCACCGAGCCCAAGATGTAGTGCGTCGTTTCCACGCTCGACATCCAATCCCGCATGGCCTCGTTAATCGCGTCGCGGAGCGTTCTGGAGCCGCTGGTGACCGAGTGGACTTCCGCCCCCAGCAGCTTCATGCTGAACACGTTGGGAGCCTGGCGGCGAACGTCCTCTTCGCCCATATAAACGACGCATTGCAAGCCGAAATGTGCACACGCCGTCGCCGTGGCGACGCCGTGCTGGCCCGCGCCGGTCTCGGCAATTACCCGCGGTTTGCCCATCCGTAGCGTCAGCAGCGTCTGGCCCAGCGTGTTGTTGATCTTGTGGGCCCCGGTATGGTTGACGTCCTCGCGCTTGAACCAGATCTGCGCGCCGCCGCATTGCTGGCTCAGTCGCCGAGCGTGATACAGCGGCGAGGGACGGCCGACGAAGTCGCGGAGCAATTGGTCCAATTCGGCCTGGAAGCTCGGATCGCGAATCGCCGCTTCGTATTCGGCCGTCAACTGATCCAAAGCACGCGTCAGGGTTTCGGGCACATAGCGCCCGCCAAAACGGCCGAAACGCCCGGCCGCATCGGGAACCTGCGCGGTGGCGAGGGTGCTGGTCATGTTAAGTCACCAAGGACAACAGAATGGTAGAGAACGCAAATCGGAATGGCGATTGTCTTTGCCGGGAGCGGATTGGTCAAGGCGTCAGACGAGCGGCACACGCTGATTTACCAATGGTAACCCGAAGCGTCAGCGAGGAATGCATCGGTGCCGGCTCGCCTCGCTTACGCTTCGGGTTACTTTGTTTCTGCCGCTCGCGGAACGAGCGACGCATAGACTTGTTCGTACGCTTGGAGCATCGCCTGGCGGGAGAAAAAACGTTCGACTCGCTCGCGATTCTCGCGTCCCAACTCGGCGGCCGCCTGCCGGTTCCCGGCCAGACCCTGCACCCGGCTGAGGAACGCCTCGGCGTCGCCAAAATCCGCACATTGCCGGTCCGCCAGCGGCCCCAGCACCTCTTCGACGCCTTGTGCCCGGGTGCTGACGATGGGCAATCCGGCTGCCATCCCTTCCAACAGCGCGTTCGGCATTCCCTCCCAACGAGACGGAAGGACGAGCAGGTCCGACGCGAGGAGAATCTGCGCCACGTGCGGGCTCCAACCGGCCCAATGCACCCGTTCTCCAAGGCCCTTCGATCGGACGATCGCCTCTAGCCGCCCCCGTTCCCGGCCGTCGCCGACCATCAGCAGGTCATAATCAGGCAGTTGTTCGAACATTTGCGGCGAGAACGACAGGAACCAGTCCAATCCCTTCTGCGGATGCAAGCGTCCGACGAACACGATCGCTCGCCGCCCCGGCGGCAAGCCGAACTGGCCAAGCTCCGCGGGTTGCAGGCCGACGTAAGCTTCCACGTCGATGCCGTTCGGAATCACGGCCAGCTTTTCGGCGGGAACTCGCAGTCGCGTTGTACAGAATTCGGACACGGAACGGCTGACGCAGACCACTTTGTCCGCGCGGGCCGTACTGCGCCGCTCGACAGCCTGCCGGAACCAGGACGGATCGGCCACGCGC
This sequence comes from uncultured Pirellulaceae bacterium, assembly GCA_964645045.1. Classification (GTDB taxonomy): domain Bacteria; phylum Planctomycetota; class Planctomycetia; order Pirellulales; family Pirellulaceae; genus Anammoximicrobium. Next base: position 9,078 of record CAZXYZ010000116.1, on the reverse strand, counting down.
ATGCCATGAACCAGCCGCGAGGCTGGGGCACCGCGCACCGCCAAGGTGCCGACAACATTGGCGTGAAACAGAAACGTCTGGACGACTTGCGGCTGCTGTTCCGCCAGCATTGACCGCAGTCTCTTGACGGCCGTTCCGAACTGCCGGGCCGCACGGACGCCGACGAACCGGACAGGGACGCCGGCATCCTCGAGTTGCCGGACCAGCGACGCCCGCGACTCGGGGGGCCGGGCGGCCAGCGAATACACGATCGGTGCAAACCGTGCGCGATCCAAACCGCAGGCGATCTGGGCCAGGCACCGCTCCGCGCCGCCAACCTCCAATTCGGTGATGACCAAAGCGAGTTGGATTTTCTGCCTCATGGCCTGACCACAGGAAACGATAACGTGCGAGCTCCGGAAACGCCGGATTCGGTCTACCACACCTTCCACTGTCCGCGGTAGGCCCGAGTCAGCATCCGCGCTGCTTCGGCGTCGCCGACGATCAACTCTTTCTCGGGATCCCATTGAATCACGCGGCCCGTCTGCGCGGCGATGTTCGCGATCTGGCAGATCGCATCGCAACGGATCGCCATCTCCACCGGGCAGATCGTCTCCTGACGCGACTTGACACAGTCGATGAAGTTCCGGTTGTGTTCCGGCGAGACCGGCAGCTGCTCATCGCTGGGCTTGAAGGCGACTTTCCACAGTGATTTGTCGCTGGCGCAGAATCCTTCGGCATCGCTGATCCAGCCCTCGGTTCCGTGGAACACGACGCCGTCGCCGTCATGCCAGCTGGGAAGGTACTGCGCGGTCGCGGCTTTGGCCGTCCGGTGGTCCATGAATCGCAGTTTCACTCCGTTGGCATAATCGCACGTCACATCCCAGCGTGCCAGCGTGCGGAACACGCCCTCGGTAGGCACTTCACCGGTCCCCTCATATCGGGCCGGGCTGGTATGATCGGACTTGTTGCCCCATTGGGCGAGTCCCAACTCGTGAATGCCGCAGCCGGCAATGAAGCCCAACGAAGTCTCCGGGCAGTGATAGCCACCCCAGCACGTCGCGCGATCGACGGTGTAGGGGACCATCAGGGACGGCCCCATCCAGGCGTCGAAGTCCAGGTCCTCGGGCACTGGTACCACCTCGGCCGATCCGTAGGGTTTGACGTGATACTGGTCCACGTTGAACGACACATCGCGGCACCACAAGTCGATCCGCTGCAGTTGGCCGATGTAGCCGTTGCGGACCAGCTGGATCATCTGCCGATACCGGGCCATCGAGCGGTATTGCGTCCCGAATTGGAAGATCCGCTTCTGGTCGCGGAACACGTTCCGCAACATGCCGGTGAGGCCGAAATCCAAGCCCAGCGGCTTCTGGCAGTAAACGTCCTTGCCGGCTTTGGCCGCCGCAATGGACATGGGCGTGTGCCAATTGTCGTGCGTGGCAACGACGACGGCGTCCACGTCGGGACGGGCCAGGATCTCCCGGAAGTCGGCGTACGCCTTGACGGTGCCGTTTTCGCCGTACTGCGTGTTCAACCTGGCCGCGGTGGCTTCGCGGCGGCTCTTGTAGGCATCCGCGACGGCGACGATCCGCACGTCGGGCATCGCGCCCAGGAACCCGATGTGATAGTTGGAGATATTGCCGCAGCCGATCTGACCGACGTTGACGCGATTGCTGGGCGCCGCAGCCCCAAACACCGGCTTGGTCAGGATATGCGGAACAGCAAAGACCGTACTGACGGCGACGGCACGTTGGAGGAATTCGCGGCGCGAACTCGTCGCGGTCACGGTGGATTCCGGAATCCTCTTATGCGGTGAGCGGTTCATGGGTTTCCTCGGCTGGTTGTTTTTGGGCGGGACGGTCGCGGCACGGAGGTGTATTCTACCGCCGGACGCAAGCTGCCGGAAGCTGGAACCGTCAGGACCGGGTTGCAGTTTCTGGAGAACGGGCCATATTGGATGCACGCATCCGGGCTCAGACGTACAGAATTCAATTTTCGCGGCCAATCGCCCAGCTGACTGGAAACGTCTATCCCCGCGAAAATTGAATTCTGTACGTCTGAGCCCTTGGCTTGCGGCCTGCCCCGAAAGGAGCCAACTATGCACCAACTCGTTCGGTCCCTTGCCACGGGCAGTCTCGAAGCCCGAGTCTGCCCCCAGGGAAGCCCGCATTGACTGCCCAGTTGGCGCCAGGCACGAAAAAACAGCGAGACATTGATGCAACGTCATGGCATTTGAACAAACCAGGACCGCCATACGTTTTCACCGGAACAACAGACCGTCAAACGCCGTGCCGCCGCCCAGCCGTCGACCGTGCTTTTGACTTCAAAACGCCCGGACGGCAGCGTTCCGTCCAGGTAGTCGTGCCCGGCGAGGATGCCGCCGTGGCGGATCTTGGGCGCCCACAGCTCCAAATCCTCCAGCAACGCCTCGCGGTAGTGCCGTGCATCCAGGTAGACGAAATCCAGGCTGCGGTCGGGGAACTCGGCGGCGGCTTGTTGCGAAGTCTGGCGATGGATCACGCAACGGTCCCCGAACGGGTGCAGACGCCGCAGGGTTTCCTGGTAGTTCTGCTCGTGCTGCGATTGCGGCACGTTGGCGACGTCCATGTACTTGCCGTCTTCCGTCATTTCCGACCAGGGATCGACCCCGTGCAGGCGTTTGCCGTGCCATTTGCCCAGGATCGTCGCCGTGAATGCGCCGCGGGCGACGCCCACTTCCACCCCTTCCCCGTCCAATCCCTGCTGATTCAAGAATTCACCGAAGCCGTCACGGTTGGGCATGATCACGGCCGGGTACCACGGCGACTGTCGCACGTTCGCCCTTCCGGAATGTTGCCACGCCTCATCATGCAGATCGGTCTTTTCATAGACCGACTGGGCAGGAAAACGCTCGGCCAGGAAGCGGCGGATTCCGTCGCCGTAGCCCTCGTCGTCGAAGTTCAGAAACTGCTTTCCCGACGCCGACCGAACGACCTCGTCGTACGCAGGCGACTTGCCCCAAAAGCCCAGTCGCGTCCCTTCATCATGGATGTTCGTCAGCGAGAACTGCTCGTGTTTGAGCGCGTGGTTCAGGATGGCCGTGGGCCCGAGCATCCCGAACCAGCGATCTTGGGTAGTGAAATCCTGGAAGTCGCACCACGCTTCGAAGATGCGTTTCCGGGTGAAGTAAGTCGGGACGTGAGTTTCGAAGTTGTGGACCGGGTATTTTAGTCGCTGCAGCAGATCGCAGGTCCGCCACAGCGACTCCTTCCATAGTCCGCTGCCGCGGTTCTGGGTCTGGCCAAGATCCCCCAGGCAGCGATTCTTGCGAGCCATGTCCTGCGACAAATCGTCGATCAAGATGAAATCATCGCAGAACCAGAGGAACTCGAAATCCAGTTCCGGGATCAACGAGGCCAGAAAGAGCATGTGGAAGAAGTTGGTCACCGGCGTCTGAAAATCGCCGATCCGGGCCACATAGCGCTGCGGCACGTGCTCGACGATCGATGTGTCATCGGTCAGAAAGGCGGGGCGATCCCCGAAGATCCACACCTTGCGAACCCACGGTACATGCCGCGCGATGCTCCGCAGCGAATACCGAATCTCGATATCGTTGAACCGGCTGTGTCGGAAAACATAAAGTGCGTCCATCGGTAGCCCGAGTCTGAGGATGCGTAACCTGGCCCTTTGCGTTTCTTCTTTGGACTTGGAGCGAAAAACACCGCCCCATTTTCGCGTTACGCGAGCCAAAGGCGCGAACCACCAAAGATGGACAGTATGGAGAAGCAGAACTCCGCCATCCTCCCCAGGTTTGGTGACTGGTAACTTTGCCCCTCCCTAATCGTAGGCGATGCCAAACTGCCGAATCTTGCGCCCAGTGTTTCCGTCCCATAGAGCGCCGCCATATAGAATTCGACGCCCATCGGCGTTGTAGGCAGCCGGGTACCATCGGTACGGTTGCGCGCGGGGAGGAGGCTCCAATCGAAAAACCTCTCCGTAAGGCTCCCGCCCTTCGTAGACGACGGCGCAGTCGCGGAACTCGGCCGTCAGACGATCGACGGAGCGGTCGCAGAACTCGACCGAAAGACGCCTGCCGTCTGGACTGAATTGGGCCTGGCGCGGCTCGCTACCTTGGACTGTAAAGCTCTTTATCAGCCGACCCGACTCGGTATCGAACAGTACGGCCTCTTTTACCTCATTGAGGACAGCCGTCTTGCCATCCGGGGCTAGGGCCAAGACCGGCGCGTTGGGTAGGCCTACAAAGACATGGATCGGCTTGCCGGTTGCCGTCTCATAGATCTGCCGGGGGCGCTCGTGGGCGCGCCGCAGGAAGCGGCTCCCGTCGGCGCTGAAAACGAAGGGTTCCACCCAGGTGTCGTCCTCATCGAATTCACGAACGAGCCGGCAATCCCTCGCGTCCCAAATAACCGCTTCGCTGCTGTATTCGGTGTCAGGCAGAATCCTGTCACGGGTAACAAGCCAGCGACCATCGGGAGAAAAGTGAGACAGGCCGTGCGTGTGAAGCGTGCCACGGACGACCAACCGCTTTCCGTCCTTGCGGACATCGCGGAGGAGGAGCAGGAGTCTCAGATCTGCTTCAACGCTGGTTTTCAACAGTTTCCCGTTGCCGAACTCGCGCAGCAGCGTCTCCCTCCGCTGATCAAACTCTGGGAGCAGATAGGGGACCCGCCTGTCCGGATCCCAGACGCGATCGCCCGTCTGCGCATCCCAGATGTCGAGCGGTGGCTCCTTCCACCCGGACAGCCCACCCAATAGCCTGCTACCGCTGCCGATCACGTAACCCCCGTCATCACTGAAAGAGATCGCTGGCGGCGTCATATTGGGCCGCAAAGGGAGAGTGCAGAGCTTGGTCCCATCGGCGACCTTCTCGATCGCGATCTCGTAGTCCATCGCAGACTTTTCCGGCCGCGAAGCTCCCCGACGAGCGATGGCCATCACGCTGCCGACAGGACTGAAAACGACGGCGTCATAAAGCCTTTCCGCTCGCGGCACGGACATGGCAAACTCGCCCTCCTGTTCGCGGCGGACGGTCCGCACGTGCGATCCGTCTTTGGCCTTCCAGAGTTCCGCCACGGCCCCGCCCCGGGCCAGCACGTATTGCCCGTCCGGCGAGAAAGCAAAGCGGGAAAAAGGCCGTTGTTTCGCGGGTTTCCTCTCGGATGGACCGCCAGACGTTAGAGCCAGAGGAGCAGCATCGTCGGAATCCGTTGCCTCTGGGCCGCAGACGGACGGTCCGCCGCACGCGCAAGAGTTGAGGACGGTAACGTGGAGAGCCAGCAGCACCAGTAAAGTGATAAGCCGATCCCGCGCCATATCGAACCTCCTTTACTCGATATCGTTTCAAAGTGGCAGCCTTCTGGTTGCCTCCAAAGTGGGTTCGTTTGGTAGCCGTTCCATCCTCCTCGTTCAGGAATAACCCAAGTGAACGAGGATGCCTACTTCCAACTGCTTCAGAAAATCGGTTTGTGCGGAAACCGCTATCGGGGCTTGGAGAGAGCCTGTATGTCGCACATCCCGGCGAGAGCACCTATAACCCCGTGACCTCGATATCGCTGAATTCCACTCCGCTGCCCCAGTGGGACTGGAGGTGAATCCGGGTGTGTTCGTTGATCACAATTGGATCACCGTTCCTGTCGACATTGGTTCGATAGAACAAGTAGTACCCGGTCTCCGTGGGATGCGTCACGGTGGTATGGCCGTGCCCGGTGTGATCGCCGGCTTTCCTCTTCATGTACACCTTAATGATTCCATCCGTGGCGCTGGGGTCGGCGACGACAATCATGCTGGTATTGTCCCAGCAGTCAAGCACACGTGTGAGTAAAGTTCGATAGTCGTCGGCTGTTAACGGAGCTGTAAGGTCGTCCGCGTCCGTCAACCCATACTTGTTTGCGCCGGATCCGCTCTTGTACTCCCCTTTGTAAAGCATCCCCGGCATCAACCGACTGACTTCCTCGTTTTCGTAATCCTTGCCGTTGGGTTGACCGCTCAAATCAATCAGATCACCAGTAATAGCAAGCGGATTGATGCCGTTGGTCAGACCAACCCATTCCTCCAAGTCGATGATGGCGATCTCGTATCGGTTCGGGGCGTTCACGGGCCCAATCTTGATCCCGCTGTTGCCCACGAAGCTGACCTTCATCCGATCATCCTGCGGCGGTTGCGGCCCGGGGTCTGGGAACTCGTTCTCGTTGGTGTCAGGCTGCACGTAGCCGGTCGTGAAGTCGTAGTCGAGCTTAATCTCGAAGCCGTCTTCGTAGGTGGCTTCGGTATAGGCATCGCCGCTGTTGTACTTGTTGTAGAGAACGTTGTCGTCGTCCGGGAACGTGCCCGTCCATTCCTTCTGCGGTCCCACGGTGCTGTCGACCGGCACGGGTGTCGTGATGCTACTGCCGTGGATTGTCCAATCATTAGGGATCACCCAGTTCGTGAGGTGTGTGGAGTTGTCTTGGACTGCCAAGGCCACCGTATCCCGAGCCAACTCCGTGCTTCCGTCCGTATCCCAAACCACGACATGGATCTTGTCCAGCCCCGACGAGAAACCGCTATCACCAGCAGCCACCGCCTTAATCCAGCGCGTGGCATTTGTAAATCCTTCGACGGGCAGGGGCATCTTATAGTTGGATGTGACCTGGGTATAGACCCCAGCGGACAGCGTGAACACCGCAACGTTGGCCGTGTAATGGAAAGAGTACTTCCGCCCGGCTGTGCCATTCACAATTTTGAGGCGAAGCGGGATATACTTCGCGTCCTCGGGATGCGGGGAGTTCTCTCCGAAGAACGTAATCGGCTTTCCCGTTTCCGCTTCCATCTGGTCTTCCGCCTGCATCCGCGCCGCGTTCGCCGGCGTGTTGATATATCCATTATTCTCGCTGTCGATGTCGAGGTCCACAATGGCTGCCGGGTCTGTCATCTTCACCGTGTCCTCGGCAACCTGTTCATACGTGGGGTCACCGCCGGGAGGATACGACGGGATCGGCTTGAACAGACGCCAGATGAGAGTGTCGGTCAGGGCGTCGGGGTCGACGCCCTCCACGTAGACCGTCGACGGATAGCTTACTGCGGTGCCGGAAACGTACCAGCGGTAGATGCCTTTCTCCTTTCCCGCCTCCGTGATCGTCTCATAGTCGTCGGCCGTAATCGGCGTCTTCTCCGGGTTCAGCCAGTAGCGCAGACCGCGGCCGATGGTCACTTTCAACTCGAATACGAAGCCGTCCATCCCCGACAAGTCCTCAAATCCGCGGTCCAGAACGACCGGGACCAAGTCCGGGTCGGTGAACGGCAGCCAACTCAAACCGGGTGGATACACGTAATCGGCGTTTTCAAGATAATCTCCGATCGAGTTGCCGTTATCGTCGTTGTCGTTGAATGGAACTGACTTGCCCGGGTAGCCGGCCTCGTTCTCAATCGCCTCCTCCCAGTCGCTCCGCTCGATCACGTCGGTGTTGTCGCTGTCCGTGTCGATGTCTACGCTGGGATAGACCGTCAAGATCGACGTGCGGAATTGCTTCGGCAACACGTCCCAACGTTCTTCCTGTTGCGGTTCCCCGCCGCCGCTGCCACTGCCTGTGTCCACCAAATGCCGGTAGTTCAGCACTCGCTGCGGCGTCGCCCCGCCGCCACCACCGGAGCCGCTGCCGGAACCGAACCCGCCGCCGGACCCCGAGCCACCCATGTCGACAAGCTGAAATTCGTAGGAATCCTCCACGCCCTCATTGGGGTGACCAGCCACGAGGAAGTTGTCGCCAAAGCGAGCTTCGGTGATGAGCAAGTACGCCTTTTGGATCGAGTTGCTCGTCTCCGGGGCACCTTCGGTGCTGAAGGTCAACTCAAATCCGGGCAGAGGATCGCCCGCTTCGCTCAATGCCGCCGCGTTATCACGCTGCCCGTGGCCGTCGTTCGCCGGGGCAGTGTTCGGAACGTTGGCCAACGTGTTGTCCGGATCGTACCATGCCAAGTACACGGTCCCGGCCATACCTACTGGGATCGGCGTGGCAAGCGTTACCTTGACACGAACGGTGTTGCGGTCGTCTGGTTGCGCCACGTCCGGATCGCCCTGCCGGTAGGCGGGATAAACCCGGTAGTTGTCCTCTCCAGCCCATTGCAGCTTGGCGATCCCTGTAGGAGTATCGTCGTAAGCCTCGATTTCCACCACGCGCGACCAAGCCGCCTCCTCCCATTCCACGCTCTGGATGGCTGCCACAAAATAACGCGACGCCAGTCCGTTCCACACCGTCCCATCGCCAAAGTCGATTCGTGGTCTGACCGCGTAATCTCCCTGCCAGGGCGTGCCGTATTGCCAGTTCCAAACGTTCGCGCGGTACTCTGGGGTTGCCGAGTCGTACGTGCTCCAGGGCATCACAGACCAGCCGACTGTCACGTTTTCCAACCGCTCCTCGCTATCGAGTATCCCGGCCGGATCCGTCGTCACCTGCCAACGATTGGCATTGTGGACCCAGAGCACGTTGCCGTCCTCGGGGGCGTTCCACTGGTCGGCCCCCCAGGGCTTCTCTTCCACGGTCCAGCCGGTGATGCCATACGTTTCGACCGTGAAGATGAACGTATCGCTCAAGCCTGCGGTGTCATAGGCGGTGACTTCGATTTCCGCAGTTCCAACCGCGGACGGAAGGAAGCTGACATTCACGGTTCCCGAGGCCGACGATGCGTCTCTCCACCAGTACGTGACCCCCGCGGAAGCCACAAATCCGCTGTCGAAGTTGGTAATCTGAACCGAGGCCAGATTGTTGTCCCGATCACTCGCCCAGAATGCCAAATGAGCAGTTTGGCCGTTCCACACGATTCCATTGCCGCTGCCACTACCGCTGCCGCTACCCATTAAATCGGGCGCCGCATTCGTCCCGCCACCGGAGCCCGAACCGCTGCCGCTCCCGGAACCGGATCCGCTGCGGCTGCCGGAACCCGATCCGCTGCCGCTGCCGGAGCCTCCTGAACCGCTGCCGCTACCGGAGCCTGAACCGCTGCCGCTGCCCGAGCCCGAACCGCTCCCGCTGCCGGAACCCGAACCGCTGCCGCTGCCCGAACCCGAACCGCTGCCGCTACCGGAGCCTGAACCGCTGCCGCTGCCCGAGCCCGAACCGC
>CAZXYZ010000115.1:0-37872 GCA_964645045.1 uncultured Pirellulaceae bacterium | reverse complement strand
CTTTTCCGAAGCAAAACACTTAGGCGGACTCCGGACCGTGGGAATCCAGGCTAGTAGTGCTAGCTGCGATTTTCCCCACGAGGCAGATGCCCTTTCCGTTCGCCGGGAATTGCTGGTACTGTGCCGGATCCCAGTCCGGACTCGTTGTGGCATAGCCCTCGGTCATGGAGAGTATTAGGCCGCCAGGCAAGGCTCGGGTCGTCCCATCTTGTCAATACTAGCTGCGTCCCCGTTTCGACCCTCAAAAAAACTACCCTTACAGTAGGTGGGCTCGCCGTGCGCGCATCATCAAGAACGCAAATTCGCCCATGACAGTGCTTTTCATTCCCGTGGCGAAATGTCTGGCTGCCTTCCTGAAACGAACCCAAACGGCTGATCCGCCCTTTGCTGTCGTAGCTCAGCCCGTAGGCGGCGACCTGAACGCCGCCCGCGTCGTGCCGGATCGTCTCGTATTTGTCTCTCGACCTCGCGTCTGTTCATTGGTCCTCCCTTTTCGCTATCGAGCCCAAAGCTCAAGACCGGAATGCGGTGTCGTAAGGGTGACAGGCTCGCTTCCGCGCACGGCAATAAGCGCGCTTGTCCCGCTTTCCCTTTCAACTCTTCACTTCCTGCGGTCAATACTATAGCTGCGTCCCCGTTTCAACTCTCGTTCCGGGAGGACGCTACGGAGACTCAAAAACCCGAGCTTCACCGGTTTCCTCGTCGACGTCGATGAGAAGCGAATTCGGCGCGTCTGCGGAGCACGAATCATCGTCGATCGCGAAGCGAAGAGACCACACGTCGCCACGGCCAGCAACATACGGCCTGCGAAGCGACTCCGGAATTCGTCGCGCCGAATGAAAGTGGAAGCCCTCCCTTCCCGACTGAACCAGAAATTGTTCCGCTAGCTGCCTGGCTGTTTGTTCTGTCACGAGATCGCCCTCCCATGTCCGTTACCAATCAAAAGGATTTCCACCGACACGTAAGATGTACTCAAACGCATGGTCGATTTCCCCTTGACTAAATCGTACCCAGTTGCGGTTTCTATGGAGCGCACTGTACGCGGACTGCTCCCACGCCGTCTCGCCCCAGTTTAGCCAAGGACTTCTCGACCGACCCATATTCCCAAAATCGATGAAGTGCTGGAGTTCGTGGAGCACCTCGTAACGCGTTGGATTGGCACGTAGGAAGATGGTCGCACTTCCGTCGTGGTACGGACGGAATAAGCTATTGGCGCCGCGCGCATTTAAGAACTCGTCGGCGTTCTTGACGACATTGATTTTTCGCCGAAGTAGGTATCTTTCCAGCTTCGCGAGTTGAGTGTCTCCGTAGAGTTGCCCCCCTCGCCGGCCGTGTGCCATGAGGGCATCCGCTGCAATGTTTGAAGCCCTCCATTGATTATACAGCCCGATCCCGCCGTGGACGATGCCTCCCGCCATTTGACCCATGTTGGCCCAGAACAGGGCGCGGTCGGCATCCCCAGTCATCGCGTAGGCGGTTGTGCCGAAGGCCACGCCGCCGCCCCCTTGCCAGGCCAGCGCCTGCCAGGACTTGCTCCAGCCGCGACGCAATACGTCTTGCACCCCTCCGCCGATGAAACCGCCAATCGCTCCGCCCCATTGAGCCCCGCGGCTCGCGTTGCCCATGTAGCCGCCGACACCGGCACCCGCGAACGTGCCACCCAGCGTGCCGAAGCCGCCTCCGGGGGACATGCCGCCGAAGACCATCCCCATTCCACCGGCGAACGCGTATGAGACAATACCCGCCTGCGAATCGGCGGCATAGGTTTGCAGTAGGCCGCCGTAAAAGCTAGCGGAAGCCCCAGCCGCGCCCAGGACAAACCCCGCCCCCGTGGCGTAGCCCAAGGCCCCACCGGTCAAGACGACGCCGGTGGCAAAGGCCACCGTCCCACCGGCTAACATCCACGGATTGGCTGTGGCAAAGAACTCGGGGTTTGTGGAAGCGATGGCACCGCCCAAGCTCTGGTAGAAACCGCCGACCCAGTCGAACGGATCGGACGAGAAGTCCGACGCGAGGCCACTGGGGTCGCGGGCGTTTGTCGGCGAATTCCCCGCGTACCGATAGAGGTTCGTGTCCCCCGCCGCGAAGCCCAGCGGGTCAGGACTGAGGAACCGGCCCGATAGCGGATCGTAGTAGCGGGCCCGGTAGTAGTACAGGCCGGTCTCCTGATCGTACTCGCGGCCGGTGTAGCGGGCTTTGACCGAAGCGGCCAGCGAGCTACCGCCGCCGGTGACGCTGAAGCTTCCAAATGCGTCGTACTTCAGCGACTCCGGCGTGGCTCCCTCCGCGTACAACTCCGTGATCGAGCCCTGATGGTCGGGCAGGGTCCAAATCACCCGCTGCGACGACATGGTCTCGCCCGTGTAGCTGAAATCCTCCACCGCCAGCAACTGGTCCACGGCCTGGGCGTAGACGTTTTGACGCACCAATCGCCGCTGCGCGTCATACTCCAACAGCAGGTGCCCATCCTCGGCGACGTAGTACTCTTCGTGGTCCATGACGTCATCGACCGGATGGACCTGCCCGCCCACCAGCCCGTCGATCCGCTTGCCGATCCGGTTGCCCAGCACGTCGTACTCGTACGTGATCTTGGCCAGCTTGACTTCCGGGTGACTCGGATTGTCCGATGGAGGCACGCTGTACACGGTGGCAGTCTTCAGTTGGTTGTAATGGTCCCAGGTGTACGCCTGGAACGTCGCCAACTGGTCCAATTGCACCGTGCCTTCCTGGACCACCGCGTCGGGCAGCAACGGAAAACTGATGGCCACGCTGAGCACCTTGTCGCTGTAGGCGCTGTCTAACCAGAACTTTCCTTCCTCGAACGTGACGTCGTACACGTCCGTCGTGCCGGTCCGCCGCACCGCGCTGCCCGTCAGGGGACGGGATTCCGGTGTCCCTACAAGTGAAATCGTGACTACGATGTTCGCATTGGTGCCCACGCCCGTGAGCTTCAGCCCGCCCGGCACGGACGCGCGATACAGGTCACTGAAGAACGAGTGCGGTGGACTGTCTGCCGTGTTCGCATCCGTTAACGACACGGACACCTCCGGCTGGTAGCGCCAATGTCCGATGACGTTGCCCTCGTCGTCATAGTCGAAGCCGCTCAGACCCTCGTCGCGGACTCGGTTGTAAGGCTCGGTCGCGCCGCGGCGGTTGCCGGCCGCATCGTAGTTGAACTCCTGATGGTCCTGCGGCTGCCCGGCGGTGTCCACGTCGGTCAACTGGTGCAAGTCGTCGTAGGTGTAGGTGCGAGTCGGGAATTCGACCCCCTCCCAACGTGTATCCATCTGCTCAACCCGGCCTTGCTCGTCGTAGCTCAAGGTCTGGAAGAACAATTCCTGGTCAACGGCCCCCTTGTGGGGCAGGTGCGACAAACGTCCGTCCGCCAACCGCTCGTAGTGGCTGAACGAGACCTGGTCCAGGACGACCGGCGCGAAGGTGTCGTAGCGCCAGACCCATTCCAGGTCCGCGCCACGGTAGTCGAACTCCACGGACTTGGGAGCAGCGGCGCCGCCCTGCTGTTGAAGAAGCGTCATGCGGTTCAGGTCATCGTAACCGTAACTCGTACGGAACAGTTCGTCGTCATTCTGTTTGACCGTGCGCTTCGTGCGGTTGCCCAGCACATCGCTTTCGATCGCAAAGCTCACGACCGGCGTGGGATTGGTGCCCGTCTTCAGCGTTGCCAGCTGCTGGGTCACCAGGTTCAGGTGCCGAAAGCCATCGTAGGCGAAGGTGTATTCCGACTGCGGCGCGTAAGCCCCGCCGGGACTTCCATCGGGCCGACGCTCGTCTTCTGCCAAGACCAACTCTCCCAGGCCCGTGTAGGCGAACGTAGCGTGGTAGGGATCGGCCACACTGCCATCACTGGGCACTGGATAAGGGATTTGGCCGATCTGGCTGTAGACGCTCGCGGTGTCGAACCACCTCTCGTCGGTCCGCTGCCCCAAGTAGTCATACGCGTACTCGATGGTCTGTCGGTTGCCGTCGATGGCTTGGACGAGGTTCCCAAACGCGTCGTACCGGTACTGACGCTTTGCGAGAACACCGCCCATGTATTGACGGCGCAGCTGGCCCAGATTGTCGTAGTAGAAAGTGGTCTCGCTATCATTGGAGTCTTCGACCGAGTCGCGCCGGCCGAGCACGTCGTAGTGGTAGGTTGTGATCCGGTCCGACGCCGAGCCGTTGGTTTCGCTGACCTGCGTGACAACCCCCCGCGGATCGTACTGGTACCTGACGTGCGGTTCCGTTCCGATAGCTGAGTTGATCTGCTGACGCAGAGAACCGTCCGCGTAGTACGCGTTCGTCGTGGTGATATCTGCGGTCGTCGCGTCGGACGTGGAGATCCTGGTGGTCGTGGTCGCAACTCGGTCAAGCACATCGTACGTGAGGGTGACGGGCGGCTGCGAGGGTTCCAACCGCAGCACCATGTTTCCGGCCGGATCTTGGAAGCTGTAGCTTACTAGGGCGAGCACGCTTGGTTCAGGGGCCGGACTCGTGGTCTGATACAGCCGCCCCAAGGCATCGTACGTGAAAACCGTGGTCCGCCACGTCGCCTGGCTGACCGTTTGTATCGGCAGGGCATTCTTGACTTTCTGCTTCCACACGGTCCCGTCGAGGTTGTAGATCGTTGTCTGTTCGGGAGGCACGAAGAGGCTGGCCGGGTTCCGAGGCTCGGCAGGTCTCACCTCATTCGCGGGACCATAGACGTAGTAAGGTCGATTCAGGTAATCGTAGCCCACTTCGGTGTGCTGGACTCTAGTTTCCCAGACTCCGCTGACCAAGTCCTGGAAGGCAACGTGCGTCTTGATGACGTTGCCGTTTCGGTCGTATTCGAAGTCGGTTTGCGTTGAAGTCCGCGGTCCCGTCCCATCGGGATCTGGGCTTGTGACCCGGGTGACGCGCCCCAGACGGTCTGTCTGGTAGCGGGTCAGACGAAACGGCGCGTTGGCGGCGAGCGAAGCCTGGACGCTGGCGAGCGTGTCAGCCTCTGGATTCGCGGGATCTATGCCGACATAGTAATGCCCGGCGGTTCCTTCGAGGCGCGTATCCGGATCCAATTGCCCGGCGAACACCAATTCGCGATCCAGTTCGCCCGTTGCGAGGTAAGCGCGTAGGGTCACCAAGCCTGGTTGGGGTGGCTGGCCGGACTCGTCCGCCTCCCGGTCAGGATAATCGATGGCGATCAGGCGGTCGAGATTATCGTAGACATTCTGCGTGATGATTCCTGTGGAGAGGAAGACATTGGACTCGTACGGTGGCGATTGCAGCAACTCCGTCGTGACGATGTTGTCGCGCAGGTCGTATGTGTATCGGGTGCTCAGACGGCGGTGGTCCGCGTCGAGCGGTTGTTGTTCGAGAGTCAGACGCCCCAAGTTGTCGTACGCGTAGTCGGTGACGTTGGTCACCGGTCCGGCGTCCGTCCCTGCGCCAGGCGTCCTGATCTGCTTCAATTGTCCTGCGGGATCGTAGACATATTCGGTGACGGGCGCCGGATGGCCATCCTCCTCCGTATCTTGGAGCATGACCTTGGTTCGCCGCCCCAGCTTGTCGTATTGGTAGCTTGTCTTCGGCTTGGACTGCACATTTGGATCCGGGTCCAAGTCCCGCGGACCGGTTTCGAATCGCAGGTTACCCAATGTGTCGTACCGGTACTCGACGTAGGGCTGCTGCAAGGCTTCGGGCGGCAAGGTTGCGCCATTGGGCAGAGACGGCGTGCCTCACGGGAACGGATCGGCCAGAAGCGTGCTGTCGCGCAAGTTGCGCTCATCGTAACGGTAGGTGGTAACACGGTCATCCGCTCCCATCCCGTCGTCGTCACTGACGCCATCCAAGTGCTCGATTTCCTTGAGCAGATTGCCGCCCGCGTCGTAAACGTACTCCAGGACGAGACGGTCCTGCGGCGTTTCGGAATCGCCCCCCGCCGCCGGGTACGTCGTCGTGCGCAGGCGTCCCATGCCGTCGTACGTATAGTCCGTGGATTGGCCGCGTGGGTCCGTGACCTGGGTGGGATTGCCGACCTTGTCGTAGACGTATCTGGTCGTTGGCCCGCAAGTTGAGGAATCAGTCAGGCAGATTGCCGGATCGGCGGGATCGATGCTCCCCGTCTCAGGCTTGGGCGAAACCAACCCTTGCAGGCGGTCCAGCGTATCGTACACGTACTGGGTCTTGCGGACATCGGGATCCGTGGCCGAGACGAAGACGGGATCCGTCACCGAGGCCAGATTCCGGTTTTGGTACGTGTAGGTCACGACGGTCTCGATCGTGGTCCCGTGTGCCGAGAATACCTGATAGGGAAGACCGACGGCAGTATTCCCGGGTTGGTAATACGTGGTGGAGGTAGTGACGGCATCCCTGGCATCGTACTGTGCCGGATCCCAGTCCGGATTCGTTGTGGCATAGCCCTCGGTCATGGAGAGTATTAGGCCGCCTGGCAAGGCGGCGAGATCTCCGGCTGCGGGCTTGGCGGTATACTCGGAGAACAAGGTGATGCGTTTTTGGAACTGTTGGCTCCCACCCTCGATCTGGACCGCCGGCTCGATCTGCTTGACCACGTTGCCGTATGGGCTGGTGTCGCGCTTCCATTCCGTTACGCGCGAGAGCTGGTCGGTGTGGCGAATTGGCAGATGAAAGCGACTATCGTAGAGCCAGGACTCGCTCGATCCATCCGGATAGCTGATGGATTGCAGGTCATAATACTTCTCCGTGTACTGGCGTGTGGTCTTCTGTTTCGGCAAGGGCGCTTCGTTGGTCGCCGCCCGGTCGCCGCCTCCGCCAGCGGGCTCAACCGAGTCCGTTACCAGGCCATGCGGATTGCGCAGCCAGTGCCAGAAGTCCGGGTCGGTTTCAGTGATGCCAAGCCGCGTGTGAACGTCCCTGGAACTGCTGGTGGTAGGAGCCCCGAGAGCCGTGAGCAGGCCGAACTCATCGGTTTGATAGATCCACCCGTTGGTTCGGGGATCGGTGTACATGGCCCGGGCTTGGATGAACGTGCTCGTGCCCGTGGTCTCCGGAGCCGGGATGGCCAAGGCATCGCCACCCTGTGGCACCCGCGTCGGCACGGGTCTGCGGATCTGTCCGAGCCCATCCACCAGCAGGGGCGTTATCTGCCAGGAACGAAGGTCCTCGCCGGGACTGTTCGGTACAGCGGGATCCGGATCAATGCTGTCCGGATTGGTGACACTTACGACGCGGTAGTTCGTCGGATCGCCAGGAAGGCTTGGGTCGTAAGTGATTTTCGTCTGATGCGTTTCCGCATTATCGATGGTTTCCAGGAACGTATCGCTGCCGACGGTCACATAGGCGAAGATCGTCTTGGGCGGGTCTGCGGTGTCCGTTATATCGGGGTCCGGCTGCGTGATTTCGGTGAGCAGTCCGTCGGCCATCGTGAATGAGGCGGCGCGCCCCGCAAAATCTGTGATGCGGGACAGGTAGTCACCCGCATACTCGAAGGTATACGTGTAGGTGGCGGGATTGTCGTCGACCAGACCCTGGACATTGATGCCGACCAATTCGTCGGCGCGGCCGTCCGAGTCCTTGTCTTGGTACGCGTACTCGGCCGTGTTGCCGTTGCGGTCGACTGCTCGCTGCAGCAATCCCTGGTGATCGAACTCGTACCGCGTGCCGAACTTCGTGGCAAGCGTGTAACTGCCATCCTCGGGCACATACCCGGTTTCGACGTAGTAATCGTCTTCGTCGACCGAAATCGGGCCGTGGAAGAGCCGATTGAAACTGCCATCGGGCGTGACGTAATCCCAATCGCTGACGAGCATGATGGCATCGGCGACTGTCTCGCCGGCAGTGCCGGCATGCAGGGTAACCTGCAGCGTGTTGCCGTCTGGAATGTAGTATCCCAGGCTTCGCCACCGTATCCCCTCGATGTCTCCCGTACCATCGACGACAAGTTCGCCCGCCGTAAACTGCTGGTTGACCATGATCTGCATCGTGTCCTGGCCGGACGATTGAGTGGCCCGAGTTGCGCCTTCGATGGTGAAGTACGCGTCGTCGGGACGAGTGGGGGCCGGAACCCAGGTGGCGAAAACCTGGTACACCCGGGTGTCCGCAACATCGGTTATGTTCCAGGTGATCTCACCGCCGCCCAGCTTCTTCAAATAATTCCCGGCGTATCCGCCGGCGAGGGTGCCATCTTCCCAGCCGGTCGCACTGGGTTGGTCGAAGACCTGGTAAGCGGCCGGCAATGGCGAAACGTACCATGCCGACGTATTGTCGCCGCGGATCAGGGCCGTACCGTTGAACGCCGCCAGCCCCTGATCGGTCAGCCGCGCCGTGGTGCCGTCGCCGGGAACCAAGCGGTCGAGGCCGTCGAGCGACCATCGCTTCCCGAACTCCGTCCAGCCTAACGTCGGGTCCACGCGGTTGACGATCTCGGTGCCGCCGCGGATGGTCCGAGTCTGAGTCCCGGTGGGCAGAACCGCGCTCAACGCGATGTCGTAGTCGTAGTGCCCACTGGAAAGCTGCGCAGCGATGTCTTCGGGTCCCAACAGGACTATCCGCCAGGGATCGCCTACCTGGGCGTCGGCGATATCCAGAGTTACCTTGGGGCTGCTCCAAGGGCCGGAGAGTCCAGGCTGGCCGGTGAAATTCAGCGTTGCTTTCAGTTCCGCCGGCTTGGTACTGCCAGGCAACTCCCAATCGACCGAGAGGATGGGATGCAGGTTGTCGTCCCCACGGTACACCGGATGGAGGCCGCCGGGTGCCAAGGACAGGGCCAGCGCGACTTGCCCTTGCTGGACGCCGACGTCGATCACGCCGTTGGAGATCACCTCCTTCGTCAGACCCGTGCTTTCCGTGTCGACGTTGCGGTTCAGAAACCCGCTCACACCGTCGTCGTCCAGGATCGTCACGGTGGCGGAGTGCCAAGCCGGATCAACGACATACGAGAGCGGGTACGTCGGGTAGGCGGGGTTGAACTGAAGCAGCGTCAATCGCACCGCTTCGTCCCATTCCGAATCGCTGTCGTTCACAGGGGTGATCCTTACGGTAACGCTCGACTTGCCGTCCTCGATCGCGACTGCGCCGTACCGAAACGCGCCGTAGGGAGCATCCAGCGGGACGAGGTTCTCCTCGTAATCCGGGTAATGCTCAGCATCGCCGGGCGCCGTTGCCGTCGACAACTCACCATCCAGCACGTACAACACGACCAGTCGCCCTGCGGTGTTTCCCTCACCTCGGCTGATGGTGAACTCACCGAGATCGGATAGACCTGATCGATGTTCGGCGGCAATTTCGGCGGCATAGGCGTTGCTCGCGTGCAAGGTCACGGTGTCTCCCGCCGGCGATGGCGGCAAAGGCGGTGAAGGCGGCGGCCGGTCGTGGATCGTCACGGTCGCATCGCCGTAGCCCTCCTTGATCGTGTAGTCGGAGTTGCCTCCGGACGATGACGGTTCGAGCATCATCGCGACTGTTTCGTCGCCCTCCACTCGGTTATCTTAAAACGGCACGACGTCAATCACAACACTCGTCGCGTTAGCCGGAATCACAATCCAGCCACCGGCAGGGTCTTGCAGCGCATAATCGGCGTCCTTTCCGGCACTGACCGGCTGCGCAGTACCCCCCAGTGGCTCCGTGTATCGGACGCTCATCGGCACGGCAGGATCGACATTCTCGCGGCTGATGGTGAATTGACCCCGGACTACCGGCTCGCCGTTCCAGCCGGGTTCCCACGCGTCCGGTTCGGTCGCTTCAATCTTGACTTGCGGACCAATTTCGCCGTCCACGATCGTAACAGTCGCACTGCCCGTACCACCGAGGCTATATACGGCGGTGTCCTGGAGCGCCAGTATCACCGTCTCGGCGCCTTCAGGATCGCCGTCGTTATTGGGTGTGACAGGGATCTCGACGCGATCGCTTCCAGCCGGGATCGTCGCAGTCCTGGACGCGGGCAGCTCATTGTAATCCTCACCTTCGGTTGCCGTGCCGCTGATCGCGTAGGAGACGGTCAGCTCCGCGGAGGTGACTGGCCAACGGCGGATGATGAACGCCCCCGCCTGACTGCTTTCTTCCAGCGCAAACGCCGGGTTGGCCTGGACGGTCACGACCGGGTCGGCGACTTCTTGGACCGTGATGTAAACGGTCGCCCGCATTGCCTCTTCTGTCTCCTCAGCGTTGTGGTTCCATCCGTCATCGAGCTGGTATACAAACTGGTCAGTGCCGTAGAAGTCTTCACCGGGCGTGTAGACAAACGAGCCATCGACATCCAAGGTCAGCGTGCCATGCGCCACGTTTTGGACTGGCGTCGTCTCGACCTTCAGCAGGAAATCGTCCTGAATGTCCTGATCCAAATCATTGGCCAGCAGGCCGGGCGCAGGCACGGTTAACGTCTGGTCTTCCTGCACCGCGTAGGCATCGTCCCGAGCCTCCGGCGGCTCCTTGGCGGCGCACGAACTGGTGCCCTCTCCCTGAACGAGATTGTCGTCTCCCGGACCGCCGTTGAGGCAATCGTGGCCCGATTCGCCTCTTAGATCATCGTTGCCCGGGCCGCCGAAGATGATGTCGTCGCCATCGCCGCCCCATGCTTGATCATCCACGGTCCCGGCGAAGATTGTGTCCGCGCCGGGGCCGCCGAATACCCAAACCGGGACTTCCACGGCCGCGGCGCTCACTACGTCCTCGCCTGCGTGAGTGCGGACATGAATTTCCGCTACCGGTTGGTACGGCTGCGGCCAGGCCGATACTGACAATGCCAAGTAGGATAGGGCGCCCTCCCAATCGTCCCATGTCACCAGGTGATCGCCATTCACGTCGCGCGGTGTGGCCGGATTCTGGAGTGCCGGACGTTTCATCTCAAGGGCGTTGATGTAGTTGATGACCCATAATACGTCGTTTGCGGTGAGGCTGCCGCTTCCGTCAGGGTCATAAAAACGACCAGTTAGGAGGGGCGTGTCGGAGCGGGTAAGTGGCCCGGTACCGTACGCGTTGATCTTGTTGACCAGCAGCAGAACGTCCAGGGCCGTCACGCTCTTGTCGTCGTTAACGTCGCTCGGCTCGTGCGTATTGCTCCACGGCAGGTACCCTGCCAAATGTGCGGCGATCAGTTGTGCGTCTTTGCCGGACACCCACCCATCACCATTGACGTTTGGATACGGAGGCCCGGAACGGATTAAGGGCCACGCGTACTGCAACCACGTCCAATTGACTTCCCCTCCCGTGGCTCCTTCCGAAAATGCATACTTGTCGTTCGAGTCCCCTCCGTGCATGTGCAGAACGGTGGGAGTCCCTTCCGAGCGAAACACGCCGGACTCCAAGACTGCCTGATTGTTGTTTTCATCGGAGTCGGTAAATGTATCAGCCAGGGGTTCGATGGCCGCCAGCACGTAGTAGTCCTCTGGCACATCGTCGAACCCGGGCTGAAAGGTCCAATTCCACGCGGGACCGGTGAACGCCGGCGTCGGCAGGTCCGGCGCGGATGGACCGTCGATGATGCACGTGGGCGGGCCGGGCTCGAGTGGAACGGTGCAGGCGGTCTCGCCAAGGATTGGCGTTCCACGCGTCACCTTGTCAAGCGACCCGTAGACGCCGATCCTGAATTGATCCCCGGCGCTTAAGTCCGCGTAACTGCCCAGTACCGTGAGCTTCGTACCATCCGCGGAAATATTCGACACGGAAACGTCGGGCTCGGTTGACGGCTCGGATGTCACTTCGGCTCTCAGCTTGACCACGAACGGGTTTTCGTCGAGATCGGTGCTGTATATTTTCAGGTCCCAAAGGTTCTCGCCGATGGACGACGTGTCGACAATCGTGATGGTAAACGGATCACAAGAACCTATGGGCAGGCTGGAAACCAAATCGGAACCAGACTCGCTGCCAACCACGAACCAAGACTCGGGGGCCAGGGAGATATTCTCCAGATCGTCCGTTGCGGTATCGGCGTTCTTGACCGTCAAGGTCCGTGCGAGCGTTTGACCCTGCTGCACCGGTCCGAGATCTATCCGCGGTTCTGCACCGGACGAAATCCCGTCGCCGCCGGTCGGACAGGTGGCGGCATCAAACACTTGAATCTCCGGTTCGCTCTGGCCGTCATTATCGTAGATGAGAATTTCAAGGGACGTCGGGGCCGCTGCCTCGTCCGCACTTGCCGTGAACGTGACGTAACTCGTGGTTTCCGGGATCGTGTCACCTTTGAGACGGATTTCGAGGATTGCCGGCAGAGGCAAAGGCGTGTATGGCGGGGAGACGGGTTCGCTGCCGAAATAGACGCTGTAATCCGGCAGTCCCTCGGCGCCATTTCCTGTGCCACCCCACGTAACCGTGGCTGGGTTCGTGCATCCCTCAGTCCAAACGTTGACTCTAACGATGTTGTCCTCATCGCCCGCGTCACCCTCCGTAAGGTCCTCCGGAAAACCGGTCATCTGAATAGTGCAATTCCCGCTGCTTTCAGCATCCACGATCTTGATGCTGTCGCTGCTGGAGGAGCCGTTTGTTTCGGTCGCAATGATCTCGACAGTCTCGTCCGTGGAATCGAGGTCCAGGGTCGCAGAAACCATGAAAGTAATCGACGGAATTTCGGAATCGAGATGAACGACTCCGCCAGTCTTCACCAAACCCCAACTGACGTCGTACACGTCGTAGTCATCGCCTGTCATCTCGATGTTCACGGCGCAGCCACTCTGCGCGTTGTCCGCGGAGATTTGGACCGAACTGTAGCCTCGCTTTGTCGGGTCGCCACCGCCACCGCCGAAAAAAGGGAAACCGCCTTCGTAGATTATATCCCCAGGTTGTGGGTTATCGTGATCTTTCCCTTCGGGATTCGTTGTTACTCGCAACTGGCCGCAGAGTCCTTCGAACGTTGTGAAGTCCGGATCGCCCGCCAAGATCTGAAGCGTCAGGGAGCCGTAGTCAACCGGGTCCAGTGCGATGGTGGGATCCGGTCGGTACAGCGTGACGTCGTGTTCCGGTTGCAGGTCGGCCGGGTCGGCTTGGAACGTCGCGGTGCCGACGGCCTTGGCGGCCACCACGGCGCTGAACAACAACGGTTCGGGATCGCCGGGAGCAACGAACGAAACGCCGCCCGCCTCGTCGATCAGGCCCGGTGTCGACAAATCACCGGAACGAAGGTAGGAGTACCACGGCCCGTGCTGGAGACCCGACGGGAGCGACACCCGTTGCGAGTCAAACAGGACGTCCAGATAGGCCCGGAAAACGCCTGCGGGGTACGGCCGGGTGTCCTGAACGTAAACGTTCAGCAGGAATTGCTCGCCCACCCGCGCCGAGGTGATGGGGGCTCCCGATTTGTCCACGGCCTCCAGCCGGAAGCGAACGTCCGGGGTGCCGTCGTTCTGCGGTGCCCCCGTCGCGTTCGTGAACCGAAGAACCTCGACGGGATCCACGCCGACATTAGAGTCCAAACCGGCCGCGACGAATTGGTACGCGGCATTCAGCGGGTGGATGCCCATGTCGGTAGCAGCCCCGGCTGCGCCGGTGGACGACGCGAACGGCTGGTCCCACTGGAATGACCGCGCGACGGGCGCACCGCCGGCCAGCGTCAAGCCCTGCCAATTGTCGGAGGCCGGGCCGGGGTCGAAGTCGTGGGCAACGCCGCCCGCAAAGTTGGGCGCACCGGGAACCGACGGGAAGTACCCCATGCTGTACGAAGTGCCGGGGCGGTAGTTGCTTTCATAAGACTGGCTGCCGAAGAACGATGGGGACGCCTCGTGCATCACCTCGGCCATTTCCGCGCCCTGGATGGACGGATCGGCGGCCAGCAGCCGCCGGTCCTCCAACGGTTCCAAGGCGAGCTGCCTGAAGCGTTCGCGTGCCCGAATTCGGCGGGAGTGGGTTGTCCGACCGTTCCCGCGACGTGCGGCGTCCCGAATCTGCAGCAGCGAACGGAGCATGGAAAACTCCTCCTGGGCGACAATTCGAGCCAATCCCAATAACGCTCACTCGCCACCAAGAAAGCAGCGATGCAGAGACGTTTGCATTCAGATAGGCTTCGTGGCGGCTGCCTTTGTAGCACAACCTCGAAGCACCGCAATGGCTGGAGACCGTGTTTCGCGGGGTATTCCATGTGGACCAAAGGAAGGGGGGCGATTCCGGCGTTTCGGGCTGACGTGAAGCGTGCCATCCGCCAACTCAAGCCTCGCGGTCGGGCATCGGCGGTTGTACAACTCGCGGGGGAAAGCTTAGAATACCGGTTCGAGTCGCCTCCTGCGGTTCCGGGCCGCGAGCCAAGTGCTTGTCACGGAGGCAACTCCGTTCTTTCGTCGTAGAACGGACTTCAGTCCGTTCCGGCGGAGTGAATTCCGCCCTACGAACAGAGATTCCAAGCAAGGGAACTGGACCATGCCTGACACGTCGCCTTTCGATCCCACGGCCGCCTTGGCCCAACTGGACGCCGGTTTGCAGCAACAGAAGCTGACCGCCGGCGCCGCAGCGAATATCCGTCAGTGGCTGACCGAACCGCGTTATGCGCCGTATGCAGCGGAGGTCGCACGGCACCTGGCCGAGGAGCAATGGCAGAAACTGGACGACGTCTTCTGGACCGTGATTCCCTTTGGCACAGGTGGCCGCCGCGGCCGGATGTACCCCATCGGCAGCAACGCGATCAACGACCGGACGATCGGCGAGAGCGCTCAGGGGTTGGCGGACTACGTGCGCCAGGAGCTCGGCGGCCAACACCGCCTGTCCTGCGCCATCGCTTACGACACGCGCAACAATTCGCGGCATTTCGCCGAGTTGTGTGCCGGCATCATGGTCGCCTCGGGTTTCAAGGTCTATTTTCTGGACGACTATCGCAGTACGCCGGAACTCTCGTTCCTGGTTCGCTACAAGCACTGCTCGTGCGGCATCATGGTCACGGCCAGCCACAATCCGCCCAGCGATAACGCCGTCAAGGTATACTGGTCCACGGGCTGCCAGGTCATGCCGCCCCACGACGAAGCGATCATCGAGCGCGTGATGAACGTGCAGGACATTCGGCAAGCTAACTTTGCCCAGGCGGTGGCCGACGGCGACGTCGTGATCTGTACTCCGGATGTCGACGCCGCATTCGTCCAGGCTGTGCTCACGCAGCGCCGCCCGGGAACGCGGGATTTGAAGGTCATCTATTCTCCCTTGCACGGCGTTGGCGAGTCGGCCGTTTGTCCGGTCCTGAAGGCCGACGGTTTTGCCGAAATCGAAGTGTTCGGCCCGCAACGCGAGCCCAACGGCAACTTTCCGAACGTGCCCGGCCATGTCTCCAACCCGGAGAATCCCAAGGTTTACGAGGCGATCATCGAACGGGCCAAGCAAACCGGCGCCGATCTGGTCCTGGTGACCGACCCCGATTGCGATCGCATCGGCGTGGCCGCGCCGCAGACACTGAAGCCCGGCGCGGCGTGGGCGACCTTCACAGGAAACCAGATCGGCGCGCTGCTGACCGACTTTGTGCTCGAAAACACCGCCGGCCTGACGCCCGACCACTACCTGGTCAAGACCCTGGTCACGACGGAGATGATCCGCCGCATCGGCCAGTCGTACGGCGTCAAGACCTACGGCGATCTGTTGGTTGGGTTCAAGTGGATTGGCGGGATCATGGACGACAAGGGGCCGGACAAGTTCGTGCTGGGCCTCGAGGAATCGCACGGCTACCTGGCCGGACAGTACGCCCGTGACAAGGACGGAGCCCTAGCGGCTATGCTGATGGCCGAGGCGGCGGCCCGTGCCAAGGCGGCCGGCAAGTCGGTATACGAGAAACTGGAAGACCTGTTCTGGCAGCACGGTTATCACGCCGAGCACGTATTGAACCTGCAGATGGAAGGCTCGGAGGGCATGGGCCGGATGAAGGCGCTGATGCAGCAATTCCGCGAGCGGCCGCCCCAGACGCTGGCCGGAATCCCCGTGGCCGCTGTCCGGGACTACCAGAACATGATCGTCCGCACGGCCGCTGGCGAGGTCCGCCCGTTGGCCGGCCCGCAAGGCGATCTGGTCATGCTGGACTTGGCGGCGGAAGGGAACTATGTCGCCGTGCGGCCTTCCGGGACGGAGCCGAAGGTCAAGTTCTATATGTTCACGTTCGTTCCCGCCGAGCAATTGGCAGACATGGAACAAACGAAACAGGACATGGCGCAGCGGCTGAACGGTTACTACGCCGACCTCAAGGCGTTTGCGGACGCCGTGTAGCGCTCATGATCATTCAAGTGGAGTTTTTTGGAATTCCTCGCCAGCGGGCCGGCACATCGGTGGTCTGCCTGGAATTCGGGGGAGATCGAGTTGCGTTGGCCGCCGTGGTCGGCGAGTTGACGCAGCGTTTTCCCGGCTTGGCCGCCGCCTGCCTGGGCGACGGCAGCTTGCGTCCCGAGTACCTGGTCAACCTCGGCGGCGAGCGGTTCATTTCCGATCCTGACTTTCCCCTGAACCCCGGCGATTCTCTGCTGCTGATGTCGGCGGACGCGGGGGGCTGAATCAAGGCGGCGACATGTCTAGCTTTCAAGTGGTCATCGTGGGTCGGCCCAACGTGGGCAAATCCAGTATCTTCAATTGGCTGGTCGGCAAGCGGCTGGCGATTGTTGATGATATGGCGGGAGTTACCCGCGACCGCATGATTCACGAAATGGAACACGAGGGCCGGCGTTTCGAGTTGGTGGACACCGGCGGAATCGGCATCAACGACGTCGACGATCTGACTCACGAAATCGAGCAACAGATCGAGTACGCCTTGGCCGCCGCCGACTTGGTGTTGTTTGTGGTCGACGTGCGGTCCGGCATGGTTCCGCTGGATCAGCAAGTCGCCGAGCGGCTGCGTTCGCTGCGCAAACCGGTGCTGCTGGTCGCCAATAAAGCCGACCACGAGAATCTCGATTCGCAAGCCGACGAGTTCTATCGCTTGGGGGCCGACAACGTGCTGCGAGTCAGCACGCTGCAAAACCGCAACCGAGCGGCGCTGCTGGACGCAATTGTTCAGCGGCTGCCGGAATCCGTTGCCGAGGCCGAAGGCGAAACGGTCATGAAGTTGGCCATCGTCGGCCGCCGGAACGTGGGCAAGAGCACGTTCATCAACACCCTGGTGAACAGTCCGCGGATGATCGTCAGCACGGTGCCCGGCACCACGCGCGACAGCGTCGACGTCAAGTTCGAATTGGATGGGCACCCCTTTATCGCGATCGATACGCCGGGGGTGCGCAAACGGAAGAGCATCCGCCGCGACATAGAGTTCTACGGCCTGCACCGCGCCCAGCGCAGCATCCGGCGGGCCGACGTGGTGCTGATGATGTTCGATGCGCAAGAACCGATCAGCACCGTCGACAAACAGCTGGTTCACTACATCGAAGAAAACCACAAGCCGTGTCTGTTTGTCGTCAACAAATGGGACTTGCTGGCGGACAAGCACGCGACGGGGGAATGGGCGGAATACGTCAGCGAGACCTTTCCCACGTTGACTTTCGTGCCGATTGCGTTCATCACGGCTCAAACCGGCAAGAATGTCAAGAAACTGGTCAACCATGCGCAGATGCTGTTCAAACAATCGCTCCAGCGGCTGGGCACCGGCGAAATGAACCGGCTGATCAAACGTGCGCTCGAGCTGCATCCACCGCCCCAGTACGGCAACCGCCGGGCGAAGGTCTATTATGCCACCCAGACCGACGTTCAGCCGCCGACGATCGTACTGATGTGCAACGAACCCAAAGCATTTTCGGCTTCGTATCGACGCTATTTGCTGGCGGCGATCCGCGACAACGTCGAATTCGCGGAAGTCCCCATCCGCATGTTCTTCGACAAGCGGGCCAGCGAGCCGAAACCGGAAAAGGCGGATGAGTGATCCGCACGACCCGCAGATCCGATCCGTCTTGTCGCGCCGGTACCACCCACCCCGTAAAGTCGCTAACCTCTCTGGATTTCACGCTTTAGCGTGTCTCTTGTGCGGGCATGGCCCGCCTAGCACGTTCAAGCGTGAACTCCAACAAGGCCCGGCACTGCGGATTTCCCAGAGAATTGCACGGCTACGGGTTATCATCACCACCGATCGCTGTGTAACCTTGGACCGTACGAGCTTGGCAATTCCTGCCGCAAGTCGCCAAACGCAAATCACTTGCAGCGCCACGCCGAACCCGTAACCCGACTGTAACAATCGTCGTAAAGCGGCTATATTTCTTGTCTTTCCCAAACTGCGCTATTAAGATCGCATAATAGAACAGCCTGTCAGCGACTGCGCTGTCGGCAAACGATTTGTTTTGCGCGGCGGGAATGCGCCAATCCGGCGCGCCGATATACCACCCAGGCCAACTAATTCCGCGGTACTGAAAAACGAGGTGACGATAATGGCTCGGCGACGATTTCTGGTGTCCGTGCTGTTCTGCTCTGCCGTCATGGGACTTGCGTCGGAGAGCGTTTTCGCTCAAGGGCAGGGCAATGGCGTGGTTGTGGATGCGGACGGAGTGCTCCGCACCCGCACGTTTCCTGACCCAACCGGGATGTTGACCCGACAGCGACTGGCGGCGGCCCAGGCGGCGTTGGTGCCCGACATGGCCAAGCCCAGCAAGCTGCGCAAGGTGTCGCTCAATCGCCTGGAAGCGGTAGCCGCCCAGCGGTTGGCATCCGGACAGGGCCTCACCGACGACATGCGGTACCTGGCGGGCTTGACGCGCATCCGCAACGTGTTCTTCTACCCCGACACGGGCGACATCGTGATCGCGGGCACCGCCGAGGGATTCATGACCAATACCGCCGGACGCCCCGTGGGGATCCACACGGGCCGGGCAGTGCTCGAACTGCAAGACCTCGTGGTTGCGATGCGGGCCTTTCCGCCCAGCGGCAAGCAAGCCCAAGCCTTCGTGGTCTCGATCGATCCGACTCCGGAAGGCTTGGCCAAGATGCGTCAATACCTGGTCAACATTTCGGGACGCGTCACGCCGGCGGATGACCAGCGGATCGCGATGGGCTTGAAAGAGAACCTGGGCCTGCAGAACATCCGGATCGAAGGCATCCCGCGCACGACGCACTTTGCTCAAGTTATGATCGAGGCGGACTATCGCATGAAGTTGATCGGGATCGGTTTGGAGAACCCGGCCGTGCGGATTCCCAGCTATGTTTCCAAGGCCAATCCGCGCAGCGTCTCGCGGAACGCTTTGCAACGCTGGTACTTTACACCCAATTACGATTGCGTTCGCGTCAGCGAAGATGAATTGGCGATGGCACTGGAAGGCGAAGGCGTTCAGTTGTTGAGCGAAGACCAATTCGTCCAAGCGGACGGGGCGCGGGGAGTGGCCGCGACGGTGGACCGCGCCAGCCAGGAATTCGTCAACACGTTTACGGCCAAGTACGCCGAACTAGCGGCCAAAGAACCGGTCTACGCCCAGTTGCGAAACCTGATCGACATGGCCATCGCGGCGGCCTTTATCCAGCAGCGCGATTACTATGGACAGGCGAGTTGGAAGATGGAGGTGTTTGGCAGCGAGGAACGTCTCCCGGTCGAGACCTACCCGGAGCCCAAGCAAGTCGAGACGGCGGTGAACGCCGTGTGGAAGGGCAATACGCTGATGACCCCCGTCGGCGGTGGCGTCAGCATCCGCCCCCTGCTCGCCCTGGCTTCCGACCGCGTGAAACCCGACGAAAAGGGTGACTTGAAGAGTCTGCACGAACAGATCCAGATCCAGGCCCTGCCCAAGGATCAGTGGTGGTGGGACTAGATGCCTGTGAGGCGTTGTTCATGGAACAACTGCGTTCGCGACCTGTGTAGGCGGGGCACTTTGTGCCCCGCCTTTTTTCGTTCCTGCCATGCCGGGACGGCTCCCACTCCCTGGCGCTTCGGGTTACACTGAGGCAGTTAAGCATCGTTGCAACCTATGATCTCAGGGTTTGGGGAAGCACAAGATGGCCACGCGACGTGGCGCCTCCCCCGTTGCGCACTTCCATGAATTGCGAGTCCTTGCCCCCGGATCTGCGAGATTCGATTTCGGCCGCTATCCACCAAGAGATCGCGGCACAATCGCAGTCCGTAACCGGCACTTCGCTGGACGTTGACGGCATTTCGAGTCTGGGGGAGGCTCCAGGCAAGTTTGTCTACCGGCTGGTGTTGTCGAACCCGGTCCACTTCTCCATCGATCAGGCAATCACGTTCCAAACACGCCATCCACGAGAGTCGATCCCTGCCGTGGTCATCCAGTCCGATGACGAAGGCCTGGTCGTCGAGTGCGAAAAAACGCTGCCCACCGATGCGAAGCTGCTCGGCGTCTCGTTCGATCCCAGCTTCATTCTGCGGGGACTCGCCGGGTTCATCGAAGAAAACGCGGCGGCCGTGGGTCCCGTTAGCGGGCTTGTCATCCGCAGGCAAATACCGGAACTTCCCAATTGCCCTGGTGTTCCGATGGCGGGACTCAATCAAGACCAGGCGCTGGCAATCGCAGAAATGGCCCGCACGCCGCTGCATCTGCTGTGGGGCCCGCCTGGCACCGGCAAAACGACGACCCTGGGTGTCGCCATCGCCCAATGGCTGCGGAACAACAAGACGGTCCTTGTCGTTTCCACCTCGAACGCGGCCGTCGATGTGGCGATGCGGGCGGTTCTCGCGAAAGCCTATCCGTCTGACAAGCGGCGGATCCTGCGACTCGGTGCTTGCTTGGACCCCGTGGTCAGCAAGTTGACGGAAGGCGGGCGCATCTTGGCAGGAAATGTCCCGCTGGCCAAAAGGGTCGCCCAGGCACAAGACCGTATGCGCAGGCTCGCCGACCGGATTGCCGAACGAAACTTATCCGCCGCACAGTTGGAGGTGCTTTTTCGAGAACGAGTCCGCTACGAAGGCGTGCTCCGGGAATTCAACGATTTGGTATCCAAGGCGGCTCCTGCGGCATCCTCCGAGAGCCTCGTGATTGGCTGCACTTTGGCCAGGATGGTGCTGGACAAGGAACTTCGGGAGAAGCGATTCGATGCCGTTGTCGTGGACGAGGCGTCGATGGTGTCGCTGGTCTACGCCCTGGCCGCTTCGATGCTGGCGAAATCCCGGATCGTCTATGCGGGAGATCCCCAACAACTGCCCCCGATTGTGCAGAGCAAGGCGTCGGACGCTCAGAAATGGTTCGGCCAGAATGTGTATGACTGGTTTGGCGTCGAGATGAGCGGCGAGGTCACTACGAACAGGTTGCGTCTACTGCGGACCCAATACCGAATGACGAACCAAATTGGCGGGTTGGTGAGTCGGCTTACGTATGGCGGACTGCTGCAGCACGGCAGAAATGCCAGCGGCCCGGCCATCGAATTTGTCGAAGTGCCGCCGGAATGGCAGACGACGCACTACTCCGTCCGGGACAAATCCTACTACCATCTTGCCGCGGTGCCCATCCTGCACGCCCTGGCGCCGCTGCTGAACCATGACGAACTGCTGCTGCTGACGCCGTTTCGCCCGCAACGGTCTCTCCTAACCGCCCTCGCCTTTGATCTGAAGAAACATCTGCCGGGGCGGCGGATCTCGGCCAGTACCATCCATCGAGCCCAAGGCTCCGAAGCCCGGACGGTCGTCGTGGATCTGACGACCCATGCGCCCGATCAAGCGGTCGCGTTTTTCCGGGACGAGAATTGTGCGAAGCTCTTGAACGTAGCGCTCAGCCGGGCGCGGGATCAATTGATCGTCATTGGCAGCCGCCCCCTGCTCGATGCCCTGGCGACAGCCATGCCATTCTGGCGGCGGATCGTGCGGGAACTGGGGCAGGGGATTGAGTCGCTGTCGTGCGCAGAAATCCTCGAAGACCTGGACGTGACGGACTCGCTGTCGCAAGGGGATTTCTCCGGCAGCAAGAAGAGCCCCGCGATCTATTCGCACGCGCCGGGAGTGGCGAACTTGCCGAGCGTTGTGGGCATGCTGGCAAGTGTCCACGCCAGCCGGAAACTGCTCGTGATCCCCGAAGCTTCTGAAGCCATACCGGATGGCGATTTCATCGTCCGGCGAGCGTCCGGTGTGCCGCCCGTGTTCCTGGCCAGTGGCACCGTATGCCTGCCCTTCGACCGGCGCTGGCTCGTCGTCCATTCCCCGAATGTCAGTCGGGTCATCTGGCGGATCGGCTTCGGACATTTGGCCGATGACGCCGTGGATCCGAATCAGGCGAAGCGGTTCTTCTGTCCCGAATGTGCCACCGGCGATCTTGTCATGAAACGCAGCCGGGAAGGCTGGTTCCTGACCTGCACGAACAGTCAAGTGCATCAGTGCGACTATTCCCGCAGGCTGTCGTTGGAGGACGCCAAACTGAAGGTGCGTTTGCAGAACATGACATGCCCGCAGGGTCACCCCTTGACGGTGCGTCAGAGTTCGCAGAGTTTCTTCCTGGGCTGCGAGAACTATCCCGAGTGCGGCCACTCCGACAGCCTTTCACTTCTCGATGGGATGTAGGCTGCGCCCTTCGTCGAAAACGGTCAAGCGCCGCATGTCCCGGCGCAGGGATAATGGCAGCGGATGCAGACTATGTACTGACGATTCTCATCTATCTGACCGGGCGTTAGGTAGCAATCGATCACTGCTGGGTTACAGTAACCAAGCTCGCGATACACTTGCACTGCGAAATCTCCGGGCAAGTAGCGGTAGTGACGTTGATGCGCCGCGTCATCGAGCATCAGGTTTGATCGCACGGATAAATTCGAGTCCACTAGAGATCCTCCGCCGTAGCGAGCGCGAATCGCAGATCAACAACTTCCTCGTGTTCACCCTTCGGTTGAGTAGCAGCCCTCGCGTCAACGTGAAGCACCAAATCCTCATCCAGCCGAAAGCTCGCGGTGACGCGTTCGTGGTTGTACGGACGAGGCAACTCTCGACTCACCGGAAGTGTAAGGATCGTTTTTCTATCAAAGCGGTCATTCGAGCCCCGCACCAAGCCTACGATCAATCTGGCAATGCTGTCGCGGTTGTCCGTACAGAACAAGTTCGCCGGCTACAAGCAGTTCATCAAGTCGTCGACACCTGCCTGGGGCCCGAAGACATACGTGAAGGCCATGTTCGATCGGAGTGACGTGTTGCCCCAGCCCGTCGACAGCCGCGCCTTGATTGCGGTCGTCGATCCCGATGGCGCGACTAAGGAGACATCGGAATACGACAATGCCGTTTGATGGATCTGGCTACACGCCAATCGCAGCCGTTGGTCGGGCTCGCACCGCAACCGCGGACCTTCGTCTTTCTCTTGGGTGGGTTCCTGAGCAACTACACGTCTCCCTCGGGCATGGACCGGCTGGCGGACGCCATCAAAGCGGATGGGCGTCTCGGGCCAAACGTGTACTCCAAGAATGGCGTGGGCACGGGCCCCGCGATCATCGCCGACCCCCGAAACTTCATCGACAATACACTGCGTGCCGCCGGCTATACCCCGGCTGACCGCGTCCTGCTGGTCGGTCACAGCTTGGGCGGGGACGCGGCGCACTAACTGGCCATCGACGTAAGCGCCGCGACGCCGGGGGCGCAGCCGGCGCGTGTCCTGGTGACAATCGACCCCATTCGCTTCCAGACCCTTCAAGAAACCGGCTCCACAGATCAATCCGGTTTGGTGCTCGCGCCGCCGGTCGGGTTGACGCCGCGAACCGTCCTAGACCTTTACCAACGGGCCGGAAACCCGCGCGGCTACACGATCCAGGGTGCCGTCAACGAGCTACAGGATCCGCGCGGAGCGGACAAGATATCGGGCACGAGCGACGACATCTCCCATACGACCATCGACGATGTCCAGTCTGTCCATCAGCGCGTGATCAAGTTCCTGGTTGCCGGCGGCAGGGAAACGAACAACGCTCTGGCGTCCCAAGCCCGCTTCGATGCGGATGCGAAGGCGGATACGACGGTGTGGCGGCCGAGCCTTGGCAACTGGTTCATCACGCAGTCGTCGAACGGTGTGCAGCGCGCGGAACAATGGGGTCTACCGGGCGATGTGCCGGTCAATGGAGACGTCGACGGCGACGGCCGAAGCGACAAAGCGGTGTGGCGGCCGTCGAGCGGCACATCGTTCGTGGTTTCCTCGGCAACCGGTCAAACGAGTTCCCAGCAGTGGGGCTTGTCCGGGGACGATCCCGTGCCTGGGGGCTATGACGGCGACGGCCGGAGCGATTTCGCGGCGTACCGGCCGTCGAACGGCACGTGGTGGGTGATCAACTCCGGCACCCAGGGCGCCATCACTCGTCAATGGGGACTGCCGGGAGACATTCCGCAGCCGGCTGGCTTCGATGGCGACGGTCGCCTCGACTTCGCCGTCTGGCGTCCGGCCGAGGGCAATTGGTACGTGACGCGGTCCAGCGACGACAGCGTCTTCATCAGGCAGTGGGGCTTACCGGGCGACATTCCCGTGGCCAACGCCCATGCGGCGTTCCTCACTCGCGGTCGGTGAGCATATTTCTAAGGTGGTCGTGTATGCCGTGCATACCGACGACTGGCAGCAGCATCCTTCTGAGTTGGTAGTCGTGGTAGCATTCGAAGCGTAACGCCGAACGAGGCGTCGGTCCCGCTTTTCCGGTTCGCGACGCTGGTTCTGTCGATGGATCAATTCTTGGCCTACGAGCGAGGCTTGCCAGCCAGAGCCGCCGGCCTGCCGATATCAATCCCGGCGCGCTGGTCAGCCTGCGTCTGCTGGTCGCGGGAAAACTGGACGGCTTGGCCGTCGCTGCCGATGAAAAGCACCGTGCGGTGCCTCCGTTCCCCGTTACTGTCAGCGCTGGCAAAGCAACCATCGATGCCCGGCCCGGCGTCAAGTACCAGGCTTTGATTGACGGCACGCGCATTGTCGACGTGACGTCGCAGGGCCAGGACGCCATTCCGCTGGACGCGGGGACGGGCGGTCCTTAGAACGTGTCCAAGTCAATGCGTTGTCTCGGCGACCACCTTTTTTTCCGACCAACGGACGATTTTGCCCAAGGTGATATCGCGAATTTCTCTCGCAAACGTCGGGCCGGGGGAAAACCGGCCGGTGGAAAACCGGCGGGCGTACGCCGGCCCCTCGCCTTTCCGTATGCAACCACGGCGCTGATTCCGGACGAGTCCGAAGTCCCGACGCTGGCATCGCCTGCTTCCGGCAGCGTTACGATCTTGACCCGCGGCGCCAATACTGCAACGTATCCGACAGCGTTTGGCCGATCGCGATGGCGGGCGCCCACCCGGTGGCGGCGTGCAGCCGGGATGTGTCCGCAATCGGCTGCTGCGTTAGGCCGGGAGCCAGTTCGACGGCCGGGCAGTCACGGCCCGCGATCGCCCGCAGCCGGTCAAACAGATCGCCGCTGCGCCAGCATACCCCGCTGCCGATGTTGTACACCGTGCCGCAGTCTCCCTGCAACGCTAGCAGCCGGTAGGCCCGCACCACGTCGCGGACGTCTGACAAATCGAAGAACGCGTTCAGGCTCAGCACGCGCACCGGCTGCGGTCGCGGATCGATGATCTGGCGGCACCATTCCGAAAGCATTAGCCGCGGGTCCTGCCTGGGTCCGGCGTGCTGAAAAGCACGGGCGATGACGCCGTCCAAGCCCTCTTCCGCAACGGCTCTCAGCAGTTGCGACTCGGCCACCAGCTTGGTCTTGCCATATCCACCGGCAGGTCCCACCGGTGCGTCTTCCCGGACGACCGGCTGGTCCTGCGTCACGGGTGCGTACACATGACACGAACTCGCCAACAGCACCCGGGGGCGCTGCGGCAGAGTGGCCGCCAACCGCAGCACCGCATCTGTCCCTTCGACGTTGGCCTGCCACGCCAGCGGCGTCGGTTCGGCGGAACCACACTCGCGCGGCACACTGACGGCGGCCAGATGAAAGATGCAATCCGGGGCGAAGTCGACCAGGGCCCGCCGGATTTCGTCGGGGAGCGGGGCCGTCAGGTCCCACGCCAGCAGCGGCACCGGCTGCAAGGCGGCGGGAGTGTCCGACCGCCAGCGGCCGTCCCGCGAGCAGCCCAGCACGAGATCGCCGACCGCTTGCAGGTGCTCGGTCAGGTGCGTGCCGGCGAAACCAGTGATCCCCGTGACGAAGGCTCTCATCCGCCGACACACTGCAAGTCCGCGTCCACCATCATCCGCACCAATTCCGAGAACGAGACGCGAGGTTCCCAGCCCAGGGCCGAGCGGGCTTTGGATGGATTGCCGCACAAGGTGGCGACGTCCGCCGGCCGGATCAAGCCCGGATCGACCTCGACGTAATCCTGATAATCCAAGCCGGCATGCGCGAACGCCTCCCGGGCAAAGTCGCGGACCGTATGCTTGACGCCCGTGGCCACGACATAGTCCTCGGGCTGCTCGTGAGCCAGCATCAGCCACATCGCCCGCACATAGTCGCCGGCAAAGCCCCAATCGCGTTCGGCGTCCAAATTGCCCAGTTTCAATTTGGCTTGCAAGCCGGCCTTGATGCGGGCGACGGCCAAGGAGATTTTCCGGGTGACAAACTCCGAGCCGCGCCGGGGCGACTCGTGATTGAACAGAATTCCGCAACAGGCGAACAGGCCGTAGCTTTCCCGGTAGTTCACCGTGATCGCGTGTCCGTAGGCCTTGGCGGCCGCGTAAGGGCTGCGGGGCCAAAAGGGCGTCGCCTCGCTCTGGGGTTCTTCGCGGACCTTGCCGAACATCTCGCTGCTGCTGGCTTGATAGAATCGAATCTGCGGATTCACCTGGCGGATCGCTTCCAGCAGCCGCGTCACTCCCAGCCCGGTGAACTCGCCGGTCAGCACCGGCTGGCAGAAACTCGTGGGAATGAAGCTCTGGGCCGCCAAGTTGTAGACTTCGTCGGCCCGGGATTGTTCCAGGGCCCGGATCAGCGACGAGGGATCGAGCAGATCCGCCTCGTGCAAGACCAGGCGGTCCAGCAGGTGCTCGATCCGTTCCAAGCCGCTGGTACTACGGCGGCGGAACGTGCCGTGAACGTGATACCCTTTTTCCAGCAGGAACTCGGCCAAATAAGAACCATCCTGCCCCGTGATCCCCGTAATCAGCGCTCGACGTGTCATTCGCTGGGCTTCCGTCCGTGTGAAAAGGAACGAATCCACTGCAACCCGAAGCGCCAGCGAGAGGAAAAACTAGCCGTCTCGCTGGCGTTCTGCCTCGCCCTCTCGCGGGCGCTTCGGGTTCCAGTCATCCTGAACCGCGTGCCGCATATTGTGCCATCCGTGCCCCACCCCTGTAAAGGTGCGATTTTCTGGATAACTCCGCAGGGGCGGGCCTTGTTGGAGTGTACGCTTTAGCAGGTCCAGCACGCCATGCCCGCCAAAGAAAGACACGCTCAAGCGTGGACTCCAGCGCGCGAACCCGGTTGCCAGCTGCTGGCACCGCCGGTGAGTGCCACCCGGACAGGTTAATCCGGAGGTTCCTTGCCGATTTTTGGCTCGAAGTCGGGTGATTGCTCTTGACCGGGATTTCTGCTGGCTGTAATTAACCGCCTCGCGTCGATAACCAAGATGCCCGGCGAAGGGAATGACCACCCACGTACGGTGACCTGTCGCAAGGGCGCGGCCTGCGCCTTTGTGCTGCCTTATCATCACGTGAGTTCTCATGTGCCGATCAGGGCGGATGCCTGTGGGGCACCCGCGCCTGGAACCAGCACGCGTACGATCGCGCCGGCAAAAGACTTGGTTTAGTGCGCCTGTCGTAGTAAGGAGAAACAACTTGAAAGCGACCGCGTGCTGCATTGTTGGCTGCCTGACGGCATGGCTCCTCATCCCCGCCTGCCCGGGGTTGGCAGCTTGTTCTCCGGTTCCAATCGCCCTGGCGGTTGCCGAGTCGGTGTTCGCGCAAGCGAATCCCGCGGCACCACGCGACCGCCAGGAGGTGGAGCAGTTGCTCCGCGAGGCCCGGCAAGCGATGAGCCGCGGCGATTGGGCGGCGGCCGAGCAGCTGATCACCAGGGCGGAAGGTTTGCCCGTCAAGGTCGATCCGTTGTACGAACGGTTCCAGGACACGCCCGCCAAAGCCCGGCGGACGCTCCAGGAACTTCGTTCGGCACGGTCGCGGGACGGGCAGGCTCGTCCCAGCGAACGCTTCGCGCCGACGGTCCGCGGACAAGCCGCAGCCGATGCTCCGCCCCAGGCAGCGGGCGCGAATCCCGGCAGCGGCGTTCCGCAGCCGCTGGAGACGCTGACCGATGATGCCAAATCCAAGGCCAATGCGTTCGTGCAAAAGGGCCGGTTGGCTCTACAGCAAGGCGATCTGACGGGCGCTACCGGCTGGTACCAAAAAGCCGCCGGTTTGAATGCCCCGTTCGCACCCGGCGAGTACTCGCCGGCCGCGTTAGCGGACGAGCTGCGACGAGCGGGCGTTCCCGCAGACCGGCTGGTCGCGCGGCCGATCACCAGCGAAATGCCCACCCTGCGGCCCGACGATTTTGCCGCGGATCGCGATGCGTCCCTGCCCGCGGCCCTGGCGGGCCCCGCCAGCGGCTTAAATACCAGTGCCTTCCGGAATTCGTTGCTCGATCGTCCTCAGGACGTGGCCGCCGCACCGTACGACTCGATGCCGGCTACGGCGCCGGCCGGAGAACCGCGGCGGCTGCCCGCCATGTCCGCGGCCAACTTGGCCACGCATCACGAGGCGTTGCGGCTGCTGGCCTTGGCCCGCCAACAGTTGGACCGCGGCGATGCCCCGGGCGCACTTCAATTAGCACAACGGGCCCGGGCGCTGGGCGTTCCGGACGACGCCTTTGCGGCCGGCGAGCCGCGGCCGGATCACCTGCTGATGGAAATCCAGAGCGTGCTCAGCCGGCAAAATGCAGGGACCATGCCGCCCGCGGGCGTGGTCCAAGCCTACGATCCCGGCACGGGTGCGCGCGATCCTTATCCCGTCCAGCAGAGCGTGTACGATCCGGCGCAGGACCGGTCGCGGATGCAGGCTGCCCAAGCGTACGGTTCGCCGCGCGAGGCGGCCGGCGTGGCCCCGCCCGGTGCGGTTGGGCCCCTGGCCGGCGGTCAGGGTCGCGAGTTGTACCGGCAAGGTCTGGTGGCCTTGGAGCGGCAGGACCGCGCTGCGGCCCTGCAACTGTTCTCCGAAGCTTGGAAATACGAAGCCGAATTCGACCCGTCCACCCGTCAAGCCTTGCGCGACAAACTGACGCTGCTCCGGGTCGCCATGTCGGCGGACCCCGCCGCGGGACCACCGGGCTCGGCCCTGGAAGCCGTCGACGCCGAACAGCGTCTGGTGCGGGACAAACTGTTCCGGGATATCACCCGCGAACAAAGCGCCGCCGAGAAGATGCGTCAGAACGACCCGCGGGGGGCGCTGACGCGGCTGCAACGGCTCCGCGAGCAGGTCGAGCAGGAAACGGTCGACCCGACGATGCGGCGGCAGTTGCTGAACCTCGTGGACCGCAGCATCCGCGAGACGGAAGGCTACATCCAGCAGAACCTGGCCGACATCGAACTCCAGGAACGGAACCAAACCGCCTCGCAGGAAATCGAACGCGGCCAACAAAACAAGATCGACAAACAGAACCAGCTGGCCGAACTGGTGGAACAGTTCAACAATCTGATCGACGAACAGCGGTTTGCCGAAGCCGAAGTCATCGCCAAACAGGCACACGAAATGGAGCCCGAGTCCGAAGTCGTGCGGAGCATGCTGATGACCAGCAAATTCGCCTGGCGGGTTCAAGAGCAGAACCGGATCAAGGACGACAAGGAAGAAGGCTTTTACGGCGCGATGACCAGCGTCGAGAATTCGGGAGTTCCGTACGACGACCGCCATCCGCTGGTGTTCGGCGACGTCAAGGACTGGGCACGGTTGTCCCGCACCCGCGGCGACCGGCTCCAGGAAGAGCAGTCCCGCTTGACGCCCGTTGAGATGGAGATTCAAAAGGCCCTCAAGACCGAGGTGGACGTCAAGTTCAACAACCGTCCGCTGTCGGAGGTCATGGAGACTTTGGGCCGGATGGCCGGCGTCAACGTGTTCCTGGATCCGCAGGGTATGCATGCCGAGGGCATCACCACCGACGAACCGGTCAGTATCAACCTGACCCAACCGATTTCGTTGCGGAGTGCCTTGAACCTGGTCCTGGAGCCGTTGCACCTGAGCTACGTGATCCAGAACGAGGTGCTGCGCGTGACCAGCGAGCAGACGCGCAACGCCAACACGTATCCGCGGGTCTACAATGTCGCGGATTTGGTAATTCCGATCCCGAACTTCATCCCCAGCTACAACGTCGGTCTGCCGGGGGCCCTCAAGGAAGCGATCAACGCGACCGGGCAAGTCCGCTCGGGCAGCTTTCCGCAAACCGTGCCTCTGACCCTCGCCGCGGACGACGCCGGCCAGGCGGCGAGCAACGCGTCGGTGTTGGCGCAGATGAGCACCTCCGGGATGTTGCCCGGCGTCACGTCCCGTTCGCCCCAGCCGTTGGGCTACGCTCCGGGGACGATGGGCGGGGCCACCCAGGCGGATTTCGACACGCTGATCGATCTGATCACCAGCACCATTGCCCCCCAGTCCTGGGACACGGTGGGCGGCCCGGGATCGATCGAAGGCTTTCCGACCAACCTCAGCCTGGTCGTCAGCCAGACGCAGGATGTCCACGAAGAGATCGCCGACCTGCTGGACCAGCTGCGCCGCTTGCAAGACTTGCAGGTGACGATCGAAGTCCGGTTCATCACCCTGAACGACCGGTTCTTCGAGCGGATCGGCATCGACTTTGACTTTGAGATCGATGACAACACGTCGCAGGTCATCGGCGAGCCCCCGCTGACTCCGGATGACACCGGCCCCAGCATGGCCTTTGGCTTGGATCCGACGGGGATTCCCACGATCGATTACGACTACGC
The DNA here is from genome assembly GCA_964645045.1 of uncultured Pirellulaceae bacterium. Classification (GTDB taxonomy): domain Bacteria; phylum Planctomycetota; class Planctomycetia; order Pirellulales; family Pirellulaceae; genus Anammoximicrobium. The sequence goes on along the minus strand of CAZXYZ010000115.1, from coordinate 7,214 downwards.
CTTTACGCAGGGCAGTTTTGGTTCGGCGGTGCCGCAGTTCGGCGGCTTCGACGCCGCCACGGCCGCGAACTTCGGGTTCGCGATCCTCAGCGACATCGAAGTCTTCTTCCTGCTGCAGGCCGCTCAGGGCGACACCCGCACGAATGTGCTGCAAGCGCCCAAAGTCACGCTGTTCAACGGCCAAACGGGCTTCGTCTCCGACACCTCACAACGGCCCTTTGTGACCAGTGTGATCCCGGTCGTGGGCGATTTCGCGGCCGCCCACCAGCCGGTCGTGGTCGTCTTGAACGAGGGCACGTCGCTCAGTGTTCAAGCCGTGGTTTCGCCCGACCGGCGTTTCGTGCGGTTGACGCTGATTCCCTTCTTCAGTTCGATCGGCGACGTCAGCACGTTCACGTTCACCGGGCGGAGATCATCCGATTCCGGGACCAATGTGGCCGATCCGACCAACGACCAATCGACCGTCCAGAACAACCAGCAGGATTTCATCGAAGGCACCACGGTCCAGTTGCCGACGTTCAACTTTACGACGGTCTCGACCACCGTCAGCGTGCCGGACGGCGGCACCGTGCTGCTGGGCGGCATCAAGCGGCTGAGCGAAGGCCGCAACGAGCGCGGCGTGCCCTTCTTGAACAAGATTCCCTACGTCAGCCGTTTGTTCAAGAACGTCGGCATCGGACGCGATGCCCAGAGCTTGATGATGATGGTCACGCCCCGCATCATCATTCAGGAAGAAGAAGAGTTCCTCCAGACCGGCTACGAAAGTTCGCAACAGTAGCGCCGAGCAGCGCAAAACAGGTACGACTCGAACCCGGTTTCGTCCGCGAAACCGGGTTTTTTTACGGACCGTTACGCCGCCTTGATCCCGTTGACCAGGTTCGGCGTCCGCCAGCGGCTCCAACCCTCGCCCAGGACGGCCAGGGCCACGCGGTCTTCCAGGTTGGGACGGAACACGGTCAGCAACGTCAGGGGCAGATACCAGCCCATGTACAATCCCCCGCCGTAGCCGTGCCAGAATTGCGTGGCGACCATCACCGCCGCCGAACAACTGAGCAACGTGCCCAGGTTCTTCTGCGCGGGCCAAATCGCCAGGGTAAAGCTGAGCGCAAAAAAGGCGGCCAACACCGGGATCCGGTAGACCGCATCCCAGCCCAAGCCCCAGATCCCCTGCAGACCTTCCATCTGCGGCGACCAGAGGCCAAACATCTGCTTCAAGTTCTCCCAGTACGAGGCATGAGGAATAATCGCCAGCGCGACCGCCATCGCGACCAGGGTGACCACGACGCCAATCGCAAATCGCATCAGCCCCCGCCGCCAATAAAAACTGACCCACAGGGGAAGAAGAAACAACGGGTAGTAAACCAAGCCGGTGGCCAAGCCGAGCAGCATTCCGGAAGTCAGCGGCCGACGGTAGCACAGGATGGCCCAAACCAGCAACGCCGCAGGAATCACGTGATCGATGTGACCGGTCATCTGAGCCGTGTAAGGCAACATCAGGTACAACGTCGCCACTCCGGCGCCGGTTTTCGTGTTGCCGAAATGCCAGTAGCCGATGGCCACAATCCCCAAGACGACCGCCAAATGACACAGGACCGCAATCACCTTGGCCACGATCGCATAAGTCCGCTGCTGGGAAGTGGTCGGCATGCCCTCCGGCACCAGCGGCATCGTGGGAATGCTGGGAACCAGATTCAGTAGCGCATAGCCCGGCCCGCGCCGCATGCCTTCGCCGGCCGATCCGGCCGCCTCACGCGGAACTTCGTCCGCGGTTAACGGTTCGACCTTGGCCTGAGCCAACGCACGCACCGGCTGAAAGCGTTGGCTGGTCCAAACGTTCGCCATCAGAAAAACGAACAACGAGGCCCCGATGAAGATCAAGCCGCCCGTGGTCAAATTGGGCTCCAACAACGGCCGCCTGACCATCGTCGGATCCAGCAGCAACCGGACCAGCCAGACCGCCCCAATCGCGAACAGCCACAGGAACCCAAATCGCTCGATCGGCACGCCATCCTGGAATGCCCTGCGTGGCAGCACCGGCGAATCGGCCTGTTGCGCCAATTCACGGCCATTCTTTCCGTCCTGCAACGCCGGCTTCCTTCCCGAGTCGTCCCGTTCCGGCGCCGATTCTTCCGGAATCGCCCCGGCGGCAACTCCTGCCGTTGCCAAGGGAAGTGCGCGTCCGCTGGGTTGGCCCTCGGGACTGGCGGCGTCCGCTGCCATGGGACCCGCCGATGACGAGGCTCGTTCAGCGTCCGCCACGGCCATCCGGGCTGCCCGGGCTCGAAATTCGCCGCCGTACTGGGCGATCAGCAATCCCGGCGCCAGCAGGATCAGGAGCACCAAGTCCAGATTGCGCACGCTCCAAAACCGGCCGAACTTGAAGTACAAGCCGATCATCAACAGCGACGACAGGTAAACCCAAGTCGTGGGGTTTACCTTCTGGTATTGAAATAGGATTTCGCTCATCCGCGGAAAACGCGAGGCCCCTCAAATTGATGGATTCACCGCATCTTAACGCCCTTCAAGATAAGCGCGGATGGCCAAAATGCAAGCACCCACACCCGGGACGCCCGCATTCCCCAAGGAATTTTGGCCGGAGCAACGGTGACCGGAATTGCCGCCTCCTTTGTTCCCTCGCCCTCCGGAAGAGGGTGGGGTGGGGGCCGTAGGTCAGGAAGTTGTTACGGCCACCGTTGTCAGGCCCTCACCGGCAAGACATCTACAATCCATTGTCGATACTGCCAAACGGGCGGAGATATTGGCGGAAGACGATCCGCTTGGAGGGGTTACCGAAGAGAAGACCGATCGGAGATTAGTCCAACGGCAAACCCACATCATGCTCCAGAACAATCCGCCGTGCTTGAACCTCCGTCTGCACATCGAGGCCGCCCTCTTGATGTTCGGTGGCCGACTTGGCGGCGGATAGCTTCGAAAGCTGTTCGCGCAAACGGACCAACCGATCGTCGGTCCCCGCCAGAGCGGCCTGCAAGTCGCGCACTTCGCTTGCCAATCGCCGGGACGCCGGCGAGCCGGTGTCAGCGCCGTGGGCCTTCAGGATTTGCAGGGTCAACTGCTTCTCCCTTAGAACCGCCGCATCGTTGTTCCGTGTTTGCGTAAGGCGGATCAACTCCTGTCGGTATTGCCCAATCAACCGGGGCGTCAGGTGGGCATCTGCCGCGGCTTGACGGGGCTGTTGCCACCCCATTCCATCGCGGTCAACGAGCCTGCCAAGTTGACTCCCCGCAAGAAAGCCGAGAGCCAAACCGCCAATCCCTGCCATCACGATCCAGCGGACCGGCAAGCGGCGTCTCGCCGCCGGCCGCTCCTGACGCAGGTCCACACAATCGCACTCGTTGGATGTTGTCCTATTCATCGCGCACTCCAAGTCTGCTTCGATGTTCAACGCAGTAATTCCACCGGCGATTTCCGCAAGGCAAGCCAAGTCGGCAACAGCGTTCCCAACACATTGAAGCCGACGACGATGGCACCCGCGACGCCGTACAGCCAAGCGACAGCCAAGCCAAACACGGGGAATACAAAGTAGTCCGGTCCCAAGCCAATGGTCCGAGCGATCAGATCCCGCAAGAGCGGGTCCCCGGCCCCCACCAGAATCGAACCGGCCGTACAAGCCAGCACGCCTACGATGAATCCTTCGACGATGTAGGCAAAGACGATGTCGCCACGCGTGACCCCGTACGCCATTTTGATCCCGATCTCTTTGAACTTCGTCGTCAGGTCCATCCAACTCACCGCGCCCGAATTGGCGCTCGCGTTGAGGATCGAGCCGGACACGAACAGAATCACCAGCGTCGTAAGCGCAATCGCCAGCCGCCCCAGTCCTTCCTGATCATCCAGGCGATGTTCGACATCGCAGCCGAGCGATTCCAAATGTTCCACCAGCCGACGCACGGCACCGTCAGACAACGCGTAGAACACGGCTGAAATGAAACCTCGTTGCTCGTAAACCTCTGCAGGGCTGCGGAATTGACCGGTCGAGTTGTCGTGGACCAGTTTGCCCTCTTGCCACAACCGCCAGGCCGTCACGTTTTCGAGCGACGCGAGGCCCTGTTCCGAGCCGCCGACGGCCACGACTTTCAGCAGCAAGGGGACGCCCGCTTCCAGCCGCGGCACGCCGTCCGTCCGGTTCAACGTCAAGCGGACCGTCCGGCCAACGATGTCGTCGGGCGACAGTCCGGGAAACTGATGTTCCGCCACCTTCATCGGCAAACAGACCTCGCCCTGCTTGGCTCCGCCCTCGATGGGCCGGCCCGCCAGCAGTGGAAACTCGAACCAACGCGGATCTTCGCCGCCACCGGCCGAGCCAATCTCAAGCGGTTTGCCGTCCAACAGCGCGGTCACGCGCAACCTGGGGAAGACGGCCTGGAAAGTCGGCCGCGCCATCACCAACTCAGCCGCTTTGGCCGGCGTGACCGGTGCCGATCCGCCCTGCGGTCCTTCAGCCCGAACGGCGTATTTCAGCAGTCTCGCCTGAGGAACATCCTCGATCAGCTCCAAGCGGATGCCATGTTCGCTCAGCCGGCGTTGCATCTGCCGAAAAGCGTGCGCATCGGCAAAACGGAACGTCGATACGGATCGCCCCAAGCCCGGCAAGGATTTGCTCGCGGCGTCAGCCTCAAAAGCCAGTCGCCGAAACAGATCCATCGAAACGCATACGTCCCCCGGCAATGCGTTTGGGTTTTTCCGCAAGACCAACTCCTCCCGCCGGCCACCCACAACGATCGGTACTGTCGCTGCGCCGGCCGGGCACTGGCGAAGCCCAGCAACGCGGCTTCCTGGCGTGGCATTCGGCTGGCCGGGAACCGCGACAATCCGTTCCGCCAAAATGCGTCCATCCAGCTGCAGGCGGACGGGCAGCGAAAACAACTGGGACACTTGGACCCGGCCGCGATCGACTTGCGTGTCCTTCGCGAGCCCGGTCGCGTCAGCGCCGGGGTGTTTTGGGGACACTGCCACCCGGTCGCGATCGAGTTGCGTTTCCTTCAGGAGAGCTTCCCAGTCACCTCCCGCGGAGTCTTGAATGATCCAATACTGCCGGGGCGCCTTGTCAAGGAACCTGCGCGCCGCGACCGTCGCCGGCAGTTGTTCGACGGCCGTGTTCAGGGCCGCCATTTGGTGCCATGCTCCCCAGATGACAAAGCCTACAGCGGTCGCTTCCGCCGGCACGGCGGCCGAGAACGCATCGGGAAACCAGACCTCGCTCTGGGAGCCGGCGATCGTCGCCAGCGGGCGCAAAGGGTGATCGCCCATGCGGACCTTCCCGAAGTCGATCTCGTTCTTGCCGTCGCTGAGAACGACGCAGGGGAGCCCCTCGCTGCCGAAGTGTTGCCACGCAGAGGAATCCGTCAGGCCGTCGAAGAACCGCACGGGCACAAACCGAACTCGCGTCAAGCGGCCGATGGCCGCGGAGGACCCCGTGCCCCGATCGCCGGACGTGCGGGCGGCAACTGGCTCAACCCGGACTACGCCTCGTCGCACGATTCCGCATTCCCACCCCGGCGATTGCCGCCGAAGTGACTCGACGATCTCGGACAAGGTTGCGGTCTGCACTTCAACCTCGGCAGGCCGGGCCTGATCCGGAAGCGATTCACGGCCGGCCGGCCGATTTTCGTTTTCCCGCGGCGAGCCCGCCGGTATCTCGATTTCGACCATCGACCAGGCCGTCGGTTGATCCGCATGAACCTGTGCCGGACGAACGCGGTGCAGCGCCGCCGCCGCGTCGTATCCGCCGATGTCGATGCGGGTCTGCTTCCGTACCGCCGCGGAATCCTGCGGCTCGAACCGCAACCACTGCAGCGAACGATCCGTACCATACACATCGGCACGCGGGACATCCGGCAGCGGCTCGGCGAGTGGACTCCATTTCACACACTGTCCCAGCGCCCCTCCCCGGGGGACGCGGCCTTGCTCGACGGCCAACAACTCGCCGAATTCCGGGGCCCGCCCTCGCGGGGCCGCTGCCCAGCGTGGGTCGTCCTCGCGGAGTGCTGCGTAGACCATTTGGCGACCCTCGACCTCTTGCTGGAACCGCCAAACGGGCCACACCTCTTGACCCGGCGTCGCCGGTAGCGTGGCATCGTCCAAAATTCCGCCGCCTTTCTCCGGATTCTGCGGAACGGCCAACGCCCAGAGATCGCCCCGGGGACACAGCAGATCGACCTCGCCCACCCGTTCCGCCTGTACGCCAAAGCTGGCTTCTTCTTCAGCGACCTTATCGGCCAGGCCCGGCGGCACGTAGGCATCCACGAAGTCGTAGTTCACCAAGCGCTCGAGCAAATCCGCTGACTCACCCAGCGGCGAATCGGACTTGTGCGTTTGCCAGCGGTCCAACTGGATCGTCAGATCGAGCGGACCGTAGACCTTGCCCGAATCCCGTTTGAGCAGCCCCGCAATGCGCATCTCCAGCCGCTGCGTCTGCGGCGCGCCGTCCTTGACCCGTGTTACGACCAGCGAAGCGTTCCGCGGTTGCGGGCTTCCCGCCGCGTCCAACCGGCCGCCCAGACGCTCGAAGAACCGCTGCGGCAGCAGGATGGCCGGTTCAGACTTCCGCCCGACCGGCTTGCCCCAGGTTAAGCCCGTTCCCTGCAGTTCCGGTTCGCGCCCAACGACGCCTTCCAGCGACACGTACTGGAACTTGTCCCCGGCCAACGTCACTTGAACCGTGACTTCCTTGCGGACGTACCCAAAGTCGACGAACGGCAATTCTGCGACGTCCGCGATCTTCGCCTCCGTCCAACGCTGCGACAAATCGTTGTGCTGCAGGACCTCCGCCTCGACCCGGCACAGGTCGGCCTCGGCCACCACCCGCTGCTGATGCGTCCAGGACGTGTACCCGTAGTAGCCCGCAAACACCATGGTCGAGAAGACCACCGCCCCGACGCACACCCGGATCCCCGTCACGATCTTGTGCCGCCAGAGCTTGCTGGGAATCGAACGCACGATGTTCGTCAGACGGCGGACGACAGATTGGTTTCGTACATGGTTGGTCATGGTTTCAAGCTTCCTCGGCAAAGGCCGTGTCATGGGCCAGGGACATAAGACCTAGCTGATTGATTGGACTTCGTTGGACAACGCCAGGAGGAACGGTTCGCGTCGCACGTCTCCTGCAAGTTATGGTTTGCGGCACAATCGACCCCCATCCAGCTTGCGGGCTGTTGATTTAGTCGTGGCGTAAGCTTCCAGCTTGCGAAATGGGC
>CAZXYZ010000114.1:0-38032 GCA_964645045.1 uncultured Pirellulaceae bacterium | reverse complement strand
TTGAGCACGCGAAAATTCCGGACGCAAGGCCCGTAGAAGAAGGCTTCCTCAAAGTGTTCCGGGTCCGACGAATAGTAGCGCGCCGCGACGTTGCTCAACGCGGTCCGAAACAGCGATTGCGCGGTTTGGCTCATCTGCCGCGCGTGCCCCAGATAACGATCGATGACGCCATGAACACCTTCCAACGCGGCATTGTCCGTTCCCGTGAACTGGACCACGTGGATTCCGATCTTGACCTGGCCGACGGGTTGATCGATCTCGTGGATCATTTGCGCGATCGCATTGATGCCCTCCAGAGGACCGCACAGATGCAATTGCCCCTCTCCCACGACCGTGATCCGCACCCGATCCACCGCCTGGGACGACTCCCTTGCCGCGGCGATCACCGGTGTTCCTGGGGGCGCCTGTTGCGACTGGTCACGAAAGGCTTCGGCCCGCAAGGCTTGCTCCTGTCCATCCAGCAGCGTGAGGTCGCGCTCGATCTTCGCCAGGCCCCGGTCGATCGTTGCGGGCGGCTGGGGCAAAAGGAACGCTGCCGGCTGCACTCCGCTCGTCGGTCCGGCACGCTGTGCAAGCAGAGCCGCACGCTGGGATAGCAGAAGCCGCCGCTGGTCCGCCAGCATTTGAAGCCGATCGGTCCCCAAGGAAGCTGGCGGGTGAAAAGGCGGCTCCACCGGCCCGCGGACCGTGGCGATGACTTTTGCGGTATCTCTGGCGTAATAGAGCGGAATCAGGCGTGTGGCCGTGGCAGCACCGAGCGGGCCGTCAGGCTGGGCCGGCCGGATGTCCTGGGACACGGCTTTCCGTCCCGCCGGGCCGCCCAGGGCAAGGAGGAGGGTAACGAGGGTAACGACCCGCAGGGCGGGCCGGGGATGATCGTTCCTCCATGCACGGGGAGCATGCATTGCTGGCACACCGAATGTCCGACACGCTGGCCCGGAAGGGGCGAAACTAGGAGGCAGGTCTTATAGCAGATGCCAGGGGGCAGACAAAGATCAGTCGTCCCGAAGTGTGCCAAATGTCCACGCTGAAACAACATGGTCAAGTCAGTGTGGGCCAATTTGGCACGCCTGTCCGGCCGGCATCGGCCTTGATCGGAATGTTGCGCATAGTAAACCCGAAGCGACAGCGAGGGAACCTCGCTCTTCCTCGCTGACGCTTCGGGTTACGATGATCCAATGCTAGCGGTCTGCGGCGCAATCCGCTCCGGGCCCCGGCCTCACGCCTTGGGCGGACGCCGTTTTTCCAGCCACTCGGTGTGGAACACGCCGGGCTTGTCGATCCGTTCGTAGGTGTGCGCGCCGAAATAATCCCGCTGGGCCTGCAACAGATTCGCCGGCAGCCGTTCACTGCGATAGCCATCATAGTAGGCCAGCGCGGTACTGAACGCCGGGACGGGAATGCCCAACTGCGTGGCGGTGATGACCACGTTTCGCCAAGCGGGCTGAGCTTCTTGCACGGCCTTGGTGAAGTACGGGTGCAGCAACAGATTCTCCAGCTGGGAATTGTCGTCGAACGCTTCCTTGATCCGGTCCAGGAACTGGGCGCGGATGATACAGCCGCCACGCCACAGCAACGCACAGTCGCCGTAGTTCAACGGCCATTTGTGCTCGGCGGCGGCCGCCTGCAACTGGACAAAGCCCTGGGCGTAACTGCTGATTTTGGAGGCGTACAGCGCTTGACGCACCTGTTCGATGAACTCCTTGCGGCCGCCAACATCGAGCTTGACCGCGGCGGGGCCTTTCAAAACCTGGCTGGCGCGGACGCGGGCCTGCTTTAGGGCCGACAAACAGCGGGCGAACACGGCCATCGTCACCAGCGTGCTGGGCACCCCCAGATCCAAGGCCAGCTGGCTCATCCATTTGCCCGTGCCCTTGGCGCCCGCCACGTCCAGGATTTTGTCCACCAAATGCCCGCCGGCTTCCTCGTCGACCACGCTGAAGATGTCCCGCGAGATCTCGATCAGGTAACTCTGCAACTCGCCCCGGTTCCATTCGTCAAACACGTCGTACAATTCGTCGTTGCCCATGTCCAGCACGCCTTTGAGCATGGCGTAGGCTTCGCAGATCAACTGCATGTCGCCGTACTCGATGCCGTTGTGGACCATTTTGACATAATGGCCGGCGCCGCGCGGGCCAACCCATTCGCAGCACGGAATATCCAGGTTGAGCCCGACCTTGGCCGCGATCGCCTGAAAGATCGGCTTGACCAGCGGCCAGGCGTCCGGCGAACCACCGGGCATCATGCTGGGACCCTTGAGCGCTCCTTCTTCGCCGCCGGAGACGCCCGTACCGACGTACAACAGGCCCTTGTCCTCGACGTGCTTCGTCCGCCGTTCAGTATCGGAAAAATGCGTGTTGCCGCCGTCGATGATCACATCGCCGGGGGACAGCAGTGGAATCAGTTTCTCGATGAACTCGTCGACCGCCGGCCCCGCCTTGACCAGCATCATGACTTTGCGCGGCCGCGCCAGACTGCGGACCAACTCCTCGACGCTATGGCAGCCGACAAATCGCTTGCCTGCGGCGCGGCCCTGGATCAGCGCATCCACCTTGTCGACCGAGCGGTTGAACACGGCCACGCTGAAGCCGCGGCTTTCCACGTTCAGGGCCAGGTTCTCGCCCATCACGGCCAAACCGATCAAGCCAAAATCGCAAAGCTCGCTCATGCCATCGCTCCCATCATGCTGAAATGCGGCGGCAGGCGGCCGCCTTGGTTCGACGAGTCTGTATTCAAGTGTCCGCGTGGGAATAAGTTGAACAAATGGTAGCAGGCACACTCCGTGCGCCGTCCGCATCTTTCGGCACACGGAGTGTGCCTACTACTTTGAAATTGACCAAGTCATTTCGTGAGTATTGCAACGGCCCCACCCGGCCACGGTTGAGGATTCTACCGCCGCAAATGCGGCCGATCAATCAGGGCAAAGCCGTCATCCGGTCCGTCAGCCCGCGGATCCGCCCCGTGCCCGGTTCCCCGGCGAACCGGGCGGCGTCAGCCCCCGGGTGCTATCTCTTCGTCCGCGGCCCTGCCCCGTGTCCGGTTCCAGGCGACGTCGCCGACACCGTTGTGCGCGTTGGCCGCCCGCGCGGCAACGAACAGGAAATCGCCCAACCGATTCAGGTAGCGGATGACAATCTCCGACACGTGTTCGCAGGGCATCGCCGCGAGCGTCACGACCCGCCGTTCGGCGCGGCGGCAGACGGTCCGGGCAACGTGTACGGCGGCCCCCGCAAGCGCTCCGGCGGGCAGGATGAAGACGTGCAGCGGCGGCAGGTTGGCTTCAAGTCGGTCGATATCTTCTTCGAGCCCCGTGACGTGCTGGTCGGTAATCAGCGGGATCGGCAGCAGCGTCGGATCGCTGGCGGCCAGCTGCGAGCCGAGGTGAAACAACTCGTTTTGGACGCGTTCGAAGACGGCGTCCAAATCTGGCGACAGCCCCAGGGCGCGGGCCATTCCCAGCGCCGCGTTCAACTCGTCGACCGTCCCGTAGGCTTCAACTCGCGGATGGTCCTTGGCCACGCGTTGGCCGGCCAGCAATCCTGTCTGGCCGGCATCGCCGGCTTTGGTATAGATCTTCATGATCCGTCCTACGAACCCGCATCCAATATGGGACGGATTGGCAATCCGTCCTACGAAGCCGCATCACGCCTTGGCGGTGAGCGCCGCCCGTTCCTTTTCACAGCTGCTGCCGTCGGGCGTGGCGTCATCGTTCAAGTCGTACCACTTGTCGTCGAACGTCAAGAAGCCCGGTTCGCCTTTCTTGGTCTTGTTAATCGCCACATTGGTGCCCAGAGCGATCACCGAATCGCCCAGCGCGACCTCCGGCTTGCAGCGGGGCTGGTTTTCCGGCGATTTGTTGCGGATGCACCAGGCCCAGTGCTCGATCTCCTCCGTGTAACCACGGCTGACCGGCCCCATGCTCTCGGTCATCTTGGCCACCGCGGCAGATCCGCCGCTGGCCTGAGTGTCCATCGTCGGTCCGGCCTTCCCCTCCTTGACGGTCACACGCGACGACGTGTCGGACTCTTTGTACAGCATGATCTCCTGCTCGCGGTCGAGCACCAGGGTTCCCTTGGTCCCCATGACGACCTCGCCGTAGCCCCCGAAACCGTTGCCGTTGATCGTCGAGTAACAAACGACGATCTTGTGGTTCGGGTCCTGATCGAAGCCCGGAATGCCTTTTTCCGGATGGGGGTAGTTCAGCGTATTGTCGCGGTACCCGACGTCGAACTTGGGCTCGTATGCCGGTCCCGCAAATTCAAACATGCAGTACACGTGATCTTCGGCGTCGCGATCCAGCGGAAACACGTGACGCCCGCCGACGGCGTGGACGGTCAGCGGGTGAGACTTCTTGCCGTCCGCACGCAGGGCGCTGATGAAGATACCCGAGGCATCCAGTTGGTGGCTGCCCAACTCGGCCATCAAGCCGCCGCCAGTGCGGTCCCACAGACGCCAGCGGCACAACTCTTCCATGGCCGGGCGCGGCCGCCCGTTCGGCAAGGTCGTGGAAACGTAGCCAAGCTCTTCGGCGTTGATGTCGCGGTCCGCGTTCCAAGCTTGCCATTGAGCGACTTGCTTCTGGAGCAAATCGAACCGGGCGGGGTCTTTTTCCACCTTCAGTTCGGCTTCCTTGGCACGCAACTCCTTCAGAATTCTGTCCACGCCTTTGGCCCCGGCAAGGGCGACCTCGCCGCCGGGCAGCGGCTGCTGCCAGCTGTCTCTGCCGGGCAGGTTGCCGCGGTGCCACTGGGCGCGGATATGATGCAACTGGCCCAGCAATCCCCACCGCAGCAGATTCACCGCGTTGTCGTACAAGACGCTGTAGTGCCGCTGGTGCCCCACGGCGAGATACAACCCAAGCTCGTTGGCCAACCGCCCCATGACCTTGCATTGTGCCACGTTGTGGGCCATCAGCTTCTCGGTCAGCACGTGCTTGCCCGCCAGCATCGCCTCGCACGATGCGGGCGCGTGCAGGTGCAGCGGCAGCGCGATAATCACCGCTTCGACGTTCGGATCCTGGATCAACGCGTGGTATCCGCCATTCTTGGCGTCGTACACCTTGACGTGCTTACGGGCCTCGTCCTCGGACTTCCAGCCGTAAACGGACATCAGGCCCTTGCGAGCTGCCAAGGCCGCAGGGGATGACCAGTCGCCATGAAAGGCGCGGTGGATGTTGTACGGCCGAATGTCGGCGATCGCGGTGACCTGCACGTACTCCGGATTGAGGGCGCCGATCAGCACGTTGCCTTCGTCGCCCGTGCCGATCACGCCGACGCGCACCGGATTGGTGACCTTGTCGTAGCCAAAGTACATCGCGCCCAGGCCGCCGCCAGTGACGGCGCCGGCGGCAATCACGCCTTTGAGGAAGTCGCGTCGCGAGACGCCCATGGCTTCCCAATAGTTATCTCGACCAACTTCGCGTTCTTCCGGGGTTAAACTCATCATGGTTACTTTTTCTCCGTTTTGGGTGGGCAGCACTTTCTCAGCAGACAACCGACAAGGAAATCCAGACCGGCAAAACGCCCCGCCCCGACAGCAGCCAGCACAAGGCATCCGAACATCTCGATGGCTTGATAGTGGGCCGGGATCGCTCCGGGGGCGCCCGGCCACTGCGTGGCCACGATCATTGCCAAGAAACCTGCCGCAGCTAAAGACGTTATACGCGTGAACAGCCCCAAAATCAAAAGGATTCCGACCAGCAGATCGAAGGTCGGAATGATCTGGTCGATGAAGATCGTATCCATCAGCTTGCGGCCCGGTTTACCCAGCGCCAAATGGCCGCGCGCGGCTTGCTCCGGCGTGGCCAAAGCGTTCAAGTCGTTCTCCAGCCCCTTCCACATGGCGTCGATACTGCCCAACCAGCCCTTCAGGTCACGGGTCAATTCCATTTCGATGGTTGAAAGTTGGTCCCGCAAGGACGCGACCTCGGTTCGCGACGCTTCGCCCCGGTACTTGTCGCGTCGCTCGAGCCCCTGGAAGTATTTGGTGATGTCCTCCGCATTCTCGTCCAGCAGCGACGTGAACTGCTCTTCGCGCAACTTCTGCACTTCCTTGGCTTTGGCCGCTTGCTTTTCGTCGAATCCGAAATGCGCTACGGCCTGCTCGCGATACTGGTTCCAGGCTTCGAGGGTCCCTTCGCGATCCAGTCGTGCGCGACCGTCGAGATCCCACACAAACCAGTGAAACAGTGGGGTCAACGGGCCTTTGGCGATGACCATGAAGCCAGCCGAGCTAAAGGTGCCGCTCACCAATTTGTCGGCGCCTTCACGAAAGAAATGCCAGCCGATCATCAGCCGCAAGGCAACGATCGAAAGAATGGCCAGGGTCCCTAGGCGGTATGAGGAGTTCAAGAGCTGCGTCTCCTGGTTGCGAGGTTGAAACAGCAAAGGCGGGCAAATCATCACGGTCAAGATGGCAGGCGGTTCGACCGCCGCCGACAGGATATGTTCGTATCCGTAACATCATTATTACGAAAGGTTGCCGCTACGCAACCGCTCTTTTATCTTCGGAGTCACGGTTTTTCGGAACGTCGCCGGTAACTGTGCCATCGGCAGCCGCGTCCGGCGTTAGGCGAACGGCTGGCGTAAGCCCGCCGGTGACCTGCAGCCGCGTGCGGTGTATACTCCGGCAATGCTGAACGAACGGAAAACGCACAGCCGCCCCTGCTCGCTTGCCCACCGCTTTCCACAGCGGGCGACCACGTGGCGTCTGCGAACCTGCGAAATTGCCTTCTCCCATCGACCGTTGCTGATGGGAATTATTAACGTCACGCCGGACAGTTTTTCGGACGGCGGGCCGTGCCTGGAGCCCGCCGAAGCGATCGAACACGGCCTGCGCCTGGCCGAACAGGGGGCGGACATACTGGATGTGGGCGGCGAAAGCACGCGCCCCTACTCGCTGCCGGTCGCCGCCGCCGAGGAACTCCGCCGCGTGCTGCCCGTCGTCCAAGCTTTATGCGAACGAACCCGGATTCCGGTTTCGATCGACACGTCGAAAGCGGCAGTGGCAGCCGAAGCGGTCGCCGCCGGTGCGGAAATCATCAACGACGTAACGGGCCTGGAGAGCGATCCGCGGATGCTGGACATTGCCCGCGAAACGGGCGCAGGGGTCTGCGTCATGCACATGCAGGGCACACCGCAGAACATGCAGGACGATCCCCGGTACGGCGACGTCGTCGAGGATGTTTTCGGATATCTGCGAGATCGCCGAGATGTGTTGATCGCCCACGGTTTGGACCTGCACAGGATCTGCCTGGATCCAGGCATCGGATTCGGCAAGACGCACGAGCACAACTTGACCTTGCTGGCTCGCTGCGATCGGTATCATGCCTTGGCCTGTCCGCTGCTGGTGGGACATTCTCGCAAGGGCTTCATCGGCAAAGTCCTGGGTGACAAACAGTCGGATCGCACGGCGGGCACGATCGGCATCGCTCTGGCGTTGGCTCGGCAAGGCGTGCAAATCATCCGAGTGCATGATGTTTTGCCCGTCCGGCAAGCGTTGCTGCTGTTCGACGCGGTGGGAGGAATCCTGGCGGATTGAGCCCGCGTGGCCCGTCGTGATAACAGGCCGATAAGCGGGAAATTCGAAATCCGAAGTTCGAAATCCGAAACAAATCCAAAGCTCGAAGACCAAAGGCTCGAAACAATTCGACTGATCTCAGTGACGACATGCGACTTCACCTGCGAGGTTTGGAGAATTCAGATTTTGGGTCTTGAAATTTGTTTCGGATTTCGATTTTCGGATTTCGGATTTCGCCTGCATTAAGGAAGTGAGGCCCCGCGTGTCCGACCGAGAAAACGACTTTTCCGACAACCCCTACCGCAGCCCGGCCAGCGTGGAAGGCGAGGGGGAGAACGACGCGCCCGCACGGAGGCGTCGTGCCCGTGACTTGGTGCTGACCGGGTTTTTCTGGGGCCTCGCGTATGGCTCCGGTGGCGGTGCGGCGATCACGGTCGGTCTGGAGGCCGTCCGTGTCAGCGTTTGGGTGGCCGAAGGTCGAGAATCGCCCCCGGACATGGACAGCTTAGGTATGTGGCTCTCGGATTTCGTGGCCGTTGCCCTATGTGGCGCGGCGCTGGGCGGGATGTCCGGCGCTGTGCTCGGGCCTCTGCAAGGTTGGAGAACCGCATTCGGGCCATCGGCTGGACGCGCTGGCTTGATAGGGTCTGCCGCTTTCTGCTGGGCGATTGTCGCAGTGGTTTGGTGTGTGCTGATCGATGCGACGATTTTGTCGGCCATGCCCCAGCGGTGGCTGTTGCATCTGGCGTTGGTCGTTGCGCCGCTGGTGGCCGGATTTGGCGGCGCCACGATGGCGTCCAAACTGGCCCGCGCCGGAGCGGGCTAGGCCGACTGGCTCGTTCGTGTTAAAAAAAGACAATGGCCCGGCAGGTCATGAGTCAGGACCGCAGAGCAGAAATTGGGAGGCGAAAGAGGCTGGTTATAAATGGGGGGTTATAAATGAGAAAACTAACTAAGCTTGCGGCAGCCTTGGTCTATTACCACCCATTTATAACCGCCAATTCATGACCCCCTCGCAGGCTTTGCCATTTTTTTGCATTTTGTCGGGTCGTTGTTAAACCAAGCCTGGCGCCGATTCCACGTCAAGGTGAACTTGCATGGACGCATTGCCCCACATCCCCGACTCCGCCGATCTGCTGGCCGGACTGACCCCGGTGCAGCGCGAGGCGGCTGCGCACCTGGATGGCCCGCTGCTGATCCTGGCCGGCCCCGGCAGCGGCAAGACGCGGGTCGTCACGCACCGCGTCGCGAACCTGCTGCTGCACGGCGTCGCGCCCAGTCAGATCCTGGCCTTAACGTTTACCAACAAAGCGGCCGATGAGATGCGGCAGCGCGTCGAGCGGCTGACGCAAGGCCGAGGCGTGTGGATGGGGACGTTCCATTCGTTCTGCGCCCGCCTGTTGCGGCGGTACGCGCCGCTGGTGGGCCTGCACGAGAACTACACGATCTACGATACGGACGACAGCCGGCGGGTGCTGAGGGAAGTGCTGGGCCGAAACGAGATTGAACTCACGCATACCTCGCCGGAATCCGTCGCCAGCGCGATCAGTTGGGCCAAGAACAGCCTGGTCACGGCCGAGCAGTACGTGCCCCGCGCGAACAGCACCATCGGATCCATCGTGGCCCGGATCTATCCAGAATATCAACAGCGTCTGCTTGCTTCCAATGCTTGCGATTTCGACGACTTGCTGCTGCACGTGGCCACGCTGTTGCGCGAGCAGAACGAACTGCGGGCTCAACTGGACGCCCGTTTCCGCTACATCCTGGTCGACGAATACCAGGACACGAACCTGGCCCAATACGCCATCGTGCGGGCGCTGTCCATCGATTATCCGAACCTGGCCGTCACGGGCGATCCCGACCAGTCGATCTACGGCTGGCGGGGCGCGAACTTGAACAACATCCTGGAATTCGAAAAGGACTTTTCGCAAGTCACGGTCGTGCGGCTCGAACAGAACTTCCGCAGCACGCCGAACATCCTCCGCGTCGCGGACCATCTGATCTCGTTCAACGTCCGCCGGAAACCGAAAAAGCTGTTCACCGACAACCCGGCAGGCGCCCCGGTCCGCCTGACCGTCTATCCGACCGGGCAGGACGAGGCGGACGGGATCGCCGGGCAGATGGCCGCCGAAATCCGGGCCGGGCGGCGCACGCCCGGCGATTTTGCCGTTTTCTACCGGGTCAATGCCTTGTCGCGGCTGGTCGAACACGCCCTGCGGCTGGAAGGCATCGCGTACCAGATCGTCAACGGTGTGGAGTTTTATCAGCGCAAGGAAATCAAGGACGTCCTGGCCTATCTGCACTTGGTGAACAACCCCCAGAACGATCTCGCTCTGCTGCGGATCATCAACACACCGGCGCGGGGCATCGGGGCCAAGACCGTCGAGCGGCTGCAGGAACACGCTCGCCGCCATCGCCTGACGCTGTTGGAAGCCGCCCGGCAGAGCGGCCTGATCGAGTCGATCAACAAACGCACCGCAACCCAGATTGCCAAATTCGTCGCGTCGTACGACCGGATGAGCCTGCACGCCGGCGGGCCGCTGTACGACATGCTGAACTGTGTGCTGCGCGAGTCGGCCTATCGCAGTTGGCTGCTGGAGTCCGAAACCGAAGAGGACCAGGAGCGGGCGGCCAATGTGGACGAACTGCTGACTGCCGCGGTGGAATTCGATCGCCAGCACCCGGAGGCGGATCAGGCGCTGGAGCTGTTCCTGGAGCAGGCGGCCCTGGTCGCGGACACGGACGCCCTCGAATCCGAGCAGGAGCGGGTCACGCTGATGACGATGCATGCCGCCAAGGGACTGGAGTTCCCGTCGGTCTACATCATCGCCGCCGAGCAAGGCCTGCTGCCGCACGAACGGAGCGCCGAAGACCCGGACAAGTTCGAGGAGGAGCGGCGGCTGTTGTTCGTCGGGATCACGCGGGCCAAACAGGAGCTGCAGGTAAGCTATGCGCAATATCGGGCCTATCGCGGGGACCGCCGCCCGACGATTCCCAGCCAGTTTCTGATGGAGTTGCCCCGCGAGGAATTGAGCTACAGCGAGCCGGCCGGCTACGATCTGGACGACGACCTGGACGGTGATGCCTTTGCCGACGACGCTGGCGACGAAGAAGAAGACGCTTATCCCCACCATCGCCGTCGCTCGGTGTGGTCGGACGACGACTTTGTGCAAGATGCGCCGGCCGAGTACGACGAGACCCCGTCCGACGGTTCGGCGCCGCATCGAAGCCCACGGGCGGGCGGCGGTGGCGAACGCGGCGGCCGTGGACGGGGGTTTCTGCCCGGCACGATGGTGTGGCACCCGGACTATGGAACCGGCGTCGTAGTTTCCGTCAACGGCAGCGGCTTGAAACGCAGCGCCCAGATCCGCTTCAAGCAGGGCGGGGAACTCAAGAGTTTCCTCCTCGCCCATAGCCCCCTGGAGCCGGTGCCGGAATGAGGAGATCAGGCATGACACCGATCAATCGCGCCTGTCTGTTCCTGCTCGTCGTGCTGATCCCGGCAGCCGCTTGGGGCCAGGACTAGCGAGAACGTACTCGCCCGCGTCGGAGTGCCGAAGCTGAGCGGACCAGGAAGGACAAAATGAGAACCATTCACGGTCCAGTGCTGCTGTTCGTGTTGACCGTCACTGGACTGGTTCTTCGAGCGGCGGAGGAAGACCCGTTTGCGGCCCAAGTGCTGGACTTCCGGCCCCGAGTCTTCTTGCGAAACGAGCCGTTCGAGGGCCTGACGATCGAGAAACTTCGCGCGCGCATCGACGAGCCGGAGTTCGCGGGCACGCGTCAGAAGTGGCGTGCCAGGCCGATGGGACGGGGCCTGCTGTGGATGCTCGAAGGCCGGAAGGAAGACCTGGATGCGGCGATCTCGGGGCTGGCGAGCATGGATGCCGGTGGAGGGACCTGGAGCGACCGCGGGCCGGCGCTCGTCCAATTGGCAACGCTGTTCGATTGGCTTCACAAGGACCTCGACGAGTCGATGCGCCGGGCGACCATCCAGAAAATCGAGCGTGCCGCGGATGAGGCCGCGGCCCACGTGCGTGGCGGGCAGGCCCCGTTCTTCTACAGCCGAACGCCCGGGGCTTTGGCAGGTCTGTGCGTCTCCGGCCTCGCGCTCAGCGGCGTGAGCGAAAGGGCGGAGGACTACCTGGCGACGTTCCGCGAGTTCGGCGTCCGCGAGTACTTCCAGGCGTACCAATGGGTGGATGGGGCGGCTACCGGAGCAACCTACACGCTCAATTACACGTATGTCGATCTGCCCAGCATTTGTGCCGCTTGGTGGTCCGCTACGGATCACAACCCGACTGCCTGGATTCGCTCAGAGCAGGGCGACTGGCTGGATGGGATCGTCAGCTTCTATCTCTGGTACATGCGTCCGGGCTTCGCCTTTACCGACATCAACGACCAGTTCCGCGGGAACTGGGAATCTCACGACGAGTTCTGTCAGGGGCTGGACATCGCCAGCTACGTGACTCGCAACGGCTACGGCCGGGAATGGTCCCAGCGGTGGCTCGGCCGATTTGGTCCGGCGCTCTATCACCCGGAGTACGCCCACAACCTCATCTTCCGGGATCCGACACTCGCCTCGAAGCCGCTGGCGGAACTGCCGCTGGCGGAGTTGTTTGGACGCGAGAGCTGTGGCTACGGGTTCTTCCGCAGCCAGTGGCCGAAGGAGGACGAAGCAGACGTGGCCACGCATGTTTTCTTCCGCTGTGGCGATCCCCTGGACGTCCACGGCGGGGTGGCGGCCGGAGAGTTTCAGGTCTTCAAGCACGCGCCGCTGGCCGCACGCAGCGGCCGGTACGCCAGTTACGACTCCCCGCCTGACCAGTATCATCGCAACTGCATATCGACCAACGTGGTCCTCTTTACGGACCCGGCGCTGCCCGAGGATCGCGGCGATCAGAATACCCGCCGCGGCTTGAAGACGGACCACAAGACCTGGGACGAGTGGCTCCAGGTCCGCGAGCGGAATCAGTTGGACGTGGCCCGGATCCTGGACTGGCGGGTTCGTCCCGGCGAGGCCCGCTGCCGGGCCGACCTGACGAAGACAAACCCTGAAAGCAAGTGCCAGCAATGGATTCGGGAATTCGTATGGCTGGCCAACAAGCATCTGGTCGTTCTGGACATCGTCCAGACGAACAAACCGGAGGTTCGGCGGCAATGGCAACTGCACGCGACCAGCCGGCCCGAAATTGGCGACCATTTGCTGACAGTTGTAGGCCGACCGCCGGCGCACCGCTGGGCCAAGCCGGAGTTGGAACCGCGGAACCCGGAGGGCCGGCTATTCTGTCAGACGCTGCTTCCCCGCGACTACCGATTGATTTTCCACGGCGACGGCAAGGCCGAAGCGTTCGATCCCACCGGGAAGTCGCTCGGAACGGTGGAGGGGAACGCTTATCATCAGAAGTACGGGCAACAAGTCCTGCAGATTGACCCGGGAAACACCCGCACGCAAACGATCTTCTTACACGTGCTGACCGCAACCGAAGCCGGAGAGACCTCCCCGCCAGAAGCAACCTGTCGAGTCAACCGGCCTGGGCAGATCGAAATCTCCGTAGACGGGACGAAGACGAGCCTGGCTGTGCCGGAGTGGTTCGTCCAGTTGCGTTGATGGATCGTCAGGCCGGGCGGGGCTGCCAAGAGGTAAGAGTGCTGGTCTTGAAGCTGCGGAAGAATGCTGTTGAGTAGGGACCGGATTTTGGTTGCACCGGTCCAACACGAGCGTAAGAGGACACCCACGCCGCACTGCGGTGGCGAGGACGTTTGTCGTTCGAGGCCATGGCCGGCCTACAGATCGGTACGTTCCGGAGGAAGTCGGGAGAAACGCCGGGGTGCCAGAAGCTGCCGACGCTCGGGCACCTGTCATAATCCGACTGTACTCCGTAATCGCATACCAAGAGGCGAGCGGATGGCGTTGACCGTGGGGCGACGCATTCGGGACATGGAACTTATCGCCACCTGCGCGAACCGGCCGCTCATCGATTTGGCAGCCGTTCTACTCTCACCAATATCGAACGGCCTACGTGACACCCTGGGCACGCTTGGTTGAACGGCTTTGTCCCCTGTGTAAAATGTGAGCGTAATGACGTTAACGGAGTCTGATCATGACGTACGCTTTTCCGCCAGATGTTGAAGAAATTGTTGCCGGCCGAATGGCGGCTGGGGGCTACGCGACCGAGGATGATGTACTGCGCGACGCCTTGCGAGCTCTCGTGGAGGAGGAAGAGGACTTGGCCGCTGTGCGCGAGGCCGTCGCCGAGTACCGCGCGGGTGATCCCGGACTGCCGCTCGATGACGCCTTTGATCTCGTTCGCCGGTCGGGCCCCGGGACGGCGGAGAAATGACCTACCGCGTTCTCTTACAGCGTCTCGCCCGCGCGGATCTGGCGGAGAGTTACCAGTACGCGGCCCGTTGCGCGCCGTTAACGGCCGATCGTTCATTGAATCGTTTCCAAAGTGCCTTGGGCACATTGGCTCGCAATCCCCAACGCTGCCCGTTCGCCCGAGAAAACGGCAAGGTGGAACTTGAACTTCGGGAATTCCACTTCGGCAAGCGGCCGAACGTTTCCCGGGTGATCTACACGATCTACGGGCCCTTGGCGCCTGTCCTTCGAATACGCCGAGCGCATCGGCATTCGGTGGCGTAGCGATGACGCAACGGCTCAGAAATTCGTGGCGCTGGCGTCCCGTGCTGGAGCACTTCTAACCTCAGTGATCAAGCGATCTTTGGGGAAAACAGCTGCTTGGAATTCTTGCTGTTGGCCTGACCCAGGGGCAGCGAGGAGTCCGTGCCACCGCCACAATATTTGGCCCGCTGCTCCGGCAGCCCCACGGGCCATCGCTCGGCCACACGCGACGCGTGGCTTCGCAGAAATATCGACGGCAGATCGATCGGGCGTTTGAACATGTCGTCCGTTCACCCGCGTGAGGGTATTTTCGTCCTGGGTAGCGAGTCGTCCTGGAAAGGACGAAACGGTTTGCAGGGCGGCAAAAGAATCGGCGCCCGACAAGAATTCGCCGGTCGCGGTTGCGGCAAGGGGGGCCAAGTATTAAAATCTGGAGCATGTCCGCTTGTAGCTGCGATTGTCAGTCGGCGACCATAATGACACCGAACTGGATCGGAGGAAATGGCATTTCCCGATTAGGGTGCAGCGATCCGCTGTCCGTTAGGCAATACCGTCGCCACCTACTACAACCCAATACCCAGAGTTGCCGGCGATTTCCATGATCGATGACTCTCGGCCACCACAACCCTGAACACGAAGGGACTTTCGATGTCGCTACTCTGTTACGTGACAAAGCAACTTCAGGGAGACGCATCGAGGTTCGGAATCGCTAAGTCCGATATCGAGAAGTTCGCCAAAAAAGTGGAACAGCGACAATCGCTCGCTGGCTTTGATCATTTTCCGCCCCCATGCTTGACCAAGAAGAAGATCTTTGGCTTCAATTACCGATTGATAGCTGCTGAAAAACGCGTCGGAGAGCACTTGGTTGTCGTATTTCTCCGACTCGTGATTCGAGGAGGAAATGAGTACGCGGACTTTCTTCGCGATCCACCTACATGGGCGGTTCGATGTTATGATGCAGAACTGACTGACGACAAAGTCGCTGCTTGGGTCACGGAAAGAACGCAAGTCACTCCGCCCCCTCCCGCGCCAAAGTTGTCTGATACAGAGCGAACGTTCCTCTGGACGACGGCGAATTCCGAAGAGCGCGACGACGTCATCATTTGCGAAACAGAGGAATGGGTAAACGGGGTCACCGAACCTCGCATTGCGGACAGGCTCATTCGACTGCCGGAGTTAATTCTAGAGGCGATTAGTCGCGTCTCCGGTGAAGTGCATGTCCTGCGATCGCCAGCGGATGATCGTCTCGCTATCCTGGCGTTCAATGTGGCTGGCACGAATCAGTGCGTACTTCTCTCGGTGGGCTATGCTGAATCCGACGAAGAACTGCTTTCTCGATCTATGAGTTGGTCAACAAAGCTCAGCGGTGCCGACTCCGAACACGTTTTGAGACACAGTCGCCGAAGTTATCCCTCGATAATCTGTTGCGACGACGACATGTGGATTGCGGTCGAGAAAGATTCTCAGGCCAACTTGGCACTGTCCTTTGAGGAGGCGGATATCCTTAGGGCGTCTAATCTTCAAGACGTATCGCGTGCCGCATTTCCATTGTTCATCAATGGTCGGGCTGGCAGTGGCAAGTCAACTCTCCTACAGTATCTGTTTGCCCAATGCCTTATCCGGTGGGCAAATCTGCCTGGTTGGGAGTCGGCCAAAGTATCCCGGCCGCTATACTTTGCCAGCAGTCCCGAGTTGCTTAAGGTTGCAAAGGACGTTGTCCGCAGTCTGCTCAGGGCAAATCATGAGCATCTTCTAGGAAATCAACGAATTGACGATGTGCTTTTTAGTAGTCTGGATGAGTGCTTCCAAGATTCTCTGCGGTTCTTCAGCTCTCAAGCCGGGGAACATGCCGAGACGCGTTTTCGCTGGGCTAATTACGTCAACTATGCGACATTCCGTCGCCGATGGATGGGCCGTTTTGGAAAAGAGAAAAAGGCGGTGCATGAATACGGACCGCAAATTTCTTGGCATGTGATTCGGGGCTTCATCAAGGGCATGAGTATCGATGATGTTCTCGCCAGAGAGGATTACGACGAACTTCCGGAAGAAGAGCGAACCGTTTCTCGCGAGGTTTTCGAGGCGGTCCACGACCGAGTTTGGTCCGCGTGGTACGAGCCACTGTGTCGAACGGGTGATGCCTGGGACAGTCAGGATCTTGTGTCATTCCTGCTGCACGAGGAACGCCTACCCGCCACCCATGTGGCTGTATTCTGCGATGAATCGCAAGATTTTACCCGACTTGAACTCGAAGCGATTTACCGTTGTTCCCTTTTTTCCGACCGGCAGATTGATTTTCTTAGCCTCAAGCGAGTTCCATTTGTATTCGCTGGAGATCCTTTTCAAACCCTTAATCCGACAGGTTTTCGATGGGAATCCGTGCGGGCGGCCTTTACGGAGCGTATCCTTCGATCCTTGTACCGGTTTAGCGCTCGCGCGGAAGTACCGCAACTGAACTACCAGGAGTTGACATTTAACTACCGCTCATCTCCACGAATCGTTCATCTATGCAACTCGATTCAGGCGGTTCGTGCGAGCCTTTTTGGTCACCGTTCGCTTCGGCCCCAAAGCACCTGGCAGCTTGGTGGTCAAGCCAGTGCGCCGGTCTTCTGTGAGAAGGGTGACACGCAGTTGGAGAACGCAATACGCGATCAGTCCGATCTCGTCCTAATCGTTCCTTGCGAGGAAGGAGAGGAAATCGAGTACGTCGCGAACGACCCCTATCTGAAGGCGCTGGTGCAGTCCGATGAGGACGGCACACCCCGCAATGTGCTAAGCGCGGCACGGGCTAAAGGCCTTGAGTTTCTTCGCGTGGCGATGTATGGCTGGGCAAGCCGTGATGAAGCTAGTTCTCTCGCCAGGATGATGCGGTCGTTGCGGGAGATTACGATTTCGGTGGACAAGCGGCTGGGCCTTGAGTACTTCATGAACAACCTTTACGTTGCTGCCAGCCGGGCTAGGCGGCGATTGTTCGTAATCGACGAGAAGGAAGCACTGAATGATTTGTGGTGGTTTGCCGCCGATGAACAGAACCTGTCGCACATCATTCAGGACCTGCCGCAGCGCGATGTATGGACGCAAAATGCGGGCGTCCTAGTCCGAGGCGTCCCAGAGAGCTTTCGGGAGGATCGCGACGACCCTCGAGCTATAGCGGAACGATTCGAGCGAGAGGGGCTATCAAAAGAGGACAGTTACTTGCTGAAGCAAGCCAATCTTCAATACGCGATTGCTGGCGACATGGTCAAATCACACGAGTGCCGCGCGATGGCAGATGTATTTGACGGCCGTTTCAAGGAAGCCGGAGAAAACTTCAAAAAGGCTGGCAATGTCGAACGGTCCATTGACGCCTATTGGCGGGGAAAACTTCTCACAGAAATCGCAGAGTGTCTGACGACAAACGCAGACTTCGCCCGTTTCCCTCGATGTCGCGTGGCCGCATTTGTAGCGGGGACGTCGCAGACCGGGCGGGAGTGTCGGTCTCTATTTGAGCATTTGCTTGAAAACGCCAAAGTCAATGAAGGGCTGCGAGCTGACCTGCGTTCCGATCTGTGGAGGCATGCGTTTCACAAGACGCTAGAAAACACCCTCGGTAGTAAAGACAAACCCAAAGTCATGGAATTTGAAGATGCCCGTGGTCTGGCGGACCTCACGATGCAGCTTGAGACATACGGTGTCCAGTTTGACGACGATCTCACTGCTAGGGTGTTGTTCTTTGCACGGCGTTACGAGGACGCCAGGAAACGGCTGACAAATGACACCAGTTCGGATCTTTATCGAGATGCCGTTGCTTTAGCCTTGATTGAGCAGGCTAGTTCGGTTGAACACAAGTACAGCGAGGCGGAATCCCGATCTGTTGCCGAATACTACTATCGACAGGGACAGATTGAGGCCGCAACTCGTTTCTATCGAGAAATTCGCGACGCTGAACGAGTTCTCGCCTGTCTCCGGGAGTCCTTAAATAGCTCGCCGCAGGTCGTTGACGCTGTCCTGGCGAACGCTATCGTGACGCTAGTGTCGAAAGCCGATTGGGAGGCGTTGATCTCGCTCTTGACGAACGGGCATCCGGACCCGACCAAGCGGGCCAAGTGGGCAAAACCTGACTGTGCATTCATCCTAGACCGCATTCGTCAGGGACAGGTTGTCTGCAGAGCGGTCGTGCCGGCGTTGGCTCGATCGCCTGAGCTTAGTTCTGCAGATGGGAAAGCTCAACAGGTAGTATCTGAATTCCTTGCGAGGGAGTTTTTGAGGGCGGATTCTACGTGGCCGTGGCAGAAAGATCTACCTCGTGAGATTGCTGGAGCAGCGATTGAGCGGGCCGGTAGGGATATCGACGCGTTGAAGTTCTATGAGAATTGGCGTGAAGCACGTGTTTCTCAGAATGAGCGAGAATATGCGGAACGGCGCTGGGTCGTGTGCAAGCTTCGGCAGGCTCGCCGCGAAGAACGTGAAGGATTTGCGAAAAAGGCGGGCGCATATCGCCAAGACGCGGCGCGACTTATGGGTAAGAATGGGTGGTTAGAGTCGGACGTCGCGGACGGCTTTCCGGAGCTTTCTGTTGCCGCAGGATCCGATCGAGTGGCACCGCAGGCCCGTGAGCCGATTGCTGAGTCGCCCTTGCGAGTTTCGCACACGCCGCTGGAAAGCAGCGCCACACGCGATAAACGTGGCAAGCTTGGTCGACTCTCGTATCGAATTATCGGGTCGAAGGGTTGGATAAACATCGAAGCCGACGACGGGCTCTGCGCTCGCGTCCTAGTCCGCGAGCGGAAGGTAACCAGCGAAGATGTTTCCTTAGTCCCCTGGGAGGAAATTCATGTCAAATGCGAAGAGTGGGGACTGGTCGTTAGGTGGATGTCCGATAGTTCGGTCCAATTTGTACTTGGCACGAGCGAGTGCAACATCTCAGTCGGTGAAGGAGGTTAAGCAACCCTCTGCCCGGATAGCGCCCAGTTCGCGGCCAAACGGGCGAATTGGCGTTAACGGGGCAAGCGGACGAAAGCCGCGACCGCCAGTGGGCGACGAGCGGGGGCGTCTGGCCGGCCCCCAGCACCTTGGTGAGTTTGCCGTCCTCGTACCACAGACCCAGGTCTCTGACGATGCGCGTAGCAGAATTCTGGCCGGCTCGCCACGCGGACGGCGCCTCGTTTCCACCCGAAATCTGACGATTTCGGCTACTTTTCAGCGAAATGCGCAACTTCAAAGACCCCGGTGGGTGTCCTTGATGATGAACTCCTGGCCTTGTCTGGTGATCGTGGTCAGGGCAGTCCCGAGTGCTACCAGAAGAGGATGAAGAAAGCCGCGACGCCCAGGATCACGCAGGTCCCCGCGATCCGCACGACGGGGTCGGTCCGGAGCGAAATCTCCTCGCGCACCGGCAGGACTTTGACCGCCGCCAACGGCTTGCAGACCGTGACGGCCGCCATTATCCCGGCGACGAACAGGAATGCGAGTGGGACCTGGATCAGGAAATGGAGTTCGTGGCCCCATGGCCTGGACTCCGATTTCGCCGTGAACTGGAGCACGCCATAGGCAACCGGGCCGAGGACCAGCGCCAGCACTCCGGCCAGACCCGGCGCGCGGGGCAGCAGGAAGGCGCCGAGAAAGGCCGCCACCACGCCCGGCCAGATGTATCCCTGGAACTGCTGGATGTACTGGAACACCCCGCCGAACCGCGGGTCGTCGAGCGCCGGGGCAATCAAACACCCGGCGAGCACAAAGAGGACCGTCAGCCCGCGTCCCAGCCAAACCAGCGTGGCCTGCGGGGCGTTCGGATTCATCATGTTCCGATACACGTCCATGGTGGCGATGGTCGAAGCGGAATTGAGCAGCGAAGCCAGCGTGCTGGTCACCGCGCCGGCGATCGCCGCGTAGATGAACCCGCGCAGGCCCGGCTGGACCAACTGCGTGATCATCGTCGGAAAGGCGGCATCGGACTTGCCCGCCAGCTGGTCGGCAAACAACTGCCGCGCCATCAGCCCCGGCATCACAATCGCAAACGGAACCAGCAGCCACAGTCCTCCCGCAAACACCATCCCCAGCTGGCCGTGTTTCAGGGACTTGGCCGCCAGATTCCGCTGCACAATGAACTGGTTCAACCCGCAGTAGTACAGCATCACGATCCACATCCCGCCGACCACGCCGGTCCAGGGCAGGTCCGGATTGTCGGCGGGCAGCACCATGTGCAACTTGTCGGCATTGTAGCTGGCGAAGGACTCCCAGCCGCCGACCGCCCGGAGCCCCAGGAAAAACACCAACAGCCCGCCCGCCAACAGCGCGAGTCCTTGCACCAGGTCCGCCCAGGCAATGGCCTTGAGGCCGCCGAACGCACAGTAGATCGTGCCGACCAGGCCGATCAGCCAAACGGCCACGCGCAGATCGAGGCCCGCGATCGCCTTGAGCGTGACCCCGCCGGAGTACAGGACGGCTGGCAGCATCACCACGGCATAAATCACCACCGTCAGCAGGGCCATGATCGCCCGCGCCGTCGAGTTGTATCGGTATTCGAGGAACTCGGGCATCGTGTAGATCCCCGCCCGGAGGAATCGCGGCAGCAGCGTCATCGCGATGATCACGATGAACACCGAACCCAACAGCTGCCAGCCCGCGACCGCCAGTCCGGTCGCTCCCGCCGCCTGACCTGCCATGCCCACCATTTGCTCGGTCGAAATATTCGCCGCGACGATCGAAATCCCGATCAAGGGCCAAGTCAGCCCGCGGCCTGCCAGGAAGAAATCGCTGCTGTCCTCGACGTGGCCTTTGGCTCGGCGGCTCTTCCACACGCTAAGACTGATGACGACGGCAAAGAAACCAACAAAGACGGCGAGATCGGCGGGACTGATGTTCATGAGCGGATAGCCGGTTAGAGGAATTCCAGCGGCCAAACTATCACAGCGCGGCCTTCGGCCGCAAGCAAACATACGGATTTTGAACAGGAGCGAACAGAGGGAACAGAGGCAGAGAGTCCCCTTGTGTTCTCGAGGTTATCTGTTCAAGAAACGCATGCATTGTACGCCGACTTAGATCGTTTGCCGTGTCGAGCCCGTTCAAAGGCAACCGGACAAGGACGGCGGCCCTCGTCAAGGAACTGGGTATGCGCCGTAACGTGTTTCTCGACAACGACTTGCGAAACACGGTTCGTGTCGCGGCTCCGCCGGCCTGACGCGGCAGCGATTTGCCGTGCAAGACAAAGCGGACGACGGCAACTTATCGACGGGACAGTCAGAATCGTGAGCAGTTGCAAGAAAAAGGAGAAGAGACGTGAGAGTATTTCCCAAGGGTTTGCTGTGGGTCTTGACGGCGGTGATCGGCGGCGCGGTTGGCGCTGGGATCGTGATGTTGAGGTCCGAGTCGAAGACCAGTTGGTCGTATGCCGCCGAAGGACGCGAGGCCCGGGTGGCACGCGAGGCACTGGCTCGTGCAGATTACCAAGGAGACGATTTGACGACCGCTTTCCGGACCGTCGCCAAGGCGATGCGTCCCTCCGTGGTCAGCGTCAGTACGGTCAAGCATGTTCGCCCCAGCCGGCTGGAGCGAGGCACTCCACGGGCGCGTCCGCAGGTGCCGGAGCAGTTCCGTGAGTTCTTCGGCGATGATTTTCCCTTCGATCGGTTCCACCAGTTGCCCAACATGCCGGAGGATTTTGATCAGCAAGGGTTGGGTTCGGGCGTGATCGTCAGTTCCGATGGCTACGTCCTGACGAACAATCATGTCGTGCGGGGCGCGGACGAGGTGAATGTGACGCTGTCGGACCGGCGGACGATTCCCGCCAAGGTCGTGGGCACGGATCCCAAGACGGACGTGGCGATTCTCAAGGTCGAAGCGAAAGACCTGGTGCCCGCTCCGCTGGGCAACTCGGACGCGGCCGAAGTCGGCGAATGGGTGTTGGCCGTGGGCAGCCCGTTTGGCTTGGACCAGACGGTGACCGCGGGGATCATCAGCGCCAAGAGCCGCCAGATGGATATTGCCGACTACGAGGATTTCATTCAGACCGATGCCGCGATCAACCCCGGCAATAGCGGCGGACCGTTGGTGAATCTGAAGGGCCAGATCATCGGCATCAACACGGCGATCGCTTCCCGCACGGGAGGCAACAACGGCGTCGGCTTTGCGATTCCCAGCAACCTGGCCAGTTCGATCATGGACGCAATCGTCAAGCACGGACGGGTCCAACGCGGCCGGCTGGGCGCTCTGATCCAGGACCTGAACGAAGATCTAGCCAGATCGTTCAAGTACGACTCGACGAAGGGCGTCCTCGTTGGCGACGTGGTGGACGATAGCCCGGCGAAGAAAGCCGGATTGAAACCGCGCGACATCGTCATCGAGTTCAACGGCAAGCCGATGGAGAACGCGAACCAGTTGCGGATGGCGGTGGCCGGCACGCCGCCGGGAACGGGTTCCGAGTTGACCATCTTCCGCGATGGCAAGCGGCAAACCTTGAAGATTACGACCGACGAATTGACGGACGACACGGCGAAAGCCGGGCCCAGCGGCGCGGAGGAATCGTCGGCGGACTTCGGCTTGACCGTCCAGACGCTGACCCCGGAGTTGGCGGACCAGTTGGGCTACGAACAGAACCAGCAGGGCGTGGTCATCACCGATGTTGATGGAACCAGCATCGCGGCGCGAGCCGGCTTGCAGCAACGCGATCTGGTCACGGAAGTGAACGATCAGCCGATCCGAAATATCCGCGATTTCCGCGAGGCCATGTCCAAGGCCGACGCGGCCAAGGGCGTGCGGCTGCAAGTCATGCGCGACGGCAGCCGGCGGTTCGTGTTCCTGAAGAGCAGCCGGTAAGCGGCAGCAAGGGCAAGGGATAAACGGCGGGCATCAGCCCGCCGTTTTCTTTTCTTGGACGCCGCAGTTGCATACCGAGAGGCGAACGGCTGGCGTAAGCCCGCCGGTTTTCTGCATGCCCGCACACTTGCGCGAGGAGTTGCCGATATCACCTTCGGTGAAATCAGCAGACGGTCGGAAACGAGGGCGCCGAGACCATGCACCGATGGGCTGACGCCCACCGTTCGCCAGGATTTCTGCAACGTTTGGGTGGAGTCAGGGCTCAGACGTACAGAATTCAATTTTGGCCGGTGGAAAGCCCAATCCTTTGGAAGGACGTTGCTCGGCCAAAATTGAATTCTGTACGTCTGAGCCCGGTTCGCGTAGAATGCGATCCCGTCACGGCGGCAGCCGCCCCGGACCACGGGACCTCGGATCGAGGAGAATAATCATGAACATTGTCGACACTATTCGGTCCCTGGGATTTGCTTTGCTGCTTGCGATCGGGCTGCCAACCGCGCCGGTGCGTGCGGCGGACCCGCCTCCGCCGCCCAAGCGGAGCGATATCGAACGCGTGCTCGCCGTGGCAGGCAATCATCAGCCCAAACCGTCGGCCCAAAGGCCGTTGCAGATCATCTTGTTGGCCGACCGCAAGGACCACGGGCCCGGCGAACACGACTACCCGCGCTGGCAATCGCGGTGGGCGTTGTTGCTGGGCGGCGCCGCAGCTTCCGCTGCCCCAGCGGCCAATCTCTTCGGCCCGGACCGGCCGGATCCGGCTTTGCATTACGGCACGCCACAGATCCGGGTGGCAACGGCCGACCAATGGCCCGCGGCCCAGCAGTGGAGCACCTCCGATGTCGTCGTCGCCTTCTGCTATCTGGCATGGACGCCCGACCGGCTCGCGGAACTCGGCCGATATCTCCAGCGCGGCGGCGGCTTGGTGGTGATCCATTCGGCGACATGGACCAAACCGCACCCCACGGCGGAGGTGGCCTCCATGTTGGGCGTGGGCGGCTTTCAGCGTTGGCGACACGGATCGGTCGTCTTGGAAACGACTCATCCGCAACACCCGATCTGCCTCGGACTGCCAGCGCAGCTTCGCTTGGAGGACGAGACCTATTGGCCGCCCACGCCGCCGATCGACGCGGCCGCTGTGCAGGTCCTGGCGGGTAGCCGCGAACAGGTGGAATCCGGCCCGTCGGCTGAATCGCTGCAGCCGATGTTCTGGACCTACCAGCGCGGTCAAGGGCGAGTCTTCGGCTGCGTCCCGGGCCACTATTCATGGACGTTCGACGACCCGTATTTCCGGCTCTGGCTGTTGCGCGGAATCGCCTGGGCTGCGGGCGGAAGCCCGTACCGATTCGATCACCTGGCGCTGCGTTCCGCGGCGGTGGTGGACGAGTAAGATCGGCATCCCGTGGCCGTCTTCTCCAGGCGCGGAACGGCGACAGGATGTCGCCAAGGGCGCGAGCCCCTGGACAGCTTTTTCGTCGTAGCCGTGTTCGCCAGAACGCGGGGCGAGTGCCGCAGCAGCCCGCATTCTGGCGAATGCGGCTACCAGAATGCTTCACCGCGTTGCCCGGTAGGACTGACACAAGCCTGGAACGAACAACCCACTTCTCGGCCTTCGCGGGTCACCGCAGCTTGAGAGAGATGTCTTGCGTGCAAGGCATAATCGCGGGAAGATAATGCCACGAGGACCATATCGCACGTGCATTTGAGGGCCAGGCCATGAAACGATTTCTCCTTCTGCTCGCATTCGGTTGCATGGGGGCGTTTCTGCCCCACGTTTCTGCCAGCGTCCAAGGTCCATCGGCCGAAACCGACAAAGTGCTGGAGAAAGCTGGCGTTAAGCGGGGCCTCTGCGTCCTGCTGGGCGAACGCCCCGCTCCGCTGGCACTCGAACTGGCGCGGGCGAGCGAGCTGACAATCTACGTCCAACTGCCCGCTGCCGATCGCGTCGAAGCCGTTCGTCAGGCCGCCGATCAGCAAGGGCTGCTGGGGAAACGCATTTTCGTCGAGCAAGGCGTCTGGTCGCACCTGCATCTGGCCGACAACCTGGCAGATGTGGTCGTCGTTCAGGATGCGGGCCAAGAACGCCCGAGCGTGCCGATGGCGGAAATTCTGCGTGTCTTGCGCCCCGGAGGCAAAGTGTTGGCCGGCGAGGAACCGATCGTCAAGCCGTTTCCGGCAGCCACCGACGATTGGAGCCATCCGTACCACGGGCCGGACAACAATCCGCAGTCGAACGATCAACTTGCCAGCGCACCCTATCTCACGCACTTCCTCGCCGAGCCCTGGTACAGTCCGATGCCGCTGGTCACTGTGGCTTCGGGCGGCCGGCTGTTCAAGGCGTTCGGGCACGTGGCGATCAAGGAACGCGAATGGCCGCTGCTGAATACCCTGGTGGCGCAGAACGCTTTCAATGGCACGGTCCTGTGGCAGCACAGCTTAAGTCCCAATTTCATGATCCACCGCAACGCGATGATCGCCACGCCCGAAACGCTCTACTTGGCGGACGACGTGTCGTGCAAACTGCTGGACGCGGCCACGGGCGCCGTTCGCGATGAAATCGTTTCGACGCCGGACGACGGAAGCGTATGGAAGTGGTTGGCGCTGGCCGATGGCGTCCTGTACGCCCTGGTCGGCAACCAGGAAACGCCCGACCCCACCGTGCGCGGCGACCGCCGTGCCCGCGGCTGGCCGTGGGGACTGCCCCTGGGGGCTGGCTACAACAGCAAGACCTACCCCTGGGGCTTCGGCCAGACGATTCTGGCCATCGATCCCGGCTCGAAGAAGGTGCTCTGGCGGCATCGCGAAGCTGATCCGCTGGATACGCGAGCCGTATGCATGGCGGCCGGCCGCATTTTCTTCTACAGTCACGGCAAGGTCCTCGGAGCCCTGGCGGCCAAGTCGGGCGACGTGCTCTGGCGGACGTCCGAGCCCGACGTCCTGCAGGCCGTCGGCGAACACCGTTTCGCTCAGAATCCCGGCGAGGGGTTTTCCACCTCGTCGTACACAAAATGTGACGACAAAGGTCTCTACTTTGCCGGCCCAACCCGCACGGACCTGGCGGCGGTTGCTGCCGCCGACGGCAAGCTGTTGTGGCGGATCGCCAACGGCGGCAACAGCCAATTGGTGCTTCGCCAGGACGGCCTGTACGCGATGGGACCCCGCGGAAGCGTCAAGTACGACTACTTGACGGGCGCGGTGCTCGAGTCCTTGGGGCCGCGTGTCAACTGTACGCGCGCCACCGGCAGCCTGGACAGCATCTTCGTACGGGGCGGCCGGGACGGCACCATGCGGTACGACCTGGCCGGCGACACTCAGCAGCACATCTGCCCGATCCGGCCGTCGTGCCAGGACGGGGTACTGGTCGCGCACGGACACCTGTTCTGGGGCCCGTGGATGTGCGACTGCAACCTGACGCTGGTCGGCGTCGCGTCGTTGGCTCCCGCCGGTAACTTTGATTTTGCGGGCAAGATCCGGGACTCCGAGCGACTGGAAACGGCCGACGACGTCGCGCCGGCGGCGGACTTCGAGATCGGGCCGGCGGATTGGCCGACCTTGCGAGCTAACAACGCCCGCACCGCGATGTCGTCGACCGGCGTTGCGGACCAGGTCCAATTGAGCTGGACGTTCCAACCGCCCGCCGGGCTGCCGGCCACAGCGCCAACGGCGGCAGGCGGCTTGGTTTTCGTGGGCGGTCGCGACGGAGCGCTCCGAGCGATCGAGTCGGCGACCGGCGACGTGCGTTGGACCGCGTACACGGGCGGCACGATCAGCTATCCGCCTACGCTGTGGAAGGGCCGAGCGTTGGTTGGTTCGGGCGACGGCTGGATCTATTGTTTCGAGGCAGCCACGGGGCGACGGTTGTGGCGCTTCCGCGCCGCGCCCGCCGACCGCGTGATTCCCGTCTACGGATCGCTTCGTTCCACCTGGCCGGTCGCCAGCGGCGTGCTGGTCGAGGATGGCATCGCGTATGCGGCCGCCGGGATCGCCAACTACGACGGCACGCACGTCTTTGCCTTGGACGCCGAAACGGGCCGTTTGCGCTGGCACAACCATACCTCCGGTTCACTCGATCCGCAGACTCAAAGCGGCGTGAGCGTGAACGGCCATCTGCTGCTGCACCGCGGACAACTTCATTTGGCCGGCGGGAACATGGTCCCCGTCGCCAGTTACGATCTGGCGGACGGCCGGTGCGTCACCGATCCCAATGCGCCCAAGTCGCACACCCAATTCACGGCCGGCTCGGACCTGTTCGTGGTCGGCGACCAGGTGATCTCGGGTGGCCCGCCGCTGTATTCCGCCCGCGGCGATTATCGCATGGTCAATGGGGCCGTACTGCAAACCCCCGTCGGGGATGTGGCGCTCACCTACGGCCCGCACGACGGCCGCGTGGCGTTATTCGACTCCCACACGATCCTGCAAGCCGGCGTGAAACCTCGCTGGGCACAACAACCGCTGAGTCGAATACATGGCATTGCCGTGACCGGACAGACCGTGCTGCTTGCGGGCCTGCGAGATTCCCCGCAGCCGGCGGAACCTCCGCAAGCTCAATTGGTCGCCCTCACCGTCGCCGACGGCACGACCGTCTGGAGCCAGCCCCTCCCCGCCGCGCCAGTTCCCTGGGGAGTCATCCTCGACCGCACCGGCCGCATCGTAGTCAGTCTTCAGGACGGAGGATTGGTTTGCTTCTCAGAGGCCCTGAATCGCAGGTAACCCAGCACGCCGACGATCGTCTTGGCGTCTTCAATGGTGCCGTCGCGGATCTGTTGCAGGGCCTCGTCCCACGTGACGACCAGGTTCTCGATCTGCTCGCCCGGCTCGCGGGCCGCAGGGCCCAAGGTCAGGCCGGTGGCCACGAACACGTGCATGCGTTCATCCAAAATGCCCGGCGACAGGTAACAGGCGGTCAGCAATTCCAGCTTGTCCGCGCGGTAACCCGTCTCTTCGGCCAATTCCCGCAAGGCGGCGGCGCGGGGGTCTTCATCCGGTTCAAGTGTGCCCGCGGGGATCTCGACCAACGTTTTCCCCGCCGACACGCGGAAGTTGCGGATCAGGCAGACGTGGTTCTCGTCGACGACGGGCACGATGGCCACGGATCCCGCATGGCGGATGACCTCCCGCCGCCTGCGGGCTCCGTCCGACGTGGTTTCCTGGACCGACATGACACGAAACCGCCGTGCTGCCAGCAAGAGTTGCTCTTCCTGATGTTGCCGAACGTTCATTTTGGCCCTCGCATCGTAGTCGCAAGTCCATTATTCACAACGGGTTTCGCTTACCGTCGGCGGCTGCGAAGGAAGCCCCTCGTTTGGGCCACAACCGCGTTGACACCGCGCGCCGCGATGCGCAAAATAGTTGGTTTTCACCCACCGACTCTTCCGAACTGAGTGGAGTATACCCTTGCAAGAGGCGATTGCAAAAGCGGACACGCTGATCGAGGCCCTGGGGTGGATCCGTCGGTTTCGCGACAAGGTGACCGTCATCAAGCTGGGCGGTAGCCTGATGGAGAAGCCGGATTCGCTGCTCCACGTGCTGGTGGACATCGTGTTCATGGAGACGGTCGGCATGCGGCCCGTGGTGGTGCATGGCGGCGGCGCGGCCATCAGCCGGGCCATGGACGCGGCGGGCATCAAGCCGCAATTCATCCAGGGCCGAAGGTACACCGACGAACGCTCGTTGGAGATCGTGGAACGCGTGCTGGCCGGCGAGATCAACGAATCGCTGTCGCATCGGATCGAAGAACTCGGCGGGCGAGCCATGAGCCTGAACTTCCGGTCCACCTGCGTGTTGTACGGCCACCGCATGCAATTAACCGACGACCAAGGCCAAGCCGTCGATTTGGGCCACGTCGGCGAGGTCACACGAGTCGACCGGTCGTTGATCGAGAAGCTGTGCCAGGCCGGACTCATCCCGGTCATCCCCTCGATGTGCTGGGACGAAGAGGGGCACAAGCTGAACGTGAACGCGGACACGGCGGCCATGGCCGTGGCGGAGGCCCTGGGCGCGGAGAAACTGGTCTTTCTGAGCGACGTTCCCGGCGTGCTGCAGGACAAAGATGATCCCAAGTCCCTTCTCCACACGCTGAACTCCGGCGAGGCGCGGCGGCTGATTCAGCAAGGCGTCGTAGGGGGCGGCATGATCCCCAAAGTCGAAGCCTGCCTGGCGACGCTGGAACGCGGGGTGAAGAAGATCCACATCGTCGACGGCCGAGTGCGGCATTCGCTGCTGCTGGAGATCTACACCACCAGCGGCGTCGGGACCGAGATCGTCCACACGGCCCCAGCGGGGGCTGCGGAGCCGCGTGCCTAGGCCTTTTCCGAGAACCCTCGGGGAGTCTCAGTGTCCTGAAGATGTTACGATTTTCGAACTCGGAAAGCGACTTCATCCAGCCGCACGAAACAAACAGAAGGAGATCCGCAAGGTGACCAAGTCACGACACCTCAGTTCGCCAGAAACGGTCGCACTGTTTCAACGCTATGTCATCCCGAATTACACGCGTTATCCGTTGAACATCGTCCGCGGCGAGGGGTCGCACGTCTGGGACAGCGAGGGGCACCGCTACTTGGACCTGTTTCCCGGCTGGGGCTGCAATCTGCTGGGGCATTGTCCGGCGCCGGTGGTCGAGGCGGTACGCGAGCAATTGGGCACCCTGATCCACGTGCCCAACACGTGGCACACGGACCTGCAGGGCTTGTGGGCCAAGCTGTTGTCCGAACGCAGTTTTGGCGGGCTGGCGTTCTTCTGCAATTCCGGAACGGAGGCCAACGAAGCCGCCATCAAGTTGGCACGGCTGCACACGCCACCGGAACGCTACAAGATCATCACGTTCACCGGCGGCTTTCACGGCCGCACGATGGGTTCGATTTCGGCCACGGCCCAGTCGAAGTACCACGAGGGGATCGGCCCGCTGGCCGCCGGGTTCGTGTACGCGCCGTTCGGCGATCTGGAGGCGACCCGCAAGCTGATTGACGCCGAGACGTGCGCGATCATGATCGAGCCCATTCAGGGCGAAGGGGGCGTCCGCATCCCGCCCGACGGCTTTCTGCAGGGCCTGCGGCAGCTGGCCGACGAGCACGGTCTGCTGCTGATTTTCGACGAAGTCCAGACGGGCTGTGGGCGCACGGGGCATTGGTTTGCCTACCAGCATTTCGGCGTTACGCCCGACGTCATGACGTTGGCCAAATCGCTGTGCGGCGGCGTGGCGGGCGGGGCGATGCTGACCAAGCCGGAAATCGCACCCAGCCTGCGGGCAGGCATGCACGCGGCGACGTTCGGCGGCAATCCCATCGCGGCCCGCGCGGGAATCGCCGCCGTGGAGATGATCGAGCAGGACAAGTTGCTGGACAGCGCGCAACGGCTGGGCGAGATCTTTCGCCAACGATTGGAAGCCTTGCGGAAACAAACCGATCTGATTCAGGAAGTCCGCGTGGTGGGCGTGATGATTGGCGTCGAATTGCGGGTGCCTGGCGCGCCGATTGTGCAAGCCTGCATGGACCGCCGGTTGCTGATCAACTGTACGCACGGGAACGTCTTGCGTTTGCTGCCGGCGATGAACTTGACGCCTGCCGCGGCCGAGGAAGGTTGCGAGCTGTTGGGCGAAGCCATCCTGGCCGCAGCGGGTTGAGCATCGTTGGAGGAATTTGTGAGTTGGTCCGTTCGCAGCGGAAAGGGTACGAATGACGATGCGACATGTAATTACGTTATCCGAGTTGACGTCGGCGGAAATCGAGCGGGTGTTCACCATTTCGCAGGACCTGAAGACCAAGCTGCAGCAGGGGCTGCGTGAGCCGCTGCTGGCCGGCCGCGTGGCGGCTTTGCTGTTCGAAAAGCCTTCGCTGCGGACGCGCGTCAGCTTCGAGACGGGAATGGCGCAACTGGGCGGTTCGAGCCTGTTCCTGGGCGCCGAGGTCGGCTGGGGGCAACGCGAATCGATCGCCGATTTCGCGCAGGTGCTCAGCCAATACGTCGACGTCATCGTGTGCCGCGCTAAGATGCACGGCAAGGTGGAAGCAACCGCCGAGCATGCGCGTTGCCCCGTGATCAACGGCTTGACGGACCTGGCGCACCCCTGCCAGGCGTTGGCCGACCTGTTCACGCTGCGCGAGGTTCAGGGCGACATCCGCGGCAAGACTTTGGCCTATGTCGGGGACGCCAACAACGTGGCGCGCAGCCTGCTGCTGGCCTGCGGCAAATTGGGCGTGCGGTTCGCCATCGCCAGTCCCCCCGGTTACGAGTTCGATGCGCTGTATGTGGCCCATCTCCAGAACACACTGCCCGGCTTGCAGCTGCTGCAGACCCACGATCCGGCCGAGGCCGTGCGCCAGGCCGACGCCGTCTACACGGACGTCTGGGTGAGTATGGGGCAGGAAGCGGAGAAAGCCATCCGGACCAAGGTGTTTGCCCGCTATCAGGTCAACGAAGACCTGATGAGCAAAGCGCCGGAACACGCCTGTTTCCTGCATTGCCTGCCGGCGCACCGCGGCGAGGAAGTCACCGACGGCGTCATCGACAGCCCCCAAAGCGTTGTGATTCAGCAAGCGGGCAACCGCATGCATGTCCAAAAAGGACTGCTGGTTTGGTTGCTGACCGAGGCGTCCGCGGCGGTGGGCGGGTAACCCCGCCGTTGCAGACCACGAGGCGAACGGCCGGCGTCAGCCCGCCGGTTTTCCGCGTCCCCGTACAGGTGCCAACCCATGAAATCCACGTCCCGAACCGCGACCGAACTGAGACCGGTCAGGATCCAGCGCCGCTTCACGCGCACCAGTCCCGGCAGCGTACTGTACCAGGCCGGCGGCACGACGGTGCTGTGTACGGCCAGCATCGAATCCACCCTGCCGGCGTGGCTCGAAGGCAAGAACAAGGGCTGGATCACGGCCGAGTACAGCATGTTGCCGGGCAGTACCAGCCCGCGCAAGCGGCGCGAGCGCGGCGGCACGCTCGACGGCCGCACCAACGAAATCCAGCGGCTGATCGGCCGCAGCCTGCGCGCCGTGGCGGACTTGGAAGCCCTGGGCCCGCTGCTGATCACCGTCGATTGCGACGTCCTGGAGGCCGACGGCGGGACGCGGACGGCCAGCATCACAGGCGGCTTCCTGGCTCTGATCGACGCCTTGGGCAGCATCGCGGACAAACTGCCGGATCCGAAGCGTTTTCCGCTGCGCGACAGCGTGGCGGCCGTCAGCGTCGGGATCGTCGCCGGCCAGCCCACGCTGGATCTGGATTACAAGCAAGACGTGGCCGCGGCGGTCGATATGAATGTGGTCATGACCGGCAGCGGCCGTTTTGTCGAAGTTCAAGGCACAGGCGAAGAAGCGACGTTCAGCGACGAGGAACTCCAGTCCCTGCTGGGCCTGGCCCGCAGCGGTATCGCGCAGTTGGCCGAGTTGCAGCGTTCTGCCTTGGAAGAAGACTGGCCGTTCGCCTGACGAACGCCTGACGAACACTTGCGGTCAGACGCCGCGAGGATTACCTTGGGCGTTTATGGACCCGGACCGGGAGAGAATACAGGCGGATCTGCGCGGCTTGGTAGCCGGCGAAGTGCGTTGCGACGATGTCTTCCTGCAGCTGTACGCCACCGACGCCAGCATTTACGAGATCAAACCGTTGGGGATCGTGCGCCCTCGCGGCGTCTCCGACGTGGTTGCCTGCGTTCAATACGCGGCGGAAAAGGGCATCCCAATCCATCCTCGCGGCTCCGGCACGGGCCTGGCCGGCGACTCGCTCGGCCCCGGTCTGGTCCTGGATTTCTCGCACAGCATGCGCCGCGTGATCTCCGTAGACCATGACACGGTGCGCGTCCAGCCGGGGGTGATCCTGGCGCACCTGAACCGGCAATTGGCCCGCCAAGGGCGTCTGTTCGGCCCCGATCCGGCGACGCGCGCCGTGTCCACGATGGGCAGCGTGTTGGCCGTCGATGCCTCCGGAACGCACTGGCCGCAATACGGCTCGGCCCGCGACCACGTGGTCAGCCTGCAGGTCGTGCTGGCGGACGGCCGCGTGATGGAGGTGGGCCGGCATGCGATTGCCGACGACGAGGCTGAACGCGAACAGCCGCAACGGCAGCAACTGGTTCGCCGCCTGGCCGAATTGGTCAGCCGCGAGCAGAAAGTAATTGCCCAGCACCAGCCCAAGAGCCTGGTCAACCGCTGCGGTTATCAGTTGGACGATGTCTTGGCGGACGGGCGTCTGGACCTGGCGCGTCTGCTGGTCGGTTCGGAGGGCACGCTGGCGATCATTACCGAAGCCACGGTGCGGACCGTGCCGCGGCCCAAGCATCGCGGTCTGTCGTTGTTGTTCTTCGACCGTTTGGAGTCGGCGGCGCGGGGCGCGTTAGAAATCACCTCGATGGGCGTGTCGACGTGCGATTTGATGGACCGGAGGCTGCTGACCATCGCCCGGGAAATGGACGTGCGGTACGAGTTGCTGATCCCCGCCGAGGCGGAGGCGATGCTGCTGGTCGAGCAATCCGGCGACGACGCGTACGAAGTCGGGCAGCGGCTCCGCGAGATGGTCGTGCGGCTGGTGCGCGAGCGCCATCTGGCCTTCGACGCCCGCGTGACGATCGAGAAAGAGGAACGCGACTTCTACTGGCGGCTGTCGCGGCGCGTGGTCACCACGCTGTATCGCCTGAAGGGCACGACCCAGGCCGTGCCCTTCATCGAGGACATTGCGGTGCCGCCCGAGACGCTGCCGGAATTCCTGGTCCGCATGCAAAACGTGTTCAAGAAACACGCCGTGACGGCCGCCCTGTTCGCGCACCTCGGACACGGCCAGCTGCACCTGCGTCCGTTCCTGGACCTGGCGAACCCCGAACACCAGCGTGTGATGCAGGATCTGGCTGCGGACTTGTACGACGAAGTCCTGGGCGTCGGCGGCACGATCAGCGGCGAGCACTCGTTGGGACTCAGCCGCAGCTGGTTCCTGCGCCGGCAAGTGGGGCCATTGTACGAGGTGTTCCGCGAAGTCAAACGCATTTTCGACCCGGACAACCTCCTCAATCCCGGCAAAGTGATCGCCGAGGTTCCGCAGCCGCTGACCAAGAATCTGCGGCCGCCGATCCCGACCGAGGCACCCGGAACGGCGCCGGAGAGTGGGGAACCGCCCTCGCCGCTGGTCGAGCTGGAACTGGCGTGGACCTGGGCGGACATCACCCAGGCCACGCGCGCCTGCAACGGCTGCGGACGCTGCCGGACGCAGGGACCGGAAGAACGGATGTGCCCCATCTTTCGCTTTGCCCCGCGCGAAGAGGCGTCGCCACGCGCCAAGGCGAATCTGCTCCGCGCCGTACTGACGGGCCGGCTCGATCCGCGCGGCCTGCTGGCGGACGAACTGAAATCGATCGCCGACTTGTGCGTCAATTGCCATCAGTGCCGCTTCGAATGTCCGGCGGTCGTCGACATTCCCAAGCTGGTGCTGGAGACCAAAGCGCAGTACGTGGCGAACAACGGCCTGAGTATGTCGGACTGGTTCATCGCCCGTATGGATCGCTTGTCCGCCTGGGGCTCGAAGTTCAGCTCGCTGTCCAACTGGGCGATCCGCAACCGGCGGATGCGGTGGCTGGTGGAGAAGCTGATCGGGATCGCTCAGGGCCGCAAATTGCCGCACTTCGAAAGCCGCAGTTTTCTGCAGCTGGCCCATCGGCGGCGGCTCGACCGGCCCAGCCGTCGGACCGGCAATAAGATCCTGTATTTCGTGGATATCTACGCCAACTGGCACGACACGCAACTGGCCGAAGCGCTGGTGGCGGTCCTGCAGCACAACGGCGTGGCCGTGTACGTGCATCCGCAGCAGGTCCAGTGCGGCATGGCCGCGATTTCGATGGGCGCCGTGGACATCGCCCGCCGACTGGCGGCCCGCAATCTGGCCATCCTGGCCGACGCCGTGCGGCAAGGCTATCACATCATCGCCACCGAACCGGCGGCGGCACTGTGCTTG
Organism: uncultured Pirellulaceae bacterium; assembly: GCA_964645045.1. Taxonomy (GTDB): domain Bacteria; phylum Planctomycetota; class Planctomycetia; order Pirellulales; family Pirellulaceae; genus Anammoximicrobium. The sequence goes on along the minus strand of CAZXYZ010000114.1, from coordinate 3,174 downwards.
ACGCACGAGTACCTGAACTTGTTCGACGAGGAGGACGCGCGGCTGGTGGCGAAGAACTCCAGCGAGGCCTGCACGTACCTGTGGCGGTTGCATCAGGCCGGCAAGCTGGAACTGGATTTGCGGCCGTTGAACGCGAACTTGGGCTACCATCTGCCCTGCCACCTGAAAGCCCTGGGCGTCGGCAGCCCCGGCGAGGACTTGCTGCGGCTGATTCCCGGCCTGACGCTGCAGCGGATCGAACGCGGCTGTTCCGGGATGGCGGGCTCCTTTGGTATGAAGCGGCAAAATTACCGCACCAGTCTCCGTGCCGGCTGGGGACTGATCTCGGAACTTCGCAGCCCAACGCTGCAGGCGGGAGTGACCGAGTGCAGCGCTTGCAAGATCCAAATGGAGCAGGGTACGTCCAAACCCACGATTCACCCGATCAAGATCCTGGCGTTGGCCTACAACTTGATGCCGGAAGTGGCCGCCCTCCTGACCTCGCGCAGCGAAGATTTGACGGTGACATGAAAGCAACAGTTAAGGTATTTGCGCTAGCGCGACAATTGGCCGGGCAGGATTCGGTCGCCGTCGACCTGCCGCCCGGAGCCACCGTCGCCGACGTGCGCCGGGCGATGGCCGACCAGCACCCCGCCCTGGCGGACCTGGTCGCCCACGCCCTGTTCGCCATCAACGCCCAATACGCCGGCGACGCCACCCCGATCCCCGCCGCTGCCGACCTCGCCTGCATCCCGCCGGTCAGCGGCGGATGAGTTGCACGCCGATCGCCTGCCCGACGTCGCTACTGCGTCACCTTCGCTGCTCGCGGGCTGTTGATTTACGGGAGCGATCCTACGTGGGATAGGCTTCCAGCCTGTCAGGACTGATCCTACGTGGGATAGGCTTCCAGCCTGTCAGGATTACCTGGTTACAGGTGACTGTTAAGTGCCGTTTTCCCATTCGACAGGCTGGAAGCCTATCCCACGGTTAAATCAACAGCCCGCTCGGCAGGACCCTTGAATGCATAAAAACTCGCTGATATGATTTGGCGGACAAGATCGGAAGCGATTCACCGGCTGGGACGCGGATTCGAAACGGCCGCAAGGATCGCTGTGACTGTCAACGGGCCGCCTCTTTTCTGCGAGGACAGGATTCATGCTCACCATTTTCGGCAAGCCATCCCGGGACCGTTTTTGCGACGGACTGCCGCGCCGCGACTTCCTCAAGATCGGCGGCATGGTGCTGGGCGGACTCAGTTTGCCCCAGTTGCTGCGGGCGGAAGCCCAATCGGGCGGGGCCCGACCGCACAAAGCGATTATCAACATCTTCCTGCCGGGCGGACCGCCGCATCAGGACATGTGGGACATCAAGGTGGACGCGCCCAGCGAGATCCGCGGCGAGTTCCGGCCGATCAAGACGAACGTGCCGGGGATCGAGATCTGCGAACTATTCCCGTTGATCGCCGGCATGATGGACAAGTTCGTGCCGATCCGTTCGATCGTCGGCTGCAACGGAGCGCATTATGCTTTCCAGTGCATGACGGGGCGCGTCGAGCAGAATCAGCCGGCAGGCGGCTGGCCGTCCATGGGCGCGTGGGTCTCGAAGCTGCAGGGCCCGGTCAATCCCACGATTCCGCCGCACTTGAGCTTGTGTTACAAGACCGGTCATGGTCCTTGGGGCGACCCCGGCAGCGGCGGTTTTCTGGGGATCAAGCACGCGCCGTTCCGCCTGGTTGGCGGCAATAACCAGACGGTCGAGACGACGGAGAACATGGTGCTCAAGGGCATCACGCTCGACCGCCTGCAGGATCGCCGCTCGCTGCTGGCCGCCCTGGACAACTTCCGTCGCTCGACGGACACGTCGGGCGCGATGGACGGCTTGGATGCCTTCACGCAACAGGCGATGGGTATCCTGACGTCGTCCGCGCTGGCCGAGGCGCTGGACCTGTCCAAGGAAGACCCGAAACTGATTGAGCGGTACGGCAAAGGCAATCCGGGGTTCCATGCGGACGGCGCGCCGTGGGTGACCGAGAATTTTCTGATTGCCCGCCGCCTGGTCGAAGCCGGCGCGCGGGTCGTGTCGCTGAATTTCAGCCGCTGGGACTGGCACGGAGACAACTTCAAGATCGCCCGCAAGGACATGCCGATGCTGGATCGGGCGGTGTCGGCGTTAGTCGAAGATTTGAGCAACCGCGGCCTGCTGAACGACGTCTCGGTCGTCGTCTGGGGCGAATTCGGCCGCACGCCGAAGATCAACAACGGCGCCGGCCGGGACCATTGGCCGCAGGTTTCCTGTGCCCTGCTGGCCGGCGGCGGCATGCGGACCGGCCAAGTGATCGGCGCCACCAACCGCTTGGGCGAATACGCCAAGGAGCGTCCGGTCACGTTCCAGGAAGTCTTCGCGACGCTCTATCACCAGATCGGCCTGGACCTCAAAAGCGTCCGCGAGTTCGACCTCCGCGGCCGCCCGCAGTACCTGGTCGATTCGGGCGTCGAACCGATGCGGGAGCTGATCTAACATTGCTCGGCGCGGGTCTCCCGACCCCGCCGAAACCGCCGACCGTAGGTCTCCTCCTCGGTTTCCCACGGGGAACTTACCAACCGGAAACGGTACTAGTTGGCGGCTACCCTCTGGCACATGCAGAGACACTTATCGTTGGGGATTTCGCTGAGGAATCTTGGCCCGCCGGCAGCGAGTTGGTATGATTCGGAGTACGTTGCCACGTCCGTATCTTCGTAGCACTTGGTGGTTCGCATGAGCGCAGTAATCGACGCGATGTTAGTGAGGTCGAACGATGTATGCGGCGGCCGGCTGCGCATCAGCGACACTCGGGTCACCGTCAATCAAATCGCGACGCTGTACAAACAAGGCGAACCGCCCGAGGAAATCGCCGCCCATTTTCCGCACGTGAGTCTGGCGCAGATTTTTGCAGCGCTGACCTATTACGATGCAAACCGCGACGAAGTAGAACGGGACATCGAACGTGAGCGACTGGAGGCAGAACGGATCCGAACGCAGCTTCAAGGCCGCTAATGACTCCCGTCCCACCCCGCTTGTACCTCGACGAAGACGTCATGAACCATCGCGACAGCGTTTGGATCAGCGCCTTGCGGTCCGCGACGTAGAAGCAGTCGCAGTCGAAGTTGACGAACATCCATTTGTGCGGATTGAAACAGTAGCTGTCGGCGAGTTCCA
>CAZXYZ010000113.1:0-38885 GCA_964645045.1 uncultured Pirellulaceae bacterium | reverse complement strand
GGGAGTAGGCCCCGCGTGTGTAGCGAGAAACGTAAGGATCCCCCGGGCAAGCCGGCGGCATTCACCCGTTGCGGCCCGTATGCACGACGCTCCGAACAAACGGGGAAATTAATTCGTGAGCGTTCCTTGGACGGATTGGGAATCCGTCCTACTTCTTGTGGAACGATCCGGTGGGGTCGGCCGGTCAGAACAACCGCAGTTGGCCGCTTGCACTCCGCGGTGGTCGAAAGAGGGATGTGTCGAATTCCGGCATCGGCCCATCCAGGTCGTACTTGTTGACGAACGCCCGGAAAGCGGTGCGGATGCTCTCGGCGTACGCCCCCGTGCCCACCATGCGTTCGCCGAAAGTGGCGTCGTTCAGGCGGCCATCGCGCGTCGAGCGAATTAGCTGCTCGATCTTCGCCTTGGCCTGCGGCCGATGTGTTTCCAGCCAGCCGAGAAAGACGGACGCGACGCTCAACGGCAATCGCAGCAGGATATAGCGGGCCTCGACTGCACCTGCTTCCCGAGCTTCGCGGAGGATTTGCGGCATCTGGTGGTCGGTGAGCCCCGGAATGATCGGGGCCACCAGGACGCGCACCGGAATTCCGGCGGCAGTCAATTCCCGAACGGCCCGCAATCGCGCGGCGGGCGTGGCCGTGCGCGGCTCCAAAGTCCGCGACAACTCGGCGTCCAGCGTCGGGATGCTGATGTTCACCTGCGCCAAACGCTGGGCGGCCAGCGCCGCGAGCAGGTCCAGATCGCGCAGGACCAGCGAGTTCTTGGTCGTGATCGATACCGCCTGGCGAGCCTCTTGCATGACCTCCAGGATGCCGCGCGTGATCCGAAATTCCCGCTCGGCCGGCTGGTAGCAATCGGTAACGCCGGACAAGCAGATCGGCTCGCCGCGCCAAGCAGGACGCCCGAGTTCCTTTCGCAGCACGCTCACGGCGTCGGATTTCACGAGGATCTTCGTCTCAAAATCCAGCCCGGCGTTCAGGCCCAACATCTCATGATAGGGCCGGGCATAACAGTAAGCGCATCCGTGCTCACAGCCACGATACGGATTGATGCTGTAGCGGAACGGAACGTCCGGGCTGGTTGCCTCGACGATCAGCGATTTGGATTCATCCGGAAGAAACTCGGTGGCGACCGCACGGCGTTCTCCGCGCGCCTCGTCGTGCTCCAGATGCTCCCAGTCCACCGCGAGTTGGGCGTGCTCGAAACGATTGGGAGGATTCACCGTCGCCCCTCGCCCCACCGCCAACCGCAACGGCCTCGCGTCCTCGCCCATCGCCCGCCCTCCGCTTCGCCCGCCGGGAACTCCGAAAGCCCTGCCCGTCGTTCGCCGTTCTCGACGCTTTCAACAGGAACGCGTGTTCACTCCAAGGGGACGGTTGGCAGGGGCCTTAGTTTCACCACGAAGGCGTCTGCGGTTCCGCCGCCAAACTTGCTTTGTACTGCCGCCGGCGTGACGGGGAAATCGGGCGACGAAGTGTGGCCGACCAGGTAGATCGAGCCCTCCGGGCCGAAGGTGATGCTGCGGACCATCTCTTCGCCGCTGCCGCCCAGGTAAGATGCGTACAGGAGTCTCGCGCCATCGGGACTGAACATCGCCACGACTCCGTCCTGCTGGCCGCCGCCGTAGGTCTGTTGCCATGCGTCGGGCGTGACCGGGAAATCGGGCGAGCCGGCGTTGCCCACGACCCAGATGTTGCCTCGAGCGTCCACGGTGGGCATCAGGAGATTGTCCGTGCCGGAGCCGCCCAGGAGCGTCGAGAAGTCAAACCGCGTGCCGTCGGGCGAGAGCTTGACCAGCAATCCGTCGCCTGATCCCTCGAGTTGGCGCTGATACGCTCCAGGCGTGGTGGGGAAATCGCGAGAACCACAGTAGCCGGCCAGGAGCATCGAGCCGTCGGACGCGAGCCAGGGCCGGTGCTCGGAAAACTCCTGCCCGCTGCCGCCCAAGTACGTGGCATAGAGAATCCGGCTGGCGTCGGGTGCGAGCTTGGCGAAGTAGCTGTCCGACAGGCCGCCCGACCGGGGCTGTGCGGCCTCGGGCGTGACGGGAAAGTCGCTCGATTTGGCATGGCCGGCCACGTAGATGTTTCCCGCCGCGTCGAGCCGGACGCCCATGATCGCATCGTCCTCACCGCTGCCGCCCAACAGCGTGCTGAAGACTAGTCCCGAGCCGTCGGCCTTGAGCTTGACGACGGCCGAGTCGTGCGGTCCGTTCAAATGGGGCTGGCACACGCCGGGCGTGGTGGGGAAGTTGGCCGAGTTGCTCGTGCCCACCACGTACACGCCGTCCTGCTCGTCGAGAGTCAGGCCGCCTCGAGGTGAATCGTCGCCGGAGCCGCCGACGTAGGTACACCAGATCAGCCGCTGCAAGTCGGACGACAGCTTGGCTACGAGCATCTCGGACTGCCCGCCGCGGAACTTGGGCTGGAAACAGCCGGGTGTGGTCGGCGCGTCGAGCGAGCGGGTGGCGGTGGTGATAACGATGTTCCCCTGGCTGTCGAGGGCCATGCCGTACACGTTTCGCTCCTGTTTCGAGCCGCCCAAATAGGTCGCCGCCACGACCCGGCTGCCATCCGGACTGAACCGGGCCACGTAGCAGTCGCCGCCGTACACGCCCCCGTGCCCAAGGTGCGGGTCGTCGCCGGCGTATTTCGGCTGCAGCGCGCCGGACGTGACTGGCATCGTCGGGGAGTTTGTCTGGGCGCCGATCAGCGCCGAGCCGTCGCGAGTCACGATGACTTCCCTCGCTTCATCCCATTCCGGGCCGCCCAGGTACGTCGCGTAAGCGATCCGATGTCGCGGCGTCGCGCCGCCGTCCGCCCCGAGCAAACAACAGGGAGCGAAGCAGAGGTAGAGAAGCAGGCACCGGAATGCAAGCGGTTTCATCGCCAAGCCCTTTCTGAAACGACGGAGGGACCTACCTCGCCACCCTAATCTCGCGGATGCGGACGTGATCGTCAGCATACCAAATAACTGATACGGGATCGCCCTCACGGAGCCGGGACAGCGTCTCGAGTGTTCCCTTTTCGAAACCGCCGCCCTCGCTCGGATTGCCGCCGATCCAGCGGGGCCGGTAGCGGGCCGTCTTGCCGGACTGGGACTTGACTTCGACCCACCCCGCTCCTTTCCCGACGACGGTGCCGATGACCTGGCCGCGGGCAACGATCTTTTCCTCCTTGGGCAGTTCTTTCTCATCCGGCGGGTCGCTGAGCTTGGCGTCGCCGCCGGCCGGTTCTTCCGCAGGAGGTTTGGCACCCGGCCTGTCACCTGCGCGGGGCGCGGTCTTGCGTTCGATCTTCTTGAGCGTCTCAACGACAATCAGCCGTCCTGCCTCGTTGGGGAACGCCTCGACCTCGATCAGGTCTCCCGCCCGCAGGGTTTTGAAGACACTTTGGAACTCCTTAGCAAGCCGCGACTCGGGGTTCAGCTCGATTTGCAGCGGCTTGCCCACGGCACTCTGGGGATCTTTGGCTTTGTTCTCCTTCCAAACGTGGAGGATCTTAGCGACGCTCACGACGAACGTTCCTTCGCCTTCGTCCTTGGAAACTACCTTGCCCGCGAACATGCCGCGGAACCCCAGCATGCTTTCAGGCAACTTGTCCACCTTCTGTTCTTCTGCGGCGAACATCCGGCTCGCGCCGGCGGTAAGCGAGCCGGATTGCTCCGCCAAATCGAATCCGACCACGCCCGAAAGCACGGCCACCGTGACCACAGTCAGTCGCTTCATGGGATCTTCTCCTTGGGAAAAATGTCGAAACTCAACAGACGTCACAAACTCTGTGCCCTGAACTCGAATCGGACCGAGCGGGGTACGGCAGGTAAACTCACCTCGCGCGGGCACAATGCGCGAGGTAACACTGCCGGTCCGCACTTCCACCTCCTCTGCACCTGGTTGGCCCGCCAGGACGAGCTCGGTATGCGGTTTCAGCACCAGGTGACAGTAGCCGCCGAGCCGCAATTCGGCTCCGGCCTGGCCCGCGACCACTAACGCGCCGCGCTGTAAGCCCTCACCGCTGTTCGCGCCCCTGCCGTCCCGAACGATACAGAAATCGCCCTCGGCCAGCGGTTGCGGGTACCGATTCCAGAACGCAACCAGGCCGAGGCTGATCACAGCAGCGATCGCCGCCGCGACCGCCGCAACAGCTGCCGGGAAACGCCCGCCCCACCGACCAGCCGCCCGCCATCCCGCGTGTCGCTGCGACTGGCGGACGGCGACGCTCTTCGCTCGCAGGATCACCTTGGCCAGCAAGCGGTCGCGGGAAAGCAAGACGTCGTCCACGGCCGGGGGAGACATTTCCGCAAATAGGTCACGACGCGACCGGACCTGTTGGGCGGCACGATCGCGGCCCTGAGCGTCTGACAGCGACTCGCGCAGCACGGCGGCCTCATCGGGCGCCAACTCCTCGCCGTCGAGCACCCGGTCCAGCAGTTCCCGCCAGTCGGTGGTCATCTCGGCACCTCCCCGGCAAACTGAGCTTCGACGCATGACTTGAGACCCTGCCGGATGCGAAACAACCGGACGCGCAGCGTCGCCACATTAAGTTTCCATCGCTGGGCGATCTCGATGATTTGCGATCCGCCCTCGTAGTGCTGGCTGATCAGGTCGCGGTCTTCGGCTGCCAACCCCTCAAGACAGCGGCGCAAGGCCTCGCGAACCGCTGCTTGGTCGATCGTGTCGCCAGGTTCGTCGGCTTGGAAAACAACGTCTTGGATCCGTTCGGCGACGTCCTGCGGCAGCTTTCGCTGCTGTCGCCAGACGTCGCGGACGAGGTTGCGCACCGTGCCCCGCAGCCACTTGCCCGGATCGCCTTGGAATGGCTGGCCGGCGGCCAGGCGGTCAAAGGCGAGCAGGAACGCCTGGTGGACGACGTCCTCGACGGGACCTGTCCGCCCCAGCAAAAAATGGGCGTACGACAACAAAGGCTCGTAATGGTCGTCGACGATTCGGTGAAACGCCTGCTGCCGATCCGTAACCAAGTCGTGCTCCAGTGCCGCTGCGTCCCTCGTCTCGGAAACCGCCCAAGGAGTAAACTTGTGATTCACCGGTTGCGACCCGCCCTTCCAGCCGAGCCACCTTCGGCCCATTCTTGCCGGACAGCTTGGGCACGACAAGCGGTTTTCCTTCGCCCGATCGTGCATCCGGCGGCTCCGAGTACCATGTACCGAGGGACAGAAACGTTTCAGGAAATTTTCGAGAAACGTTTCGTCTGCGAGTGACAGTACTAAAAGGCGTCGTTCGAGAAATAGGTGTCAGGTGCCAAGTGTTCGCTCAGAAAAAAGCTCTTCAGTTCTCGTAGGACGGATTGCCAATCCGTCCTAGATTTGGAAATTGTTCAATCGACAAGGCGATGATTTCCGTGTGGCCGATTCTTGGAGATCCCCCAGAAGAAAAGGAGCACGCGATGGGAATGCTCAAAGGCTTGCGTGACGATCGCGATGGTGACATCACGAAACGGCGATTGGGACGAAGGACGTTCCTGTGGCAGGCGATGGGCGGCGGCGCGGGGCTGATGATCCTCTCCAACGGCCGTTCAGCGCGCGCTTACGCCGCCAACGAGGCGCTGAGCTTCGCCCTGATCGGCTGCGGCGGCCGGGGCGCCTCTTTTCTTGCCGATCAGGGCCAGTATGGCTCGCTGTTCGACTATGGGCACGTCGTGGCGATGTGCGACGTGAATCAGCAGCGTGCGGCGGCCAGCTTCAAGAAGTTCCCCGACGTCTCCAAGTTTGAGGACTACCGGGTGATGCTGGACAAGATGGGCAGGGAGATTGATGCCGTAGTCGTCGCCACGTGCGACCACAACCATGCGGCGCCCTCGGCGGCGGCAATCCGCGCGGGGAAGCCGACCTACTGCGAGAAGGGGCTGACGCGCACGATCCACGAGGCCCGCACCTTGGCCGAACTGGCTGCCCAGTACAAGGTGGTCTCCCAGGAGGGCAACAATCACGGCTACAACGTGCGCACGGTCGAGATGATCCGGGCGGGCACGCTCGGCGACGTGCGCGAGGTGCATCTGTCGGCCAATGGCGGCTCGGGCCCGCGTCCGCGCCCCACCGGCACGCAGGAGATGCCCGCCGGTCTCAACTGGGACCTGTGGCTGGGTCCGGCCGCCGATCGCCCGTACCACGCGCAGTGGATGGCTTGGGGCCAGTGGCGCGAGTTCGCCAACGGTTACATGGGCATGTGGGGCTCCCACTCGTACCCCGCGGTCTTCAAGGGACTGAAGCTGGACACCTTGTGGCCGGTCGGGAAACTGCCTCCCGTGGCCGGCCAGAAGACCGTTCGCGTGACAGCCGAAGTCTCGGAGTTGGCCACGGACAATTTTCCCCACTGGGCGATCATCCACTGGGACATCCCCGCGCGTGAGGAAATGCCGCCCGTGCGGATCACCTGTTACGCCGGCTACGACGGACAGGGGCAGGCCGGCGAGCGGTGGCGCGCCACGATCAAGGAAGTATTCGCCGGGATCCCCGAGTATGGCGACCCCGCCGATCCGAAGTGGCAGCACTGGGGCGGCCCCAGCCGCGTCGGGCTCCCCAAAGCCTGGGTCGGCACCAAGGGGCTGATGTACTCCGCGGGGCACGGCTGCCACACCACGCGGCTTCTGCCCGCGGACAAGTTCACGGATGTCGGCGAGCCCCGCCAGTCGCTGCCCCGTCCGCTCGGCAAATCGGACCTGAGAGGATGGATCGAGGGGATCCAAGGCGGGCCGGCGCCGCAGTGCAACTTCGTCGACTTCGGCGGCCCGTTTACGGAGTGGACTCTCCTGGCCAACGTGGCCACCCTGTTCCCAGACCAGACGCTGGAGTTCGACCCCGTCACGTGCAAGATCATCAACCTCGACGCAGCCAACCAGGCCGTCGCTCCTGAGTACCGTACCGGATGGTCGCTGTAGAAGTCGGTTCGTGGTATCATGATCGCGGCCGGGACCGTCGCTGCCCGAACCAGGCGAAATGGGATAGGCATCTTGCCTGTCTTTCCTGCATGACAGGCTGGAAGCCTATCCCACGCGTTGATGAATAATCCAGGCTAACCAACCAACTGTTGACAAGGAGCATCACGATGGCCAATTCGAGCGAAAGAAGAAACAGCCGTGCGGCTTTTGGTGGGGGGCTGACGCGGCGGGGATTTTTGGGCGCAGCGGCTGCCACCGGTACGCTCCTGCTGCCGCATGGCCAAGCCTGTGGCTACGCGGCCAACGAACAGTTGCAGGTGGCCGTGGTGGGCCTCGGCGGGCGGGGCTCGGGATTTGCCGTCGAGGAAGGATGGTCGTCGGTGCGCCAACAGACGGGCGGCCGGATCGCGGCGCTGTGCGACGTCAACAAACAGAAAGCGGCCGAATCGTTTGCACGCTACCCCGACGTCCCGAAGTACGAGGATTTCCGCGTGATGATCGACGAGATGGGGTCGAAGCTAGACGCCGTCGTCGTCGCCACGCCCGACCACGTCCATGCCGCACCATCGGCCCTGGCCCTGCGGTCCGGGCTGCACGTGTTCTGCGAGAAGGGTCTGACCCGCACCATCCACGAAGCCCGCACCCTGGCCGAGTTGACCGTCGAGAAGAAACGCTCGACCCAAATGGGCAACCAGGCGGGCTATAACGACCGCGTGATCGAGAACGTATGGGCCGGCCGGCTGGGCGAAATCCAGACGATCCACATGTGGGGCGGACCCGGCGCGGGGCCGCGCAAAGCGCCCTCGGGGACGCACGAGGTGCCCGAGTACCTGAACTGGGACCTGTGGCTCGGCCCGGCGGCTTCCCGGCCCTATCACCCGGATTGGATGCGACATTCCATGTGGCGGGACTTTTCCTGCGGGCATCCGGGTTGGTGGGGCGCGCATCTCTGGGCCACCCTGTTCAAGGCGATGAAGATCGAGACCCTCTGGCCGATCGATCAACAACCGCCCGCCGCGGGGGCCAAGACCATCCGGGTGACCGCCGAATGCTGCGAAGTCTGCGACCTCACCTTTCCCAACGCGAGCATCGTTCACTGGGACATCCCGGCGCGCATGGACATGCCGCCGATTCGCATCAGCTGGTACTCGGGCGGCCGGGAGCCCGAGAAGCGCCGGCGAGACTACCTGCGGGAACTGTTTGGGAAGCATCCGCAGTGGGGCAGCGTGGAAGACAAACGATGGAGTAATTGGGTGGGCAACCTGTGGGTCGGCACGGAAGGGATGATGTACACGTTCGGGCATGGCTGCACCACGATGGACATGTTTCCGGAGGACAAGTTCAAGAACATCGGGGCGCCGCCACCGTCGCTGCCGCGTCCACTGCCGGGACGATTTCTCCAGGGCTGGATCCAGGGCATGAAAGGGGGGCCGGTACCCATGGGCTGCTTCAACGCGTTCAGCGGGCCCTTCACCGAGTGGTACCTGCTGGCCAACATCGCCACGCTCTTTCCCGACAAGACCCTGGAGTTCGATCCCGTGACCTGCCGGATCGTCAATAACGAAGAGGCCGACCAGAAGATCCGCCCGTCCTACCGCGAAGGCTGGACGCTCTGAAAGCAATGGACATGGGAATCTGTAGTCGACCGCGATGGTTTTGCATCGGCTGTCTTGTTGCGGCGGCGTGTCTCTTGTTGGTGCCCGCGCGGCCGATGGACGCTCAACAAACGGTCGCTGGGCCGGAAGGACCGTTGGCAGCGGATCCGCCGGTGATCGAGGCCGCCGTCGAACTCGTCGACGCGCTGTCTGGCAGCATCCGGTACGACGGCCAGAAGATCGTCGGCGTGCGGTGCGACAAGAACCCGGCGAGTGACGACGACGTCAGGGTGTTCGCGGGATTGAGGGACCTCGAGGAACTCGTGCTCCAAGGCGAGACTATCACCGACGCTGCGATCCGCTACCTGGCCGGTCTGCCGAAGCTATCCCACCTGTCGCTGGAAGATACAAGTATCACCGACGGCGGTGTGGCCAAGCTGAAGCAACTTCGCGGCCTCCGGCGGCTGAATCTTAGCCGCACCCCATCGCTGACCGATGCCGCGATAGCACAGCTCGCCGCGTTGCCTGACTTGCAATACCTGGAACTTCGCGAGAATAACATTGGTGATGCGGCCTTCGAACCTTTGAACCAGCTCGATAAGCTCCGACTGCTCGATGTGCGTGGCTGTCAGCGGGTGACCGACGCCGGCCTGGAGCACTTGACCGGCCTGGCGAGCCTTCGCGCGCTGCGGCTGGGCAACCCGGCCATCAGCGACTTGGGCCTCGCCAAGCTTGCCGGCCTGAGCAAGCTCACCGAGTTGTCGGTCGAGGGCTCGACGGCAGTGACCGACGAAGGGTTGAAGGTGCTGGCGAACTTCCCCGAACTGACCAGCCTGCGCGTGTCCCATTGCCCGGGCGTTAGCGATCGCGGCCTGGCGCCGCTGGCCAACATGCCGAAGCTCCGGCTGCTGTTCTTGCGCGGCAGCCCAATCACCGGCGTCTGTCTGGGATACGTCAAGGACGGCGCGGACCTGCGGCGGATTGATTTGGCCGAGACGAAGACCGATGACGACGCGCTGACGCATCTCCACGGCATGAAGCGTCTGGAATGGCTCAGCCTCGGGAAAACCCAAGTGACCGACGCGGGTATGCAGCATCTTGCCGGCCTGCCGAAACTGACCTATTTGCGGTTGGCCGAAACGACCGTCGGCGATGCGGGCCTGGCGAAAATCGCCAAGATTGAGAGCCTCGAAGATCTGGACTTGGAACTGTTGCGAATCAGCGACAGGGGGCTGGCACAACTCAATAACCTGAAGAGCCTCAAGAGGCTCAACATCGCCATGGTGGTTGTCTCGGACGAAGCCGTCACCGCCTTACAAGCCGCCATCCCTGGGCTGCAGGTCCTCCGCTGGCGGATTCCCGGCGGTTGGCCCTCATGACGAGCAACAGGTAATCCAACGCGGCCGCCAGACGCAACCAAAGTAGGCCGGAATGCCATTTCGTCGGGGACGGATTGGCAATCCATCCTACGGAAAGGCTCGGAGAAACACGTCGTGCTTCCGTAGCAGCCAAAGAGCTGCCGCTACGGCGGCGGCGACGCCGGCGAACATGACCAGGCACAAGCCCGCCACTTGATCGTCGACGCCGGCATGGATCAACCCGAAAACGCGGATCGGCACGGTCGTCACGCCGGGCGGGACCACGAGAATGCTGCAGGCCAGGTCGCCCGTGGCGCTCGCAAAAGCCGCCAGCCAAGCGGCGGCCAGGCCGAAACGGCGCTGCGGCCACGCGACGAGCCAGAACCGCAACCATGGGCCGGCGCCCTCGCACGCCGCGCATTCGAGCGCGTCGTCCGCAACCGATCGCAACACGTACCAGCAGCACAGGGTCGCCAGCGGCAGGATCCGAATCATTATTGCCAGGACCGGCGCAAAAATGGTCCGGTCGTACAGCCAGACCAGGAAGCCGGGCTCGCTGCGGTCCATGATCCAAATGATGGCCAAACCGAGCAGTGGGCCGGGGACTGCCAATCCGCCAGCGCCCAACGCCAATGCCGGCACCGCTCGCCAGCCGCCGCGTCGCCCCCACCAGGCCAAGCCCGCGCCGGCGATCAGGGCGCAGCTGGCGGCCAGACCGCCGATCACCAGGGACCAGCCAAATTCGTGCCGGAAACGGAACAGACTCGCCGCGACGACCCGGCAGAAATGTTCCGCGGACCATTCCCGCAGGCGATCGTCGCCGGTTTGCTGGACCACCAGCCCTGCCTTGGCGACAAGATTCACGAGCGGGATGCCGGCGATGAACAGACAGAAGATTAGCGTAACAGCGGCGGCCGGAACGTACGCTCGCCGCAGTCGCAGGATCCGCACCGGACGTACCGGCGTAGACAGACTCGGCGCTGCGCCTAAAACCACCGCCATCGCGACCAGGATCAAGGCCGCCTGCGTCAGAATGCCCGGAGCGGCCGCTCGCCACGCGCCCGTCAGGCTGTCGCCCAGCGCAAAGCCGGTGTAGATTTCTTCGGCGTAGGTGCGCACGCGGAACAGGTCCGTGACCGTCATTTCCACCGCAGCTGATAACAGAACCCAACCCACCGCAACGGCGACGCCCGTTCTCATCCGCGGCAGCGTGACGTGCCGGAATGCCTGCCATGCGGAACCTGCGAGCAGGGCATCTTCTTTCAGTTCCGGTTCGACGTTCGCCAGAGCGGCGCTGACCAACAACACGACCCAGGGGATGGCGGCCATGCCATGCACCCAAACCGCGGCGGTCCAGCTGGAAAGCAGCGGCGGCAAGGCCGGCCCGCGGACGGACGTGTACCAGCCCAATTGCCCGAACCCCGCATCCCAGGCCGCCGCTTGCAGGTACAAAGGCACCATCAGCATGCCGGCGGTCAGGGCCAGGGCCAGCCGTCCGCCGAACACGTCCGTGCGACGGAGCAAGAAGGCGAAAGCCGTTCCCAACGGCAGGCTGATCGCGCACGCGCCGGCGGCCAGCCACAGCGTATTCTTCAGCAGCACGATCTGCCGCGGATCCTGACGCAGTAATCCGACCCCAGCCGCGAAGCAGATGGCGGCGAGAACGAGCATCGACCAGGAGCGACCTTGGAGCATGGGATCGTTGTACTCGGGATCCGACGCGGTTCAAGCCGGCGGAATTGGTGAGCGGATGTTGGAGTCCAGCCTTTAGGCTGTCCGGACAGCTTAAAGGCTGGACTCCAACCACGCGTGGCCCTCGACCGCGTCAGGGCGTTCCGGCTGCGGCCGGAGCCAGGTGCGGGACTCCGGGAAGCTGCGACGCCAACCGTTGCGACTCGACAATCTCGTCCAACTGCGAGTCGATCGCAGACTGCCGAAAACCCGCATGGACCAGCACCCACGGCACGGCCACCGTGAACGTGCTGCCCCGCCCCAATTCGCTGACAAAGTTGATCTCGCCGCCCAGCAACTTGCACAACTCCTTGACAATCGACAGTCCTAAACCGGTCCCGGAGTACTCGCGCGTCAAGTTGCGGTCGCCCACGGTTTGGGAACTCTGCCGGAACTTTTCGAAGATAATTTCGCGGTCCTCTTCCGGAATTCCGACGCCCGTGTCCGCGATCGACAGCAGCAGCTGGTCGTCCGGGCTGCGGCGGACCGACACCGTGATCCGGCCGCCCTCCGGAGTGAACTTGATCGCGTTGGATAACAAGTTGATCAGGACCTGCTGGATCTTACTCTGATCCTGGAACATGACCGGCAGGTCCGGCTCGATATCGCAAATGAGGTCGATATTCTTCTCTTCGCTCAGCGCGCGGATCATCTCGCACTGGGCGGCGACGGCCGCGCCGATCCGGAACTCGGTCAGCCGCACATCCATCTTGCCCGCCTCGATTTTTGCCAAATCGAGAATGTCGTTGATCAGATCCAGCAGCAGCCGGCCGGATTTCCGGATGTTGTGTGCATACCGTTTCTGTTTGTCCGACAGCGAATCGATACCCGCCAGGATCTCGGAGAACCCGATGATGCTGTTGAGCGGCGTCCGCAGCTCGTGGCTCATATTCGCCAAAAAGTCGCTCTTCAGCCGGTTCATTTCATACAGCTGCATGTTCAGCTGCGCGAGCTGATCGACTTTGGCATCCAGATCGACGTTCACGTGCCGCAACTCGTCTTGGGCGTCGGTCAGGTGCCGCAACATGCGGTTAAAGGCGGAGGCCAGCTCCTCAAACTCGTCGTTGGTTGCGATCTCGGCCCGCAGTTCCGTGTTGCCGCGGCTGATTTCTTCGGCCACATCCCGCAGGTGCTTCAGGGGCTTGACCACCACATAACGGATGATCACGTACAAGATCACCATCGCCAGGAACACGGTCAGGATCCCGATGGCTGCTAGTAGGGCCCGGTTCCACTTGATCGCGTCCTGGGTTTCGAGATCGGGAATAATAACCTTGACCACGCGGAACGGCAGCTTGCCTTGATCCAGCGGCCTGTCGGCTTGCGTGAATGCGTCGACGCCTTCGAATCCCAGATGGCAACGGGAACAGCTCTCTTTCCAGTAAACCGGTTGGTAGTAATGGATCAACTGCTCCGAAGGCAGGGGCAGGAAACGGTAAACGGGCAGGATTTCAGGGGAAGAAGTCGTGGTGGTGGGCATGGGGGCCACACCGTCCGCCGACAAATCCGGACCCGCCCCGCCCCCTTCGCTATCGGCCTGATGCGATCGCGTCTGCATCTGCTCCCGGAGCGCTTCCTTGAGTTGCAGCATGATCGCCTTTTCTTCCTCGCTGCCGGGCAACTCCGTGCAGGGGGTTTCCTCCAAGGCTAGGATATTCCAGTCATACTCCTGGGTCTGCAAGTCCCTTGCTAGCTCGCGTTTGATCGCTCGCAGGGCCTCTGCATGCTGCGGATCGGCTTTCGGGTCCGAAACATCCCATTGGTCCCAGTGGTAGCGGAGCAAGGCCGCATCGACCAAATCGCGGCTCTTGCGAATGGCCGTTCCCTGGACCAATTCCTCGGCGATATGTTCCACCCACCAGAACGTGACCGTCAGCAAAACCGTGAGGCATGCGACGAACAGGAAACGGCATTTCCGTTCCAGACTGGTCTCACCGACGAAACGTTTGATCGAGCGATAGGACATGGCCGCACATTCAGCGCCGCTCGTGGAAACTGTTCACATGGCACATTTTACGGCAGTTTCCCACCAGTCGCTAGGGCAAAAGGGCGCGACCCGCACAAACCATTCTGCTTGACAATTTGGGGCTGCAGAAACTAACAAAGCGAGTATAACTAAGTAACTTTGACACGACAGTCTTGCATGAGGAAGCCTTATGAGCGAACGAACTCCGCCTGAGCCTACTCGGGTTTCACCACCTTACGTTCCCGAGGTTGAAGTTGTGAGCGACCAGACAGCCCAAGCGATTTACGACAAGTGCAGCGCCTTGGCTCACAACCTGTGGTGGGCTTGGCACCCCGAAGTCCACAGTCTGTTTCGAGACCTGGACCCGATCCGTTGGCGGCAGCTGGATCACAATCCGATCGCTCTGTTACGCGAGTTCACGCCGGAGCGATTGTCGGCGCGGGCCTCCGAGCTGGTCCTGCACAGCCGGATCAACTACCATTTCCGCCGGCTGAAGGAGTATCTGAGCGACCGTCGCCGCACTTGGGCCAAGACGAATGCCAATATCCTGGGGGCCCTGCCGGTGGCCTATTTCTCGGCGGAATTCGGCATCCACGAGTCGGTCCCCATCTATTCCGGTGGGCTCGGGGTGTTGTCGGGCGACCATATCAAAAGCGCCAGCGGTTTGGGCGTGCCCCTGGTGGGAATCGGGTTATTCTACAGTCAGGGGTACTTCAAGCAGCAGTTGGACTCGAACGGCTGGCAGACCGAGGAGTACTTGGAGACGCGCGTCGAGAATTTGGCGATGGAGCCGGCTTTGGACCCCGCGGGCAACCCGGTGACCGTGCGGATTGACACCCGCAATAATAGCCTGCTGGCCAAGGTCTGGCTGCTGCACGTCGGCCGCGTGGATCTGTATCTCCTGGACTGCAACGTCCCCGGGAACCGGCCCGAGGATCGGGAACTGACCAGCCGTTTGTATGGCGGCGACGAGCGGATCCGGATCCGGCAGGAACTGGTGCTGGGGATCGGCGGCGTGCGGGCGCTGCGAGCCTTGGGGATTACGCCCGGCGTGTATCACCTGAACGAAGGCCATAGCGCCTTTGCTCCGCTGGAGGTGATCCGCGAGCGCATGCAGGACGACGGACAGTCCTTTAACGAGGCGTTGCGGACGGTGGCCAGCCAAACCGTGTTCACGACCCACACGCCGGTGCCGGCCGGTCACGACCGCTTTCCCGACCACATGATCGAAGAGCACTTGGGTCCGCTCCGCGATAGCCTGGGTATCCCCGGCGATCAATTGATGAGCTTGGGGCGTGTCGACCCGCAGAACCACCAAGAGACGTTCTGCATGACGGTGCTGGCGCTGAAGTTGTCGCGCAAGGCTAATTCGGTCAGCCAGTTGCACGGCCGCATCACGCGCCGCATGTGGGCCCATTTGTGGCCCTGGCGCGAAGAGGAAGAGGTTCCGATCGGGCACATCACCAACGGCGTGCATATTCCCAGCTGGCTGGCGTGGCAAATGCGTCAACTGTACGACCGCCACTTCCCGGAAGGCTGGATCTACGGCATGGGCGAGCCGGGACCCTGGCAGAACATCCACCACGTGGATCCCGGCGAGTTGTGGGAGACGCACAATTCGCTGAAGAATTTGTTGCTGGCATTCGTCCGCCGCCGCGTCAGCCGCCAGTGCCGGCGGCGAGGCGAACCGGACGAGGCGATCGAAGCGGCGAGGAATCTTCTCAATCCGGCAGCCTTGACGATCGGCTTTGGCCGCCGGTTTGCGACGTACAAGCGCGCGACGCTGATTTTTCGCAACCGCGATCGGCTGGCAAAGCTGCTGAACGATCCGGAGCGTCCGGTCCAATTGATTTTCGCCGGCAAGGCGCATCCCAAAGACGAACCGGGAAAGCGGCTTGTCCAGACCATCGCCATGATGCGGCAAGACCCGTTGTTCAAGGACCGCATTGCTTTTATCGAAGACTATGACATCAACGTTTGCCGGCACATGGTTCAGGGTGTCGATGTCTGGCTGAATAACCCCCGGCGTCCGCTGGAGGCATCCGGGACGAGCGGCCAGAAAGTCGTCCTTAATGGCGGGCTAAACCTGTCGATCTTGGATGGCTGGTGGGCGGAAGCCTACGATGGCTCGAACGGCTTTGCGATCGGCGGGGGACGCAGTCACGTCGATGATGGAATCACCGACCAACGCGATGCCGAGGCGCTGTATGACGTGCTGGAAAACCGCGTGATCCCCACGTTCTACGACCGTGATGTCGACGATCTGCCGCGCCGCTGGATCGAGATGATGATGAACTCGATCAGTACACTGGCCTGGCGGTTCAGCGCGCATCGGATGGTGATGGACTATACCCAATCGATGTACGTGCCCGCGGCCGGCGGCGTCAGCTGCGACATGGACCGGCGGTAGGCGAAAGAACCCACCCACCGATGCGAAAACCGACACCTGCTGATCGCCGGGACCGCTTGCGGCGTCTGCTCCGGAAAACGGGAGCAGACGGCCTGCTCGTCACGCATCCGGCGAACGTGACCTACCTCACCGGCTTTACGGGTGACGCCAGCCACCTGTTGCTGACGCCGCACGACGCGGTCATGGTCAGCGACGGACGTTACCTGCAGCAATTGGCAGAAGAGTGCCCCGAATTGGACACGGAGATCCGCCAGCCCGGCGTCGAGTTGTTGCCCACGGTCGTCAAAGCCGTTGCCGCGTCCAAGGTCGCCAATTTGGCCATCGAAGCGGATTCGATGACCGTCGGTTTCCGGACAGAATTAGGGGATCAACTGCCACAACTCGCGATCGTGCCCACATCGTACCTGGTCGAGGAGTTGCGGGAAATCAAAGATCGGGACGAGATTGCCCAGATCTGCACGGCTATCGAGCTTGCCGAGCGGGCATTCGCCGTGGTCCGTGCCGGCTTGCGGCCCGAGCGTTCGGAGAAGGAAATCGCAGCCGAATTGGAGTATCAGATTCGTTTGTTTGGTGGACGCGGCTGCAGTTTCACGCCGATTGTTGGCGTGGGGCCTCGCGGCGCGTTGCCGCACGCCAGGTTGTCGGACCATCGGGTTGGCGAGAGCGACTTCGTCCTGATCGACTGGGGCGCGCGCGGCGAACTGTACGTAAGCGACTTGACTCGCGTTCTGGTCACCGGTA
This sequence comes from uncultured Pirellulaceae bacterium, assembly GCA_964645045.1. Lineage (GTDB taxonomy): Bacteria > Planctomycetota > Planctomycetia > Pirellulales > Pirellulaceae > Anammoximicrobium. The sequence goes on along the minus strand of CAZXYZ010000113.1, from coordinate 22,191 downwards.
GAATCTCGCCCAAACTTGAACGTGTGTATGGAGTTGTGTTGCGGTCCCAGCAGGCGGCCATCGCGGCAATCCGGCCGGGAGCCATCCTAAAAGACATCGACGCGACGGCTCGTAACGTCATCCGCGAGGCCGGATTCGGAAAGTTTTTTACACACGGATTGGGACACGGGATTGGGCTGGAGATTCACGAAGGCCCGCGTTTTGCGCCGAATCAGGATCGGCCGCTGAAGGCGGGAATGGTGGTCACCGTCGAACCGGGCATCTACTTGCCTGAGTGGGGTGGAGTCCGGATCGAGGATGACGTCCTGGTGACGCGGACGGGTTGCGAAGTGCTGAGCCATGCGCCGAAAGAGTTCGGCGACTGCGTATTGCGTTAAGTTTTGGGAGAAGTCTATGTCCGACTCGGAAGCCAACGCGGACGACGTGTTTGAACTCGAACGCATTCGCCGCTTGATCGAACTGATGAAGGAGCACGACCTCAGCGAGATCGATCTGAGGCAATCCCAGCACCGCATCCGGTTGTGCCGCGGTTCGCTGGACGAGCCGCGGGTCCGCAGCTTGCCGCCCACGGCAGCCGCGTTGCCTGCGCCGTCCCCGGCCGCCAGCGCGCCGCCCAAGGATGCGGCCGAAGATGACGCGCACATCGTCTATATCAAGAGTCCCATGGTGGGGACTTTTTACTCGAAACCGAATCCCAACTCCGAGCCTTACGTCCGCGTCGGCGACCACATCGACGAAGCGACGACGATCTGCATTATTGAGGCCATGAAGGTGTTCAACGAGATTCCCGCGGAACTGAGCGGCCGCGTGATGGCGGTCTTGGCGGACGACGAAGAGCCCGTGGATTTTGGACGACCGTTGTTCAAAGTGGACACCAGGAAGTAACGCTAGCGGTCTTGCCCATGTACAAACGCATCCTGATCGCCAATCGTGGCGAGATCGCCCTTCGCATCATTCGCGCCTGCCGCGAGTTGGGCATCGAGACCGTGGCCATTTACAGCGAGGCCGATCGCGGCAGCGCCTACCTGGACCTGGCCGACGAAACCTATTGCGTGGGGCCGGCCAAGAGTGCGTTCAGCTACCTGAAAATCGACCGGGTCATCAGCGCCGCGGAGGTGGGCAACGTCGAGGCCATTCATCCGGGGTACGGATTTCTGGCCGAGAACTCGCATTTCAACGAGATCTGCCGCAGCTGCAACATCGACTTCATCGGCCCCACGCCCCAGGCCATGCAGCGGCTGGGAGACAAGAACGCGGCCCGCAGCATGGCCCGGGCGGCCGGCGTGCCGGTCGTGCCCGGCAGCGAAGGCTTGGTGGAAGACGAAAACCAGGCCGCCAAAATCGCTCACGAAATCGGCTTTCCGGTGCTGATCAAGGCGACCGCCGGAGGCGGCGGCAAGGGCATGCGTGTGGCCGGCAACGATCTGGCCCTGAAGACGGCCCTGGCGCAGGCTCAGACCGAAGCCAAAGCGGCCTTCGGCAATGCCGGTGTCTACGTGGAGAAACTGATCGAACGTCCCCGCCACGTCGAGGTTCAGATCCTGGCCGACGCTCACGGGAACGCGGTCCACCTGTGGGAACGCGATTGCTCGACGCAACGCCGGCACCAAAAGTTGATCGAAGAGAGTCCGGCACCGAACTTGCCGGACGAAAGACGGCGGGCCATGTGCGAGGCGGCTGTGCGGCTGATCCAGTCCGCCAACTATACCAATGCGGGAACTGTCGAGTTCATCCTGGATCAGAACCATAACTTCTACTTCATCGAGGTCAATGCGCGGATCCAGGTCGAACATCCCGTGACCGAAATGGTGACCGGCGTCGATCTGATCAAGGCGCAGATCGCGATCGCGGCCGGCGAACCGCTGCCGTTCCGTCAAGAGGACATCCGCAGCCAAGGCGTGGCCATCGAATGCCGCATCAATGCCGAGAACCCCGATCGCAATTTCCGGCCCAGCCCCGGCAGGATCGAAAAGATGTTTGTGCCGGGCGGACCCGGGGTGCGTTTCGACTCGCACGCCCATCCCGGTTACGTCGTCCCGTCGCACTACGATTCCATGATCGGCAAGTTGATCGTGCATCACCCGACGCGGGCGGCGGCCATCGCCGGGATGATTCGCTCGCTGGATGAATTGCGGATTACGGGCATCGAAACCACGGCCTCGTTCCACCGGCGCGTCCTGTCTCATTGCGAATTCGTCGAGGGTCGTGTGGACACCGGCTTCGTGGAACGTACCTGGCTCGCCTGACCCGACTGTTGCATCCTGGCGGCTCCGGCAGCCACAGCGCCGGGAGCGATGGCCGCCGGCTTCGAGTTGGGGGCGAGATCCGCACCCGACCGCGCTCCGACGGCTTTCACGCCACGGGCTTTGCTGGACTGGGAAAGCATGGACCGCACGCAAGCAGCGACGAAGCAAGGGCTTGGAGCGATGGCAGCGCAGCGCGAGGGCCGTCATGCCTGCCCGCAGCCGCGCCGACGTGGCCCGAAGGCTCAGCGGCCCCCGCCCAGCTCCAGGATTTTGCCCAGCGACCCACCTTCATTTCCCGCGGACGGACGACGTTATCCCTTTTCTTTGCCTGACCGGAGCGGTGTTTTACCGGGGAATCACGTACTCCGAACACCAGCCGGCTCACTGCCTGCTTGGCCTTGTCGCCGTACGGCTGGCCCTTCTCCGGGGTGTCGATGCCTTCCAGGCGGATTTTGATCGGCTGGTGGGCGATCAGCACGGTCGCGGCTTCCACCGTACACACCAGCTTGGACCTTACACGCTTGCTACCTCCAGAACGTCTTCTCCGTGCATATCTAAGATCTTCGCGGCGACGGTTGTTTGATCCGCGGACGCGGAGATCTCATACTTGCACCCCGTGCGTCTCCTGCAGTTGGCGGTCCAGGATGCCAAAATTGTCCGTGGACAGGTAGACGCGCGCCTTGGTCGTGTTGCTGACCGGCTTCCACCAAAGCGCGGTCAATGGCGGGCCGCAGCTCGCGCAGATCGTCCGTCTGTGGAAAGTAAATGCCAGCTTCGCCCGCGAGTCATTCGGCAACGTCACGCCGCCGTAGTCAGCGAAGAAGTCTTTGACGACATGGGCAACATAGGCTGCTGCGTTGCCCGCAAAATCGTACGCCTGGATGTTGCCGGCCAGATCCTTCGAGTAGCCGTCCGTAATGCCTTGCGATAGTCCGTACCAGAATACTACGTCCCGAAGCTGTGTCTTAGAGCTTCAATCCGGCGCGATTAGGGATTCCCGGATGTCGCGGCGGTTCTGCAGCACGCGGGCGTCGAACCGGTTCTGCAGGGTTTGCTGGCGCTCGATCGTGGCCTGGGCGTCCTCGGCGGTTTGGGCTTGGAGGACGTTCAATCGTGAGGCGGCCGATTTCAACTCTTTCAGCGTGACGGGGCTGCGCGGCGACCGCTGGAGCATGGTTTCGATTCGGTCTGCCAGGGCCTTGGCTTCCTCCGGAGTTTCCGTCGCCGATGCTCTCAGATGCTCGGAGACCTTTTGCGTTCCGTCCCGCACGGCGTCGAGTTGCTGTTTCCAAGACGCCTCCAGCGCCCGATCGGGTTGATTCGGCGGCAACTTGGCCATTTGCTCGGCGACGCAGGAAAGCTCCGCCAGGGACCGCTCGACTTGGCCGAGATTTGTTTGACGCAGCTGGCTGTCCACCAGTTCGACGGCCGCGCGTTGAACCTGCTGCTGCCGTTGGCCGGGGGACACGAACGGCACCTGCGCCAGGTCATCGAGCGCTAACTGCTGTTCGTTTAAGAACCGGACCAACAGGGACGCCTTGTCCTCGGGCCCCAGCGACCAGGCCGTCAGCACGTTGTCTTCGCCCAGATAATTGCACTCGAACTTGACGTGCAACAGCCCCTCGACGCCTTTGGCTTCCAGCGCGTCCAGCATAGACAGGGCGGGCGGGACGCTTGCCTGCGGCCCCACGCTTGCGGCCGATGCGCCGTCCAGCATGCGTTGCCTTTCGGCCTGCAAATCGACGGTCCGCCGGAGCATGCGCCGCATCTCTTGGAAATAGCGTGTCTTGACGTCCTGCGAACCGACGTAACCGATTTGGCCGAAGGCATGCAGCGGAGCGGCCACGACGGACAGCATGCGAGTCAACACGCTGGCCCGCTTGGGCTTGGCACCGGAGTCGATTTCCAGAATGACCACATGCCGGGCCTGCAGCGAACTCCAGATCTCCCCGAGTTGCTGCCGTCCTTTGTCGCGGCTCAGCCGCCGCAAGTTGTGCAGGATCAGGTACACGGTGTCCAAACCGGTGTTGTCCGACATGCCGCCGTCCAGCAGCAGCGCGGAGTCACCCCCGCGCTGGTGCGGGACTTCGATGGGGTTAAAGCCGAAGGGGAAGTTGGCGGACAAGCCGACGGCATGCCCCAAATCCACCGGCCGGGCGGCGTCCCAGTAAACCAACGAGTGCGGCTCGCGGTCCACGTTGCCGGCGGAGCGAACCAGTTCGTCGGGGAGCGTGGGAAAACCGATCACACAGCGCGTGCCTTGACGCACCTCGCAAGTGTTGAACGCCACTAGCGGATGGCGCGTCCAATCGAATTTCGGCGCGTCCCGCCCCAGGGCGTAACCCGTGCGGTCGCTGCATTGTTGCCAGCCGAAACGTTGCATCCAGAAAGCCCGCAGGCTTTCCCCACGGGACAGGGTGGGCATCCAGACGCCGCGCAGCACCGGTGCCATAAAATCCGTACACAAATCGTCCATCAACCCCGATTGGACGACCCACGCAGGGTCCCTCGCATCCGGATGACCGCTGACCAACCGCTGGCAGATTTGTTCCGATTTGTCCCAGGCCTGGAGCCTGCGCCGCACGTCGACCGCGGCGCGGTCGGCCTCGGACTTGTGGAGTTGCTGATACCGGAGATGGGACGCCCTGGCAACGCGTTCCATTCTCGTCAACAACTCGCTCTTGACCGTGTGCAGCAACGCCGGCCGCGGTTCCGGAAACTCGCCGCCCTGCCGGTGGGCAAACTGGGCCGTGGCCAGACTGCCTCCCGAGACGGAACTGATCAGCGCGACGTGTTTCGCCCAATTGTCTCCCGCTCTGGTTCCGCACGGCGTCCGCGCCAGGGCTTCCATGGCCAGTCCGGCGAAAATGGCGGCCCGCGAACCGCCGCCACTGGCCGCGACCAGCAGGACCGGTTCGCCCTCCGGGATCGATTTGATCCGTTGTTCGAGGGCGGCGTACCATGTCTCGGCAGCGGCCTTCTCGCCGGCGGCCGCCACCAGCGTTGTCCCCTGTGGCGTGGCGCCGGGCAGTTGCTCCGGGGCCATTGTCTTTGCGACCACCAAGACAGCCAGCAATCCCAGGATGGCCGCCACGCGGACGGGATACCGCGTCCGGTCGTCCCAGGTATCGAGAAACGAGCCTACGATGATGAACAAGGCACACAGTTCCAGCACGGCCCAAATCGTATACAGGCGATACGAAAACAGACTTTGAGTCCATTGGCCGCCGGCCAGGATCCAAACCAATTCTCCGCCGGCACAGGCCAGGACCAGCCAGCCTAAGAGCCGTCCCGAAGCCTCGATCAAAGGCTGGGCGTTGGGCCGCTCGCGGTACCAATGGGCCACGCCCATCCAAGCCCCGATCAGCAGGAACAGGAACGCCATGCCGTGCAGCGCGGAACCGGACAGGCAGTACAGCCAATTGCTGTCGGGACGGACGGCAACCCGCAGCAGCACTGCGACGACAACCAGGGCGGCTGCGGCCTTGTAGCGCCGCTCGACCGTCAGATCGTCGTTCCGTCTAACCAGCCACGAACAAGCTCGATCCACCCAGCGCCCGACGAGAATCAACGCCAGCCCCATGACCGCCAGCAGAAACGCCGACAGCACCAGCCCCGCGCCGCGCACGCCCATGGCCAACAGCAGGAGCAAGCCCAGGATGGTCACCACGATCATCGAAAGCACCGCCGGCCACAGATTTGGGAAACTCCTCGGTGCCAATCCCAAGCCCTGCTGCGAGAACCACGACGGCGGCACGACGTGCAGAATCGAGGCCAGGGCGAGCACGGCGACGCTGTCCAAATAAACGATGAATCCGAGGAACTGCAGGAAGCCGTGTAGCGTCTGTGTGCGATCACCGGCTCCCCACAGCGTCTCCAACTCGAACTCGACTTGCAGGAAAATCGAGGATATCTGGGGAATCATCACGATCACAACCGCCGCGCAGACGCCCGCCCAGAACAGCAGGTCGGTCCCCAACGATACCAAAATCGATTTCAGTTTGTTCCCAATCACGCCACGCCAGTGCGCGGATTTGCCCACGGTTGCCATCATCTTCTCCCGCTAAGACAGGTGTCTTGACTCTCGAGGGGTAAAGGGCCGGACGATTCCACTCCAGGATAATTACCGCCCCGGAATTATGATAGAATCCAGACCTGTGGTCTGGCAAAGCCGAATAAGGAAAGGCGTTCCCGGGCGGAGGTTTGGGAACGAGGACCGGAACCGGGGGGCCGGGAGATACAACGATGCAACTCAGCCTATTCTCCGTCAGTTATGCGGGTCTGTGGGGACAACAGCGTCTGGATCCAATAGGGGTTGTCGAACGAGCGGCGCGGCTGGGTTTTCCGGCCGTGATGTTGATGGGCAAACGTCCGCATCTGTCGCCGCTGGATGCCGGCGGTGAAACCATCGCGGCGCTCCGGGCCGCGCTGGCCCAGCACCAAGTGACGTGCGCCGCGATCGCCGGCTACACCGATTTTTCAGGGGGCGGCGCGGCGGAGGTGCCGTGCCTGGAAATGCAGATTTCCTACGTCGAGTCGTTGGCCCGCATCGCACAGCAACTGGACGCTCCGCTGGTCCGCGTCTTTACGGCTTACGAAATCGACGGGCACAGTCCCCACGCGGTTTGGGACCGGGCCGTGCGGGCGCTCCGCGAGGTCTGCGACCGCGCGGCCGCTTACGGCGTCACGGTTGCGGTGCAGAATCATCACGACATCGCGGTCCACAGCGAGGCGCTGCTGGAACTGCTGGGCGACATCGATCGGCCGAACTGCAAGCTGGGATTTGACGCTTGGTCGCCGGCCCTGCGCGGCGAGGACCTGTACGCCGCCGCCGTGCGGATGGCGCCGCACACCGCCATCACCACCAACGCGGATTACGTGCGGCTGCCGAGGTTCCGCTACCGGCCGGAGGTCGTCAACTATGATCGCGTCCAGCCTGACCTCGTGCGGGCGGTTCCGTTCGGCGAAGGCTGTATCGACTACCGGGCTTTCTTTCAAGGCTTGCAGGAAGGCGGCTTCGACGGCTGGGCCAACTACGAAATGTGCTCGCCCATCCGCGGCGGCGGCGCGGCCGACAACCTCGACGCCTACGCCGCGGGCTACGTCCGCTGGATGCGCGCAAACACTCGGCAGCCCGATGTGTCTTGAAACTGCGTCGGGCACGGTTGGAGTTCACGCTTCAGCGTGCTGGGCGGCAATGTCCGCCGGTAAAGACATGCTGAAGCATGAACTCCAGCGGGCTTTGCACTTTCCCTTGCGGTTCTCGGCGCTCGAAAGGCGGCAGTGCTTCGAGTACCTTGGCCACCCGCGGTTGGTTCCGGTCGCTCACCAGCGACACGAGGAACAACGCCGGTCCCAGGATTAGTTAGCCACCTGTTCGTCGAAGGCGAGTTCGCGTTGCCGACTGTCCTGGGGCTCTCCGAACCTCTGGCCCTTTAAGGGACGCAAATCGACGACTGCGCCAAACTTTCGAAATACCGCATCGAATCTCTCGTAATCCGTGCCCCAGTAAATCATGGCACAAGACATCGGCGCGCCCTTGCCGCCGTTCTGACCATTGACGAGGAATTTTAGTCGGGTGTCGTAAAGGAAGCAGACGCCACACGCATTGCCGAACACATATCTCTTCTAGTGCCCAGTATTCGTAGCCACAGGCACAAGAGCAAGGACTTGGGAGCCGTACCCGGCGTGAGCCATCGAGCACTTTGCGAGCCAGTTCTTGATGGAGGTACGACGTTCTTTATCGATTCCATACGGCGGATTGACATAGATTGTTTCAAAATCCCACGTCTCACGCAAACCATCGCGATCGGGCAAGCGATATTCTGTCTTGGCATGGACGATCGAGTACTCGTTCGAACAGGGATCAAGTTGGATGTCGCCGCCAAAGAACTCCCGTACAGCATCCACGTATTTTTCGGGAGTTCCCCATTCTTGGCTGAGTGTGTTGAGCGTGCGTCCAGCTGTCATCCGTGTATTTCCCCCCAATTCTTACCCTTCAAAGTATCGAGCTCCGATCGAAGTACGCCGAGTCGCTTTCGAGCGGGAGCGATGACGTTGAACCAGCCTTCAATCATGCGCAGGTTGGAATTGAAGAATGACTGAAGCGCTGTGTCGGCAGCAAGGGCGATCTTCACCTTGGTGAACTGATTCACACCTTTCTGCCCGGTGTAGCTGGCAAGGAAAGCCTCTTTTGCGGGCTGAAGTTCATGCGTCGGGTTGAAAAGCAGGCGATCGATGAACTGGCTCAAGCCGGCATCGGTCAAGAAGAGCAGCCAGTCGTAGGATTGAGCTAGAACCTTCAGTTCCTTGTTATGGTTGTCAGAGGTGAACCAGTTCCCGTGGTTACTTACCACGCCCACCGTAAGAATAAAACGGGAAAGCAGTTCTTTGTCGTCAGAGAATTGGTCTTCACGGCATTTGCCGCGATCGTCAACGGAGCGAGGGCCGGCTGCTTCAATATCTTCCGAGACGTCAAGGGAAGCTGCTCATGCGTGAACGGGAGTGTAGCCAGGACAACGGAGGGATGCAGGCTGTATTCGACATTGTGCGTGATGGCGTCGTTTGCGAATTCCGGAAGCGGTCGCTCGATTGCGATATTGTGTTCGAACCCCCAAGACTTGAGTGCGTAGAAGGTGATGATCTCCACCAACGTACCCAACGCGCGGCCGGCAGCTTTCTTGGCGTCCTTGGCATAGTGGAAGACTTCTTGGGTCAGCACTTTCTGGAGCTGGTCAACCGATTGGTACGACATCGCGTCTTTCCGTCGGTGGAGAGATCAGGTTGGTGGCGAACGACGGCGAACTCGCCGCGGCGGTCCCCGCGGCCACCATATCGCGCGATCGCATCCGCCGCGGGCGTGCATCGCTTGGTTCGTCTGCACGGCTCGTCGGCGGTTCTCCGCGAACGGGCGACCATCGCCCATTCGATCTGCGGTCATCCTACCGCGCGGGGAAAACAGGGGCAATCTGGCGTGGTACGATGCCTAGGGGTAGCATCGTGCGAGATATAATCGAGCGGAACGGCGTTGGCCGCTGGCTTTTGATCGATTCGATCGGCGATAATACCGGCGGCTAGCGCCTTGCCGCTCGCTTGGCACCTGACACTTGCCTCTGGAACGATGCGAACCCGCGAAAGGGCGTGATGTTTCTCATTCGGACTTGGATCCTCGGCCTCAAGAGCCTGCTGGTGCATCCGTTGCGGTCGCTGTTGACCGTGCTGGGGATTTTTATCGGCGTGGCGAGCGTGATCTGGCTGGTGGCGATCGGCGAAGGGATCAGCCAGGAGGCCCAGCGGCAGATCGAAGGTTTGGGCGCGGACAACATCATCGTCCGCACCATCAAGCCGCCCAATGAAGCCCTGGCCGGATTCAGCGGCCCGGTGCCGTACGGCCTGAAACGCGAGGAGTTCGACAAGCTCAAGAGCACCATCCCGACGATCACCAGCGCGCTTCCCATCCGCGAGATCCGCCGCCAGATCAATTACGGACGCCGCGATCCCGTGGATGGCCGCCTGGTCGGCTGCACGCCCGAGTATTTTGATGTCACCCGCCTGGAAATCGAACGCGGACGCTTGCTGACGGCGGTCGACATCGAGCAGCGGCACAACTTCTGCGTGCTGGCCGCCAAGTTGGCTGAACGGCTCTTTCCTTACGAGGATCCGCTGGGCCGCCGCGTTTTTCTCCCGGAAAGTCTGGACTATTTTGAAGTCATTGGAATCTGCAAGTACCGCACTCCGACCGCCGCGATCGGCGGGTCGCTGTCGGCGCAGGACTTTTCCGAGGACGTCTACATCCCGATCACGACCCTGCAGCAGCGGATCGGCGATTTCATCGTCAGCCGCCGCGGCAGTACGTTCAATGTCGAGATCGTCGAGTTGAACCAGATCACGCTCCGCGTCGACGCCATCGCCCACGTACGTTCCACAGCCGAATTGGTCAAGCTCACGCTGGGTTTGCCCACCGAGGGGGCAGATCCCGGCAGCGAAGCCAAGCTGGACGCCGAACCAAAGAAATTCCGCCAGGACGTGGCAGTTGTTGTCCCCGAGGAACTGCTGGAACAAGCCCGTGTGACGCGGCTGATGTTCATGGTCCTGATGGGCCTGATCGCCGCCATCTCGCTGGTCGTCGGCGGGATCGGCATCATGAACATCATGCTGGCGACAGTGACCGAGCGGACGCGTGAAATCGGCATCCGCCGCGCGCTGGGCGCGACCCGCACGCACATCGTCACCCAGTTCCTGATCGAGACGATCTCCTTGTCGGTCGTCGGCGGTCTGTGCGGCGTGGCCGGCGGCTTGTGCTGCCCGCCGATCATCGCGTTTATCCGCGATCGTCTGGCCGATTACTGGCCCGACCTGATCGCCAAGCTGCCGGACGTCATCCGGACGGTCACGCCGGTCATCGTACCCGCCTCGATCCCGGTGGCTTTCGGCATCTCCGTCGCCGTCGGCATCCTGTTCGGCATCTACCCCGCCATCCGCGCCGCGCACATGGACCCGATCGAGGCCCTGCGGCACGAGTGAGTTGGGCGATCTGTCCAGTGGTTATCGAGTCCGACGCGTGCTGTCATCACTCCAAGCTCTCCAGCAGACGGGCGGCCCACGCTTGGGTTTCGTCGTCCCGGGGCGGAACGGGGGCGGTGTGGCCATAGCGGATGCGGCGCCGGTACGGGCCCGCATCGTAGCTGCGCTGAAAGATCGCCTGCAAATCGACAACCACGTCGCCGTCGCCGGGCAGCAACGGAATCGTGATCTCGGGCAGACGGTCCTGCAGGCGGATCGGGTAGACAAAGAAGTCCTCCAAGTTGTCGAACCGATGAATGCAGACGTGATAGTCGAACGGTCCCGCTTTGGCGCGAGCGCGGCGAAGAGGCACTGCCGTCGTGTGCTGGCCGCCGCGCAGCAGGTCGATCTCCACGAGGTGAACCTGGCTCGCCAAGATCTCCCGCTGTTTTCTCAGGTACAGTTCACGTCCGCGCACTCCCGCTGTCTTGTTGGTCAGGCTTAGCACCTCGATCGTCGTGACCACACGTTCGGTTTCGCCGCTGGCCCAGATTTCGACGTAGGACTCGCCAAGTTCGTCTTGTGGCACCGTCACGACGACTGGTTGCGTGCGCACGTCGGTCGCTAATGCCACGTCTCCGCCGAGTCTTGGTTCGCGATCGCGCGCCTCGTCATCCAGGACGTAGACGTCTGGGCCGATCGACCGATCCGACGTCTCGACCCACAACCTTTCGCCGATTTCGGCGTAGTACGGTTCCGGCAATCGGGCCTGCAGGGACTCGCTAAGATATGCAATCAATCGCTCGTGCAAGCCGGGAAAGATTGCGGGGTGCTCCAAAAACGGGTCCATTCCGGGAAACGGAGAAGGCATGGCAAAGCTCGCAGGGATGCGCGCGTTGGAAACGCAAGTACGTCTGTCGTTTCCTATTCTACGCGGATCCGTTGTCCGAGGCGAGGAGGCTCAAGACGCCGGATCCGCGTGTCGCAGAGTGCGCAGCTGGTGCGCGAACCACGCGGGAATCTCGATGCCTTGGGGGGCGTGGCCGGGGCGGAGGCGGCAGCAGACGGAGGTCATTGAACCGCGGGCGATGGCGGTTCCGTCGCGAGTGAAGGAGAAGGCGTAGGTGATACTCTTGCGGCCCAAACGGTCCACCGTGACCTGGACGTCCAAGAGTTCTTCGAAGCGGGCGGGACTCAGGAATTCACAGCTGGCCGAGATGCGCGGCCAGCCGATTTCGCCTTCGCCGTCGTGAGCGGCGACGCTCAGGCCGAGCGAACGCAGCAGTTCGTGCTCCGCCTGCTCCATATAAACGAAAAACGCCGAGAAATGCACAATCCCGGCGGCGTCGGTGTCGCGGAACTCGACGCGGCGCTTCGTTTGGAAGCTGAGCGGTGTGGCCGTCACGCGCGACTCACTCGCCGACGTACGGCAGCAGCGCCATGAAACGGGCCCGCTTGATGGCCTCGGTCACCGCATGCTGGCTGGCGGCCGTACAGCCCGTCTTTCGGCGGCTGACGATGCGCCCGTGACGGTTCACCAGCTTTTTCAGCAACTCGATGTCCTTGTAATCCACGTACATCGGACGAGGACGTTTGCCGTCCACAAACAACGGATCTTTCTTCTTCGTTCGAACGCGAGCCTTCATCCGTTTGCGGGACTTTACCGGCTTGCCTTTTTGCATCGGTCGCATTTTTTGACTCAACCTCAATACTGGCTTGGACTTATCGCTTGCTACGCCGCCCTAACGTTAGCTTGGCAAGATCGTGGATTCTACCCAAGTACACAAGAAACGCAAGTGCTGTCCGCGTTAGATCCTGCAATTCAGACGTGAGAGGCCGCGACTTTGCCGCTTGAGGCACACCGGGGAAAATGAACTACCCACGCGAATCTAGCACGGATGGCAAAGCCGGAGCACGGATAATGAAAGAAGCATGCCTTTTATCCGTGCCCCGGCTTTGCCATCCGTGCTATTCGACGCTTTCCAAAGTCCGCTGGGTAGATTATTTCCTGCTGGCTGCCTAACCTCGTGCCATTCGCGGTACGCAGGCCGGGATTGCGCAGGGTGGTTAGGCAAGGTGCCTCTCTTCATCAGGGCGTTGATCGTCCCGCTCGTCACTGGCATACTGGGGTCCTGTTCGGCTGAAACAAGGCGGCAACGATCCATCGCCGCACGCAATCGGGTACAGAAACCCCCAACCTATGAAAACGGTCAGTATCTTCAATCACGTCCTGGGCCCCGTGATGCGCGGGCCGTCCAGTTCCCATACGGCGGGCGCGTTTCACATCGGCAGCATGGCGCGGTCGATCCTCGGCGGCATGCCGCAGCGGGCAGTGCTGGCCTTTGACCCGGCGGGCTCATATGCAGCGACTTACGCCCCGCAAGGCGCCGATCGTGGGTTTGCGATGGGCTTGATGAACAAGCCGCTGACGGACGAATCCTTCTTTACCGCTCTGCGCGATGCGCCGGCCGCGGGACTGGACATCCAGTTCGAAGTCCGGCCGCTGCACGCAGCCGATCACCCGAACACCGTCGAACTGGATCTCACGGCAGCGGATGGCACGAACCTGAAGCTCGTGGCACGCTCGATCGGCGGTGGTGAAGTGGAGATCACCCGCGTGCAGGGCCGCCCGGTTCTGTTCAACGGATCGGCTTATGAAACGCTGGTGGAAGTCTCGGCCGACCAAGCCGGCGCCGCCCGCGCGTTGCTGTCAGGCGCTGGTGGAGTCCTGGAAGATCCTGCTAGCGTTGTCGAGAACGGCCTGGTGCGTCTGACGGCGCGCCGCAAAGCTGCGCTGCCCGCGGCCTTTCGTCACGAATTGCAGGCGCTGGATCGCGACGCACGAGTTTGGGAATCCACGCCGGTTTACTTCGTCCACGCGGGCCAGCCGCTGTTTTCCAGTGCGGCCCAGATGGTGCAGATCGCCGAACAACGCCGCGTTTCTCTCGGCCGGCTCGCGCTCGCCTACGAAGCCCAATTGCTCGGCATCAGCCCCGCGGAGGTGATGGCGGAAATGCTGCGGCGTTACGACATCATGGTGCAATCGGTCCAGCGCGGCCTGGATCCGGACTTCACCGGTTTGCAGTTGTTGCCCGCGTGTGCCGGGGCCATTTTTCAGGCGGAGGCCGAGGGCCGGCTGTCCGTGCGCAGCTTGCACACGCGAGCCGCGGCGCGGGCCCTGGCCGTGATGCACGTGGACGGTGCGATGGGAGTGGTCTGTGCCGCGCCGACCGGCGGCTCCGCAGGAGTCATTCCGGGAACGCTGGTGACGCTGGCCGAAGAGCGGCGATTGACGCGCGAGCAAATTGCGCTGGCGCTGCTGGCGGCGGGCTCGATCGGCCTGATTCTGGCCATCCGTGGAACCTTTGCCGCCGAGGTCGCAGGTTGTCAAGTGGAAATCGGCGCGTCCGGTGCGATGGCGGCCGCGGCCGTTGTGGACGCCGTCGGCGGCACCGCGCGGCAGGCTTGTGATGCGGCAGCGATCGGTTTTCAGAACACGATGGGTACCGTCTGCGATCTGTTGCATGGGACGGTCGAGATCCCCTGTCACACGCGCAATGGGGCCGCCGCTGCCAGTGCGTTCGTCAATGCGGACCTCGTGCTCGGCGGGTATCCCAATTTCATCCCGCTCGATGAAACGATTGACGCGGTTTACGCCGTGGGGCTCGCGATGCCGTCGGAACTGCGCTGCACGTCCAAGGGCGGCTTGGCCATCACGCCATCGGCCCGGGCCCTGAAGCCCGGCTGCTGCGGGTCGGGATGTGCCAGCTGCGGGTGACGAGCACCGCAACTCACTCACTCGCCCCAGCTTGCCGGTGAAGCCGAGAATCGGGGCAAACTGGCCTTGATCCGGCGCCGGGACTGTTGTACTTAACGGCCCGCTTCTTTTCCCGTAGGTTGCCATTCGGCTTTTGCGTATGCACCGACTCCTACTCCTAAGCCTGTTGACGCCCTTGCTGGCAGCGTCCGCGCCGTGTGCTGACGCCGCGGAACCGCGCGCTGATACGGGCCCTGCGTTGCTCCGTGTCGCATTCGGTGTGCTGCAGAAGCACAAGACCCGTGCCGGCGACGATCAGTACGTGCTGTGCGACAACGACGGGCAAGTCCGCTATGCGATTTCTTCCGGCAGCAACTTGCCGCTGGAAGCGAATGTCGGCAAGCCGGTTCAAATCGTCGGCAAGTTCGATTCGCAACAGGCGTCCGAAGAGAAGCCTTTACTGGTGGCTCAGACCATCGAGCCCAAAATCGCGCCGCCAACCCAATTCGCCGATCTTCAGTCCACGGCCGGCGAGGATCAGGGGTCGCTGCCGCCGCTGACTCCGATCCCGTCTCCATCCGGCTCAGACACACGGTCCAACAGCTCTTCGTCAAGTGGCGGTTCTGCGGCAGCGGCCGACTCCTCGCCCGCGGTAATTTCTGAAGGGGAAGTCATCGAGGGACCGCTGCTGAATTCACCGGACACGGTCGACACCAGTGAGCCGGAGACGCTGTTACCCACTCCGGATCCCTGGCACGTCGCGCCGTGTGGACCGCCGGAACGGCTGTGGGGCCAAGTGGACGCTTTGATGTGGTGGACCAAAGAGCTGCCGCTTCCGCCGTTGGTGACGACCAGCCCGCCGGGTACGCCGCAAGCGCAAGCGGGCGTCATCGGGGCCGAGGGCACTCAGGTCCTGTTCGGCAACGAGGATTTGTTCACCGACCCGCGTGGCGGCGGCCGGCTGCGTTTGGGCGGCTGGCTGGGAGCGCGTCGCTGGGTGGGCCTCGAACTGGACTATACCGTCCTGGACGAGGCTCAGACGGATTTTCTCGCGGCCTCAGTGGGCGATACCATCCTGGCTCGGCCCTTCTTTAACGTCGGGCCCAACACGCTGACTTCCGATTCGGCTTTGGTCGCGTATCCGAATCTGTTGGTGGGCACGATTTACATCGACACGTACAGCCAATTCCAGTCTCTCGGCGTCCACCTGCTGACGAACATTTGGTGCAATTTTGGATCTGGATGCCGTGGCGGACAGGAAGCCGGCAGCTGTGATAACGGTTTCCGCATGGACCTGATCGGCGGCTATCGCTACATCGGCCTGGACGAAGGCATCACGATCCGCGAAGCCCTCGCGACCAGCGTCACGCCGCGGACGGGATTTCAGGCCATGGACCAGTTCGCGACCAGTAACGACTTTCAGGGTGGCGAGCTGGGCGTGTCGGCCAAGTACCACCGCCGCCGCTGGTGGTCCGAGGGCGTCTTGAAACTCGCGCTCGGACGCACCGACGAACAGATCGCGATCAACGGCTACACGCAACTCGTGGTTCCACCCGGAGCGGAAGACGGCTCGGCGACGCTGCTGACCGGCGATCTGCTCGCGCTCAGCACAAACATTGGGAACTACTCGCAAAAGTCAACGGCCTGGGCCGCCGACGTCGGGCTGACGATGGGCTATCAACTGACCCCGCAACTGAGTGTCAAGTTCGGCTACACGCTGCTGTTCCTGAGCCGTGTGATCCGGCCGGACGGCGCCATCGACCTGAATGTGAACGAGATGTACATCCCCGACCCGACCGACCCGGATCTCGTACCCACCGGGCCGGCACGTCCTGCCGTCGCGTTCAACGATACAACCTACTGGGCCCAGGGTTTTAACTTGGGATTCGATTACCGCTGGTAAGGCGAGTGGGACTATGTTTTCATCATCCGGGTTTTCAGCATCCGAGTTTTCATCATCCGACGACTTGCGCAAGAGGAATTCACCGCACCCCCGCCGCGAGGCCCGAACCGCGCGCAAGAAACGGCGGCTCCTGTCCCTGGAAAAACTGGAACCGCGCCAATTGCTGGCCGCCACCGACTTGGCCGCGATCAGCGGCCGCGTGTTCCGCGATGCCAACGCCAATGGTTTCACGCCCGGCGAGCAAGTCGTCGGTGCCACGCTGAACCTGTACCGCGACGTCAACGCCAACGGCGCGTTGGATGCCGGCGACGGTGCAGCGTTGCGCAGTGCCACCTCCGACAGCAACGGCCTGTATCGTTTCGACCGGCTGACGGCCGGCGATTATTTCGTCCAGCAGCCTGCGCAAACGGTCTCCGGCGCCAGCCTGGCCCAGATTACCAGCACCCGGATCACGATCAGCAGCATCGACGCCCAAGGCGCCCCGGGTCTGACCATCGACGGCTTTACCACGCGGCAAACCGTCACCGCGCCGATGCCGGTGGGCACGACCAACGTCTCGGCGCAAACGGCTGGCGAAGCGCTCGGTGGCGAACGCGACATGTTGGCCACGCTGACCGCCGGCCAAACGGGCGATGCCGTGACCTTGGACGCCGGATCGGGACTGCTGGCCATCAATGCCGGCTTCAATGCCCTGGGGCAATACAAAATCACCTGGGACGGCGTGGACAACAACGCCACGTCGTTGAATCCCATCGGCCTGCGCAGCGGTGGCAGCGGCGTCGATCTCACGAGCGGCGGGACCAGTTCGTACCTGGAAATCGCGGGCGTGGCGGAGAAAGCCGGCGGCGCGGGCCGAGTCCGCATCTACACCGACGCCAACAATTTCTCCCAGGCCACGGTGACGCTGGGCGTGAATACCTCGCAAAGCCTCCTGCTGTCGCTCACGAGCGACTTCACTGCAGCGGGCGGCAGCGGCGCGAATTTCGCCAACGTCGGCGCAATCGAATTGCAGGTGGACACGACGGCGATTGCGCTGGACGGCCAGATATCTGCCCTCCGCATGATCGGCTCTAAGACCTTCACCACCGACTTTAACAACCAACCGTCCGCCGACCTGTCGCTGGCCAAGACCACCAGCAACCCCAACGTCGACGTCGGGCAGACTACTTCCTTTACGTTGAACCTGCTGAATTCCGGCCCGGACACCGCGACCAACGTGGCAGTGACCGACATCCTGCCGGTGGGCTTGAATTTTGTCAGCGCGACGGCTTCCCAAGGCTCGTACAACGCCGGCACCGGCGTCTGGACGATCGGAGCCGTGCCGGCCGGCACGACCGCGATTTTGCAGGTCACCACGACGGTCACCGGCACGACGGCCATTACCAACATGGCTCAGATCTCGGCCTCCGACCAGCCGGATCCGGACTCCACACCCAACAACAACAATCCGTCCGAGGACGACCAGAGCAGCATCACGCTGACGCCCCAACTGGCCGACCTTTCCTTGAGCAAAACGATCAACAATCCGACCGTGACTTTGGGGCAGCCGGTGACATTCACGCTGAATGTCAATAATGCCGGCCCCAGCCCGGCCACGAACGTCCGGGTGACCGACCAGTTGCCTCAGGGCCTGACGTTCGTCAGTGCGACTCCGGCCGGGGTGTACAACAGCGCCACGGGCGTGTGGACCGTCGGCACCCTGGCCAACGGCGCCAGCGCCAGCCTGCAAATCACCGCCTCGGTGGGCACCTCTACGTCCATCACCAACACGGCGCAAGTCTCGGGATCCGACCAGCGGGATCCCGACTCGACGCCCGGCAACAACATCGCCACGGAAGACGACCAAGGCAGCGTGACGATCACGCCGCAAGTGGCCGATCTGTCGCTGGCCAAGACCATCGATAATCCGACGCCCAACGCCGGCCAGAACGTGACGTTCACCTTGAACCTGAACAACGCCGGCCCCGGGACGGCGACCAGCGTCGCCGTGACGGACAAGCTGCCGCCCGGATTGAGCTTCATCAGCGCCGCGCCGTCGCAGGGGAGCTACGACAGCCTTAGCGGCGTGTGGACCGTGGGCAGCGTCTCGGCCGGTTCCAGCGCCAGCCTGCAACTGGCCGCGACCGTCAACACGACCTCGGCCGTGGTCAACACGGCGCAGGTCACGCGATCGGACCAGCCCGATCTCGATTCGACGCCGAACAACAATAACGCCAACGAGGACGACCAGAGCAGTATCTCGGTCACGCCCCAGCGGGCGGACTTGTCGCTGACCAAGACCGTGGACAACGCCACGCCGAACCCGAATGACATCGTCACCTTTACCTTGAACCTGCGCAACGCCGGACCGGGCGCCGCCACGAACATCGCCGTCACCGACCTGCTGCCCAGCGGCGCGGCGTTCGTCGGCTCGTCGCCTTCGCAGGGCGCCTACAACAGCACGACGGGCATTTGGAGCGTCGGCGTCGTGGGCAGCGGCAGCAGCGCCAGCCTGCAAATCGGCGCCCGCGTGACCGGCGTCGGCACGATCACCAACACCGCCGAAGTCACCGCCGCCGATCAACCCGATCCCGACTCGACGCCGAACAACAAGGTACCCGGCGAGGACGACCAGAGCACCGTCACCGTCGTCGTGCAACAGGCCGACCTGTCCTTGGCCAAGACCGTTACCAAGGCCAATCCGCAGGTGGGCGAGAATGTCACCTTTACGGTCACGCTGTCCAACGGCGGTCCGAACCGGGCGACGAACGTGGCGATCCGGGACGAGTTACCCTCGGGCATGACCTACATCTCGTCGACGCCTTCGACCGGCTCCTACGACAACCTGACCAATGTCTGGACCGTGCCTTCGATCGAAAACGGCACCAAAGCGACGCTGCAAATCACGGCCAAAGCGGTCGGCACGTCGGCGACGACGAACACCGCCGAAGTCATCGCGTCGGACCAGCGCGACCCGGATTCCACGCCCAACAACAACGTCTCGACCGAAGACGATCAGGCCGGCGTCACGGTGACGCCGCAAATCGCCGACTTGTCGCTGACCAAAACGGCCAACCCGGTCCGCCCGGTGGCCAACCAGCAGGTCACCTTTACCATCACGGTGACCAACGCCGGCCCCAGCGACGCCACGGGCGTCACCGTCAAGGACGACGTGCCGCCCGGCATGACCTTCGTATCTGCGACGGCCAGCGTCGGTTCCTACGACCGCACCAACGGCGTCTGGACCGTGGGCAAAGTTTCCAAGAGCGGTACCGCGACGCTGACGATTGTGGCCAAGACGGACACCGCCGACGAGAAAACGAACGCCGCCGAGCTCACGGCGTCGGACCAATACGATCCCGATTCCCAACCCAACAATCAGAACCCCGACGAGGACGACCAGGCGCGAGTCACGATCAGTCCCCAGGTCGCGGACCTGTCGCTGGCAAAGATCACTGACCGGGACGCGCCCAACGTCGGCGATAACGTCACCTTTACGATCACCCTGAACAACGCCGGACCCGACGCGGCCACGGGAGTGAAGGTCAAGGACGTCTTGCCGGCAGGCTTTAGCTATGTCTCGTCGACCGCGGCCCAGGGCTCGTACAGTCCCCAGTCCGGCGAATGGAACGTGGGGACCGTGACCCCCGGCACAAACACGTTGCTGTACATCGTCGGCAAAGTGACCAGTCCGGCGCCCAAAGTCAACGACGCCGAAGTGATCGCGGCCGATCAATTCGACCCGGACTCGACGCCCGGCAACGGCGTGGCGACCGAGGACGACCAGGCCACTATCACGGCCACGCCTCAGATCGCCGATCTGTCGCTGGGCAAAGTCGTGGACAAGCCGGCGCCCAATCTGGGCGAAAACATCACCTTTGTCATCGGACTCAACAACGCCGGGCCGGATACCGCGACCAACGTGGCCGTGCTGGACCGCCTGCCTGCGGGCGTCTCCTACGTGTCGTCGTCGCCCAGCCAAGGCACGTTCGACCCGACTTCGGGCCGCTGGACGGTGGGCACGGTTACCAAAGGCACCAACGTGACGTTGCGGATCGTGGCACGGGTGACGCAACTGGGCCCGCAAGTCAACACGACTGAAATCGTCGCCGTCGACCAGTACGACAACGATTCCACGCCCGGCAACAACCAACCCAGCGAGGATGATCAGGCCAGCGTCACCGTGACGCCTCAGGCCGCCGACCTGTCGCTGACGCAAACGATCGACAACAACTCGCCGAACGTAGGCGATGACATCCAATTGACCGTCACGCTGTCGAATGCCGGTCCCGATGCGGCGACGTCCGTCGTCGTCTCCGAGCTGTTGCCCGAGGGCCTGCGATTCGTCTCGGCGACCGCCTCGGCGGGCTCCTACGACAGCGCCCAAGGCCGCTGGAATGTGGGCCCCGTACCGGTGGGCGATCCGGTGACCCTGGAGGTCGTGGCCAAGGTCGAGTCGCCCAACACGCAGAACGTGACGGCGAAAGTCATCGAGGTCGAGCAGGCCGACCCGGACTCGACGCCGAACAATCGGAAGCCCAACGAAGACGACCAAGCCAGTGTTTCCTACACGCCCCAGGTCGTGGATCTGAAGATCACGAAAGTGGACTTCCCGGACCCGATCTATTCGGGCCGCGAACTGACCTATACGATCACGGTCTCCAACGCCGGACCGTCGGCCGCGACCGAGGTCGTCGTGACCGACACGCTGCCGGCCCGCGTCACGTTCGTGTCCGCCACGGCCAGCCAGGGCACGGTCAGCGCGACGGAAGGCACGGTCGTCGCCCAGTTGAATACGTTGTCGCTGAATGCCTCGGCGACGGTTACGATGATCGTCCTGGTGGATTCCCGCTACGAAGGCCCGCTGATCGATCAAGCCTCGATCCAGGGCCGGCAGTACGACTCGGACACCGCCAATAGCACGGACACCACGAACACGATCGCACGGCTGCCGCCGGCCGAGATCTCGGGGACGGTCTTCCTGGACCTGAGCACCAACGGCGTGCAAAACACCAACGATCCGCCCATCGCCGGAGTCCTGCTCGTCTTGACCGGCGTCGACCGTTTCCAACAGCCGGTCACGCAGAAATTCTGGACCGGACCGGACGGCAAGTACGAGTTCGTCGTCGAAGGCGGCGTGTACGTGCTGACCGAACAGCAGCCGAACCTGTTCAATCAGGGCAACGCGACCGACGGCACGCTGACGTCCGTGTCGGGGAATTCCGAAGCGCGGGTCCGCAGCGCCGACGAGATCTTCTTGCGTCTGGGCGCCGGCGACGTGGCGGAGGGATACAATTTCTGGGAGACCGTCCCCGTATCCCTCACCCGCCGACGGTACTTGGCGTCATCCTGACGCGGGCCATTTCGGCCAACCGCTGCCAGCAGTACCACTGCATCCGCGGCAGGTGAAACGGGCCTTTCCACATGTTGCCTTTCAGCCGCGTCGACACCGTCCCATCGCGGTGCGGGTAGCCGAACCACTCGCCATACAGCGGGTCCGGGAAGTGGGCGTAGGCCCATTGGTGGACCATCTGGTGCCAGCGGGCGTACTTCGGGTCGCCCGTCAGTTGCCAGGCCGGCAGCGTGGCGATGATCGCTTCGTTATGCACCCACCAGAATTTCATGTCGTGCCAGTACTCGGTCGGCGGCAACCCGCGAGCGTCGCGATAGTAGAGGACGCCGCCGTGCGCCCGGTCCCACCCCATCTCCAGCGACCAGTCGATAATCGGGGGAAGAAAATGGAAGAAAAGGGCAAGATTCGCTCGTAACGCGTTCCGCTCGACGTACCGACAAACCGTGTAGAA
>CAZXYZ010000112.1:0-39064 GCA_964645045.1 uncultured Pirellulaceae bacterium | reverse complement strand
GGGGCGCGGCGGTGGCCGGCACGTTGAGCCTCGAGACTGCTCTTCCGGCCGAACGCTGCCATTCACCCAGCCCGCGCGGTGAAGGCATCTATTGCGCAAGCACCCGATCGCGGGCTTGGGTGCAACGGTCGGTTATCCAGCGATGATGCTTTTAGGCCCCGCGTCCCTATCACCTCGGGTCGCGCCTCCATTGAGGTAAGCCAGGCCAATCAAACCCACAAACAGGACGATGCAGATGATACTGAAGAAATCACCACATATCGCGTAAATCGTTCTCACGCCGCGCGACGGGACTCCGACAAGCGAAAGTCTGGGGGCGTTTGAATAGTAATCGTGGTAAGCCAACATTCGACCATAGGGGTCGGTGGCGATTGACGGGCCCTGAATGGTTGGCCGCACCAGGGAGCAGCCATTTTCCACGGCGCGGAATCTCGCCGAAGCCGCATGAAAAAACCCGACCTCCCGCCAATCACCAGAGGGGGCGAATAGGATGTCGACGCCGCGCCTTCCTGCTTGCTGTATGAACGACGGAAAATCCGCGTCATAGCAAATGACGTGTCCCGTCTTGATGCCGTTGATGTTTGCAATTGCGACCTCTCCGTCCCCCTTCTTTGTGCCGGCCTCAAGAAACGGAATCGGATTCGATTTCAAATAGTCCACAACAATCTCTCCGTCTGGTGCGATTCCGATGGTCTTGTTTTCGTTCAGGCTGCGGGTCGAGAAGGAGCGAAATGACATAAAGAGAAAGACTTGGTGTTCCTTCGAGAAGTCTTTGCCGAGTTCAACCAGTTCATCTTCATAGGCAAGGGGGATATCGGCATTGGCTTCCGACCAGGCGATGACTTTGGCGTCCGCCTCCACGGCCTTCTTGCTCGCAGCGAACAGCTCCCCGACGATTTGAGGCTCAAAGTTGTCCAGACTTTTGAGGCGATTCCGCTGAAGATTGATCATGGCCACTTGCAGGGTTCCCGACTGGCTGTTCGCAAACGCGAGGCGCGTTTCGCCATCGACCACGGTCAGGATGAGCGCCCCGAGTAAGAGGCCGCCTTCTCGTCTGGCCAAAGTCCACTCGAATCCTGATTCCCAGATTCGGTTCAGTGTTCCCGCAAACCAGTAGATAAGAAGACAGGTCCGCCCATTCCCGTGAGTGAGACGATTTGAATCAGTGACAGCGATTCGATCTGAGAATGAGCCAGGCTGGGAAGGTATGCAGCCAGGAAGAAATTGATCGTCACCATCAACAGCGGCCAGAGAAGTATCGATGCAAGACCGTCAAGCCTGCGGTAGAGCAGCCGGTCGATAATGAAAGGGAAAGCCCAGATTCCGCCAAAGAGTAAACAAGCGGCGTAAAACAAGAGCCCGCGGACGGGTAAAAATCCGTCATACATGAACGCATGACAGGTCGACATCCCGACCCAGAGCGTCACGATTGTGAGCCACGGACGCGAGCTGGTCCTGTGGAAACGGATCAGGAACACGAAGGCAAACCACGAGCAAACCGGAATCGTCACTCTCCCGTGTGAGAACAGGAAGAGGACCAATCCGAGGCTGAGCCAGAGATGTGAGAGGCAAAATAAGGCTCTGATTCGGTGCATACGGTTTGCGTCTGCGGTCAAGTGCTGGATAATGTTCAATCGGCGGCGACAGGTTCGGGGCGTCCCGGCGTCGAGGACGAGCGGCATCTGATCGGCCCGATTGACCCTCGCGAACCGGCGATTATTCAGCAGATGCGGAGGGGGATGCGGGTCCGGCACAAAGCGTTGGAAACGGAGACCGCCTATGTGGGCTGGGTGAAGCGGTTCATCGCCCATTGCCGTTCACCGGAACTGACGAACTTTGGCGAGGGGGAGATCAAGACGTTTCTCACCGACTTGGCGGTCGAAGGGAACGTGACGGCGGGAACCCAGAAGCAGGCGAAGTGCGCGCTGCTGTTTCTGTATCAAAAGGTGCTGGGGCGGGAGTTGGGGTTCCTGGACATGGGGCAGGCGAACAAGCCGTCGCGGCTGCCGGTGGTCCTGAGCCGGCCGGAAGTCGTGCGGCTGCTGCCTGAGTTCCAGGGCCTGCGGAGGTTGATGTTCTTGGGCTTTCAAGCGGGCGATCGATCGCGTGGGGATCGTCAAGAACGCCGTGCCGCATTCGCTGCGGCACAGTTTTGCGACGCATCTGCTGGAGGACGGGGCGGACATCCGCACCGTGCAGGAATTGCTCGGGCACAAGGACGTGCGGACGACCATGACTTATCTGCACGTGATGAACAAGCCGGGACTGGCGGTCCGCAGCCCCGTGGATGCCTTGGCGTAGTCAACACGTGACTGTGGGAATCCCTGGGTGGCCCCTCGATGAAATCGGTTGAAGCGATTCGGAAGGCGAACGTCCACGGGCGGCGCACTAGCGTTTGGGCAGCGCCAGCGGCATGTCGATGCCGCCCAGGTTCAGGTAGCGGCCGCCGTCGACTTGGATGCTCTGGTTCGTGGTCCAGAAACGGATCTGTTGGGCGGCGAAGTCGGGCGTGCTGCTGCCCTTGCGCCACAATTCGGCGTCGACGCGCCCGTCGCCTTCGAGGATGACCAGCTCCTTGGCTTTGGCATAGGCCACACGGTAAGCGCGGGCCGAGAAGGCGTCGCTTTCGATGGTCGCGTTGCCGAATGCAGCCAATTCGATGCCCGCCTCCTGGTTGCTCACCCGCGAGGCCACGTCGGCGACGGCCAAGCGGTCGCTGGTCAACAGGTACTGGCCCTTGCCCAAGCCTGCGGCCGAGTCGGGATCAAGCGTCTGCTCCCAGTCGTCGACCGGCCCGTACAGGGTCCGCACGCGGCCGCGGAACTCGATTTCGCGGTCCTGGATGTTGCCTTCGATCTCGTCCTCGTAGTCCACGCGCACATAAGCCAGCCGCGGCTCGGCCGGCGAGGCGTCTGCGGCGGGACTCAGGCCGTTTCCCGCCAGGCCTTTGTCATAACGCACCGAACTGCCCCAGCCCGGACCATCGGCGTGCAAGCGGCCGCTGCTCTGATCGATCGTCAAGTCCCGCACCTGCAGCTGGTCGTACGAAGATCGGTTGCCCTGCAGGCGGCCGCTGTTCTGCAGGTACGCACCGCCGACCACGGCCAGCTGCTGAACGTCCAGGTTCTCCGGCGCCTTGTCCCGGCTCAAGTTCACTTCCTGGTTGAGGGTCACCGTCAGTTCGTGACCCATGACCAACAGGTCGAAGACCTCGCCCTGCTGCGATTGCTGCGATCCGCTGACCTTGACATCGCGCAGGAACCGGGCCGTGCGGCCGTCGAAATCCATCCGGCCTCCCCAGGCCACGTTCAGCGGCGTCGCGTTTACCGGCGCGGCCAGGGGTTCCGTGCCTCCCGGCCGCTTGCGGGCCTGCGCCGGGAGCAGCATCTTGCCGGGACCGGCGATCCAGATGCGGTTGTCGCCCCGATTCAACTGGATGCTGTCCCCGATCGTGGTCATTCCGCGGGCCGAGACCTCGGCAGGCCGGCCCTGGACGACGACGCGGGCAAAGTCCGTGTTGGCGTGGTCGACTTGGACCAGATTGCCGCTGATCGCCAGCGGCACGTCGCCCGCTTTTTCCGTGCGGACTTCGCGGAATTGCACGCGGCCGTCCAGGATCAGGTGTTCCACCAAGGTTTCCCGGCCGCGCCGCACTAATTGCGTCTGCAGGTGCTCGGCGGCCAGATCGAACTTCTGGCCGGGGCGGCGGTCGCGTTCCGCCTTGTCCGCCGCCGGCGGTTTGCCGCCGCCAGCCGCAGCGGCCGGGCCCGCGACGGCTTCGTGGCGGATCCAGGCTTCGGCGCGCTGGACCACGGCGGCCAGCTGCCACGAATCCACCCGCACGTCGCCTTCGGCCAGCATCCGCAGCGGCAGATAGCGGTAGCGGGGTTTGCCCGGCGGCGATTGGGGGTCGAGCGACTCGTCGATCCAGAGATGCAGGTCGCGCGCGGCAAACTCGCCCTCGCCGTGAACTCGCAACAGGCCGCCTCCCAACAGCGACAGGGCATGGTCGCCTTGATCCGGCTGCAGGATCACGCGGTCATTCCAGGTGGCCTCGAAGGTTTGGTCTGCTTTGTCGGGGAGCGTCCCCGACGCTCGGCCGGGGCCGCGCGCCCACAAGCGGCCCAGCCGGCCGCCGGCGGCGAATTGGTACTCCAACTGCCGCGCCTCGACGTCGTACTGCTGATACCGCAACATCAGCTTCTGCCGGTCCTCGATCTTCACTTCGCGCGTCAAAAAATTGTACTCGAACAGCTCCGCGCGCAGCGTCGCGGAATAGGTGGGCGCGCGGACGACGGCCGGCGTGCCCTGCGCCTGGATCCGTTCGATTTTCAGTCCCCGCAAGTCCGGCGCGGACGGACCGGATGTCTTGGCGGCGGGTGTGGAGGGCGCGTCGGGCTTGGTGAAATAGACCGACAGCCGCTGGCAGCTCAATTGGTCGACGGCCCCGGAGGTCGGCACGCGGAGCACGTCCACCTGATCTTCAAACGTCGCCATCCGCTTTTCAAAGTCAAACTTGAACGGGCCTTGGCAAGTAATCTCCAGTTCCAGGGATGGCGTGGCCGGCCGGTCCTTGGCCGCAGCCACCGGTGCGAGTTCCTTGGGGTTGTCCAACTGCAGACGGATGCGGTCGACGTGGACGAGTTCCGCGGAGGCCACCCCGGGCAGGCGCTGCTTGGCCGCCGGGGCACCTCCGGCCGAGCGCTTTTCGACGGGCAGAGCCAAGTGAATGATCAAGTCGCGGCCGCTGCCGTAGCTGTGGCCGTAGCGAAACGTAATCGGCTGCGGCGTTTCGATCCGCTCGCGGTTCATCTGCACGTTCTGGGTGACCACTTCCAGTTGGTCCGCCGCCCCGGGCCGGCTTTCCGGACTGCGGATCGTCACCGCACCCGGCAGCGTGCCGCGCGCCAAGCGGCCGATCTGCCCGCGGGCCAGATTCACGGGCTCGTCAAACGTCAGCACCGCGCCTTCGGCGGCCTGCAGGATCACCGGCCGCGAGCCTTCGCGGTCCTCGCCGCCGGAGAAGAGAATCAGCGTGCAGGGCTTCAGTTCCAGCCGGTACTGATCCAACTCGCGGAGTTCTTTGAGCAGCAGCATGCCCCGATCCGTGTCCAGGACCTTGGGCCGGTCCAGCTCCCAGCTGCCCGGCGGGAACATCGCCTGCCAGCGCTGTGCGCGGGCATCGGGAGCGGGCATCGTGTCCGTTTCGGCGGCCGCGGTCCGCGGCCGGGCCGCCGGCTCGATCCACGGCGCAAGCACCAGCCAGTACGCCAAGTATGCGGCGCCGACGATCGCCAGGCTCGTCACGTAACGGACCAAACGGGAAAACATAGTGCCGGTGCGGAATCACAGGGCGTAATTCCGAATCAGATCCTCCCAGCGGTTCTTGGCCTTCAACAGCAACTCGACGACTTCGCGCACGGCCCCGCGGCCTCCCGGCGCCGTCGTCACGTAATGCGCCGCGGCGCGGACCTCGGCCGCCGCATCCGCGACCGCAATGCTCAATCCGACGTACTGCAACAGCGACAAGTCGGTCAGGTCGTCGCCGATGTGGCACACTTGTTCCGGCTTCAGGCCCAACTCGGCAAGGACCTTTTTTCCCACCGGCAGCTTGTTCTCAAATCCTTGACGCACCAGGTCCACGCCCAACTCGGCGGCCCGCACCTTGACAATGTGCGACGTGCGGGCCGACAGCACGCCGAATTTGAAGCCGGCTTTCTGCCACAGCTTGATCCCCAGCCCGTCGCGGATGTGGAACTGCTTGATCTCGATGCCCTGGTTGTTAAAGAGAATTCCTCCGTCCGTCAGCACGCCGTCCACGTCCGACAGAATCAATTCAATTCGTTTGCAGCGATCCTCAACTTTCATCTACGTTCGACCTTCCTGAATGAGTTCGCATGGAATCCGCATTTTTCGCTACGTCCTGGCACTTGCCACCAACGGATGCCGTGCTGTAGGACGGATTGCCAATCACCCCTGTAAAGATGCCAACGTCGCTGGAGTCCACGCTTTAGCGTGTTCTTGTGGCGGGCATGGCCCGCCTGGCACGCTAAAGCGTGGACTCCAACAAGACCCGGCATGGCGGATTTCCCTCCCAAAGAAAGCTCACCTTTACAGGGGATTGGTTACAAGCCCGTCCTACATCATGCATCCTTCGGGCTTCGGCACCGGTCCCGCCAGCGGCACCGTGGCCGGAGCGTCGGTTTCGTTCACCTCTACGGGATCTGCGGCCGAAACGTCCCGCGGCAGCAGACCCACGACGTCGGTAATGTCCAGCAGGCCCCGCGGCCGTCCGTCGGCATCGATCACGGGGAGTTCGCTGATTTTGCGTTCCGCGAGCGCCTCGAGGGCGTCGCCCATCGTGGCCCCGGACCGGACGGTCCGAGGCCGGTGCGTCATCACGTCCCGGACAGGGCCGTCGATGTACCGGTCCCGGCGAGTTTCCAGCAGCCGCGCTAGATCGCTGTCGGTAAAGATCCCGGTCAGCAAGCCGTTCTCGTCCGTCAGCATGATCGCACCAGTGCGCCGTCCCGGGCGGCTGACGTCCACGAACACGTCGCGAACCGTCTTGTCTTCCCGCGCCACGCGGCATTCGTCCAAGGGCCGCATCAGGTCGTCCACTTTGGCCAGTTTGCGTCCCAGACTTCCGCCCGGATGGAAGCGGACGAAGTCCAAGGCCCCGAAGCCGTGCATGCGGCTGAGCACCAAGGCCAGCGCATCGCCCAGCGCCAGCATCGCCGTCGTGCTGGTGCTGGGAGCCAAGCCCAACGTACAGGCTTCGCGGATCGGCCCCAGGTCCAGCGTCACGGCCGCTTGCCGCCCCAGCGCGCTGTGAGGCTTGCCGGTGATCGCCACCAGGGGAATCTCCCGCAGCGACGGCAACAGCCGCGTCACCTCGTCGGTTTCGCCGCTGAACGACAGCATCAACACCACGTCATCGCGATGGACACGGCCCAAGTCGCCGTGGATCGCTTCGCCGGGGTGCAGGAAGTGGCTGCGGGTGCCGGTGGACGCCAGCGTGGCGGCAATCTTCTGCCCCACGAGCCCCGCTTTCCCCATCCCGCTGACGATCACGCTGCCGCGGCAGTGGAACAGGACGTCCACGGCCCGGCAGAAATCATCGCCCAGTCGCTCGGACAAAGATAGCAACGCTTGCCCCTCCGTGCGGAGGATTTCCCGCGCCAAGCGGATTTGTTCAAAACGGCTGAGGGGCGTCAGCCGGCTGGCAGCTTCCATGCTCATGGGAACGTCGTCCTTGACGTGTTTGGGGAACGGGCGGCGGGCCGTTCGTGCGACATGCGGTTAAGAGTGGCCCCATTTGTTTACAACGCTCCGCCAAATGGCTAGACAAGACCGGATGACAAAAACGAGGAAATGCAGAAGAGGCTGGTTATAAATGGGAAAAACGAAGACGAAGACAGATTAATTTACAACCAGCTCCCCCCATTTATAACCCACCCATTTATAACCAGCTCGTGCATTCTTCTTCGCTATAGCATTTTATCGGGTCGTTGTTCGTTTAACCGCGTGGGCAACGCCCCGTGCGTGGAAGTCGTGGGGACGCTCCTCGCGCGGCCCGTTGGGCACGCGGTTAAACGAGCCAGTGCCAACCGTGGGCTGTCTAACGCCGGTCTCCGGCCGCTGAATTCTACCCGCTCCGGAAAAACGTCGCAATGTTGAGACGTGCCTCTACCCCAGTTCTTTCGGCCGCCAGACTTGCACCAGGCGACCGCCGGCTGGAACGGACAGGCTCTGCCAGCGGTCGACGTCGATTGCTACCTGTGCTAGCGTAGCCGTCGGCATCGGCTCCGGATGCCCCGTCAGTTGCCCCAACAACTCTTCGAGTCCCGGATTATGAGCAACCACCAGCACCGTTGAGCACTCGTCGTCGACCTCGCGCAGGACCGCGGTGATCTCGGGTGGGGAGGCGAGGTAAAGCCGTTTGGTCTGCTCGACCTCGCCCGCGTATCCGCATGCCTTGGCGACTTTGCCCGCGGTCGTGCGGGCGCGTTTGGCCGTGGAACTAACGATCCGATCCGGCACCAGGCCGTGTTCCAGCAACAGTTGGCCGATCCGCTTGGCGTCCTTCTTGCCGCGTTCGTTCAACGACCGATCGTGATCCGGCAAGCCGGGTTCGTCCCAGCTGGATTTGGCGTGGCGGAGGATGAGCAGGGTTTTCATTTCTTGCTGTTCGATTTGACGTTTTTCGAGCATTCCTCGGCCCAGGCGGCGGCCCCCATCACGGAAGCGTCATCGCCCAACTTGGCCACGACCACCTTGAAGAAATCCGCCAAGGGCGGCATGCAGATATTTCGGGCCATCGTGGCAACCGGTTCAAGGAACAAATGCGGCAGCGCCTCGACCAAGCCGCCTCCCAGCACGACGACATCCGGGCACAGGATGGTCACCAGGTTGCCGACGGCCATGCCGATCTTCTCAGCCGCGCGGCGGATGATCTGCTCGACCACCGTGTCGCCCTCTTGGATCGCCTGGGCCAACACGGCGCTGCGGATTTCTTGCAGGTCTGAGCCGATGGTTCCCTTCAAGTGGGGAGCTTCCCCGCGATAAGCCGCCTTGGCGACTTCGGCGGCAATCGCCAACCGGCTGGCTTCGGTCTCCAAGCACCCGTACCGGCCGCACCCGCACAGCTTGCCGTGCGGATTGATTTGAATGTGGCCGATTTCCATCACCGAACAGTACTTGCCGCGGAGGATTTTGCCTTTGTAGACACAGCCACCCCCGATGCCGGTCCCGGGAAACACGCCGACCGCGCAGCGTGCCGACTTGGCCGCTCCAAAGCGATACTCGCCGTACACGCCGACGTCCACGTCGTTGGCAACGAAGACAGGACAGCCGAATTCACGCTCCAGCGCCTCGCGAAGCGGGATGCCCTGCCAGCCCAGATTGACGGCTTCCAGCACCTTGCCGCTTTCCATGTCTATCGGACCGGGAAAGCCGACACCGATCCCGCCCAGCTGTTTGGGATCTACTCCCGAGCTTTCCACTGCCTTGCGAATGGTCTTGATGATCCTCTCCAACCCCGCCTCGGCCCCGCCATGTTCCTTGGTTTTCTTCCGTTCCTGGCCGAGTTCCCGGAAGTTCGCATCGTAAACCTTGGCCAGCATTTTCGTGCCGCCCAAATCGAAACCGACCCAATACGGTGGTTGCTGTTCGCTCATAACGTGCTTCCAGTCTGTGCGCGATTACGGGAAATGCGACGCTGGCCGGGTCCGGTACAAATCCCCCAGGCCGCAACCTCGAAAATGCTGTCACCTAAAGATAGCAGTTTTCCTGACCGTTGCGACAGGGATGGAAGCGGAACCGGCGAACGGTGCGGCGTAAGCCCGCCGGTAGAGCGTCTTCCTGACCGTTGCGGCAGGAACGGAAGCGGAGCAGAGCCGATCGGGGCCGTTGCAGGTTCCGCATGGATGGAGTACACTTCCGGACCTTGGCGAGCAGCGGCAAACCGCGGATCAGGCCGAGTTTTTTGCGAGCGGGCCACCGAATAGCAAGTCCTTTCTGTGAAAGGGTTTCGGAGTTATGCCTGCGGGTGGAGTTCTCCTGTGCCCTCACCGGGTGCGACGGACGTTCTCCTCGCCTGTACCTCCCCCGGCCGTTCTACGCACCGCGCCGACAATGGATATTCTGACGACGATCTTGGTTTATTTCTGCAAATCCCGAAACAGGGTTAAGGACACATGAAAAGGAAAAGGCTGGGTTCACGATGGGGCCGCGTGATGGGATTCCTGATCGCGGCGTCTCTTCTTGTTGGCTTTAGTGCCTTCGCATGGGCTCAGGGCGGCGGCAGCGGAGCGGCAGTGCCGGCGAGTAGCGGTGGCGGCACCGTCCTCGCGGTCTGGCTGATCGCCCTGGCCGGTTCGATCGCCGCGCTGGTGCAGGCGTACAAGTTTTACAAGACGATGATGGAGTGCGACGAAGGCAACGAGCGCATGAAGGAGATCGCGGGCTATGTCCGCGTAGGCGCCAATGCGTATCTCTGGCAGCAGTACAAGGTCGTCGCGATCTTCTTCCTGGTGATCTTCATCCTGCTGGCCATCGCGGCCTTTGTGCTGCACGCGCAGAGCCGCTGGGTGCCGTTTGCTTTCCTGACCGGCGGTTTCTTTTCCGGCTTGGCCGGTTGGTTTGGCATGAAGACGGCCACCTGGGCCAGCAGCCGTACTGCGGCCGGCGCTCAGAAGTCGTTGAACGCCGGTTTGCAGGTGGCGTTCCGCTCGGGCGCCGTGATGGGCCTGACGGTCGTCGGACTGGGACTGCTGGACATCTGCTTGTGGTTCGCGGCACTGTACTGGCTGGTGCCGATGTTTGTCGGCCCGGAACAGCAACTGAGCTTGGTTGACATCACGGTGACGATGCTCTGCTTTGGCATGGGTGCCAGCAGCCAAGCGTTGTTTGCCCGCGTCGGCGGCGGTATTTTCACCAAGGCCGCGGACGTGGGGGCTGACTTGGTCGGCAAGGTGGAACAGGGCATTCCGGAGGATGATCCGCGCAATCCGGCGACGATTGCGGACAACGTCGGCGACAACGTCGGCGACGTGGCGGGAATGGGCGCCGATTTGTATGAATCGTACTGCGGTTCGATTCTGGCCACTGCCGCTTTGGGTGTGGCCGCTTATTCCGGTTCGACGTTGGTGCCGGCGGGAATGCAGGATACCCAGGCTCAATTGCTGGCCATGTTGCTGCCCCTGTCCATTGCCGGAGTCGGCATCTTCCTGTCGATCGTCGGCATCTACATGGTGCGGACCGAGGAAAGCGCCACGCAGAAGACGTTGCTCAAGGCGTTAGCCCGCGGGATCAACGCTTCGACGTTGCTGGTCATCGTTGCGTCGATTGGCTTGGCGTGGTGGCTGATGCCGCGGACCGAGGGCACGTTAGTCGGCGGCGTCATTCCGGGCGTGGCTTTCAGCGTCATCGTGGGCCTCGTGGCCGGTTGGTTGATCGGCAAGTGGACGGAATACTCGACCAGCGACGAATACGCGCCCACGAAGAATCTGGCCGACCAGGCGTTGACCGGGCCGGCGACGGTCATCATCGGCGGGATCGCCGACGGCATGCTCAGCGTCTGGTTTCCGGTGCTGGTGGTGTGCGTTGGCATGATCGCTGCGTTTGGATTCGCCGCCGGCTGGAACTTCGGCGATATGAACTACTTTGCGCTGGGCCTGTACGGCGTCGGTATCGCCGCCGTCGGGATGCTCAGCACGCTGGGCATCACGCTGGCCACGGACGCCTATGGTCCGATCGCCGACAACGCCGGCGGCAATGCGGAGATGTCGCACCTTGATCCGTCCGTCCGGCAGCGGACGGATGCCTTGGACAGCCTGGGCAACACGACCGCCGCCACGGGCAAGGGCTTTGCCATCGGCTCGGCGGCCCTAACCGCGCTGGCCCTGCTGGCCGCCTATGTGGAAGAAGTCCGGATCGGGTTCGAACGTTGGGGTGCGTCGACGGTGGCGACCGGCGGCGCGCTGGCCAGCGAGCCGGACGGATTCTATAAAGCCTCCAACGGGTTTGTGATCCAAAAGACGGGCGACAAGGCCGAAACGTTCATGGCCATGCCCACCGAGACGCGGAACCCGTTGATCGACGACCAGTGGGCGGCCATCACCTTTGACGTGAAGAAGCCGGGGTCGATCCCGGCGGATATGGTGGTCGCTGACGAGAAGGACCACTCCGTCAAGTTTGCCGCGACGGGTGCGCCGCTGATTCGAATTCATAATGCCACCCTCCCCGACTTTGCCGCCTACTACGACGGCTCGGTGATGAATCCGAAGGTCCTGGTGGGCGTGCTGCTGGGCGCGATGGCCACGTTCGTGTTCTGTGCCTTGACGATGAAGGCCGTGGGCCGCGCCGCCAAGGGGATGGTCGAAGAGGTCCGGCGCCAGTTCAGGGAGAAGCCGGGCATCATGCAGGGCACGGAACAGCCTGATTACGCCCGCCCGGTGGCGATCAGCACCCAGGCCGCTCAACGGGAAATGGTCCTGCCGTCGATCATCGGCTTGGCTTTGCCGGTGGTGACCGGTGTCGTGCTCGGTGTGGCTGGAGTGCTCGGCTTGCTGGTCGGCACGCTGACCACGGGCTTCTGCGTGGCCGTCTTTATGGCGAACGCGGGCGGATCGTGGGACAACGCCAAGAAGCATATCGAAGCCGGCGCGCATGGCGGCAAGGGCACGACGGCGCACAAGGCCGCCGTTGTGGGCGACACCGTCGGCGATCCGTTCAAGGACACGAGCGGCCCGAGCTTGAACATTTTGATCAAGCTGATGAGCATGGTCAGCGTCGTGGCGGCCGGCCTGGTCGTCCGCTACAGCCTGGTCGCGTTGGGCATTTTCTAATAGGCTCGCCCGCGATCCGGTAGGAGCAGCAAAAAACGCGGAGTGCGAAGGCACTCCGCGTTTCTTTTTTTGAAGGCCGCAGAACGCGGCCTGGACGCGGGACAGGGGTGGACGGCCTTGCCGGGGACCATCCCTGTGAAGGTGCCAACTTCGCTGGAGTTCACGCTTCAGCGTGTCTTTTGCGGCGGGCATAGCCCGCCTTACACGCTAAAGCGTGAACTCCAACAACGCCCGACACTGCGGCTTTCCTGAAAAACACATCCGTACAGGGGCGCTTGCCGGGAACCTGGGCGGACCCTGTTTCTTGACGCCAAGATCGAGTACACTGCTGGCGGAGGGATGTGCCCAGATACACGGCGCGTGCGCCGTCCTTTCTCGAGGCGGCTCGAAGGCCGCTGGAGCCTTGCAGCGATGACGAAGTTCCTGGTGACCGGAGCGGCAGGATTCATCGGCTTTCACGTCAGCCGCCGGTTGTTGGACCGCGGCGACGAGGTCGTGGGACTGGACAACCTGAACGACTACTACGACGTGCGGCTGAAACACGACCGGCTGGCGCAGTTGCATGGCCATTTGCAGTTCCGGTTTGTGAAGGCGGAATTGGCCGACCGCGAAGCGCTGCAGCAATTGTTCGCCACCGACAGGCCAGAGGTGGTGATCCATCTGGCGGCCCAGGCCGGCGTACGCTATTCGCTGGAAAACCCGCACGCCTATGTGGACAGCAACCTGGTCGGATTCATGAACGTCCTGGAGGGCTGCCGCCACCACGGCGTCCGGCACCTGGCGTATGCGTCGTCCAGTTCGGTATACGGCGCCAACACTCACATGCCGTTCTCGGTCCACCACAACGTCGATCATCCGGTCAGCCTGTACGCGGCCACCAAGAAGGCCAACGAGCTGATGGCGCATACGTACAGCCACTTGTACCGGCTGCCCACGACGGGTTTGCGGTTCTTTACGGTGTACGGGCCGTGGGGCCGCCCGGACATGGCGTTGTTCAAGTTCACCCGGGCGATGCTCGCGGGACAGCCGATCGACGTCTACAACCAGGGACGGATGCAGCGCGATTTCACGTACATCGACGACATCGCCGAAGGCGTGGTGCGCGTGGCCGACCGCGTGCCGGTGCCGAACCCGGCCTGGTCGGGCGATGCGCCGGACCCCGGTACAAGCCTGGCACCGTACAAGATCTATAACATCGGCAACCATCAGCCGGTCGAATTGCTGTACTTTATCGAGGTGTTGGAGCAGTGCTTGGGGCGTCAGGCCGAGAAACGTTTGCTGCCGATCCAAGCGGGCGACGTGCCGGCCACGTATGCCGACGTGGACGACTTGATGCGGGACGTGGGCTTCCGGCCGGCGACCCCGATCGAGGAGGGCATCGCCCGATTTGTCGCTTGGTATCGGGAGTATTACGGGGTCTAAGGCAGCCAGCAGGAAATAATTCACCCAGCGGACTTACGTCGGATAGCACGGATGGCAAAGCCGGAGCACGGATAATGAGGAAGCATGCCCTTCATCCGTGCCCCGGCTTTGCCATCCGTGCTAGATCCGCGTGGGCGTTCATTTTCCACGGTGTGCCCAACTGTCGGCAGAGGCGCTACCGTTTTTTTTCGGAGTGCGGGGACTTGTCACCGCTTTGGATTCCTGTTTCTCCTGTAGTATGGAGTTGACCATGAAAAAAGCAACGCGTCGAGGTTTCTTACATGCAGCTGCAGGGGCCGCCGTGGGCGGGTGGGCCATGTCCAAGGTTCCCGCGCTGGCGGGCGAAGCTGCGGCAGCGGCCCCTTCGCAGGCGATCCGCCTGGGAGCGCCGGTGTTCAACGCCCCGCAAGACCCCGAGGGTCTGGCGCTGGCCCATCGCCAGTTGGGCTATCGGGCCGCGTATTGTCCCGGTGTCGGGTTGAACGAGAAAGAGCGGATCCGCGACCTCGAACGCGCGTTTGCCAAGCACGACGTGGTGATCGCGGAGGTGGGCCGCTGGTGCAACCTGCTGGAGCCCGATGCCGCCAAGCGGGCCGAGAACGTGCAACGCGTAACCGACGGACTGGCGTTGGCGGACGAAATCGGCGCCCGCTGCTGTGTCGATATCGCCGGTTCGTTCAACGCCGACGTGTGGTACGGGCCGCATCCGGACAATCTTTCGCCCCGGTTCTTCGACGCGGTCGTCGAGAACGCCCGCAAGATCATCGATGCCGTCAAGCCCAAGCGGGCGAAACTGTGTTATGAAATGATGGGCTGGGCGCTGCCCGACAGCGCGGACTCGTACGTCGCCATGATCAACGCCGTGGATCGGGACGGCTTCGGCGTCCACCTGGATCCCTGCAACATCGTCAACTCGCCGGCGCGTTACTACCGCAACCGCGAATTGTTGAACGAGTGCTTCGACAAACTCGGCCCGTGGATCGTCAGCTGTCATGCCAAAGATGTGACCTGGGACGTCGAGATGCAGGTCCATTTCCGCGAAGTCGTGCTGGGCGCCGGGACCCTGGACTATGCCACGTATTTGAAGCGGCTGGCTGCGCTGCCGCAGTCGCCGCCGTTGATGGTCGAACACATGAGCGGTGCCGAACAGTACGAACAATCGCGGAAGTACCTGCTGGAGGTGGCCGGCAAGGTCGGGGTGAGCTTCGGGTAGACGAATGACAGACCACGAGTCCGGACTTCAGATCCAACGCCACAACCAGCGCGTCTGGGACGAACGGGCGCGCCGGGGACAGGCTTACACGGAGCCGCTGACGGACGAGGAATTGTTCGATCCCGTGCGGCGGCGGGCGGCCCTGCACTGGCTGGGTGGCGACGTGCGCGGCCGGCGGGTGCTGTGCCTGGCCGCTGGAGGCGGCCGGCACGGCGTGCTGTACGCCTTGGCCGGCGCTGACGTGACTGTTGTAGACATCAGTCCGGAAATGCTGCGGATCGACCGCGATGCGGCCGCCGCGCGCGGCGTTAGCGTGCAGACCGTGCAGGCGTCGATGGACCATATACCGATGTTTGCCGCCGGCCATTTCGATTTCGTCGTCCAGCCGGTCAGCACCTGCTACGTGCCCGATCTGGCCAAGGTGTACGCGGAAATCGCCCGCGTGCTGGCCGGCGGTGGCATCTACATCAGTCAACACAAGACCCCGACCAGCTTGCAGGCCGGCGTGCAGCCTGGGGCGCGCGGCTACGAGTTGCTGGCATCGTATTACCGGCAAGGCCCGTTGCCAAAGGCGGAGGCAGGCTTGCTCCGCGAGTCGGGTGCGTTGGAGTATTTGCACCGTTGGGAAGATCTGATCGGCGGCCTGTGCCGGGCCGGGTTCGTGATCGAGGGTCTGGAGGAACCACGGCATGCCGACCCCCAAGCCGCCGTGGGCACGTTTGGGCACCGCAGCTGTTTCGTTGCGCCCTATGTGCGGATCAAGGCCCGCCGCATTCACGCCGCGCGGCAGGCATTGGTGAGGTGTTAACGTCTTAGTCCGTACGATGCAGCGCCGTGCGCGCATGTTGGAGTCCACGCTTCAGCGTGTCCCAGCAAACACGCTAAAGCGTGAACTCCAACTTGGATTGCGGGGCGGCAACGCGCGTTGAGAACGATCACATTTGAGACCCGCTCTCATCAACTTGGCGCATTCGGAGGTTCTTCTCTGAAACCGTATCTTGAACCCCTTGCCATCCTGGCGGCGTCCGGTATACCGATATAGACGATAAACGACCGCAGACGAATTCTGACTTGATTTCACAAGAAAGGAACTTTCCATGAACAAGAAGATCGAGCAAGCGTTCAACGAACACCTGAACGCCGAGCTATTCTCGTCCTACCTGTACCTGTCGATGGCCAACTGCTTTACGGCCAAGAACCTGGACGGAATGGCCGGCTGGATGCGGCTGCAGGCGGAAGAGGAACGAGGCCACGCGATGAAGTTCCTGGACTTCATCAACCAGCGCAACGGCCGGGTGCTGTTGCAGCAGATCGATCAGCCGCAGCATGACTGGGCGACGCCCTTGGAAGCCTTCCAGCAGGCGTACGACCACGAATTGGAGATCAGCAAGAGGATTGGTGCGCTGGTCGACTTGGCCACCAAAGAGAACGACCACGCGGCAGTCAACTTCCTGCAGTGGTTTGTGTCCGAGCAGGTCGAGGAAGAGGCGAATGCGCTGGCGATCGTCGACAAGTTGAAGATGGTCGGCGAGAACATCATGGGCATCTTGACCATGGACGGCCGGCTGGGACAGCGGGCGGCTGGCTAGCCAGTGGCGACTGAAAGGTTGCGGGAACGCAACGTCGTGGGTGGAATTGAGGTGGGACGCGCGCTGCGTCCCACTTTTTTTGCGCTGCGTCCAAAAGGAAGTTTTGGAGTGCGGGGACTTGTTACCGCTTTGGACAACGGCGTGCCGCGTCGAAAAGGCTTGACGCGGAATTACGACCGCAATCAAACCATCCGTATTGAACAGAAGGAAACAGAGCAAACAGAGGCGGTACTTCCCCTCAAGCCGGCGGGCCGAACAGGGCGTCTTCCACCTGCCGCCACAGGCGGAGCAGGCCGCCCAGCATGACCAGGCAGAACAGGAGCAAGGCGGGAATCAGCCAGCCCAGCGAGAAGATCGGCTTGGCCCGCTCTTCCCAGATGGGACTCCACCACAGCACCAACAGCGCGGTGGCGATGCACAGATAGGGGCCGTAGGGGATGTCGCGCCGCCGCGTTGCAATCCATTGGGCGAGCGACACCGCCACGGCGACAAAAGGGGCCAGGAAGAAAATCAGCAGCGACGCTTGCCAGCCGACGTAGACGCCAATCATGGCCATCAGCGTCACGTCGCCGAATCCCATCGCTTCCTTCTGCAGGCTGATGCCGCCCACGATCCGTACCGCCCAGATCAGCCCCCCCCCAAACGCCAATCCCACCAGCGATGTCAGCAGCGCGTGCCAATGGCCTGCGTCCCAGTACCAGACCCCCGCGATCCCGGCGGATCCAACGACGGCCAACAGTGGATAGAACTGCCAGCCGGCCCAGCGGAACATGCTGGCCACAAGATACCGGACGCCTTTGATCCAGCCGCGCCGGAGGGTTGCCGTCTTGGGCCAGATGGCCAGGCACCAACCGGCCAGGCAGGCCACGCCGATCACCAGTCCCGGCCACGCATCCAGCCACGCCGGCCAGGCACTGGGCGACGTAAACAACAGCGGTGCGATCTGCACGCTGCCAAAACGCGTCGCCTGGACGATCGGCGGCGCGGCGGCCGGCACGAGGGCAAAGAAGACCAGTCCCAGCAGGGCACCCGGCACGGTGATGGCGTCGGGGATCGTCTTCTCGTCGAAATCGATGAACGTCGCCACCAGCATCAGGGCGAACAGAGCCACGTGTCCCGCGTATTGGGCGAGCAGCAGCCCGCGGTCGACCGACGCGGCGGCCGCCTGTGGCAGCAGGGCCGCCTGCTCGACTTCCCACCAGTACAACGCGGCCAAGCCGGTTCCGCTGGCCAATTCGATCAGCAGAGGCCGGACCCAAAACGCCCGGCCGTGCAGCGTCCATTCCCGCCGCAAGCCGAGCCAGCCGAGGATCGGCACCAGGTCCAGGCAGCGGCGCGGCGGGGCCCCAGGCGGAGGCTCCGACCACGGGCTAATGTCCCGGCGGCGCCACGCCAAGCGGTAGATCCCCCGGTTCAACTGTCCGCCGAGGACCGCGCCCAGAACGTAGATCAGCAAGTACCACAAGGGAGTCACCGTCGCTTCCTGCTGTTACTCGTTCCACTTCGCCGGTCCGATGGCGCGCTTGAGCGCCGTCCGCATCACCTCGACGGGACCGGGCTGGCCCGTGAAGTGTTCGTGCTGCAACACGGCGTTGCGCACGGCGCATTCGATCCCGGTCACCACGCGGCAGCCCACTTCCCGCGCCTGCTTGATCAGCAGCGTCTGCTCCGGATTGTACACGGTGTCGACGACAATCATTCCCCGCCGCAGGTACTTGGCGTCCAACGGCGTCTCGTCCACGTTGGGGTGCATGCCCAGCGGCGTGGCGTTGATCAGAATATCCGGCTCGACCTTCGTCCGCTCGTACCATTGCACCGTGCGGCAGCGGAATTTTTCCGCCAAGACCAGGGCCCGTTCGTGCGTCCGCGAGGTGAGTACGACATCGGCGTCGCGGCGTTTCAGCGAATGGGCGATGGCTTTCGAGATTCCACCGGCCCCCAGGATCAAGCAGACGCGGCCCACCAGGGGGCGTCCCCGCTCCTCCTCGTGAAACACCGTGTCCAACGCTTCTTGAAAACCGCGGAAGTCCGTGTTGTAGCCGACGACCTCGCGATTATCGAGCAGCAGCGTGTTCGCGGCTCCGATATTCCGCACGACCCCGTCAGCCTTGCTCAGCTGCTTCAGAACGTCGTCCTTGTGCGGGATATCGACCGCCAAGCCCTTGATGCCCAGCTCCGGGCATTCCCGGATGAATTCCGCCAAGTCGTCCCGCGGCACCCGGAAGGGCACGAAGACTTTGTTCAGCCCCGCTTCCCCAAAGGCGATGTTGTGCAGCAGGGGGCTGATGTTTTGGGCCACCGGGTCCGCGATCACGCCGTACACCTCCGTGTCCGGGCCGATGCTGTCGTAACGGTAGACGTCGCGCATTTGCGTGTAACCGACTTGCCCGGGCGCCAGCGTGCGCTCGTCGTGGAACGAAGCATACGCGAACGGCGCCCCAAACTTGCCGCCCAGAATCCGCGTCGGCGTGCCGATTTCGCCCATGCAGATGCCGATCGTCGGCACCTGGGCGTCCTTGACCAGCCGCAACATGCGGACATTATCGCTGGGACGGTGCGTCAACGTGGCCAGTTTGACGATGTCCGGATCCAGCTTGCACATCCGCTGGTGGATGTCGTACAAATCGTCCGGCGTGTCGCGGAAATTGTGATAGCTGATGATCCGCTTCGTCTTGCCGTACCGGGGAATGCTGCCCGCGATGTCTTCCTCCAGGTCGATGTAATCCGTCCCTTCGACGATCGCCGTGCGGAGCACCATCTGGCGGGCCGCTTCGGTGTCCGCCCATTGGCCGCCATCCTGCTGGCGGCGGCAGGTGATGATGCAGGGACACGGACGATCGGTCAACAAGCGTTTCAGGCTCAGCCGCGAGCGGATATAGTCCGCGCGCAGCTCCACGAGCTTGACGCCCTGCTCGGCCAGGTAGCGGTGTTCGGCGATCATGTGCTTGTGGCGGCCGCGGCCAATACATACGCAAATCATGAGCAAGCAGCCTTTCGTGCCAGGCGGACGGTTGTCAGATGGTTTCGAAACTCGTTGAGCACCGCCCTACATGAGTGGCGTTTCCCGGCGAGCCAAGCCCCATTGTACGTGCCGGCTCCGCGTTTTTCAATTTCGCACGCTCAAGTCCGCTTAAAACGCTTGTCCAACTCCTCGCGCGTGAAAACCAGCGAGGTCGGGCGGCCGTGGGGGCAGTGATGGGTGTCCTGGTAACAATGCCGTTGAGCCAGCAAGGACGTAATCTCGTCCGGCGTGAGCCGGTCGCCGGCCTTGATCGCGGCCTTGCAGGAGATCATGTGCAGCATCTCGTCCAACAAATCCCGGCGCTGCGGGACGTTGCCGCCGGTCATCCATTGCTCCACGACCTGCCGCAAAACTTCGTGCGGATCGAAATTCGCCAGCATCGCCGGATAAGTCGATACCAGGATTGTGTCACCGCCGAATGGCTCGATCTCGATTCCCAGCTGGGCCAGGACTTCCTTGGCTTCCAGCGCCGCGGCCGCTTCGGCCGGGGGCAGCGAGACCGGCTCCGGCACCAACAGCCGCTGTTTCTCCAGATTGCCCGCCAAAACCCTTTCCCGCAATTGCTCGTACAGAATCCGCTCGTGCAAGGCGTGCTGGTCGATAATCACCACGCCGTCCTCGTTCTCGGTAATCAGGTACCGATTGTGGATCTGGATCCCTCCATGCACGACCGTGGGCGACGGCGGCGAAAAGGGGCCTGTGCCCGGCGGGGTTCCCCGCGACGCCGCGTCTGGAGTGGCGTCGCGGGCGGCCTGTTCTGCTTCATTCCCTGGTGCCGGGGCTGGCGGCGCCGCCGGCGATGGACGGAAGGACGTACCGAAGTCCGGAAACGGTTTGAACTCCGGCGACCTGCCTCCGACGCGCTCGAAGCCCAGCGGGAGATGACTCTGTCTTGCCTCGGCTTCCGGCGGGAATGTCCCAACGGCGACCGGCGTCCCCAGTTCCGCCCGCGGCACCGGGGCCTGGTCGGCCGCCGGCCGCTTGCCCTCCAGCTGGCCCTGCGCCCATTGGACCAGTTCGTCGCGGTGCTGTGCGGCGCGGGTCTGGTCGAGCGCCCCGGCGGGACCGGCGTCGGCCGGCAACGGCACTGGCTTGACCCGCGTCGTCAAGTCGGTGCTGAGGAACTTTTGCCGCAGCGCGGACAGCAGCTGGCTGTAGATTCGCCCGCCGTCCTGGAAGCGCACTTCCAGTTTTGTCGGATGGACATTGACGTCGACCAGTTCCGCGGGCATCTCCAAACGGATAAAGGCGATCGGCGAGCGGCCGGACAGCAGCAAACCGCGATACGCCTCGCCCAACGCATGCTGCAGCGAACGGTCGCGGATGTGCCGGCCGTTCAAGAACAGGTACTGCATGCGGTTGTTGGCCCGGCTGTAGTTCGGATCCGCCACGTAGCCGGTCAAGCGGACCTTGCCGTCGTCGCTGGCCACGGGAATCAAAGCCTGGCCGATCTCGCCGCCGAAGAACGTCAGGATGCGTTCCCGCCAGCTGTCCACCGCCGGCAGATCGTAGACCGGACGCTCGTTGTGCTGCAGCGTGAAATGGACTTGCGGATGGACCAGGGCGATG
The DNA here is from genome assembly GCA_964645045.1 of uncultured Pirellulaceae bacterium. Taxonomy (GTDB): domain Bacteria; phylum Planctomycetota; class Planctomycetia; order Pirellulales; family Pirellulaceae; genus Anammoximicrobium. Next base: position 17,899 of record CAZXYZ010000112.1, on the reverse strand, counting down.
CGGATAAATGCTTCCGTGACGTGCCCCATTTCGGTCTGGGTGGCGCGGAGGAACTTGCGCCGTACGGGCGTATTGAAAAACAGCTGCCGGACTTCGACGACCGAGCCGACGGGACATCCGCAAGGCACGACCGGGCCGGCTTGGCCGCCGCGGACCTCCAATTGGGCTCCGGCTTCCTCGGCCCGCGGGCGGCTGCGGATCAGGAACTGGCTGATTTCCGCAATCGACGCCAACGCCTCGCCGCGGAACCCGAGCGTCCGGACGTCGAACAGGTCGTCGGCGCCGGCAATTTTGCTGGTCGCATGGCTGGCCACGGCCAGCAGCAACTGATCGGCCTTGATCCCCCCGCCGTCGTCGGCCACCCGCACCAGTTCCGCACCGCCTTTTTCCACCGCCACGTCGATCCGCCGGGCTCCGGCGTCGACCGAGTTCTCCATCAACTCTTTGACGACACTCGCCGGACGTTCAATGACCTCGCCGGCGGCGATCTTGTTGATCACGCTGGGTGACAGCAGGCGGATATCAGCCATAGAGTCCGTTCTCAATCCTGGTACTTGTCCAATTTCCGGTACAGCGTGCGGGCGCCGATGCCCAGGATCCGGGCCGTCTCTTCGCGGTTCCCGTTGGTCAGCTTGAGCGTCTGCTCGATCGCCCAGCGTTCGATTTCCGCCAGCGGCTGGCCGATCAGGCTCGTGGGACCTTCGCCCGGCATGCCTTGCGGCTCCGGAGCGTCCACCAATTCCGGCGGCAAATCGTCTACGTCCATGATGCCGTCCGTATCCAGCACAACCATCGTCTCGACCGCGTTGCGCAGTTGCCGGACGTTGCCAGGCCAGTCATAGGAGAACAGCTTCCGGCTGACCGTCGGCGAGAGGTTCTTGACCGGATTCCCGTGCCGCTTGGCAAACTGCTTGCGAAAGTGATCCACCAGCGGCATGATGTCTTCGCGGCGTTCCCGCAAGCTGGGCAATTGGACCGTGACCACTTTGATGCGGTAGTACAAGTCGCGGCGGAAATCGCCGGTTTCCACGGTTTCCTCCAGATTGCGGTTCGTCGCCGACACGAGCCGGACATTTACCTTGATGGGCTTGTTGTCGCCGACCCGCGTGATCTGGTGATCCTCCAAAACCCGCAGCAGTTTGATCTGCGTCGACATCGGCATATCGCCGACTTCGTCCAGAAACAGCGTGCCACCGTTGGCGTACTCAAACGCGCCGATGCGATCGGTCACGGCGTCGGTAAAGGCCCCTTTGACGTGGCCGAACAGTTCGCTTTCGACCAGGTTCTCCGCCACCGCGCGGGCGTTCAACGGGACCATGCGTTTATTCTTTCGGGGGCTGTTCTGGTGAATCGCCTGAGCGATCAGTTCCTTGCCGGTGCCGCTTTCGCCCGTAATCAGGACCGTCGCATCGGTGGGGGCGATGCGTTTCAGGCGGTCGATCACGTTCTGCATTTTGTCGCTGGCATAGATGATCCCCTCGAAGCCGAACCGCTCGTCCAGCCGCTGGGTCAATTCGAGGTTCTGCCGCCGCAGCCGCACCGCATCCGCGGCCCGCTCGAAAACGGCCCGCAGACGGTTCGAGGAGATCGGCTTCTCCAGAAAATTAAACGCCCCCTGCTGCATCGCCTCGACCGCCTTGGGGACCGAAGCGTGCCCGGTGACCATGATGACTTCGCATTCCGGCAGCAGTTGCTTCGTGCGGGCGAGGATCTCCATGCCGTCCACGTCGTTCATCACCAGGTCGGTGATCACGACATCGTAGACATTTTCCTGAATCCGCTTTAGCCCTTCCGGTCCGGAAGTCGCCAGGTCGCACTTAAAGCCGACCCGTTCCAGAATCTCCTCGACCGCCAGCGCATGCGCACGGTCGTTGTCCACAATCAGCGTGCGAATCGCCGATTCGCCCGCCGGCTCATTCACCGTATCGGCAGACTTGTGCTCTAACATGCCCCCGATGATACAACACCCAGCGGAAACGGTACAGGACGGGACCGTGGAGAAGACGATACGGGACCTCGGTCCAAACTCATCCCTTTTCGCGCGAATTACAGTTCATCACGTGCGTATCGATTGAATTCACGTCTTCAATGTGGGGGACGCCCGTCAGGGGACGCCGGCTGCCGTTTCGCAAACAGCGGGAAGACATTACAATAGTCACCATTCGGGGCTCGGCACGCCACCTCTCAATCGTTGGCGAATTGGCAATGCTTACGCGTCTTAAAGTAAACGGTTTCAAGAACCTGGTCAACGTGGACGTGTCGCTTGGGCCGTTTACCTGCATTGCCGGCGTCAATGGCGTCGGCAAGTCGAATCTGTTTGACGCAATCATGTTCCTGAGTGCGCTGGCCGACCGGCCGTTGATGGATGCTGCCCGTTGTATTCGCGACGAAAAAAATCGCTCGACGGAACTGACGAGCCTGTTTTTCAATGTGGGCGATGCGTGGCGGGATGAGATGTCATTTGAGGCCGAGATGCTGGTCTCGCCCGAAGGGACCGATGACCTTGGCCAACAGGCGAAAGCGACCATCACCTTCTTGCGGTACAGCCTCGTGCTGGGCTACCGCAAGGCCGACGTCCACCGCGCGGAGCAGCTGGTGGTCAAGAAGGAAGAACTTAAGCCCATCGACGTCGGTGACGCGCCCAATCTGCTCGGCTTTGAGCATACACGTGCGTGGCGTGACTCCGTGGTCCAAGGGGCACGGCGCGGATCGCCCTTCATTTCAACGACCGAAAAGGACAGGACTGCGGCGGATGAGATGTCTGCGTCGAGGATCATTCTCTTGCATCGGGACGGCAGCGCAGGTCGCCCCCGAGAACAGTTGGCGGAGCCCCTGCCGCGGGAACACTTGGCGGAGACGCTGCCGCGGACGCTTCTGTCCACGGCCAACGCGTTCGAAAGTCCAACGGCGCTGCTGGCTCGCCGCGAAATGCAGTCCTGGCGTCTGCTGCAATTGGAGCCGTCTTCTCTAAGAAACCCGGACTCGTTCAATGCCGCGGCTCACATCGGCGCCGATGGTGCCCATCTTGCCTCGACCCTGCGTCGCTTGGCCCGGACGCACACATCGAACGGCTCCCACGATGAGGCGGCCGTGTATGCCCGCGTCGCCAACCGGCTGTCGGAACTCGTCGAGGACGTGCTCGATGTCTCGGTCGATGAAGACCATCGACGAGCGCTGTTGACTCTTCAGGTTCGAGACCGCAGCCAGACGTTGCATGCCGCCCGGGCGTTGTCGGATGGTACCTTGCGGTTTCTTGCTTTGGCCATTCTGGAGTTGGACCCTAGCACCCGTGGTTTGCTGTGCTTCGAGGAACCCGAGAATGGGATTCATCCGGAACGCATCCCTGCCATGGTGCGCCTCCTCAAGGACCTGACCGTCGATCCGGAAGAAGAAGCCGCCCCGGACAACCCGCTTCGCCAAGTCATCGTCAATACGCATTCGCCCTCCGTGGTTTCGCTCGTCGACGAAGATGATTTGCTGGTGGCTGAGCCGCGGGAAATCTCGGTGGCTGGGAAACGCCATCGGGCAGTCGGCTTCGCGTGGCTGGACGGCACCTGGCGTAGCCGCATTCGTCCCGACGAACGCACGCTTTCCTTGGGACAACTGCGTGCCTACTTGAATCCCCTGGCATTCGAAGATCCGCCGCCGCGGAACCGCCGGCGTGTCAAGGACCGGGACGACGCAAAACAAATGTACTTTAGCTACCACCAAACTGGCGAATGACCGAACTGACCTACACGCTGCTTGGCGACGGAGCCTCCGATGAAATCCTGCTGCGTCATTTGGCTTGGCTGATCGGGCAGCATCTGAGTCCGGAGATCTCGACGCGTCCTCAGTGGGCCGATCTGCGTGCATGTCGAGACAGGCCGGTTGGCTTGGCCCAACGGATCCACGCCACACTGGTCTTGTATCCGTGCGATCTGTTGTTTGTGCATCGTGACGCGGAGAACCAAGCCCCGCAGTCGCGATACGAGGAGATCCGAAGGGCGATCGAGCAGAACGGCGTAGGGTCGCCGCCTGCTGTCTGCGTAGTTCCAGTACGGATGCAGGAGGCTTGGCTTCTGTTCGACGAGACAGCGATTCGACAGGCGGTCGGGAATCCCAACGGGAAAGTCAAGTTGTCATTGCCGCCGCCGGCCACCGCAGAGACGATTTCCGACCCCAAAGACGTCCTTTACGGAACCTTCCGGAAGGCCAGTGAACTCAGTGGCCGGCGACTCAAGAAGTTCTCCGCGAGTCATGCGGCCCGGCGTTTGGCAGAGTATATCACCGACTTTTCGCCACTTCGGCAGCTCCATGCCTTTCGTCGGCTGGAAAATGACTTGATACGATCCCTCGAAGCCGAGGGCTGGAACTGACGGCCGCGCAGTGTTTACCCCCAACGATCACAAATCCCGGACACTCACTCCGCCCGCTCCTGGCGCACAATGCATGCACCTCGATCAGAAAGGATCTCCATGAAGAACTCAAATCTGGCTCTGGCCGCGGTGGCGACCGTGGGAATCGTCGTGGGGCTCGGCCGGGCTGCGGACGTGGCGGCGCCGGGGGAACCGATGAGCGTGTGGTTTGTCAGACCCGCCAAGTCGTTTCACGAGTCTTGCCCGCTGGGCAACGGACGCCTGGGCGTCATGGATTTCGGCGGCGTGGGCCGCCAGCGGATCGTCCTGAACGAGTCGTCCCTCTGGTCCGGCGGGCCTTACGACGGCAACAAGTACGACGCTTACCAATGCTTGCCGGAAGTGCGGGAGAAACTGTTCGCAGGCGACATTTCCGGGGCCGGCGGCGTTCTGGGCAAGAGCTTCCGTTACGCGGACGGCGTGCGCGGCTGGGGCGACGTCAACCAGTTCGGCTGCTATCAGACGCTGGGCGATCTGATCGTCGATTTCGACAACAGTCCGGAGCCGAGGCTCTCGTCCCCCAGCGGACACTCGGCCGGCGACGGCAACGGCATCGAAAACACGGTGGACGACAATTCGGGCTCGAAGTGGTGCGTGAACAACGGCAACACGCCCGTCATCTGGCAACTGCAGTTCCCCGAGCCGCAGACCGTCAAGTCCTACGCATTTACCAGTGGCAACGACGTGCCGGAACGCGACCCGCGGTCCTGGGTGCTCGAAGGGTCGGCGGACGGCAAAGCCTGGGTCGAAGTGGATCGCCACGAGCTGGACAAGCCGTTTGAGAATCGTCATCAGACGAAGACGTTTGAAATCGCCCGCCCGGTGGCGTTCCGCTGCTACCGTTTCACGTTTGCACCCCGGCCGATCGGAAGCTTCCAGGTCGCAGAGATCAGCCTCGGCGGCACCGTCAAGCTGCCTCCGCCCGCCGTAGGCGACGGGTACCGCCGCGACCTCGATCTGATGCAGGGCATGGCGCACACTCGGTATCAACGGAAGGGCGTAACCTACACCCGCGATCTGCTGGTGTCCAAGCCCGACGAGGTGATCGCGCTGCATTTGCAGGCCGACAAGCCGGGCACGCTCGCGTTCACCGCCGCCTTGGTGCGCCGGCATGACGCGACCGCGCGGGCCGACGGCGACTTGCAGATCCTCGAAGGCCAGTTGCCGTTCAACAAGCCTGGCGGAGGCGGCGAAGGCATGCGTTTCACGGCGCTGCTGGGTGCAAGCTGCAAGGGCGGCAAGGTCTCCGCCACGAACGACGGCTTGGCCGTCAACGGGGCCGACGAAGTGACGCTGATCGTGTCGGCCGGCACGGACTGGAAGGAGAAAGAGTTTGCGAAGCGGGCCCGGCAGCGGCTCGACGCGGCGCTGGCCAAACCGTTCGACGCGATTCGGGAAGCGGCCGTGGCCGACCATCGGCATTTCATGGAACGCTGCCAGCTGACTCTGCCGGAGGGTCCGAACTCCCGGCTGCCGACGCCCGACCGGGTGAAGGCGGCGGAAACGGCCCCCGATCCCGCGCTGGCGGCGTTGTACTTCCAGTTCGGGCGGCACCTGGCCGTCAGTGGCTCGCGGCCCGATTCGCAGTTGCCCACAAACCTGCAGGGCATCTGGGCCGAGGAGTACGACACGCCCTGGCGTGGCGATTTCCACAGCAATATCAATCTGCAGATGAACTACTGGCCCGTGGAGCCCGCCAACTTGTCCGACTGCCACCTGCCGCTGCTGCGGTTCATCCAGAACGTGGCCAAGGAGGGTGAGAAGACGGCCCAGGCGTACTTCAATGCTCCCGGCTGGATGGCGAACCACACGCAGAATCCGTGGTACGACACGGCCCCGAGCTTCCTGCCCGCGTGCATTGGTCCGACCTGCGGGGCGTGGCTCGCCCAGCACATCTGGCTGCACTACGAATTCACGCAGGACAAGGCGTTCCTGCGGGAATACTACCCCCTCCTGCGCGGCGCCAGTCAGTTCATGCAGGCCGTGCTGGTCGAGGATCCAAAGACGCACCACTTGGTGGTCGTGCCTTCCAACTCGCCGGAGAACAGCTACGCTTACATCGATCGGGACGGCAAGCGGCAGACGACCGCGCTGTGCATCGGTGCGACCTTCGACCAGCAAATCACCCGCGATTTGCTGAAGAACACGGCAACTGCCGCGCGGATTCTGGGGATCGACGAGGAATTCGCCAAGGGCCTGGACGCCACGCGAGCCAAGCTGGCCCCGACGCGCGTACACGCCGACGGCCGGATCCTGGAATGGCAGGAGGATTTCGACGAGACGGAAATCCATCACCGCCACGTCTCGCACCTGTGGGGCCTGTGCCCCGGCAGTGAGATCAACCCCAGCACACCCGAGCTGTACCGCGGCGCCCGCCTGTCGCTGGAACGGCGCGGCGATGCCTCGACCGGCTGGAGCATGGCTTGGAAAGCCAACTTCTGGGCTCGCCTGCACGACGGCGACCGCGCGGAGAAACTGCTGTCCATGCTGATCGGCCGCGGCGCGCCGAACCTGTTCTGTCTGCACGCCCCGTTCCAGATCGACGGCAACTTCGGCGGCTGTGCGGCGGTGGCGGAAATGCTGTTACAGAGCCAGGAGACCACGGCCGACGGCCAACCTGTGCTCGAACTGCTGCCGGCCTTGCCGAAAGCCTGGCACACCGGCCAGGTTCGCGGCCTCCGCGCCCGCGGGGGCTTCAGCGTGGACGTCCAGTGGAAAGACGGCAAGGTGACGCAGTATCGGATTGCTTCCCTGGAACGGCGCCCGGTCAGCATCCGCGTCGACGGCGAGACCCAGACGGTTTCGGCCGGCGCACTTGGGGAGTAGCACGCGGGATTTCGGGATGCCGCGATCCAAGCCGACGTGATGCTGCAGGGGCAGATCGATTCTCATGGAGGGCCGGCGGCTTTCCGACCCTCCGCGTCCTTGAGCAGCACCTCGACGGTCTTGTGTTCACCCGCCTGCAACGTGATGGTCTTCGGCTCCGCCGCATACCTGTCCGAGTGGACCGAAAGGACGACGGGTTCGCCCGGGACCAGTTGCTGGAAGGTTGGGTTCCAAGGTTGACCCGCGGGATGGGTGTGGAGCATTCGTGGAGTGGTGAAGTGAACTTGCGGATCGAAGTTGGCCCGCTCGGCAGCTTGGATGCGGTTTTCTGTTTCCGGTCCGTAGCTGGCTGAAACCTGGACCTGTCCTTCGAGTTCCTTCCCGTCGGCTGTCCGCGCCTTGACGGTTAGCATGGCCGCCTTGCGAACCGTCACTCGAATGATCGGAAGATCCTCGTGAGCCTTGCCCAGCACGATCGCCTCGGCCGCTACCGGCGGGTGGTTGCGGTTGATCTGGTAGAAAACGGCGTCTCCCATCGATCGGCGCAAGCCCAAGTCGCGGATGTACAGGTCGCGCGGGAACGAGAACTCGAATCTCCCAGGCGATCCTTCGACAGGTCTGGCCAGCGCCGCGTTCATGAAGTTCCCCATGTCGCCAATCGACAACGTCGCATTGCTGATCGGGTTTCCCTCACCGTCGACAACCTCGACGGGAATTTTGATCAAGGGCGATGCCTGAATCAGGGCCTTTGGCGCCGCGGATGCCGTAGCGTCGCTCAGGATGTAGTCGAGTGCGGGGATTGGGAACGGCAAGGGGGCCGAGAGCGAGTCACCCGTCCGATGATCGTGGTAGCTGCGGACCGGTGAGAGACGGTAGCTGCCGGGTGGCAGCGGAGAAAACCGGAAGACCCCCTCGGCGTCGGATGCGGCAAACAGGTAGGGGACGCGCGTGCCGGTCGAGGCTTGCACGACGATCCCCTCGAGTGGCTTGCCCTGCGCGTCGACGACTTTGCCGGCCAGGGCCAGGCCCGCTTTGAGTCGAATCGTCTCTTGCTCGCCGAAGCTCTGGGTCAGGGCCCGCGAGTTGGCTTCGTACCTGTCCGGGAACCAGTGAATTCGCTGGGGCCATGTGTTGCGGGTGAAAAACACGTAGCGTCCATCCGCATCCGTGCGCGTCCAGAACCCATGCTCGTAGCCACCGTTGGAATCGCCGAACCCGTCGCGGCTGCGCGCAAACATCACGGGAACGTTGCGGGCTGGTGAACCGTCCGGCTGGACGATGCGCCCGCTCACGCTGACGCCTGGTTCCAGCTTGGCATGGCGATGGTCGAGGCCCTTTCCGAGCGGATCATCGGGGATGCGAAGCGGCCAGGAGGAATGGCGGCTGGGCAGGTATCGCAAATGGTGGTACTCGATGCCGACCGAATTCCCGGCAGCATCGACAACGGACTTGGGGATGCGGACTTCATACTTGCCGTTTCGATCCGAGACGAACTGTCCCTTCCACAGGGACGCCTCTCCGGCTTCAGCGACTCGATGCGGGCCACGAAGTTCCCAGGAGATGTGTACACCAGTGATCGGCTCACCGGTTCTTTTGTCCACCGTCGTACAAGTCCACACGTACTGATCGCTCTCGGCAGCGGCGAGACCCGTGCTCGCACGCACGGACGGAGGCCCTCCCGCGACCGCGTCCTGCCACAGAAAACACAGTAGCGCGATACTCCACCGCAAGCATGATTCGCCCCCGACCACTTGCCGTGTTTCGAATCCAATCTGGCTCATTTCCGCTTCTCCTGCAGTCTCGTGTCCCAAACGTTGCAGAAATCCCGGCGAACGGTGGGCGTCAGCCCATCGGTGCATTGAATCTGCGAGCACTATTTCCACCGCCTCGAAGCAACGGCTTCCGTTACCTAGCCCTGAGCAGGCGATGGTAGGCTCGGTTGGCGTTCATGACAACCGCCCTCCGACTCGATCCTGGCCCCGCCCAAGGCCGTCGAACGGGCGTAAGATCATGTTTTGGCCTCGCGGGTTAATGCCTTTTGCCGCACATCCGCTACAATAACAAGTCGGGATGGCCGCTATCGCAGAACGATTGGGAAGCAGGAACTGCGTTGTGCTTCCTTGACCGCGTGGCGTTATCCTGTGGCAGGCGTTGTTGTGTTAGCGTTGCTACGTAAAGGAGGGTTCTGATGGCCGCGAGCAAACCAGCCGATTTATTGCCGGAAGTCAAAGCGTTTTTGTCCAGTGGTCCGCTGCCGGGTGTGATTGGCGGGCAAAAGGCCGCTGCGTCGAACGGGGAAGTCTTTGTCACCCGTGACCCGGGAAGCGGCGAAACGTTGGCCGAGGTCAGCGCGCTGCAAGCCGAAGACGTCGACCGCGCCGTGCGTGCTGCCCAGGATGCGTTCGCGAAATCGGGCTGGGCTCAGCTGTCGCCGAACGACCGCGGCGTCTTGCTGCATCGGCTGGCGGACGCCGTCGAGCAGCGCAAGAAGATCCTGGCCCAGATCGAGGCGTTGGATTGCGGCAAGGTCTACGCCCAAGCGGAAGCCGACGTACAGAACTTCGTCGACACCACCCGGTATTTCACGAACATGGCCCTGCACATCCAGCACCGCAGTCCGCTGGCGGCGGCCCGGCACGAAGCCTGGACGGTGCGGGCTCCGTGGGGAGCGTGTGGATTCATCTTTCCCTGGAACTTCCCGATCCTGCTGGCCGGCTGGGGCATCGCGCCGGCGTTGGCCGCTGGCAATACCGTCGTGATCAAGCCCGCCGAGGACACGCCGCTGTCGACGATTTACCTGGGGCTGTTAGCCAAGGAAGCCGGCATCCCGGATGGCGTGATCAATGTGGTGCCCGGACTGGGCGAAGTGGCTGGAGCCGCCTTGGCCGCGCATCCCGGCGTGAAGCGGATGTCGTTCACCGGTTCGCCGGAGGTGGGCCGCCTGGTGGCCGAGGCGTGCGGCCGGAACCTGGTGCCGGTTAAACTGGAGCTGGGCGGCAAGGGGGCCGCCGTTGTGTTCGACGACGTCGATCTGCCGCAGACGGTCGAGAAACTGGCGCAGGCCATCACATTCCACACCGGCCAGGTCTGCTGCGACGCCACGCGGTGGCTGATCCACCGGCCGATCTACGACCGGTTTGTGTCCGCCGCCGCCGAGCGCTTGCAACAAGTCATCGTGGGATACCAATTGGACCGGAGGACCCAGATGGGGCCGGTGGTCAGCGACAAGCAGCGGCAGCGGGTGTTGGGCTATCTGCAACGCGGCCAAGAGGAAGGGGCGGAACTGGTCCTGGCAGGCGGTCCGGCGGAAGTTGCCGGACGCGACGGATTCTACGTCAAGCCGGCTCTGCTGGCGGGGTCGCTGGACAATGTCGCGGCCCGCGAAGAGATATTCGGCCCCGTCGCGTACCTGGCGCCGTTTGCCGACGAAGACGAGGCAATCTGCCTGGCCAACCAGTCCGACTACGGCCTGGCCAACAGCGTCTGGACCAGTGACTTGACCCGCGCCGCTCGGGTCGCCGAATCCCTGGTTGCGGGCAACAGCTGGATCAACGCCCACAACTTGTTCCCGCACGGCGTGCCCTACGGCGGCGTCAACAAGAGCGGCCTGGGCGGCGGGGTGTTGTCCGTCCAAACGCTGTTCGACTATTGGCGCAGCACGTCCGTCGTCCGGCCGCTGTGAATGTCGTCTTTCGCTCCGCGAAAGAACGCGCCCTTTCGCGGAGCGAAAGGCGACAAACTCTAATACTTATCCCACCGTCACCCACTTGCGTTCGCGTGCGGACTGGTACAAAGCCTCCATGACCCGGACGCGGGCGGCGGCTTCCCGCGCGGTCACCAGGGGCAGGTCCTTTTGGCCGGCGATGGCGCTGACAAATTGCAGCAGGGGATGGTCCAGCGGCGGTGCCAGCTTCATCCAGGGACGAGTTCCGTCCGCTCCCGGGACTTTCTTGGTGCGGAGGTACAACCGGTCGTTCAACACCACCGCATGGCCTTCGGTGCCGGCGACCAGCAGGCTGACGGGATTCTCAGGCTCGACCCAGCCGGCGGAAATCGTTCCGTTCACCCCGTTCTTGAACCGCAACAGGCCCTGTCCGGATTCGTCGCAATTCGGGTATCGGCCGGTCACCGACCGCAGGTCCGCCGACACGGCTTCGACATCGCCCATCAGCCACATCAGCAAGTCCAAGGCGTGCGTCCCGATGTCGGCAAAACCGCCCAGCGCTCCCCACTTGGGATCAACCGTCCACTTCAATTCGTTGTCAAAGTCGCCCAGCAGGACGCAGTCGTTGCAGAACGACGCCTGGACGCGGACGATCTGCCCCAAGTTGCCTTGGGCCACGTTCTCCTTGATGAAGATGTTCCGAGACACCGTGCGCAGATGGTAGCCCGTATTGAACAGCACGCCGGCTTTTTCGATCGCAGCGGCAATCTCGGAGGCATCTTTGGTTCCCACCCCGAGCGGCTTTTCGACGAACAGGTGCTTGCCCGCGCGGGCCGCGGCGGTAGCCAGTTCTGCGTGCAGGCTGGTTTCCGAGAGGATCACGACGCCAGCGACGGCCGCATCGCCCAGAATGTCGGCGGCCGTTTTCGCCGTCTTGGCCCCGCACTCGGCGGCGTGCTTCTCGGCGCGCGCCGCGTCGTGGTCCCAGACGTAAGCGATCTTGACGTCTTCGCGTGTTTGCAGGATCTGCAGGAACATCGGGGTATGCATGTGCGCGGCCCCGAGGACGGCCAACGTCACGCCCTTAGTAGCTTCCGCCGCTCGGAGCGGCGATGCAGCCAACAGTGTGGTTCCGGCGGCGCTCACCGTCTTGACAAAATCCCTGCGGGTCAGCGAGGGTGCAGTCGGCATGATCTTTGCTCCTTGTCGAGGGTCGGTCTGGGCTGGCAAAGCGTGAGCATCGGTAGAATTCGCAGCTCATTTCGTTCTTTGGGGAGGGCAGAAAGATTGATGGCAAAAAAATGGGAGGTTGTTTGCGCTTCAACGATTCATTATTTTGCCACCCATTTTTCTGCCAATCGGCCTTCGCAACGATCGGCGTTGTCGGCCCTGGGACAGCTTATGGGAGCACTCGCCGCAGTACGACGTTGCGGAATTCGATGGGCGAACCTTCGGCGGTCAGGACGATCTTGCCGGGCGCCGTTCCGCACGCGGTGGCGCGGTTCACCGTCTGGCCGTTGATTTCCAGCGTAACCACGGGCCCGTCGGCGACAATCCTGTAGTGATTCCACTGGCCCGCCGGCTTTTCCACCGCCGCCGACTTCTTGACGTTGGTCAACTTGCCGAACTGCGGGTGTTCGAGGTTTGTTTTGCGGTCCGCCGGGCCGTTCAATGGATAGCCGTCCAAGCCCCAGAAATCGCCCGCGTCGCCGGCGTTGATCTGGGCCTCCAAACTCTTGGGCCAGATTTTATCCGGGCCTGTGGTGCGGATCAGCACGCCGCCTTTTCCCGGCTCCTTGCCCGGCGGCCAGCGCCAGTCGAGTTCCAAGACAAAGTTGCCATAAACCTGTTCGGTAAACAGATAGCCCAGCGGCCGGCCCTGACAATGCAAGACGCCCTGGGCGTCCAGCGACCACACATCGGCCGTCTTGGCGCCGTCCTGATGATAGGATTGCCAGCCCTCCAGCGAACCGGCCTTGCCGCCGGCGGGGACCAACTGGCAGACCCCGTCCGACGTTTCGGCTGCGGGAAGCTGCGAGGCCAATGCGAACGAACTGCAGACGGCAACGGTCAAAGTCACGAGGGCACTACGCATGATGACAATCTCCGCAGCAAGAGTAGGAGTTCTAACGCCTCACCCTAACTCTCTCCCAGAGGGAGAGGGAACTAGAGTAAGTCAGTCCAATTACCCAAACGCCTTTTCCAATTTGTCGATCATCGCACGCTCGGACTTGGAGACCTTGCTGCGCAGCCCCAACAACCCGCCACCGGCGGCTTCGGCAACTTTGTTGGTCAGCTCCAGCGTCTCCTTCTTCAGCTTGACGACTTCTTCCGGCGTCAGTTGCTTGCACAGACTCTGGATGTAATGCTCCCAAGCCTCGAGCATCTCCCGGCCGGGATTTTCGTTCAGCCAGTGTTCCAGCAGCGGATAGTGGCCGTCTTGGGACTGGATGCCGGCGTCTTTAGCCGCCTGGATGATGGCGGCTCGTTCTTCGGGACTGACGCTGCCGTCAGACCAGGCGACTTGCACCAACGGAACCACGCGGATGGCCGCCAGCGCCTCGGGACTGATGTTCAATGCGATCAGCCGGTCCAGCGCCGCCTCGTCGTGGACGCCGCACACGGCGGCCAATTGGGCCCGGCGGTCCTTCTTCTCCAGGCGTTGACGGAATTCATCCAGCAGCTGCTGGTCGCGAGCATGAAAGAACGCATCCACCAGCGACTTGGTAGCGTTTCCCGAAAATTGTTCTGCCATGGCGTATCCCTCCGTTGTTCCGTTGTCTTCGAAACTACCCTTGTCGACGAGAACCGCCGCTGGGCCGGTTAGCGCCGGCGGCCCAATCAGTTATGCTGCCGTCTTTCCAACTCAAAACCAAGCACAAGCAAGGAATCGACATGACGACTGCGACGATCCAAACCACCCGGGGAACTATAAAGATTAAACTGTTCGCTGACAAGACACCGAAGACCGTTGCCAACTTCGTCACCTTGGCCAACAAAGGCTTTTACAACGGTCTGAAGTTCCACCGCGTGATCGCCGATTTCATGATCCAGACCGGCTGTCCGGAAGGCAACGGCCGCGGCGGCCCCGGCTATCGCTTCAACGATGAATTCCATCCCGAATTGAAGCATGACGGACCCGGAGTCCTGTCGATGGCCAACGCCGGACCGAACACCAACGGGTCACAATTCTTCATCACCCACGTAGCTTGCCCGCACCTGAACGGCAAGCATTCCGTGTTTGGCCGCGTGGTCGAAGGCCAGGACGTCGTGAACGCGATCCGTCAAGGCGATAAGATGGACAGCGTGACGATCAGCGAGGACGAAGCACCCGCGCAATAGGTTTTGCGTGTTGGAGTCCACGCTTTAGCGTGCCGAGCGGGCTCTGCCCGCTCCACCCCAGTCGTTGCGTACCGAGAGGCGAACGGCCGGCGTAAGCCCGCCGGTCTTGCGCATGCCCACACATTTGCATGAGGGTTCGTAAGATCACTTTCGGTGAAATCAGCAGACGGTCGAAATAGTGGCCGCCGAGACAATGCACCGATGGGCTGACGCCCACCGTTCGCCGGGGGGTCTGCAACGTTTGGGCCAATCCACACGCTGAAGGGTACACTCCAGCGAGAGTTAGGTGACCGCACCAAACTAGCCACCAGCTTTGGGCGCCTCGGCGGCGGGCTTGCCGGCCGGAACTGCCGGCGCTGCGGCGGGGACTGCCGGAGCGGCCGGTGCAGCGGCCGGACCCAGCAGTTCCGCCAGCTTCTGGTCCAGTTTCTCGCCCCGCACGTGCAACGCGTTGACTTTGCCGTCGCGGTCCAGCAGCACGATGAACGGAATCGCGTCGATGCCGCATTTGACGGCCAGCGGATGATCGAAGCCCAAGGCGTTCTGGTCAGAGCTGACCACCGTCGTCCAAGGCAACGGTTGGACCTCCAGAAAGCGCACCACGGTCTGCGGGTCATCGTCCAAGTTGACGCCGACCACCTCGAAGCCTTGGGCCTTGTACTTCTTGTAGTTGGCGTCGATGTTGGGAATCTCCTCCAAGCACGGGCGGCACCACGTGGCCCAGAAATCGACCAGCACGACTTTACCCTGGTACTTGCCCCAATCGAACGGCGAACCGTCCGCCTGGACGCCGTCCACGGTGAACGGCTGACCGATCAAGGCCGAACGGCGGCGGCCGTTCTCTGCCCGGGCGGTTGCCTGCTTGGCCACGGCCTGATCTGGATGGTCCTTGTACTTGGTCTCCAACAGGGTAAAGGCCTCGGCCGCTTCCTGGTAGTTCCCCGAGATTTCCAGCAGCTGAGCGACCTGGGAAACCACATTCAAGGCGTATT
Source organism: uncultured Pirellulaceae bacterium (assembly GCA_964645045.1). GTDB lineage: Bacteria > Planctomycetota > Planctomycetia > Pirellulales > Pirellulaceae > Anammoximicrobium. Next base: position 2,678 of record CAZXYZ010000112.1, on the reverse strand, counting down.
CGCCGGGCGACGGGCCGCCCAGCAGGGTCTTCAGCACCTCCAGCACCGGTGAGGCGCTGTTGGGTTGCCCGGTCAGCAGCGAGCGCAGCTTCCCGTCCAAGTCCAGCTCCGCCTCTTGAGCTTGTACCGCAGCCTGTTCTAGCATCGACCGGACTTCGGCCGCGATTTGCGGGTCTTGACTATCTTTGTAAGCGTTGCCGATGGTTTGATAAGCTACGGCGGCCGCGTCTTTGTGCCCTAACTGCTGCAACATTGCGGCGGCCTGCCGGGCGAGCATAAACACGCCCGGAGCGTTGGGCTGGTCGGCGATCAGCTTCTTCAGTTCGGCTACCAAGGGTTGAACGTCGGTCATTTCGCCGCCGCCGAGCGTCTCCAGAGACATGCCAAAGAGCATCAGCCGGCCCAGGTTGGCGATCTCCGCATCCGGATCCTGCGAGACCGTCCGGGCGTACCCGTTCAGGTCCTTTTCCGCTTGGCGGTCCCCCAGCCTTGCCAGCGCTCGCATGGCATCCAGTCTGGCCTGAGTTGCAGCCACGCGGTATTGCTTCTCCGGGGACGCCTTCAACAGCTTGTCGGCCGCCTGGATGCGGGCCGAATGCATGGCTCGGAAGTCGTCCAACAGTTCCTGCTGTGTCTGGCCCTTCGGCTGTTGGCGTTGCAGCTGTTTCAGGAACGCCAGCAGGGCATCTTTGCCCTCCGGCACCGGATAGCCCTTGGCGCCGCCAAGCGTCCCGTCGATCGGCGGCGTGATCGGTGGGGTGGGAACGTCGCCCGTGGGGGCGCCAGGCATGGCGGGATCACCCGAAACCGCTTTTGTCCCCTCAGCGTCCGCCGCCGCGGGGATGGACTCCTGAGACGAGGGGGCCGAGCCAGTTGCCGGCGCCGTGTCGTCGGCAACCTCGAACTTGCCGCTGGCCGCCGTTACCGGTCCCTCCTCTTTTTTGCCACATCCGGCCGTGATTACGGCCGCAGCCACGAGAGCCAAGGCCGTCCACAAACACTGCGTGCGCGGAGCGTACAAATCCTTTGCCATGAACGCGGGTCCCTTAATTTTGGAGCGGAAGATCGAGGCAGAGCCGGGGGAGTTGCATACAAACTGCCCAGATTGTAGGACATTTGCCGCCTTTTGACAGCCCCGATTTCTGCCATTCCGCTGGTCCGGGCCCTCCCATTCGTCCTCTCGCTGTCCACCCCGTCGTAGCCGCGTTCGCCAGAACGCGGGCGTAACCGTTTGACTCGGCCCGCGTTCTGGCGAACGCGGCTACAGGCCCGTGAATCAACCGGGTTAGCCTTCGCTGCCTCCCTCGACGACCGCCAATTCGGCAAACCAAGCGTCCAACTCCCGCTGGTACCGCTCCATCCGGCTGCGCCGCGGGATCTTCAACTCCGTCGCCTGCTCGCCCGACCGTAGCGGCAGCGCCGCCAGCAGGTCGTCGCCACCGGATTCGAGCAACTCCGACCCGCCGGCCGCGCCGCCGTGTTGCTCCAGGTCCGCGAACACGTCGTCGGCACGGGAGGAACAACCGAAAGCCAAGGACGAGTCAAGTGTCGAGAGCGGAGAGTCCAGAGCCGGACGGCCGAACGGGGACGCCGCCAACACCGGCGCCATCAGATCATGGTCGTCGTCGCTGTGCCCGTACCCCAGCAGATGCCCCAGTTCGTGCATCACGACGGTCAGTAGATCGACTCCGAAGTTGGAAGGGCGAAGGGTGAAGGGTGAAACGGCAATTCTTTCGACCTTCACACTTCCTACTTCGTACTTCCCTAATGCCCACCCGATCATCGCCGCGTCGTCGTCGATGCGGATCGTGTTCGTGGCCGGGTTGGCCAGACCCAGGTAGGCCCCGCCCAAGTCGGCCACGGCGTACTGGACGTTGGCCAGCGTCGCCGCCTGGGCCGGCGTCAAGCCCGCCGCCGACCACCGCGCCGCCGCTTCCGCCACCACCGGCTGCAGCATGTCCACGCCGATCGCCGGTGCGCCGCCGTCCTGCGGATCGCCCGCGGCCAGCAGTTCTGCCCCCGGGAGCGCTGCGGTGGAAATGTCGATCCCCGACACCACGAAGTTCCCGTCCCGGCCGCCCAGGTCTTGGAACCGCAACTCCAACGCGCCGCCGGCGACGGTCACGCTGAATGTCCGGATGTCCGATGTCCCGGCGGAGATGTCAACCACGTTGTATTGCAGCGCGCCCTCCGCGTACACGTTGAAGTTGTCCGCAATGTAAGGCACCGTGCCGTAGTACATCGGATTCGAGTGGTAGATGCGGACGTTGTACGATCCGTTGGGCAAGTCGACCTTGAACGTGGCGTCCTTGGCATAGTTCAAGTCGGTCCGCAGGTTGCTGCTGGTCGCCGCATTGACCGTGTCCTTGCGCCAGGCTCCCGCCACCCGCGACGTCCAGCCGTAGCCCCGCGTCGCGTTGTACGTCGTCTGCGGAATCACTTGCAGGAACGACTTCACCGGCGCGCCGTAGGTCTGCACCGGGCTGCCGTAGACCCCAAAGTCGAACCGCAACGCTTCCGCCGCCGGCGCGCCGTAAATCTGCGTCGCCGAGCCACGGGACAAGCCCGACCGCTCCTCGGCCAAGACCGTCCAGTTTTCCGTCGCGGCGCCGGTGTCGGCCAACGCCGCCGGCCGCTGCACGGTGAACGTGAACAGGCCCGTCGCGTCCGCGGTCACT
>CAZXYZ010000111.1:8636-39218 GCA_964645045.1 uncultured Pirellulaceae bacterium | reverse complement strand
CGTGATGCTCTTCAGCCGGCCCGGCGTAGACACCTCCGCGGCGAACCCGTAAAACCGGGTCTGCGTTCCCTTGTGGGCGATCAGCGTGAACTCGTCGTCCGCCCCGCTCCCGCTGCGCAGCAGTTGAGCACGCGTGTTGTTCCCGGTCTCCGGCGCGTACCCGCCCGAACCGTTGGGCACGAACGTCTCCACTCCCGTCCCAGGCGTCAGCAGGTCGATGCGGCCGTCCGACCGCTCGAATAGCCGCATCTCCTGCGGGAAATTGAACCCTTTGCCCAGCACACTGTCCACGCCGCTGCCCGCCAGATAACGCAACGCGAACGACCACCCGATGCCGCCTACCGCGTCGATCGCCAGCAGTTGCCGCTGGAACGAGAACTGCCCGGAACTGAGCAGCACCGAAGACATTGGACAGCCAGTCCCAGCACAGGCCCCCGGACTGGTGAACGTCCCCGCAGGACAGGAACTGGAACTCTCCCATTCGATGATGTTCCCTTCTTCATCGCAGGTGGAACAGATGGTGGTCGGCGGCGTCACCAACGGCGGATACGGCGTCGTGGCCATAACGGGTCCTCCAGAGAAGATGGCAACGATCCTGGTAACGCCACCGCCACCACGCGGAACAGCACAGCCCGCGCCGGCGGCGGCTTCCATCACGTCCGGGGCAGCCGGTAGCAGAGAAGTGACATCCGAGGTGCCAGAGGCTACCCAGACGCGGCCGATTCTACCCACCCTTCCTTCACTGTCAAGACCCGCACCACCGGACTACCGCAGAAAAACTTGACCGTGGCGACTCGGATGCCCCGGCGATTGGTACATCGAGCCCACTCCAGCATGTCGCGGCCGGACGGAATCAGCGACTCCGGAACGTCACCTCGTTGTGCGAGAACCGCCCAAGTATGCCGTGGTTTGGCGGTCTTTGCGTCACTTGACGATCCGCCGTCCTGGGCACCCACCGCAGTGGCTCGGCGGAGAACGTTCCGGCTTGGCCAGTTGGCGTTCGCGAATCAACCGCTGGCGCTGTTCGCCCACCAGCGTCGTCCGTCCCTTCACCTCGGGAGTGGGTTTTGGCGACGGTTCACTCATTGCCGGGAGGCTCCGTTGACGCGGATTGTGGTTCGGCGCCGGGACGCAATACCAGCCAGAACACAGCCGGGGTCATCAAACATCCCAGCCAACACCAAGCCTGCCGCGAGAGCACCCACCAGACCGGCGACAACAATAGGCTGGACCAAAACGAAAGGCAGATGTAGCAATCCAACACCTCCTTGCCTTTCGCGGGCAACACGCGGCGAAGGAGTCTTTCCCGGACCCAGGCCGACGGCCCCGTCGATGGCCAGACGATGAGGATCGTAAGCCCCATCGCAGTCAATAGATACGTGAGCAACCAAACCATGACTTACACTCCACAGTCACTGTGAGCGGGGGTGGATTGGGCTGTTTCACCGCGAACGGAACGCCGCAACGGCGGCATTGCACGCGGCCGGAAGACCCAGGTCGAGTTCACGGGGAGCAGACCAGAGCCGCGGAAAACGTCGATGGTGCCGATGCCATAGCCGCTCGGATTTACGAGCCCTTTTCGCCCGCGTAGGTACATGCCGTTTTGGTCCTGGCTGCGCACGATCGATTTCTCGTTGTGGTGTGCCACGCGCTCGTCATGACCATGTCGAATCGGATGCAAGAGGTGGGCCGGAAAGGTCATCCCCGTGGAAACCGCGGCGCATCGCCGGTACAAGTCGGCATCCTCTTCGCCCCATCCCTGCAGTTGTTCATCGTATCCTCGCACGCGATGAAACAGGTCAGCGGTGACCAGCCACGTGCCACCGCAATCCCAGCCGTTCTTCAATTGGCTCACAACGGACCAGGCCATCGACGAGCCACGAATCGGCGTTACGGCTTGCGCGAGCCACTCCTCCAACGGACGGATGTCCGCGTCGATAAAGGTCAAGAGGCGACCGCGTGCCGCTACGGCACCGCAGTTTCGGGCACGGCTGCGATGAAAGATATTCGTGTCGTCACAGACTTTGACAGCCACCAAACGCTGACAGGCTAGCTCGCAGCACCACGCCCAAGTTCCCTGTGGACAGCCATAGTCGACCACCAGCACTTCGAACGGAAAATCGCAGCGTTGGGCCAGCATCAACGGGAGCGTCACCTGAAGGTGGGCCAAGCGGCCTTTGCAGGTCGTGATCACGCTCACAAGCGGCGTCCCAAAGTCCGGCGACCGTGCAGCAGCCGACGCCCGCGGGCCTAGTTCGGAAAGCATTCCGCGACTCCCCTTTCATCGGTTTGACCATCCGTTAGAATTAGCGACATTGCGTTACCTGTCGGCGGTCCCACTCCGTGAGTCAGCGATCGATGACGGAACTTCCTCGCAAAATCGAAATACGCAATCCATACCTTTGGGGTTACCATCGCTACGGCTGGCGATTCGCGGTCGAGGCTCTCTACGAGCACCTGCATTGCCCCGCCGGGATTCTGCTCCTGAGTTCCGTGGATGACTGGTTCGGCCGAGGTGGCACGGTACGCGAACCGTGGGTTGGCTTTGTGCATGGGGTACCCCGCAACCCGGACTGGATGGAACACGCTTGGGACGATGTTGCTCACCTGGTGCAGCGTCCGCATTTCCAGGCGGCGCTGCCGTTCTGTGCGGGCCTGTTTGCCCTCTCCAGATACTTGAAGGACTTCCTGGACCGCTACGGTCTCGACGTGCCGGTCGACGCGGTCTATCACCCCTGCTACACCCCGCCACCGGAGCGACATTTCCGGGCGGACAAGTTCCTCGCGAACCCCGCCAAGCGTCTGCTGCATGTCGGACAGTGGATGCGCGTGGTGCAGTCCTTCTTCGATCTTCCTTCCGTGCCTTACGAGAAAACCCTCCTAAAGTGTGGCGGTGGCCACGACCTCGGATTGGCCCCGTCGAAGCTAGTCCGCAACGAAACCGTGACCTTGTTGGATCGAGTGGGAGATGACCAGTACGATGAATTGCTCAGCGCGAACGTGGTCTTTCTGGACCTCTTTGATGCCTCGGCCAACAACACGGTAACGGAGTGCATTGTACGGAATACCCCCCTGGCCATCAATCCGCTACCCGCTGTGGTGGAGTATCTGGGGCCTCAGTATCCGCTATATTACCACAGCCTGGACGAAGCTGCCCACAAGCTTGCCGACTTCGCCCTGGTGGTCGCGACGAGTGAGTATCTGTCGGCATTGCCGATCAAGGCCCAACTAAGCAAATCTGCATTTGCCACGGCTGTGGCAGCGAGCCCTGTGTATCAGGGCCTTCGGTCCCCAACCCAAGCCCAACGCGCACGGGTCCGCCCTGCTCTCCGGTCGGGCCGGCGCGGGCAGACGTCGCCCTGACGTGGTGAGCTGCGACTCCAGACGAGATGGCGATCACATGAGCCGTGGCGAAGACGATCGGTGAGACCGGGACAGCACCATCCAGGCGTGCGGCACCGCCCCCGAGTCACTTGCGTTCGACCGCTGTGTGCAAGGGAACCCGCGTCTGAAGCAGGAGCGGATTTCCCTCGCCGACTTGGCGCAGTTCATTTCTCCGGTCGAGTCCAGTCAAGTCCCAATCCCAAGTCGTATTAGCGGCAGTTGAGTAGAGTCCGCGGAACCGCCGTGTTTGCGGACGGTCCCAAGAGGAGGTCAGCGGAGGCCGGAGTGCAGATCGGTTGGCCGATCAAGGCCGCCGAAGTCAATGTGCCGTCGGCGCACCGTCCCGCCCTCCAAGACATCGCTGGCGGACACTCCGTGTAGCAAGATGTAGTTAATTGCCCCCGCCTCCCCGTGTTTTTCGCCAGCCCTTGCCAGTTCAGGAAACGCTGATATTAGCGGTAATTTCCGCGTCTTTCTTGGAGCTTATGTGGGTTCTCCTGGAAATGCTAATACTTGTCATCGGCGAGGATGATGACGATGTTCGGATGATCCACTTTCGCCTCTGCCGCCAGCCCGGTGCCGGTCAACGCGAGGCTGGCGCTCAGGATGAGTACGCGGATATGATTCATTTTCGTTGATTCCATCATTTCCTATTTCGTTTTGGCGTTGTCCGTTCCTCGTTGATGACCAGTTCAGGGGCGTGTCTGTCGCCCCGGTTTGATAGGTTGCCGGGGTCGTAGATCACGGCGTTGGGATCGGCCTTGGGATTCGGCTTGGGAAAGTAGCCGCCAACCGATTTGATCTGATTCGCGAGTTGCTTCGCCATCTGTGCAGCCCTTTCCGGCTGTGCAGCGGCAAGGTTGTTCGTCTCACCGAGATCGTCGTTGAGATTGTAGAGCCATTCCTTGTCCGGCCATTCGTAGTAATGCAGGAGCTTCTGCTGTCCAGCGATGAGCGCCGAAGCGGGCGGCGCCACCCGGTAGTGCGGATAATGGAAGAACAGCGGGCGGGTTACATAGCTGTCAGCCACCGGCTGGCCGAACAGTAGCGCCTTGAAACTGGCGCCGTCCACCTCCTTGGGCATGTGGCTGGTCGCCCCTGCCAGATCCGCAAACGTGGGCAGAAAATCGTAGTTCACCACATTCACGTTGCAGCGCGTTCCCGCCGGGACGTCAGGCCCGCGCACGATCATCGGCACGCGGATGCCGCCCTCCCAAAGCCACCATTTTCCGCCGCGCAGCGGCTCATAGCCCTCGTTCCAAGCTTTGTAGCCGTTGTCTGAGGTGAAGACCACATAGGTGTTCTTCGCGATGCCGAGATCGTCCATCATCTTGAGAACCTGCCCGATGGCCGTATCCAGATCTTCACACATCGCGGCGCAAACTTTTGCTGTCTGCAGCTCCTTCGATGAGAGGTTCGTGGCCTTTTGGAACACCGGATCCTGTTCCACCTTCGCCAGCGTTTCGGGGCGGCATTGATAGAAAGCGTGTGTCGCGTAATGCGAGATTTGCAGATAGAACGGCCGTTGCGCCTTGACGGCGGACTCCATGAACGTGATGCTGCGGTCGGTGAGGCTGAACATGTACTTGGGGTCGGCATCGGTGTACGCATTCTTGCCGGTCTTGGGGTCTTTGGCCGGCCGGAAGGAGCTGTTGGTGGTCTCGCCGTCGCTCTGGTCGTAGCCATGCTTGGCCGGCCCGCCGCCGTAGAGATGCCACTTGCCGAAGTGCGCGGTGGTGTAGCCTCCGGCCTTGAGGACGTCGCCGATAGAGGGAAAGCGGATATTGCCTTGCGGCTCTGGACAGATCAACGGCAGTGCGGCATCCCGGCCGCGCGTAAGGTATTTGACGTTGCCGTCCGTCTTTGGCCCAAAGCCGCCGTTGCCGCTGTAAAGGTGATGGGCCGTCATCATGCCAGTCTGAACGGAACATCGCGAGGGCGCGCACATACCGGCCGCGGCATAGGCATGCTGGAAAGTCATGCCCTGCTCGGCGAGACGTTGCACGTTGGGCATGTGGCGGAAGGCCATTGCCGAGCCGGGCAGGTCGGGATCCATCCGCACGTCGGTGCCGTACCAAGGCATGTCGTCGATGAGGATTAGAACGAAGTTGGGCTTGCTGTGCGGTTGGGATGGTTCGGCGGCGCAGCACGCGGCCAGCGGCGCGAGCAACAGGGCGGCGATGAATGTGAGCGTGGGTTTCATGGTTCTTTGATTGCGTTGGCGTCCATAGAGAAGAATGAAATCATGTTCCTTCCAGTCTAGCTGTGGTCTTTCCGGCGGCTTTCGGCAGCGGCTTGACGGCGATACCGTACATGGCGCTGGGACCCCCTTGGCCGCGCAGGTGCGGCGGGCCCAATTCCACGGCGCCGGCAACGGGCACTTCTTTCCGCCATACGGAGTAGTGCAAGAAGTACTTGCCGTTTCCATCCGGAGCAACACCCTGAACCACCTTCCCGCGGGGCGCCCACGGCCCAGATCGCAGACGCAGGCCCGTGTCAACGAAATCCTTGGCCAGCCAGTCCGGTGGCGGCTTGCGCACGTCGTGCATCACGTAGACAATTCCGGGCTGCGACAACACGACCGTCACTTTGAGGTCCAACGCGTGCCGGTCCGCTTGGAAAGGGCAGATCAGCTCGGCGCCCTGCAATTCCATGGGAAAAACACCTCCGGGCACCGCCCGCCAACGCTGATTGTGATTGTCGGTGTACGCCGAAGCCCCGTCGACCATTCCGCCGGGAATCACACCGTAAAAGCGCTGGAAATCGACCTCGACTACGTTGTCGGAAACGCCGACGATGATGTTCGACTGGTTCGTTTCCGCCTGCAGCCTTCCCGCGGGGCTCAACAGCAGACTGGCCAGCCGACGAGGCTTCTCGCGCTTTCGAAACCGCACCGCCTCACCTTCACGCAAGTGCCATGACGTATCGCGATGGCCCGCGCTGCTGACCGAATCGATCCGCACCTGGCCGGAAAAGACGGCCGTCTTCGTTTCCCCTTCGTCGGACACATCCACGGCGAATCGCGTTCCCAGATCGACCACCTCGCCGGCGGCGGTGGCGACGGTAAATCCTTGCCCCTGCTTGCCCACGTCGGCGTTCATTCGCCCCTTGGCCAGCCGAAGCCGCATCGGCGTTTCGAACGTGCCATCGGCAGGTCCGAGCAGTTCGAGAACCACGCCCGACTCCAACCGCAGCGTCAATTTGCCTTGCGCGATCTGGATACGATCGACCTTGATAGGTGTGCCGGTCGCGAGCGGAGGTCCCTGGCCAACCCATTGCACCCGCTCAGCAGCCAACACCTCAGCCGCTACGGACGATGAGGCGGGACGGTCGACGTCAACTGTCGGACGCTTCTGTACGCTCCAGATCGTCACCGTGAGGATCAACGCAACGGCCACCGCCACTCCGAACACACCCCGCCATCGCCGCGGAATACTTCGGTCGATCGCGATGCTGGGAGCCCGGCTGGCCACGTCTGCGGCTGCGAAGTCCTCCAGGGCAAGATCGATGTTGAGGTATTCCAAGAATCGGTCGCGCCGTGCGGCGTCGGCCCGCAGAAGTTCGGCAAGCTGCCGGGCATCCTCCGCCGAGGCCAGGCCGTCGACGTAGCGCCGTGTCAGCTCCATCGCCTGCTCGTCGAGATTCATGCGTACTCCGCCTGTGCCAACGCCCGGCGCGTGCATTCCACCAAGGCCAGTCGGATGCGGTGCAGCACCTTGTAAAGCGCCATGGGGGTCTGCCCTCTTTGAACCGCCATCTTCTCGATGCTCGTACCGGGGGCGTAGGCCGACAGGACCAGTTCCCGCCGCGCGTCGGGCAATTTGCCCAGGCAGTCTTCCAATGCCTCGCGCTGGGCTCCCAACCGTAGGCTTGAACTCTCCGCCGCATCCGCCAACGTGGCCAGCAACTCGGGGTCGAACACGTGCCGATCACGAGCCTTGTCGCGGGCCCAGGCCAGCGCCTCCAGCCGGGCAACGCGAAACGCCCATTTGCGGAAGTCCTCGGGCGCCGCCAGTTCGCCGAATTTTCGCCACAAGACGACGGCCACCTCCTGCATCACCTCTGGCACATCCCCACGACGGGGTACCAGTGAGCGCACGAAGGCCCGCAACGCCGGCTCGCTCACGGCGAAGAGTCGAAGAAAATCATCGTGACGCTGTTCCTCGGTGGGAGGCATGACAACCTCTGGCACCAAATTCCGTGCAGGACTTCCTATTCTACACTCCGCAAAGGGCGAGCATTTGCCGGAGAATATTTTGAAAATCCACCCGCTCAGCGAAAACGATGTGTAGCACGGGCGTCTCGAACGACCAGACGGCCGGCGAGTGACCTCCGTGGCAAGGCGGGCCGGCATCGTCGTCCGGGTCGCATCGGTCACTGAGCCCTTTCCTCAGCTGCGTGTCACCGTTTCGTGCAAATTCAAGATTACTCGGGCCACACTGGTCCAGGCGGCCAATTCGGCCGGTGTCAAGTCCTGCGGTGCGGGCGCCAGACCGACTTTCAAAACTGCTTCGGCAGCCTGGGCGTCTTGCGTGTACTGGGTTTTGTGCTTCTCCAGCAGTGCCGTAGCCACTTGGACCTCATCCTCCCGCGGGGCCCGCTGCAACGCCTGGTGCCACGCCCAAGTCAACCGGGCTGACGTGTCTCTGCCGCCTTCTTTCAAGATCCGCGCGGCAAACACCCGAGCCGCTTCGACATAAGTCGGATCGTTCAGCAGCACCAGGGCCTGCTGCGGGATGTTCGACCGGTTGCGGTCGGCCGCGCACTCCTCGCGGCTGGGCGCGTCGAAGGCCACCAGGCTGGGGTGTAAGAACGACCGCTGCCACCACGTGTACAGGCCGCGCCGGTATTGGCTCTCGCCCGTGTCCGCCACCCAGGTCCGCGTGGGGAAGTTCAGGTTCTCCCAGTAGCCTTCCGGTTGGTACGGCTTGACGCTCGGGCCGCCGATCTTGGGCACCAGCAGGCCGGCGATGGACAGCGCGTTGTCGCGGACCAATTCCGCGTCCAAGCGGAAACGGCTTTGCCGAGCCAGCGTCCGGTTGGCCGGATCGCGTTCCTGCAACGACGGGGACGCCGTGGAGACCTGCCGATACGTGCGACTGAGCACGATCGTCCGGACCATCTGTTTCAGATCCCAGCCGCGGTCCATGAACTCACATGCCAGCCAGTCCAGCAACTCGGGATAAACGGGCCACTCGCCCTGCGACCCCAAGTCTTCCGGCACCTTGGACAGCCCGATCCCGAAGAATTGTTTCCACAGCCGGTTCACCGTCACGCGAGCGGTCAACGGATTGTCGCGCGCGACCAGCCAGCGGGCGAGGTCCAGGCGATTGAGGCGACGGTCTTGAGGCAGGTTGGGTTGCGGCAGGAATGCGGGCAACGCCGGCCGCATGATCTCGCCGCTCTCGTCCATCCAGTTGCCGCGGGGCAGGAAGCGAACCGTCCGCGGGTTGCTCATCGAGACAGAGACGATGCAGCGGGGCAACGCCGCCTCGAAGTCCGCCTGAGCCTTCTTGGCTTCGGCCAGCTTGGTCCGCACCTCAGCCAGCGCCGGCGTCCAAGACCCAAAATACTCCGCCAAACGCTTCTTCAGGTTGTCGTCGCGCTGAGCCGGGTCGGACTGGATGATCTTGACGATGTCTGGCGGAGGCAGTCCCACCTGCGGCATCGCGACCGGCTTGGGCAGCGTCGTCGCGGCCCAGCGGAAACGGCCCAGCGTGTGATTGTCGCCGTGCAATTGCTGCAGCGCGAACACGAGCGTTAGTTCCTCGCCCCCGCCCAGCGGTTCGGCAAGCTCAAAGCCGATGGATTGAGCGACGCCCGTGCCGCCCATCACCGCCCAACCGTTCAGTTTTTCGGTGCTCCCGTCCAATGTCGCGGCGGCGGAAAACCCGGGCTGCTCGAACGTCGCTGCCGCGCGGGCAATGGCCAACGGTTTGTCCCCCGCCGTCACCGACACCTCGTTCAACACAAAGTTCCCGTTGCCCGCGCGCCCCGGTCCTTGTGCGGGCAGCGACGCGTGCTCCATGGCGTCCAGCCGGAATCCGGTGATACCCGCCAGTTTGGTCTTGATCGTCAGCCGGTAGGTATCGGCCCCGCCATTGGGATTGCGGTCCGTCGCAACGACGCCCTCGCCATCGACCGTCAGTTTTACCCCCTTTTCCGACTCCGCTTTCTCCGGCTTCAAGACGCTCCAGCGGTCGCCTGCCAGATCCGCAGCGACGAGCGCTGCCCACGCTTCCTGAGCGGCCACGACGGGCGCGGGCGGAGAATCCAACTGCGCCTGCACCTCGGCGACCGCCGCTTGCAGACGTTCCCGTTCCTTCCGCTGCTCGTCGTTGGCCACGATCAGACCGTCTTCGCGGCGGCCGATAATGGGTTCCTGGATGTCGGCGAAAAAAGCGCCCAGCGAATAGAAGTCCCGCATCGTGGCCGGATCGAACTTGTGGTCGTGGCACTGGCAACAGCCCAGCGTCAGGCCAAGCCACACCGTTCCGACGGCTCGCACCCGGTCCGTCAGCATGCGGGCTTCGTAATCCTTCGGCTGCGCCCCGCCTTCCTCGGTCGACAGCAGCAACCGGTTGAAGCACGAAGCGACTTTCTGCTCTTGTGTGCTGTCCGGCAGCAGATCGCCGGCCAGTTGTTCGATCGTGAATTGGTCGAACGGCTTGTTCTCGTTAAACGCCCGGATCACCCAGTCGCGATACGGCCACACGTTCCGCGGATTGTCCGAGTGATACCCGATCGTGTCCGCAAAACGGACCACGTCCAGCCACGGGATCGCCATCCGCTCGCCGTACTGGGGCGAGGCCAGCAACTTGTCCACCAGTTGTTCGTAAGCTTGGGGCGATGCGTCGGCCACGAAGGCTGCGACTTCTTCCGGCCTGGGCGGCAGGCCGATCAAATCGAAGTACAGCCTGCGGGCGAGCGTGCGGCGGTCGGCTTCGGGCGAGATCTGCAGTCCCGCTTGCGTCAATCGCTCGCCCACCAGATGGTCGATGGCATTGCTTCCGGCCGGCGTCGCCGGTTTGACCGGCGGCTCGTACGCCCAATGCCCCTGGTACTCACCGCCCTCCGCGATCCAGCGTTTGATGATCGCCTTTTGCTCGTCCGACAGCTTCTTGTTCGACTCCGGCGGCGGCATGATCACGTCCGCGTCGGAACTGTAGATGCGGGCCACGACTTCGCTTTCGTCCGGCTTGCCGGGAACAATGGCTTGGTGGTCCATCGCCTGGTCGCGGATATCCAGCCGCAAATCCGCCTCCCGCCGGTTCTTGTCCGGCCCGTGGCACAAGAAACAATTGTCCGAGAGGATGGACCGAATGTCGCGGTTGAATTGCAGTTTGTCCTCGGCGGAGGAAAAACCAGCCATGACCACCGCAATTGAAAAGACGGCGACTGCTGCCGGATTTTGTTGCGGGATCTGCAAACTGCCGGTGACACGATGAAATCGCTCCAAAATCTTCATCTGCAACTCTCCTGTCTCTCGGAGTCCCGTCGGCGGAATTCTCGCGGCGCGGCGATGGCGAACGCAGGCCGTCCGGACAAGCGGTCAGGCGGGTGCTCGAAACATCGCCGATCGTTTATCCGTTCACAACATCTTACGAACGTCGCAAGGTTCTCGCAAGCATCCCGCACGTAGGGGCGGGCAGGCTGCTGATTTAATCGTGGGATAGGCTTCCAGCCTGTCGAATGGGAAAACGGCGCAGATTAGTCGCTCGTACCTGGGCAATCCTGACAGGCTGGAAGCCTATCCCACGTATGTCCGCTCCCGTGAAACAAAAGGTGCAGCCACCGAATGCGGGCAGAATAGGTGGTTCAGGAAATTCGCTGCTGTTGTCGGAAACACCGTGCGCGGTTGAGGATGGCACATTCGTATTACTGGTTCCCGAGTCCTTGTTTTCCTGCGCGCGTGTTTCCCCAACGAATGAAGGAATCAACGAATCTTCGACTGTGATTCGTTGATTCCTTCATTCGTTGGGGCTACCTCTGGATCTGCGTTTGGCTGCGGCCGGATGGCCGCTTCGTTTAACCGCGTGGGCAACGCCCCGCGATTGGGAAACCAGCCGGGGGACGTATCTCGCGCGGGGCGTTGCCCACGCGGTTAAACGAGCCAATGCCAACCGCACACGGTGTAATCCGCTGCGGCTGGCCGAGGCGGAGCCTTGGGTTAGTGCGTTCCCCGGCTGTGCTTGGGAAAGCGGGGAAGATGAGAGCGGGCTTGACCCTTCGTGCCCCCCCTGCTAAAAATCCGACGTTTTGATTCCCGGAAACGAAGGCGAAAAGGAACCTCCAGCGGTGGCGTATCACAGCATTGTTTGCGTCAAGCAGGTCCCGGACACGGCCAATATCACGGCCGAGGCCATGAAAGACGATGGGACCGTCAACCGTGCCGCCCTGCCGGCGATTTTCAACCCCGAGGACCTCAATGCGCTGGAAACGGCGCTGGAGATCCGAGAAAAATTCGGTGGCCAAGTCACGGTCTTGACCATGGGGCCGCCCAAGGCCGCCGATGTGCTGCGCGATTGCCTGTACCGCGGTGCGGATCGGGCGATCCTGTTGACCGACCGCCGCGCTGCGGCCAGTGATACGCTGGCGACCAGTTACATCCTGTCTCAGGCGGTCAAGACGGTTGGCAGCGTTTACGGCAAGTACGATTTCGTGTTCTGCGGCCGGCAAGCCATCGACGGCGACACGGCGCAAGTCGGACCGCAATGTGCCGAGAAGCTGGATTTGCCGCAGATCACCTACCTCGAAGAAGTCGTCCGCTTGACGGGAGACACGGTGGTCATCCGCCGCAACGTCGGGCACGGCTGGGAGATCGTCGAGGCCCGCTTGCCGGTGCTGGTCACCGTGATGGGCACGGCCAACGAGCCCCGGCCGCCCGCAGCCAAGAAGGTGATGCTGTACAAGCGGGCCCGGGTGGACGGCGAACTTGCGGCCGAGGTCAAGGCAGCGCTGCCCAACGCAACGGATGCGGAACGGACCGACGAGGCCGCTCGGCGCGCCGCGGACTTGCGCAGCCGTGGCTTGATGATCGAACAATGGGATTTGGACCGGATCGGCGCGGACCTGGAACGGTGCGGCCTGTCCGGCTCGCCGACCAAGGTGTACCGCGTCCAGTCGATTGTGCTAACCAAGTCCGGCTACAAGGAAATTCCGCCGACCGAGGCGGGCATCCGGCAGCTGATTCAGGAATTGGTTGTGGACCGGACGTTGGGTTAACGGCCTTCTAGGGAAAGTGAAAGCGGTAACGATGATCAGAGTGAATCGCCAAGGCGAAGTGTGGGTGTTTGCCGAGCAGGAAGACGGGAATCTGAACGAAGTGTCGCTGGAATTGTGTGGCAAAGCCCGCAAGCTCGGCGACCAATTGGGCGTTCCGGTTGCGGCCGTTCTGCCTGGTTCCGACGTCCGGCCCCTGTCCCGCCGGCTGATCGCGCACGGTGTGGACAAGGTCTATTCCGTGAATGACGAAAAGCTTCGTCACTACCAGACGAACTCGTACTCCAAGGTGCTCGCCGAGCTGGCCAAGAAATACGAGCCTCAAATTGTGCTGTTCGGCGCGACGCACTTGGGCCGCGATTTGGCCCCGCGCGTGGCGTCATCCGTGCGGGCCGGCATGACGGCGGACTGTACCGACCTGCAGATCAAGGACGTGACCGACGGCCGGACGAAGGAGGTTCATCCCAATCTGCTCCTCCAGATCCGCCCGGCGTTCGGCGGCAACATCGTGGCGACGATCGTCAACTACGACATGTGGCCTCAGATGGCCACCGTCCGCGAAGGCGTGATGCCGATGAGCGAGCCGGATCCGAAACGCTCCGGCGAGATCATCGACGAACGCGTCCCGCTTACGGCGGCGGATGTGCCGTTGAAACTGATCGAGCGGCACGTCGAAGAGCGGAAGGTCAATCTGAAGGGCGCCCGCGTGATCGTGGCCGGCGGCGGCGGAGTCGGCAGCAAGGCTAATTTCAAACTGATTCACGAACTGGCGGGGGCCATCGGCGGGGCGGTGGGCGCCAGCCGTGCGGCCGTCGACGGCGGCTTCATCAGCAAGGACCATCAGGTCGGCCAGACGGGAACCACCGTTCGGCCGGCCCTGTACATCGCTTGCGGCATCAGCGGGGCTGTCCAGCATCGGGCAGGCATGGAAGAGTCGGCCAAGATCATCGCCATCAACGCGGATCCCAACGCGCCGATCCACTCGGTGGCCCATTACGGCATCGTCGGCGATTTGAACCAGGTGATTCCGCTGATGATCAAGAGCCTCCGCGAGCGGCCGCAAGCGGCCGAAGGGACCGCGGCGGGCGGTTGAGCAATGCGGCCTTCGGCCGCAATCGAATGAATCCAACGCATTGAACAGGAGGACACAGAGAAAACGGAGTGCCGGCTCTTTCTCTGTTGTCTCTGTTTTCTCCTGTTCAAAATGCTCGCAGGAAAACAAGAAATCGGGCATTCGTAGTACAGGGTAGGCGCCGCACTCCGTGAAGCGACGATCGATCGCGGCGTGAAGGCAGGACATAAACGCGGCTTGGCCGCATCAGGCATTTTGGGAGTATTGATTGTGGCGAACTTCTTCCTCGACAACGAAGACATCCAGTTCCTGCTGAATCATATCGATCTGCGCGAATTGGCCCGCATTCAGGAAGATGATTTTCTGGATACGGAGCCCCGTCCGGAGTACGCGGCGCGGGACGTCGAGGAAGCGGTCGACAACTATCGACGCGCCCTGGAGATCGTCGGCCAGGTCGCCGGCGAAACGGTCGCGCCCAACGCCGAGGACGTGGATGCCGAGGGGAATACGCTGAACGAAGACGGCACCGTGACGTATCATCCCAAGGTGGCTGAAAACCTGAGACGCTTGTCCCAAGCCGAATTGATGGGCTTCACATTGCCCTACAAGTACGGCGGCTTGAATTGCCCCAACCTGATTTACACGGTCGCCACCGAGATCATCAGCCGGGCCGACGGCTCGCTGATGAACTTGTTCGGACTGCAGGGCATCGCCGAGACGGTGAACGCCTTTGCCAATGATGAAATCAAGGACGAAGTGCTGCCCCGTTTCGCGCGCGGCGAAGTAACCGGCGCCATGGTCCTGACCGAACCGGACGCCGGCAGCGACTTGCAATCCGTGAGGCTGCGTGCCGACTTGGACGAGAACGGCGTCTGGCGGCTGAACGGCGTCAAACGGTTCATTACCAACGGCTGCGGCGAGATCCTGCTGACGCTGGCGCGCAGCGAACACCATATCAGCGACGGGCGCGGTTTGAGTCTGTTCATCTCCGAACGCTCCGAACACGTCAAGGTGCGGCACCTGGAGAAGAAGCTGGGCATCCACGGCTCGCCGACCTGCGAACTGGTCTACACCAACGCTCCGGCCCGCCTGGTGGGCGAACGGCAACGCGGCTTGATCACCTACGTGTTGGCCCTGATGAACGGCGCCCGCGTGGGGATTGCCGCCCAGTCGCTGGGGATTGCCGAGGCCGCGTATCGGTTGGCCCGCATTTATGCCCATACCCGGCACCAGTTCGGCGGACCCATCGAGAAACTGCCCGCCGTGGCGGAATTGGTCACCGACATGAGTATCGACATCCAAGCGGGCCGCGCGCTGACCTACGAGACCAGCCGCATTTGCGATCACGAGAACAACAACCTCCGCGTCCTGGAACTCGGTTCGCGGAAACTGGATCCGGAAGAAGAGAAGCGTCGGAAGAAGTTGGCCCGGGAGCTGAAACGGATCAACGGCATGTTGACGCCGATGGCCAAATACTATGCCAGCGAAATGTGCGTCCGTGTGGCCAGCAACGCGATTCAAGTCCTGGGCGGCTCCGGCTACATGCGGGATTATCCGGCTGAGCGATACTTGCGCGACTCGCGGATCACGACGATCTACGAGGGCACCAGCCAGCTGCAAGTCGTCGCCGCCTGCCGCGGCGTTGCGTCGGGCGTGTTCGAGACTTACATCGCGGACTTTGAGAAAAAGGAGTACAGCGATCCGCTGCTGATCCAATTGAAGCAGAAGCTGATCGACAACAAGCGGCACTTGGCCGAAGCGATCCTGTTCGTCAAGAAGCAGTCGCCGTCATACCTGGACGTCGCCGGCCAGCGGCTGGTCGATTGTGCGATGATCGAAATGATGGGGCATCTGCTGTTGGGGCAGGCCGAAAAGTCCGACCGCAAGAAAGCCGTCGCGCGGCGGTTCATCGACCGCGAAATGCCCGTGCTGCGGATGAAGTGCGAGCAGATCTGCTCGGGCGATACCGCGGCCGTGACGGAATATCTGCAACTGGCCGGCCCCGTGCCGTCGACCCGGTAATTGGCTTTGCCAGGGAAATGCGTTTTTCCCCAACGAATGAAGGAATCAACGAATCTTCGGCGGTGATTCGTTGACGCCTTAGTTCGATGGGGCACCCCTGTAAAGGTGTCAAATAGGTTGGAGTCCACGCTTTAGCGTGTCGGCGGTGGGCTTCGCCCGCCCGGGCAGCCTAAAGGCGGTACTCCAACTGAATCGTCTGCCAGCTTTTCTTGAGAACTCCGACCTTTACAGGGGTGGTTCGTTGGGGCTACCTTCGCTACTTTTCCGGCGCGGCAGGCCCACGTTGTTCGAGGACGATTTGGCCGTCCCCCACGCCGTGCGTCCCTTCCACCGAGTTCACTTCCAGGACGGCCGTGGCCCGCGGATGATCGATCTGGAAAGCGATGCGGGGGCCGGGCTGGAGACTGACGGGATACCAGAAGTAGGCGTGGTTTCGCCTGAACAACGTCGCCTCGGCGGATTGGGCGACATGGTAACCCGCGGAGGCGTCGCGGACGACGTTGAATTCCGCGATGGTGCCCACGATAGCCGTGGTGGGCTGCGGTTCGTCGGCCGGACGGTTGCCGGTAATCAGTAAGCCGTCACCGCGGCTGCGGACGAACGAGTTGTGCCGCAGGACGTTGCCCAGGCAGCGCGGAAACTCGACGGGCAGTTGGTGCATCTCGCCGCTGGTCAGCAGCGCCCCGCAACTGGTCCCGTCACAGCGTGTCCCTTCGATGTGATTGAAGTACAGCGGACCGATACCCCGGTTCCACGTGGACGGCATGGACGAGGCCAAGGTCGAACAATTTCCGTACAAGTACAGCCCCGGCTTGCGCATCCGCTGGACTTCGTTCCCGCTGACGATATTCTCGATGCACGAGATCCACAACTGGATCCCCGTCATACCGTCGACGGCCCGGTTGCCGACGATATGGTTCCGCCAGTAGGCGGTGTGAACCAAGACCAGACATCCCGGCGCCGGGGCAACTCGCCAGGGTCGATCCAGGCGGTAGGTCTCCGCTTGCCGCGCGAGAACCCGCCGTGTCTGTCCCTGACCGCGGCCGCGCAGGATGGTCACAAAGTACTCGTCGACCGTCGGCTCGGCGGTGCCTGGATCCACGTCCGGCGGCCAGAAGGGAGTTTCGTTGCCGTGGCCGTCGTAAGCCAGTTGCTCGCGTTTGACGCTCCCCAGCCGCTCGTCCGGCGTGACTGGCAAGGTGGCCGGCAGCGTGACGGATCGGCCGTCTGCTCCGGCCAGCGGGCCGTAGTACGCGATCCGCTCGCAGGCTTCGAACAAGATCATCTCGCCCACGTTTTGATCGGTGCCGGCCACGCCGCCGAACCGCGCCCGGTCCTCGCGGTTGTTGGCGATCCAATTCAGATCGACCGAACCGCGGCCGGTCGATAACCACAGCAAACGCCGGCCGGTCGGACCGCCGGCCTCCGTCCCCGGCGGACAAGCACACACGTTGTCCTCGACGACGCACTGCCGCACGGTGTCGTTGCGGCCCAGGATGTAGGCTTCCGAGTTGCCGCCCCACAGCGTCTGGGCCACCAGCCGGTTCGCGACAAACTGGCTGCGCCGCACGCCCGACAAGAACAACGGCGCTCGGCCCCACAATTCATTGTCCGTCACGGCGGCGCCGTCCGCGTGAAATACGCGCAGACCGCAGTTTTCCCCCTGCTTGCCCTCGCAGCCGCGCACCGCAACATCGGCCACCCGGCACCCGTGGATCCAACTGGGGAACTGGGGACTGCGGATCGCCACCCCCAGATTGACTCGCGGGCTGCCGCACACCGTCAGGTCCGAAATGCCGGCCTCGTCACCGGCCAGCCAGACGGCCGCCCGATCCCCGCCGGGCCGCGCACCCTCTTTGGTCTCGAAACGGGCCACGTCCTCGCCTTGGATGACGATCGCCTCGGCACCGGAGACCGGAAGTGGGTTTTCGCCTGGGGTGTACTCAGGGCTTTTCGCAAAAACAAACGCGTCGATGTGAATCCCGCCGCCTTTGACGTTCTTCCACACCGCCTCGTGCGTCCCCGCCGGCACCTCGATCGAGGCCGACCGGCTCCAGCGGAACGTGCCAAAACTGCCGGTGTTGGGCAAATTGTCCAGCGGCACCGGCGCGCCGTCCGCGACCGCCAGCGTCATCTGTTTCGAGACGCCCGGCAGGTTATACGGGGACATCTCCGTGGCGTAACGCAGCCACACCGTCCACGTGCCAGCGCTGGGAAAGGGTACGCGGTACACAATCGTGTCGCCGACACTGTGAATTGCGCCCGGTCCTTGGTTCCAGGCACTGCCCGTGATCGAGACCAGGCGGGCGGCCGGGTCGGAAGGGGCGACCAACACCGTCTGGTCGCGTCCTGCACCCTGGACATGAACGCCGGCGGGAACAACCAAGGTGCCCGACAAGGGGAATTCGCCTGCGGTCAGTTGCACCGTTCCGCCGCCCGCCGCCGCGAGTTGGTCAACCGTGTCTTGAAGGTTGCCGCCGGAGAACGGGACTTCCTTTGCCGGAATCCTCGCGGGTGGAGCGGCCACGTGCAAGGTGATTGGTCCGCCCCAGCCGTATTTCCCGCCATTGCCGGCATGGCACCACAGCTGGTACGCGCCGGCTTCGAGTTGCTCCGGCAAGATCACGCGCAGCTGATACTTTTCGGCCTGGACGACTTTGAGCCACACGCCGGATTTGCCGGGTTGGGCCAGATAGGCGAAGGCCCGGACCAGTCCGGGCGGCTGTGCCAAACAGCGGCCGAATACACGCACCACGCTGCCCGGCGGCGCGACGTCCGGCTGGCACCACCAGGGCTGGGGCGCATTGAGAACAACCGGTTCGGAGTAGCCCGCTTCGTTCTTGGCCCAGACCACGATGGGCCCCTCGTAAGCCCGCTCGGGCAGCGTCGCGATCAGCGTCCCGCCGACAGCCGACTGCACTTTGGGCTTGATCTCTCGCCCGCCGGCCGAGTCCGGATGGATGCCCCACGCCGTCAACTCGACGCCCGGAGCCAATCCCTCGCCGACCAACAGGAAGCTCTGGTCGGGGCCGGCCTCGAGCGTGTCGCAAGAGATCCGGGGCGCACCTGCCGCGCCGGGATACTCCGGCGGCGCGTAGGCCAGTCCCGGAGCTTCGGGCAAGGGAACCGGCGCGTCATTCGCGCCAGCAATCGCGGCCAGTAGCAACCAGAGCGAATTCATCCTGTTTCTCCTGGAGAGGGTTGGCCAGCAGATACAACGATCTCGGCCGACGAGTATATTGCCTGAGCATCCGGTTTGCTATTGTTTCACTGTGCAGCGGTGCCGGAATTCTGCTTTGGCCGGCGAACCCGTTCTCCGGTAGGTTCCCGCCGGCTGCATCTTGTATTGTCCTTTTAGGAAGGATAAATTGCAACAAACTCGTACGTATTGGAAGGACAAATGCGAGAACTCCTGCGTCAGAAGATCATCGATGCGTTGGCGGCCCAGCCACCCTCGTTCACACCGCGGGACGTGTACGTTCCCGGCGTGCGGGGCAAGGCGGTGGCGGTGATCGGGCCTCGGCGAGGCGGGAAGACGACATTCCTGTGGCAAGTTCTGAAGGCCCGACTGGAAGGGGGGACAAAGCGCGAAGGGCTGCTGTATTTCAACTTCGAAGACGAACGTCTGGGCGGCATGACTGCCGCGGACCTGCATCTGATCGTCGAGGAGTACTATCGACTGTACCCGCAGTGGCGTGACAACCGCCGAGCTGTCTTCTTCCTCGACGAAATCCAGGTCGTTCCAGGCTGGGAAACCTTCGCGCGGCGGTTGCTGGACACGGAGCACCTGGAGTTGTTCTTGTCGGGGTCTTCGGCACGCTTGCTGAGCCGGGAGGTGGCCACGAGCATGCGCGGGCGAGCGATGGAGGCACTGGTGTTGCCCTTTAGTTTTCGGGAGTTCCTACGGCACCGGGGCGGGGAGCCGACAGGGACCGCCAGCCGACTGCCCAAAGCGGCCCGCTCGGCATTGGACAAGGAACTGCGAACGTACCTGGTTGACGGCGGATTTCCCGAGGCCCAGGGCGCGGCGATCCGGGATCGTTTCGAACTGCTGCGAGGCTACGTGGATACGGCTTTGTTGCGCGACGTGGTCGAGCGTCATGCCGTATCTCATCCGGTGGCGTTACGCTGGATGGTGCGGCACCTTCTGGGCAACGCTGGCGGGGCTTTCAGCGTGCATAAGTTCCATGGCGACCTGCGAGCGCAGGGCGTACCAGTGGCCAAGGACACGTTGCACGCCTACCTAACCCACCTCGAAGACGCCTTCCTGGTCCGGACGGTTGCGATTGCGTCCGAATCCGAACGCCGCCGCATGGTGAATCCCCGCAAAGCGTATCCCGTTGATCCCGGCCTGATCCCGGTTTTCGACCGCTCCGGACGGACCAATCTGGGGCATGCGCTGGAGTCGGCGGTGGCTCTGGAGTTGCTGCGGCGCGGGGCGGAAATCGCTTACGTGCGCACGGCGGGGAACTTCGAAGTTGATTTTCTGGCGCGGCATCCGGAGGGACACGAGGAGTTAATCCAGGTGTGCGCGGAACTGGATCTTGCCGAGACGCGGCAGCGTGAGTTGCGGGCGCTCTTGGACGCGGCGGCCGAGCATCCACGGGCGTCCTTGCATCTCGTCGCGCTAGCCGCTGATGCCATTCCCGGCTTGCCCGACAACGTGACATTGCATTCTGCGGCAAGCTGGCTGCTAGGACCGTGAACATCGAAACTGAGTCACACTAATCCGTCTGGAATCATTCGAGGCCCCATCATGTTCTATCTCGCAATCCGTCACCCGTGGCCGTTGCGTTTCGCCGCCTTGATCTTTGCCACGTGCGGCCTTGCCGCTGGCGCCGACGATTGGCCCACGTGGCGGTACGACGCGGGCCGGACGGCGGCCGCACCGATCGTGCTGCCCGACGAGTTGCACTTGCAGTGGGTGCGGCAACTGCCGCCGCTGAAGCCGGCTTACCAGAATCCCCGCTTGCAGTTCGACGCAGGCTATGAACCGGTCGTGCTCGGCAAGACGCTTTTTGTCGGCTCGTCGCGTAACGACAGCGTCACCGCCTTGGATACGGACACGGGCGCCGAGCGGTGGCGGTTCTACACGGATGCGCCGGTGCGGGGGGCCCCGGTCGCCTGGCGGGATCGCGTGTTCTTCGGTTCCGACGACGGGTACTTGTACTGTGTGACCGCCGATCGGGGAACCTTGTTGTGGAAGTTCCGCGCGGTTCCGGAGGAACGCAAGTTGCTGGGCAACGGGCGCCTGATTTCCGTCTGGCCGGTTCGCGGCGGCCCCGTGCTGGCGGACGGCAAGATCTACTTTGCGGCGGGTGTTCTGCCGGCCGAAGGCATCTTTCTGGTCGCCTTGGACGCCGAGTCGGGCAAGGTGGTCTGGCGAAACGACCGCACAGGATACTTGTACGGCACGCACCCGCATGCGGCCGAGGCGCTGGGCGGTCTGACGCCGCAGGGATACCTGGCCATCGATCGCGACGAATTGATCGTACCCTGCGGGACGGCCCTGCCGGCGCGGGTCGACTTGAACACGGGCGAATTGAAATCGTTTAGCTTGCCCAAGGACGGGCGGTATCCCGGCGGCTGGTTTACGGCGGCTGCCAAGCCACAACGGCGCGGTGAAACGGACAACGCCAAGGATGCGGCGAAGTCGGTACCGGTCTACGACAGCAAAGTCAATCGCGACCGGCATGAAGGCGGCTGGCACACCGGCCCCGGCACGGCAGGGGAAAGGTCCACGATCACGTTGGGCGACAAAGCCTGGAAATTCGGCGATGGATTCTCCGGTGTCCGGGGAACGATTCACAGCATGTTGGCTGCGGACGGAAAACTGTTTGTGGTCACGCGCGAGGGCGAACTGTACGCGTTCGGCGGTAGTCCGACGGAAGCGAAGACGCATGCCCTGGCGCCGACTGGCAGCGAACCGCAACAGGATCCCGCGGCGAAGGCCGCCGAGCAGATCCTGCTGGCAACGCACCAGCGCGATGGCTACGCCCTGGTCTGCGGTCTGGACGACGGACGGCTGGTCGAAGAACTCATGCATCAGTCGCGTCTGACAGTGATTGCCATCGACGCCGACCAAGCTCGCGGCCAGCGGCTGCGGCGGCGCTGGGATGCGGCAGGCTGGTACGGAACACGCATCGCGGTCTGGGTGGGCCCGCCGGATCGTTTCGCATTCCCGCCGTATCTGGCCAGTCTGGTGGTCAGTGAAACACCGTCCGGCGAGGCAACGGACTGGGGCAAGTTCGTCCGCCGCGTGTTCCCCACGCTCCGGCCCCATGGCGGAACCGCGTGCCTGCAATTGCCGGCAGCGGAGCATGAGAAACTGGCTGCCGCAGTCCGCGGCACGGGCTGGCCGCAGGCGCAGTGCAGCACGGCCGGCGAGTTGGCCCTGTTGCGACGCGACAGCGCGCTGCCCGGTGCCGTCAACTACACGGGCGGCTGGTCCAGCCCCGACGAGCGGGTTCGCGCGCCGCTGGGCGTCCTGTGGTTTGATGATTCGGTCGGACACTTCAAACGCGCGCCGCAGCCGAAGTACATCGACGGCGTCATGATCTCGCATGACAAAGCCTGGCAGGGCTGGCTTGATGGCGACCGGCCGCCTTATCGCCTGGCCGGAACGAACTATATGGACGTCTACACGGGGCGTGTGCTGACGGCCGAAGAAGCCACCTCGCGGCTGGGAACGCTGCCGCCGGAGGACCTGACGGCCAAGCAGCCGGAGCAATATCGCCCGCCGACGCAGACGAATGTCTGGAGCCCCCCGCAGCCGGTGATCGGCCAGCGGATCAATCCCCTAACCGGGCAGACTGAGCCGCGCGCGTTTCCCAAGAGTTACGGTTGTGACGGCGGCAACGACTACGGCTTCCTATACACCATGCGGTCCGGCACGGCCGCCTTTTACGACAAGCGGGCGGAAAGCGGCACGGTACACATCAGCGGGCCACGTTCCGGCTGTACGAACAGCATCATCCCCGCCAACGGGCTGCTGAACGTGCCGTATTTCTATCAAGGCTGTACGTGCAGTTATCCGCTGCCGGTCGGGCTGGCGATGGTCAGCATGCCGGAATCGTACGAGCAATGGACCGCCTGGGGAACGGGCACGGGCGGGCCAATTCAGCGGATCGGCATCAATCTTGGCGCCCCCGGCGACCGGATGACCAACGCCGGAACGTTGTGGCTGGACGTCCCCAGCGTCGGCGGTCCTTCGCCCGCAGTCTCGGTCACCTTGGAACCGGAGTCGGCCAAACTGTTCTACCAGCATTCGCTACGGATCGAGGGCGGCCAAGGCTGGCCGTGGGTCGTGGCATCCGGAGCGACGGGCCTGTCCGCGATCACCGTGCAGGGCCTGCAGCCCGGCGAGTTTTTCGTCCGTCTGTACTTCGCCGAGCCAACGTCGATCAACGTCGGCGGCCGCGTGTTCGGCGTCTCGCTGCAAGGCAAACCGGTCTTGGAGGCATTCGATATCGCCGCCTCAGCCGGCGGTCCGTTGCGAGGCGTCGTGCGAGAGTTCCGCTCCGCCGCCAGCGACGGCCAATTGCGGGTCGAATTCCAAGCCACGGCGGGTGAACCGCTGCTATGCGGACTGGAATTGATCGCCGTCGGGTTGCCTGCTGGCGAGGTTCCTTCGGCCGCCAAAGGTGACGCTGGCTGGCAGACGGAACACGCGCCTTAGCGTCGTCGTTCGAGAAAGTCCTGGTGGAGGTAAATCATGGCCGCTAAACGTCGTCGCAAGTCGGCTGCCAAAGGCGAGCATCGCGAGACAACGATTCTTGCGCAGCCCGGGCGGGAAGTTCTCCCACAGCCTGCTGGGGAATTGCCGGCCAGCTATCCAATCTTCCTCGAAGACATCAAGGCCCGCATCCGCTCCGCTCAGGTCAAAGCGTCCCTTTCGGTCAATCGAGAATTGATCGGACTCTACTGGGGTATCGGGCACGATCTGGTGTGCCGTCAACATGTGGAGGGATGGGGCGCCAAGGTCATTGATCGGCTGGCCGACGATTTGCAGCGGGCGTTTCCAGGTCTGGGCGGTTTTTCGCGAACCAACGTGTATCGGATGCGTGCTTTCTTTCTGGCGTATGGGACGGCGGCTCCAATTGTCCCACAAGCTGTGGGACAATTGCCCGGTGAATTTGTCCCACAGGCTGTGGGACAATCTCCGCCGCAGCCTGTGGCAGAAATCCCCTGGGGTCACAACGTCGTCCTTGTCGAACAGCTCAAAGACCCCGCCGAACGCCTCTGGTACGCCGAACAGACCATCGCCAATGGCTGGTCCCGACCCATGCTGGTGCAGTGGATTGAGTCCGACCTGTACGCCCGTCAGGGTCAGGCTGTCACGAATTTCCAGACTACGCTGCCGGCCCCGCACTCGGATCTGGCCAATCAGCTTGTCAAAGACCCCTACAACTTCGACTTTCTGACCCTCCGCACCGATGCCGCCGAACGGGAACTGGAACAGGGCCTGCTGGACCACATTCGCAAGTTCCTGTTGGAACTGGGCGCCGGCTTCGCCTTCGTCGGCCAGCAGGTTCACCTCGAGGTAGACGGAGAAGATTTCTACATCGACCTGTTGTTCTACCACCTGCATCTCCGCTGCTTCATCGTCATCGACCTCAAGGCACGCCCGTTCAAGCCTGAGTTCGCCGGCAAGATGAACTTCTACCTTTCGGCCGTCGACGACCTGTTGCGCCATCCCGACGACAAGCCTTCGATCGGCCTGATCCTCTGCAAGAGCCGCAAACGGACCGTTGCTGAATACGCCTTGCGCGACCTGGCCAAGCCTGTCGGCGTCGCTCGCTACGTCACCCAGCTCGTCGCATCGTTGCCCGCCGACCTCCAAGGCAGCTTGCCCACCATCGAAGAACTCGAAGCCGAACTCGGAAGAGCCACGGACAAGGAGGTGGGCGATGGCGGGTGAGTGGCGAAGGATCACGCTGGGCGAGTTCGTGCGTCTGGGCAGCGAGACGAACAAACGCGTCATGGTCGTCGCGAACGAGCCGGTCAGCGCCGACAGAGCGGCGGCCAGCAGTACGCCTGCGCCCAGCACTCCGAGGATCTCGACGGCCACGAGACCAACGATCTGGCTGCGGGAGCCGCCGATCTTGGCGATCACCTGCATTTCGCGGCGCCGCAATTGGAGCGACAGGACGAACACCAGGGTCATCGTGGCGAGCGTCGCCAAGCCTAGGATGATGGCCGCCACCAGGACATAGCCGCGGACGGTGAAAATCGTGCCCAGCAGGCCGTCCATCACCGCGTCCGGGAGGACAATCTGGACCGGTTCCTTCTCTCCCAGGTAACGGCCCTGCAGGAGCGTCTTGGCCTTGGCGTCGTTCGGGATGACGATCACGCTGGTGATGGGAAACTTGGCCGGGTCTCCATGGAAATGGAACGAAGCGACGTTTTGGGGCGTGATTTCGTTGTACTCCAGCACCGAGGCGTTGGCGACGATCTTCGTGCCTTCGGTGCGCAACACACCCGCGGACGCATCCGGACGGGTCAGATCCTGATGACCGTGAGCCAGACCTTCGATGACCCACGCCGTCTTGATATCGACGAATACCGCAAGATCATCAGGCGTTCCCGTGGGCTTGAGCACTCCGGCGACGTGCATTTTCAGCGGATAGACGCCCGCCAGATCGAGAACGTTTTCGGGCGATGAAAGGACGACTTCTCCCGGATCGACGCCGGCCGAGCGGGCTGCCGCGGCACCGAGCACGCATTCTCCCAGCATCGCCATGGCGCGGCCTTCGGCCAAGGAAAGCTTGCGGAATTCAAAGTAGTCGAGCGTCGTGCCGACGATCGGGCTTCGTCCGGCGCGAAACCGCGTGTACAGCGGGATGGCGCGGGCCAGGTCCGACCGTTGCACGCGCTCGAATTCCGCGTAGGTCGCCGTGGGCGGTGAGCCGGACTCGAAGTACAGCGAATTGAGGACCAACTCCAGCGGACTGCCCTTGGCACCGACCAGCAGCGGCGTGGCTTGAGCGCGAGCCGTCAATTCTTCGGCACTGCGGCGAACCACGATATCCAATGCGGCGGGCAGGTAGACAATGGTTGCCACGGCCGCTACAAGGACCGCCGTTTTGACCTTGTGATAGGCCAAGTAACGCCACGCTAGATGGAAAATGCCGTTCATTCCACGAAATGCTCGTCCTGTCCCGCGGCCCACCAAGCCAAATCGCGCAGCAGCAGGACCCACGAGTCCCACTGCCAAAATGGGATCTGCGATTCGGCCGGCGCGCCGAAGCAGGTCATCGCGATCACCGCGACGCGGCCCTTGCCGCACGTACCGACCACCAGGCCTGGTTTGCCGCCAACCGTGATGACGGTCTGCGCGTCCACGCGCGGCTGCAGATCATGCACATAGAAGCAGACGGGCGCGGGGTTGAACTCGGCGAACTGCGTGACGGGGTGGGCAGTAGCCCGAGCCAGTGGCGCGCCGCCGGGCAGGGCCGCCAGCGGCGGAAGGCCCGGGCCGCCCGTCACGGGCAGAACCTGTTCGAGCAGCGAACCCCGCAATCCCGCCCGGTCCAGAGCCTTGTGGCCGCCGAACACGATCAACCCGCCGCCGCGCCGCACGTACTCGGCCAGCATGTGCTTCTGTCGTAGCGTAAGCGCCGTGAGGTCCGCCCCACACAGGTAGATCACGTTGTGGTCAAACAAGTCCTGAGCCGTTTCAGGGAAGCCGACGTAAACCTGCGAGCGGCCTTTCCGGATCGGAACCATCCTCAGCTTCATGTCGTACCCGCTCAGGTGGTGAGCGTCCACGATGCGGTAATAGTCGTACAACGCCCCGGCGACCAGCAGACCGGTGAAGGGATGCGTGATACGGCGCGGCTGGATGTCGGCCGGAATCCCGCCTTCACTGCCGGGATACAGGTCCAGCAATTGCTCGTCCTCCAGCAGCGCGAGGGGAAAGATCTTGACTGTGTCCGCCGTGAAAGGTTGGTTGCCTTGGGTATAAACCCGAAAGCCCCAGTAGCCGGCCGTACGGAGGACGAAATCCACCGGAAACTCCTGGTACGTGTCGGCCGCTGCAAGGTTCTGGGGAGTCAGCCGGAGTTCAGCCCGCGTGCTGGCAAACTCGGAAAACACGTCCAGCGCCCCGGCTTCCTGGTCGCCCGTGTTGGCGGCGACCTTGCACCGCAACAGGGCGCGGTACAGACCGGGAGGCGCGTTGGTGAAGTAGGGCGAATGGGCCATGATGCCTCGTCCCACGCCCGCGGGGCTGGAGATGACCGAGTCGTAGGTGGCCCGCGGGTCGCTGACGATAGAACTCCACTTGCCGCCCGCCATGTTCTGGCTGGACAGCTGGTAGGCTTGAGCCCGCGAGGTGCTCAGCCCGCCTTCGACGATGCGCGGGACCTTTTCCAGGGCCCACGGCGGGGTCGGCGGCGGGGTGTACTGACGAATCTGCCAGCCGTCCAGCCACAACGTCGACGGGATGTTCTTGCCGATCTGCTGCTGGGAGTGGTTGTTCAGGCTCGCGGTCAGAACCAGTTGGGCGGCGCCGGCGGGGGCCTGGACAAAACGGTCGCCCAAGTCCCATTCCGTGGCGTGGTAGGGGAAGCTGATCCCGGGCGACGAACTGATCTGTTTGCCGGCGGCGTCATTCCAAGTGACCGCCACATACGAGTCCACGCCGCTGTACTTGCCGCGCTCGCCAAAGCCCTCGGTCCGGTACCCGACGGAAACCAGGTACCACTGGCCGCCCTCGACCGACACCGGCTTGGATCGCACCGCCGCCGCGCCGGTGTTGGGGACTTCGGCTTTGAGCGCCAACGCTCCGGCCAGAAAGGTCTGCTGGTCCAGGCTGAACTTGGCGCTGCCGGCGGGCGTTGCCGTGACCGTCCAATCCACCGGCTGGGCTTGATCGCCGGCGGTCTCGAAGTCCGGGTTGCTCAACAGATTGGGGCCGATCCAGTCCACCTCGGCGGACCGGGAGGGGGCGGCACCCAACGCCAATGCGAGCAAGGCGAGAACGCGGAAGCTGGCTACAATCCGGAGACTCGCCACACGTAGGCCGGTCTCTCCGAGATCTGCATCCGCGTCTCGGCGATGCTGTGAGGTTTTCGGGAGTCCTTTCGTTGGAGTCCAGGCTTTAGCCTGTCTTTCACGGGTTTTCAACCCGCTTTGCAGCCTAAAGGCTGGACTCCAACAGCAAAAGCCACAGCCTCGGAGAGACGCGGGCACGTGAAAGCCCCGTAGTATCGAGTTCATGCGGGTTACCATCTTCCCGGCCTTTCAAAACTCGAACACGACCATCTTCCAGAACAGCACACTGGGCACGGTGACCGCAACCTTGCTGTCGCCCGCATCACGCAGATCGAGTTTCACGGCCTGGACCTGGTTCAGCCCGGCCAGTTCCCACGGTTCGCTCATCAACAGCCAGGCGGCAGTCGGCCGTTGTCCGTCCGCCGGCGCACATGTGACCGTGATATCCCGCACCGGTGGATTGATCTCCGAGCGGGGATTCTCCATAACTTCGTCGGCCTTGGGTGGGTTGACCAGGTTGACCTGCAGGCACTTGCGGCCGTCGCTGGAGTAACTCCAGAAACACATGTCCTGCCACCACAGCGGCGCAGAGGCCGTGACGTCCACCTGCCCCTTGATTTCGGCGATCCAGTCGCGGTTCGCGTTGTGCAGGTACTCGCTGAAACGCGTGGTGAACGCGCCGAAGTCGCCCACCGGCTGACGCGAGTTGTAGTACCAGCCCCCGTAATCGCGTCCGCCACAGATGATGCGGAAGATGGCGGAGTAGATCAGGTCGATCGGCGCCTCGAGGCTCCCGCGTTTGAAGTCATACGGGTTGTAGACCCCGCCGAGCTTGTTGACGTGGTCGCCCCACGACATCATCCGGCGCGCGTAGGTTTTCCAGACGTGATACGGCGAACTTCTTTCCTGGTACGTACAGGGCAATTCGTCCAGCATCCACGCCCCGCCCCCGCAACGTTCCCGGAAGGTCTCCGGCATGTCCTTGACCTCTTCCGGAGCTGCGCAGTTGTAGCCGAACGTAAAGTCGGGCAGCTCCTTGCGAACCAGGGCCTTGATGCGTTTAACGGCTGCGGCGCTGATGCGATCCGCCTCCGGATAGGTGGCGGCGACCTCCCGGCCGTCGAAATCACGTTCGCCGGGATAGACCTCCAGGTAGCGGACATCCAGGCGGACGCCGGCAAAACCCATGATTTTGCCGCAGTCGATGAATTGCCGCGCCACGTATTCCTGGACCGCAGGCAGGGAATGATTCAAGCAGGCCTGAAAAAAGATATGTTCGTAGCCGGCCGGGTCGAACTCGGCGTCGTCCTTGCGGCGATACCGCTCGCAGCCGTCCATTTCGTAGCCGCCGATCTCTCCGTTGGCGTCGTACAAGAACCACTCCGGGTGCTGCTGGAACAGCCGGTAACCCGATTCCGCCCAGCAGGTCCCGTTGATGTAGCAGACCGGCCACATTCCCACGGATCGAAGCATCCGGTTTTGCTGGACGATGGTCTGGCGGCTGCGGTAGGCCAAGCGTCCTTCGCCGCCGGGGAAAATCTCCTCCGCGGGGGACAAATCGGAAATGTCACCCGGCGCCCAGGAGAAGAACTCGAAATAGATCCGCCGCAGCTTCCTCCAGTACCGCACGCCGCGCCACGAATCCTGGCCCGAGGCCGGGCCGACGTAAAAGCTGCCGGCGCCGCTGTTGCCCGCCCAGTAAGAACGGTCCCCGCTGGCGCCGCCGGCAACCCACAGCGGCAGCTGCGACACCGCAAAAAAATCTCGCCCGCGGGTAACAGTCTGCCCCGCCGCGAGCAACCGCACCTCGATTTCACGCCCGTACTCTTCCGGACCAAGCGCGTATAACGACGTCACCTGCCGCCGTTCCCCCGCGGCCAGCCGGAGATCCTCTCGGAAAACCTCCCGGCGCGTGTCGGCGGCGCGGATCTCCTCGCCCACCAGCGTCCCCTCGAACGCAACGGCAGTGGGATTGATCAAATCGGTCAAGACAGTCACCAACTCGCGGGGCTGGTACCGTATCTTCGCAGGCGAAACATCCAGTACCCGCGGGGCGTCGAAAACCGGGACAGCGATTTCGGCCTTGTCCAGATACATGACCGGTGCGACTCCGTCGGGCGGCGAGTCCCACTGCAGGATCACTTCCGGGCCGTAGCTCTCGGCCGTCCAGGGCACGTCGAGAGCCAAGGTGACGGGCGTGTAGCCCGTCGTCTGAAGGTGGACGCCATAGACGCGGGTTTGGCGATGGTGGGCCCACTGTCCCGTCTGCTTGTCGTGGGCGACCAGGGTCAGCATGAATCCCGGCGTCAGAGGCGGCAGGTTTTCCGCCCGCAGCCAGAGGGTGAAGAGGGTCTGCCCGCGCATCTCGATCCGCGGGGCGCTGAAGACCACGCTCCAGCCTTTGGCGTTAACGTCGTGCGGAATGCGCACAGCCTTGCCGCCGGAGGCCATTGCGTCGTCGACAACGGAGGCGCCGAAACGCATGCCGCTGGGCGTCGCGGCCTTTTCGGCCTCCTCCGACCAGACCACCCGGGGCGCTGCAGCCGCGGCAAGTTGGCTGCACCCCAAAACCGGGGCGACGACGGCGAACACGATCTGGAGATGTCGCATACGCAAAGCCTCCCCCGAGGGGCATCGTGATTGGAAGCGAGCAGGGTAGCCCGGATTATTCACCATGTAGGACGGATTGCCAATCCGTTCTGCAACTTAGTGCCTGTTGACCCTGCGGAGAACTTGCGTGGGATAGGCTTTCAGCCTGTCAAATTCGCGATTTGTGAAAACCGGAGAATCGAAAAGTCATTGATTCGACAGGCTGGAAGCCTATCCCACGTCGACAGGCTGGAAGCCTATCCCACGTCGACAGGCTGGAAGCCTATCCCACGTCG